>CATNCP010000068.1 GCA_950096615.1 uncultured Kangiella sp. | reverse complement strand
TTGCTAGCTCAGTCGGTAGAGCATCTGACTTTTAATCAGGTGGTCACAGGTTCGATTCCTGTGCAACCCACCATATTTATCCCCTCGGGGAGCAAAAAACCGCTAAGTACGCTTAGCGGTTTTTTTGTGTCCGTAAATTATTCCCTTATTTTATCCATTTTTTTCTTAAGCAATCAAAGTTACATGTTTTCTCATTCATATGAATGGACGTGCCTATGATTACAACTTAGGACGGTTCCTTAGCGTTGATCCCTTCATTCAGTTTACAACTACTTCCGAGACTACGACCCCGAAATCGAGCGCTACCTGCAATCCGATCCGATAGGCCTCAACGGTGGCATCAATACCTACGGGTATGTATTAAATAATCCAATCAATCTTTTTGATCCTAATGGCTTGTTTCCAACCAGTTGTACTGCAACCCCTCAAGCTGCGGCTTTATGTAGTGGCGCAGGTCAGCAAGCCGCTGGGGGTTTAGCAGCCAAAGCCGCTAGGGAGGCAGCTAAGAAAGCGGGGAAAAGAGCTATTGGGCCAGCGGTAGGTGTTGCTATGTTAGGAGGGTTGTGCTCCGTTGACGATGACGATAGCGCTGATGGATTAGATAAATTAAACGAAGTATTAAATGATATCCCTGATGAAGCGAAGCCTGTATCTACACCTGCAACGCCACCTACAGGGCCGGATGATGATGACCCATTTGGTGAAGATGATACGTCAGATCTTAAATATGAAGCATCACCAAAGCATCATATTAACGCTTCTAGCAACTCAAAAGGAAAGGTAAGTGCTTCTCCTACTAACGGGCAATCTGCTTTATCAAGATCGATAAGGCTAAACCAGAATACTTCCAGACGGTTGGCTGTAGACAAAAAGAATAATGAAATTATTATCTTTGATGAAACACATCCTGGAACAGGAATATATCATGGTCATGTTAGAGTGTGGTCTCAATTGAGTAATGCACAACAAGCTGCGTTAAGAGCTGCAAATTTAGTTAATAAGAGGGGAAAGATTAAGTAATGAATTTAAGATATGAAGAGATTACTAAAGTATCTTTTGAAGAGCTTCAGAGAGCTTTAAAAGAATCTGATGGGAAAGTAGTAAGCAAAATGTTAATAAACTATATTCATAATGAGTCTGAACGGTTGCTATCTGAATCTGCTTGTATTGATGTTTTCAACTCGAATGATGTTGATGTCAAGGCTACCGCACTATTGTGTCTTGGGCATATTGCTAGATTACATGGTGAACTATCAGAAGATGTAGCTTTAAAACTGCTAAAAGAAGCAAAAAACTTTAAAGAACTCTCAGGACGACTGGAAGACGTTATTAGCGACATTGCCGTATATACTGGGAAAAATTATACCGCTGAAATCTGATTACGGGGATAAGCAAACGTAGCAAGCGTAGGGTGCGTTATAACGCATCGTTTGTTGCTCAAGGAAATAATTGGTGAATAATTGGGGGCAGAGTCTGAGGAATCCCCAAAAAAATAATAAATAATTCATGAAGTTAAGGAACATTCATAGCGTTTTGTGATCAGATCTATCGCCAAACAAACCTTACACAGGAAACGCTATGAATGTTGAAAAAGTATTGCATAATTTGCTAGAAAAATCTGCCCTAAACTGCCATAAATCACGATTAAAGGCTCTGGCTACCAACGTTGACTCTTTACTTCATGGTCAGTGCTTGTCTGTCACCGGATTAGGTCGTTCAAGCAGGCGACAGTGTTTGACGAAGCATGCTATTAAACAGAGTGATCGATTGGTAGGCAATCACCGCTTACAGCAAGAAAGCTCACGGTTTTATCGGGCTATTTGCCATCAACTCATCAAACATAAGCACCCTAGAATTTTAATTGATTGGTCAGACTTAACTGAGGATCGAGCTTTTATCGTGTTAAGGGCATCGCTCGTATTTGATGGTCGAAGTATCACACTCTATGAGAGAGTTCATGCACTGAAGGAGTATGGTGGACGTAACGTTCAGCATCAGTTTTTGCATAAGCTATCTGAGTTACTCCCCTCCAACTGTAAACCCATCATTATTACGGATGCGGGATTTTTAGTGCCTTGGTTCACGGCTGTTGAGTCTTTGGGCTGGTATTGGGTTGGCCGACTCAGGGGCAATATTATGGTGAAAAGGAGTGACGCTTGGATTAAATGCAACATGCTCTATTCTGAGGCTAACACACGAGTTAAAAGCATTAAAGGCACAGAAATCGCTATGAACAATCCGCTTTCTTGCCATCTGTATTACACTAAATCCAAGACGAAACACCGTTAAGAACTGAAGGGTGCTATCGTTCCAATATCTCGCCCTACAAATCATTAATGACGTAAGGCTCAAAGTCTCGAATAAAGCTTGGCTGGAAGCAATTTCCATAGTCAAAGAAAAGCTGTACTATGAGCTTTAACAAATTCGTGGGGATCCGTCAGGGGCAGAGTACATTTTAGTTCTGCACTTCAAGCCTCAAGTTACTCTTGGTATCAACATCTTGATAGAAAACGAGAATTTGAGGTGCAGAAGCTCCGCAGCTATAAATCAGAGTACTTATTGGTTCCAACATTCAAGCCTTTGGCTGCCTCACGACTGATACGTTGTGAGGCTTCATCAATTAATATACATCCTGTTTTTTAACGGAGCGTTTAGGATTGAAGTTAGTCTTCATCCTCGCTCCCTAACTCTATTTTTGTCTCCAGAGCAATAGCCCACATTGCTTGGGTGAAGTCCAAACCGCTGCATAGGTGGGTATGTACCATCAAGTTGTCGGTTTCGTGGAACTCACCATTGCCCATCAACTTATAAACCGTGTTTTTAGTTTGAACGATGCATTGCTCCATATCCGTGTAAATGGTTGGAGTGCTGCATACCCAGAAACCTGGTTCGAAAGGCCTGTTATAGTCCGCAACAATAATTCTTCTGACGATTTTGTATAAGACTTCTTCGCTGTTAAAAGTCACCAGCTCCCAACCTTTAATCACGCAATCAACTCTGCTCATAGCCAACCTCACTCAATGTCATGTGTCGTTTATTCGAGCTAAAAGCATAGCAACTATTGTCGTTGACCGTTTCTGTAAGAACGCCGGCTAGAGTGTAATTATCTCGGCTATAGAATATTGGAATGACTGGCTAGGGTTGATTATTTTGTCGGCTAAAAGACGTAATGCCATACATGTAGGAGAGTAGAAATAAAAAAGCCGCGGATTTGACTCCGCGGCTTTGAGTATAGGGCTTGGTAGAACCCTATTGCTCGAACGCTTTTCCTT
>CATNCP010000067.1 GCA_950096615.1 uncultured Kangiella sp. | reverse complement strand
CATAATTTACAGTATCTTTGCTTTTCTGTGTTTGATTATTTTTTCCACAGCACTCCATTTTCTGTGGATAACTTTGTGAAAAAGTTTTTACTAATATGACAAGCTCAGTAAAAAATAGAAAGTTTTTGCTTTGGGGAGCGAAAACAGAATTTTAAATCCATACAATTCAATAGGTTATCGAGCCAAATAAAGGCTGCACTTTAACTAACAGTGAGTTTACACTATAACTTCGCTGTGGATAACTTATGGAGCAACATAAGAGCAGAGTACAAAAGAGTCATAATGCTAAAATCAACGACGCTCACTTTAACGAGACTTCTAGACTGTTTTACCGAATGGATGGGGCGGCTCATTGCTTGGCTGACTTTATTCATGGTAATAACCGTTGTTTTAGTTCTGGTTCTTCGTAACTGGTTCGATCTAAGCGCTATTGCACTTCAAGAGTCCGTTACTTACATGCATGCCATCGTCTTCATGCTAGGTGCGGCCTATGCGCTCAAGCACAATGACCACGTCCGGGTTGATGTGTTTTATCAGAACTTTTCTCCTAAGAAGAAAGCTGTTGTTAATATCGTTGGGTTTTTATGTCTGTTATTACCTGTTTGTGTTTTTATCTTTATCTACTGCAAAGATTATGTGGCTTTTAGTTGGGCGCTCAACGAAGGCTCCAACCAGCCCGGCGGCATCCCTCTCATGTATGCTCTTAAAACATTACTGTTAGCCATGCCTCTAGCGCTTATCCTGCAAGGCCTTTCTGACTCAATGAAGTGCATGATATTCCTTGCAGGCTGGTCTAGTCCGCCTGATTTTATTGCACCTGAAGCACACGAGCTAGAGGAGCATGGCCATGTTTGAGTTAATGCCGCTCCTTTTATTCCTAGCCGTTTGTGGGGTTTTGCTGTGGGGTTATCCAGTCGCTTTCTCGCTAGCTGGAACCTCTTTAATTTTTGTCGCCATAGGGGCCATGACCGGCTTATTAGAGCCCGTGCAGTTGAACTTCATGGCAGGCCGACTCTTTAAAATCATGGATCGCAGCACCTTAATTGCAGTCCCGCTGTTTATATTCATGGGGCTGATGCTGGAGCGAACCAAAATCGCAGAAGATCTATTAGAGTCGATGGCAACACTCTTCGGCAAACTGCGCGGTGGCATGGGTTTTGCCGTCACCATCGTTGGCATGCTGTTGGCCGCCAGCACCGGCATTGTTGGTGCGACCGTCGTCACCATGGGGCTATTGTCCCTTCCTGCAATGTTAAAGCGTGGCTACAAACCGGAACTGGCTACCGGTGTGATTTGCGCTTCCGGAACCTTAGGCCAAATTATTCCCCCTTCTATCGTTTTAGTTTTACTGGGTGATGTATTAGCTAACGCCATGACCGAAGCAAAGAGCCAAGGCCTTGAAACCGAGCAAGTCGCCTCTATCGGTGACTTATTCATGGGCGCCGTGATTCCTGGCATGATGCTGGTTGTTGGCTACATGCTTTACATAGCATTTGTCGCTTGGCGTCGTCCGAAAGATGCGCCGGCCATGGAAATTGACGAAGCCGAGCTAAAACAAGCCATCTTCCGCGCCATTAAAAGTCTATCGTTACCGCTGATTCTGATCGTCGCCGTTCTTGGCTCAATCCTCTACGGGATTGCGACCCCAACGGAAGCGGCGGCTATCGGTGCTTTTGGTGCTATCTTGCTAGCGCTGATGAGAAAGCAACTGACTCTCCAGCGGCTACAAGACGTCATGAGGTCGACCGTTAAGACCACCAGTATGGTTTTCTTGATCCTAATTGGCGCTTCAATTTTCTCATTAGTATTCCGTATGTATGGTGGCGATGAAATGATTCGTCACTTCTTCACAGAATTGCCAGGTGGCTTGTTCACGGCACTATTGATCGTCATGGTGGTGATGTTCTTACTCGGCTTTATTCTCGACTTTATCGAAATCACTTTTGTCGTGGTTCCAATCATTGGTCCGGTTTTGTTGATGATGGGGGCCGATCCGATTTGGCTTGGCGTACTTATCGCCATTAACCTTCAGACATCATTCCTAACGCCGCCCTTTGGTTTCGCGCTGTTCTACCTTCGAGGCGTAGCGCCCAAAGAGATTAGAACCGCACAAATTTATCGTGGTGTTATTCCGTTTATCGGCATTCAGGCTATTGTTCTTGCGTTAATCGCATTTTGGCCACAACTATCAAACTGGCTACCCGCCGTCATCAGCTAATTGAGAACATTTATGACGAACAATCCTATTGGTGTTTTTGATTCAGGTGTTGGTGGCCTCTCGGTATATCAAGCTATTCGTAAGCATTTACCGAACGAGAACATCGTCTATTTTGCAGACTCTGCCTATGCGCCTTATGGCAAATTACCCAAGGAAAGTTTGCATAAACGCTGCCAGCATATCGCTGAGTTTTTTTTGCAACACAACGCCAAAGCTATGGTCATCGCATGCAACACGGCAACCGCGCTTATGGCTGACTGGTTAAGAACAGAATATGACTTACCAATAATCGCTATCGAACCTGCAATAAAGCCCGCAGCCTCTCTAACTCGGACAGGGCATATTGGCGTTTTCGCCACCGAAAACACCTTGGATAGCGTCCGTTACCAGCGTTTAGTTGCGCAATTCGCCAGAGACGTTTCTATTCACCAAGTAGCCTGTCATGGTTTCGTAGAACAAGTTGAAGCTGGCGACTTAGATAGCCCTAAAACCATGCAACTCATCAGTGATTACTTGCAGCCTTTCCTTAACTACAAGGTCGACACTCTCGTTTTAGGTTGTACCCACTACCCTTTCCTCGCAAAAAGCATCAAAAAAGCCGCTGGCGCAGCTCCCTTGAAATTATTGGACACTGCTGATGCTGTATCCCTTCAGCTCACCCGCGTACTCGCCACCCATGACTTGTTTAATAACGAGCCACACCAACGGGATCTTTTTTACACCAGCTCAGATGCAGAAACAGCACAACAGGTCTTTTCCAAGTTGCTGGGAAATAAGACAAAAGTTCTTGAAGCATAGTTCGGCTGCAATAACATAGAAACAATATCAGATATTTTTGAGATGTGTGATATTGCTCACACTCTATAAAAGTCATTCGTTCTTTAATTAACAGCGCAGAACTCTGCGGATAAAATAACTGGGTTAAGAATCTGCACGATAGAGGGAAGTCTTGCGTCAAGAATATACATGGATTAGCCGTTGTTTAGTCAATCATTCAGACCCAAATGGCATCATAAAAAAATACTCGATTCAGATTGCCTGCAATGCGAGCGATGAAGTTGATCTCCATCGCCGGATTCATGCTCTGGCTGCAAATCAGTCACTCTCCCTTGAATCCATTGAGTACAGTAGGTTGATACAAGACCACCTTGACCGCATGGACCATTACGATCAACAGAGTATCAAACTTGCTGCTGACTCCGCGCGACAAGGCTTCGCACTGAGTGAGCTAGAACCGATTCAATCAGACAATAAAAACATCAACTCGGAAGGCCCCTCATACTTAAACATTGCGAAATATGACGCCAGCCTAGAACGAGATCCAACAAAGCCATCTTGGCAACAGCCTTGGATTAACCCAGCCCTAAAAGAACAATTATTTAAAGATGATACTTACACCTATTTACTGATCGATGCCACCGCAAGAGGTCAGTTAACGAAAACCTTTGATATAGACGATTATAACGAACTCGACACACGTTCACTTTACTCAGGGC
>CATNCP010000066.1 GCA_950096615.1 uncultured Kangiella sp. | reverse complement strand
GATTGCGAAGCAACTTATGAGGTTAGGTATTCGTTCGATCCGATTGATAATAGCAATTTCGATTCTGCTTTTAAAACCGAAGTCGTAACTAACTTTGATCGCAGTAAGTCAAATAGCGATAGCCTCATTCACAAACCTACAAATGGTTATAATTTAATTTGGGCTGCATTGCAGCTCCAAAGTGAACATATCGACTATATTGAGCCTGGCACCAATATCTATTTTGCCGTCCGAGATGTAACTGAACGCGCCGAAGGTCGTTACTTTGAAGAAGATAATGTTACTGTAGATGTGCCTGGTGTTGGCATACTCAGAAAGCGTGATCTTGTTAAATCAATCGACTACCAAATAATGGAAGTTGACTACCCCCTTACTATAAAAACTGATGAAATCCAGCAACCTGTTGTTGGTTACAACTATGAACAGGAAATAAACGTTGAAGGAGGTAAGGGTACATATCAGCTTCAAGCTTTAGGACTGCCTGACGGACTAAGCATAGATGGGACCAAAATCATAGGTGTTGCGTCTCAACCTAAGTCCGATGTTATCACTTTGACTGCGATGGATGAAATTGGTCAAAGTACTGATATTCAAGTTCAACTAGATGTGGTTACTGAAGATCAATTACTTGTTTCTCAATGCAAAACTGTTGTTGCTTTTTCTGACTCTTATTTGCCAACTGTACACTACGACACTGTATTTAATGATATCTATACTGGCTTTCACTTAAGCGGTATGACAACACTTGTAGGTTCAAACTCTCAATATAACTATCAAGGAATTTCAGGGGCAGGGATTCAGCTTGATAAAGGTGATAAAGTTAGACTCACTTGGAAAAATATAGGCGACAGCCCCGCAACATTTCACCCACGTGTATCTTTTACTGAAGAAAGCCGCTACAACCTTAGTAAAACTGATAGCTGGAAAACCATGCCAGTTACAACCGTGAACAGTAATGAAATAGCAGTTACAGAACATGACGTAAATGAATATATCTATGCTTCGCTGATAAATATAAACAGTAACTTTTCTAACAACAAAACGCTGCTTCTTGAAAAAATCGAGCTTGTTAGTTCTCAGTTTAGTTTGTCAGATACATGTCGTCCTCCTATTAGCTTCTCAAAAGCTGAAACTGAAGCGAAACTTTCCTCTGACATATTAATCGCTGATTTTACTAGTCTTAGCCCAAGCATCTCACAAGATAATCTACATGAAGCGTTCTCTGAAATCTTTATGGATACATACACTGGCTTTCACGAAAGTGGACTAACAATTCTTCATGGCGACAACCGTAACTATAATTATCAAGGCGTTAAAGGTACGGGTATAGAGGCTCCCCAAAATGCGCTAGTGAAGTTAACCTGGAAAAATTATGATAGTGGTAAGTATGTATTTACTCCTAACATCAGCGTTGATTTTGAAGGAAGACGAATAAACGGTGGTACTTGGTTCGGAATGACTGAAACATCAATAGAACCGTATGAAATAACGACATTCCAGCCTGGAGAAGCTTATAGTTACATAGCTCTTTCGGACTTGGGTACTTCTTGGTTTGATTTGTTTAACATCAATGCAAACGCGAAAAATAACAAAGGGATAGTTCTTGAAAAAATTGAGTTGGTATTCAGCGCGAATGATTAAAAATGACCTCTACCCCAAATTTAACACCACGAAATTGATGAGATTTCTAATAAGCTGGAGACAATGGAGATGTCGAAATAAATCAGTAGCTGCACGCTTAGTGTAGCTACTACTTGTTAAATGAGTGTTTTTAGAGGCTCTTTAACTCGAGAAGAAACGTGAGCGTCCGGTAATCCCCACATTCAATTCATAAATTAGCTACGGCATGGTGTTCTCTTTTTGTTAAGGAGAATGACCATGCCGCAATATCAACGAAGAGACATCCAAGACTGGCTCAACTTATTCGAGCAGCGAAAGCAAAGCGGGCTCACCGCAGTGGCGTTTTGTCGCCAACAGCAGAATAATGTTCAAACTTACTACACCAAGCGTCGTGATATTCGGTTACAGCGAACAAGCAACAAGTTTGTTCAGGTGAAACGTGAAGTTGCCAGACGCTTACATTTGAATAATTATAAAGGGGCTTAACAGCCTAATGCCAGTCAGTTAAGCTGACTGGCATTTTTCTTTTTAGCGGGGTACTTACCCGGTTTAGGTTTAACACATCGCGGATATAACCTGTCTTCTCGGCGTGTCGGTAGCTCGTAGTAAGTCAGCTGATTGATAAGATTTTCATACAACACGGGCAGCTTCCCGGGGCTTGTAAGCCCCGTTGTTAGAAGGAATGCAATCACTGCGCTAGAACACCCGCTGAAGCTTAGCTGATTAGGCCAGATACCTTTGCGCAGTGCAGCTTCAGTCATTGCCACTCGTATCAGGTTATAAGCCAGCAGTAATCCCCATAACTCCTGCTCAACCATATCAGGCCGCTTACTCCGAAGCGTGTATTCACTATTCAATAGCGTCTGCTTCATCTCTCGGTACCCTAATTCAATTTCCCAGCGATGGCTGTATAAGTCTACAATCTCGTCACTGGGATAGCGCATGACATCGGTAAGAGATGTAAGAATTCGACACTCTTTTCCTCGAATTTTCTTCGTAATGAGTCGCGCTTCAATCTCATCGGGAAGCGTGGGGAATTTCTTTCTCGCTTGAGGTGTGGTTGTTAGTTTCACCCGCTTATCAACGCGGCTATAGCTCTCTAATACATCAAGCTGGAGCCCTTTTCTCGCGGGTATCATCCAGTGTCTTTCTTGTCCCTCACTATGCCATTGGTGGAGTAAGCCCAACGAATAAAAACCACGGTCAAACATAGTGAGCGAGTGATTAGGCGTATCTTCAATTAGCTGCTCGGCTAGCACCATTTCGTTAGACTTATATTTATCGAACGCACTGTTTACAAGTTGATGACTTGTCAGTTCCATCTGGCAGACCATGCGAATCTGAGGAAAGGCTGTATCACCATATTGTGTGCTGCCAGAGCCATATTTTTCTCGGTTCTCCGCAGTATCAGCTGTTCGCCATACGACACCATCGACACCAAGTAAATTCAGGCCGTTCCATCTTTCGAATTCATTCTGTTGATACCAATGTTTCGCCATCTTTTTAAAAGACTGCTCAACGGCCTCAGTTCCCAAGCGCTGACGCGCTTGAACCATAGCGCTTGGCGCTACGAGCGGTGCTTTACCGGGCAATGCAATATCCATCTTAGTAGCAATATTCCACACTGATTCTTGCCTAAAAAGACTCATTCCCATGACACACCACATTACCGACTCAAGCGGTAAACGGCGCTTTCTAACGGTTGCCACACCTGCTTCAACAAAGGCTTCGTCGATAATTGAAGAGTCTAAGAAAGTTGAGAGTTTTTCGAATGAGTGAAACTGGGTACTGGCATTGAAAGCAGTATCTAACGCTGTTTTGATATCCATAAAAAAATCCGATGGCGAGTGCTCATCGGATTTTTACATCTATAAAAGATCGGTCAACCGATCGCTAAAATATTTCTTAACTGATCGGCATTAGGCTTAACAGCCCCTTTTTTTGTAAGTTGCGCTAGCAAATAATGATTAGATGTCCCAACTTTGATTGACCGTAAACGTCCGCTAATCCCACCTAGCGCTTAGCAAAGTGCCATGGTAGAAGTTGCTCGATATCGGCGTTGGGCCGACTGAGTTCATCAAGGCAAGACATCACATACTCGAACACATTGAGGTCGTTGGCTTTTGCGGTTTCGATGATGCTGTAGAGGATGGCGCTGGCATTGGCGCCGGTAGCGGTCTGGCTAAACAGCCAGTTTTTTCTGCCTATCACGAACGGTTTAATCGCGCGCTCAGCGCGATTGTTATCGATATTCAGTAATCCATCGAGTGTGTAGCGTGCAAGCTTTTCCCATTGGTTCAAGCAGTATTGTATCGCTTCACCTAATTTGGTTTTCGGTAGCACTTGTTGTACTGATTTCTCTAGCCATGTATGGAGCTGGTTGAGCAACGGCAGGCTCTTTTCTTGTCTGGTAAGGTAGCGCACCTCCACCGTTTTATCTTTTAATTGAGTTTCGATGCGATAGAGTTTTTGGATGTGATTGAGTGCCCAGTCTGCTTTGCCGCTGCCTTTTTTACCCGCGCCTTTCTTTGCTTCCATAAACTTACGACGTGCATGGGCCCA
>CATNCP010000065.1 GCA_950096615.1 uncultured Kangiella sp. | reverse complement strand
TAAGCTTAGATAATATTTCTATTATTAAAGCGGGTGATAAATCAAAAACAGAATAGCTTTTGGTAAGTAAATAAAAAGCCGCGGCTTGGTATCTAGGCCGCGGTTTTTTTTATGAGTTTTTTGTAGCGCTAAAAACTACCAAGAGTAGTTGACGGTGTAAGTAACTGTTTTCTTCCCATTAGCTGGGATATCGACGTCGAAGTGAATATGGCGAGCGTCTTGTTTGGTAAAGTCATGTGACTTGCGACCAATCTCCCATTCAGACCAACGATATAAGGTTTCACGAATCACAACTTTGGCGTCTTCTGGCTTATGGTTCTTCAAGGTGATTTCAAAGCTCTCGCTCATGGTTCGAGCTTTAGTATCGACTCGATAGTCCGTTTGCTTGCGCTCACCTTTAATGTCGAAAGCATTGCCCATCTTGATTAAGACATCTTCATCTTTTGGCGTATGGTCAATAATATCTTCACCAATAAACTCTAAACTACCGTCAGAATCCTTCTGATTGACGCGAATACGCCCAGCAGGCAAAGGCATACCCATGTTGTTGTCTTCGCTGTTGTTAAAGCGTAGGTAAACGTTAACATCGCCTTGAGTATTACGCCCATAGTTTTGGTTAGTGTTTAATCCACCGTAGCCATATTGACTTGAGGCATCGAACACCAGCTCTTTGTTGCAGCTAATCGAGCTGACCGAAGGAAAGAGTTCAAGTTGTTTTGTTGAGTTGTCAGGAAGCGTAGCAGGGCGCCCTAAGGTATACAGGTGATACTCGAAGAAAGCCTTTTCTTCAAAACCAGCGGAACTATCTGCCATTGATGCCATTTTCTCATAAACCGCGCGGCCTCTTGTCGGCTGTTGTGGTTGAGCACGATTGACATCGCCAGCGATTAGTTTCAACTTTGCTTCTTCAAAGCTGGCGCCGGACTGGTTAATAATGCTGACCCAAGCCGACAAGTCGAGGTTACAGCTGTTTGAGTTATCGCTTTCTTCACTATAAACCACGTTATAGTCCGACCACCAAGTCATGCCCTCTGTCTGATAACTCAGCTCGATATCATGTTTTCCCGGTTTGGTCGCATTCAAATCCCAAATTAGTGTGGGCTTGGTGCGCAGTCCTCCAGGCAACTGTGGGAATTTAATATTGCTGTAGTTGCTGATGCTATGGATGCTTCCTCGTGAGTCCTTTAGGACTAAGCCACCTGTTGCACTGATCAGCTCACCTTCAATCTGGTTAATATCATCACCTTGAACTTGCTCAACTGTTATTGTTTTTCCTAAGTAACGTTGAAGCAGTTTTTGCTGGCTCACAAGGTCAAATTGATAATTTTGCTCTAGTACATGGGCTTCAGGATCGGTTAATGAGCGAAATGCTACTGTAGTCGGGTCTAAAAGTGCTGCTACATTGTTAACTTCGAGGCGGTTAATGCCTGTTTTGATGTTGTGAGTTTGAGTGCTTCTGATGACCGCGTAGCCAGGAACATTGTAATTACCGTGGTGTTGTCCTGGAACGGGACGATAAACGTTAGGTGAAATAGATCCTGGTTGGGCGCTGCTATAAATAGTGATGGCTTCGCTCGATTTCGCATGGCTCATGGTGGTTGCTCCTAAGCTGGCAGTTATCAAGAATGCCAATAGGCTATGTGAATTATGTTTAATACGCATAAAGTTTCCCTTGTGTTTCTTAAGTACTAACACTATAAACGTCAGAGTAGCTTAAAAGGGTTAAGTTGTTCAAAATTTTTTCAACATAGGTTTACGTATGTTTAATGTAAGACATTTACTGATTATTTCCTTGGGACTGATAACGCTAGTGTGTTCGCCATCTCTTATCGCTAAAGAATACAGCGGTGTGATTGCCGAGAAGAGCAAGATTGAGTTTAGCGGTGTCCAAAATCGAAAAAATGCCTTCACAGGCCACTTTAAAAAGTACGATGTAGAAGCGAGTTTTGACAGTAATGCTCTAGAGAATAGCAATATTAACGTGATGATCGAGCTAAGTTCGTTGGAAAGCGGCAGTGAAAAACGTGACACAAAGCTCAAAAAAGGAAACTGGTTTGATATTGATAACACTCCTAGAAGTTACTTTAAGTCAGAGTCAATAAAGCCTGTATCCGACGGTATTTACGAGATCCAAGGGCAGCTTGAAATTAAAGGAATAACAAAGCCTTACAGCTTCACATTAGAAATACGTGAACTAGTCGACTTGTTGAATCTGTCAGGCAATTTTACAATTAACAGGCTCGATTTTGACCTTGGTCTAGGAGCTTGGAAGAATCCAGACTGGGTCAAGCATGAAGTTGAAGTCGAGTTTGATATAACTGTTAAAAAGAAGACAGAATAGGATAAAAAATTTCATAGGGATGGGCTAACAGTTATTGGTATAAACCATATAGCAAATAGAGTGATAAAATGTTTAAACCGTTCCTAGCTGGAGTATTGTTATTAGCTGCATCATCAGTAGCGAAAGCAGAGGTTCTTGATATTGATGATCACATGGCTGATAAAATCGTATCGATTTGTAAGTTTGTTCAAGGTGAAGGGCATCCCGAACAGTTAAGGCTGAAAGGTATGGCTTGGTGTAAAGTTGGCGTTGATTATCTGCCAGAAGAGTTTAAACGCCAAAAGAAACTGGTGAATCACCTATACGGTTCTGATAACTACAAACACTTGCTGCAAAAAGACGAATTTACTTCTCAATTGAAAAAAGCCCGCCGCAGAATTGCAGAGATTTCTTTAGGGATGTAGTTCTTGAGTTTTTAAATAAGTTTAATAGAAAAGCGCCTAAATGGCGCTTTTTTTGTATTTTAATAAGAGTTATATGTAAGGACTTTACTTAATCTACAATTTGTATAGTATTTTGAGATAAATATTTGTGACGTAAAACAATAACATTACCACAGGGAAGGACTACCTCATGAAGACTTTAACATTATTCCTATTTGGACTTGCAACAGGCTTATTTCTTAGAAGGTTTTTGTCCATACCACTTTGGTTGGAAATAACGATTATTGCGGTTATAGCATTACTATTATGGTTTCTCTCTTCAAATAAAATGTTTTTGAAAGAAAAGCCTGAGTCAAAAGAATAGTGTTGAGCTAACTAAAAAGATAAAAGCGCCGAAACGGCGCTTTTTTGTGCTTATTACAGTTTTAAGTTTATAAGCTAGGAAGCTCTAACTCTTTAGCGAACTGGTTAAATAAGCCGCTGTCGATTAACTCACGAATGGCTTCAATATCTGGGCCAAAGTGACGGTCTTTTTCGTAATAAGGAACTTTTTCACGAATCGCATCATAGGCTTTTTGCAGTGTTGCAGAGGTTTTTAGTGGCGCTCTGAAGTCTAGACCTTGCGCTGCACTTAATAACTCAACCGCAATCACGCCAGCAGTGTTGAAGTTCATATCTCGTAGACGTCTTGCCGCGAAAGTAGCCATAGAAACGTGATCTTCTTGGTTGGCCGACGTTGGCAAACTATCTACCGAAGCAGGGTGCGCCAAAGTTTTGTTTTCTGAAGCTAGTGCAGCAGCAGTAACCTGCGCAATCATAAAGCCTGAGTTAACGCCGCTGTCTTCAACCAAGAAAGCTGGTAGGCCGCTTAGATGTTTATCAAGCATAAGGGCAATACGACGTTCGACAATAGCACCGACTTCGGCAATAACCACAGCTAATAAATCAGATGACATAGCAACTGGCTCTGCGTGGAAGTTACCACCAGAAATAATGTCACCGTCTTCTGGGAAGACTAGCGGGTTATCAGAAACCGCATTAGCTTCTGTTAGAAGCACTGAAGCAGCGAAACGCATGTGGTCAAGCGCAGCGCCCATGACTTGAGGTTGGCAACGTAAAGAGTAAGGGTCTTGAACTTTATCGCAGTCTTCGTGAGATTCGTTTAATTCACTGCCTTTAATGAGGTTAAGTAACGATAGAGCCACTTTCTTTTGACCATCGTGGCCACGTACTTCGTGAATTCGTGCATCAAACGGCGCAACCGAACCTAGCACTGCGTCTACCGTTAAACCGCCAGCAACGATGGCAGCTGAGAAATTGTTCTCTGCGCCGAATAAGCCAGCAAGCGCTAACGCTGTAGAACATTGTGTACCATTCAGTAGCGCTAAGCCTTCTTTGGCAGCTAGCGTTAATGGCTCTAGACCGGCAGCTTTTAAGCCTTCGACGGCACTCATGATTTTGCCGTTATGACGAACTTCGCCAACGCCGATCAGCGTGCAACTCATGTGAGCGAGAGGTGCTAAATCGCCAGACGCGCCGACAGAGCCTTTTTCAGGGATACATGGATAAACTTCATGGTTCACCAGTTTAATTAGCGCATCAACAGTCTCGCGACGCACGCCTGAGTGGCCTTGTGATAGGCTAGATAGCTTAAGCACCATCAATAAACGAACCACGTTATCAGGCAGTAATTCGCCAATACCCGCTGCGTGAGAAAGTACTAAGCTTTCTTGAAGCAGTTCTAACTTCTCGCGTGGAATACGAGTCGAGGCGAGTAAGCCGAACCCCGTATTAATGCCGTAAACCGTTTCATTGTTTTCTACGACATCTGCCACCGTTTGCGCTGAACGATCGATGACAGGGTAAAAGTCAGCGTTGAGTTCGATCTGACAAGGTTTCGAGTAAATATCTCGACAATCGGCAAGCGTTAGCTCGCCCGGTGTTAATGTATAAGTTGTCATATAGTGATACCTTTAAATTCTGTTGGCAAAACTGCTGTCAGT
>CATNCP010000064.1 GCA_950096615.1 uncultured Kangiella sp. | reverse complement strand
GCCCCCAATAATGACAAATCCTGAAATATCCCCACTCTCACTTCCAATAAATTTTTATACTGCTACTATGTTTAATTCATGGATTCCAGAGGCACCTTTTAGTGGTGCTGTAGCCTAAGAGTTTGATAAAACTCATAAAAAATAATGATTTGTAGCTATGAAACGGAAAGAACACGACATATTCGAGATTGTTGAGTCTGGTCAGTTTGACTTCGAGCAGTGGCTGGAGTTAAACCAGTTATCGCTGGCTGATAAGGCGGTGAAGAAACTGCGCAAGGCGGTGGACTTGGCGCAGAAGAATGTATCGACAACTCCTGTCATAAAGCTAAATACACTGGCGGCTGGCTTGGAGTTGGCTGAGGTTTTGACGCACTTCAATGCGGATAATGAAACTCTGACGGCGTCGGTGCTGCTGCCTGCGGTTATTAGCGGCACGATTGATACGGAAACGTTAAAGAAGCAGTGTGGCTCGAGTATTGCTGAGCTGGTGCGTGGCGCAGGGCAGATGGAGGCGATGCGGACGTTACAACAGTCTTCTGGTGCTGAGAACGATGAGCAGCAGGTGGAAAGCTTACGTAAGATGCTGTTGGCGATGGTGAATGATGCGCGAGTGGTTTTGTTGAAGCTGGCGGATCGTGTAGTGACGTTGCGTCATATCAAAGATGCTGAGCGCGATATGCAGGTCATCTTTGCTAAAGAAACGAAGGATATTTTTGCGCCATTAGCCAATCGTTTAGGCATTGGGCAGTTAAAGTGGGAGCTTGAAGATTTAGCGTTTCGTTATCTAGAGCCTGATGCCTATAAAAACATTGCTAAGAGTCTACGCGAGAAGCGGGTGGCTCGTGAGCAATATATTCAGGATGTGCTTGATCTACTGAACAGTAAGTTAGAAGACGAGTCGATTAAGGCGGACGTAACAGGTCGTGTAAAACATATTTATTCGATCTGGAAGAAGATGACCCGTAAGAAGGTAAGCTTTGAAGAGATTTATGATGTGCGAGCGGTTCGAATTTTAGTGGATAAAGTTCAGGATTGTTACGCAACTTTAGGCATCGTTCACGGTAGTTGGCAGCATATCCCAAAAGAATTCGATGATTATGTGGCAACGCCAAAAGAAAACGGTTATCGCTCGATCCATACCGCGGTAGTTGGCCCTGAAGGTAAGGTGCTGGAAGTTCAAATCCGAACTCATCAAATGCATGATGAGGCGGAAAAAGGCATCGCGGCGCATTGGGCCTATAAAGAAGGCACTAACCTTAATCGTGTTGGTGTTGATGAGAAGATTGAGTGGATGCGTCAACTTCTCGAGTGGCAGAGTGAGCTGGCGGATACAGCCAGCGATGATTTGATGCAGGAGTTCCAAAGCTCTGTGTCTGAGGATCGGATATTCGTCTTCACGCCACAGGGTAAGGTGATTGATTTGCCGTCTGGTAGCACGCCGATTGATTTTGCTTATCGTATTCATACTTCGGTGGGCCACCGCTGCATTGGTGCTAAAGTGAAAGGACGAATTGTTCCTCTGACTTATAAGTTGAGTACCGGTGAAGTGGTCGAGATTATGACCAAGAGTGAGGAGCTACCGAGTCGGGACTGGTTAATTCCTTATAACGAGTACATTAGTAGCGCACGAACTCGCCATAAGATCAGCCAGTTTTTTAATAAGCTGGATAAAGAAGATAATGCTAATGCGGGCAAAACCTTGCTCGAAAGAGAGTTAAGCCGTGCTCATTTGTCAGATGTCGAGCATCGTGAGTTAGCGCAGCGTTTGCACTTAGCGAGTGAGCAAGAGTTGTATATTAAGATTGGCTCTGGTGACTTAAGTATTATTCAGGCTTTAAACAGAGCTAAAGAGTTTAAAGACACGCAAGAACCTCGCCGCGATATTAAGCCTACGCTGAGAAAGAAAACCAAGCGGCAGTCTTATAGTGATATTTCTGTATCAGGCGTTGGTGATTTGTTGACTCAAATTGCTAAGTGTTGCAAGCCGGTACCGGGCGAGGAAATCGTCGGTTATATCACTCAGGGCCGTGGTATCGTGATTCATCGTCAAAGCTGTACTCATATCAAAAAAGCCCACAAGGACAGGCCTGAACGCTTGATTCCTGTGAGCTGGGAAGCTGAAGCTACTAATGCTTATGCGGTGGATTTACGTATCGTGGCGATGGATCGTAAGTCGTTACTGAAAGACATTACGACAATTTTGGCCAATGAACACGCCAGCATTACTGATCTGTCGACTCATAAACGCAATGAGCAAGTTGAGTTATGGATTGAAGTTGAGCTCAGTCAGGTTGATGATTTAAACCGAGTGATAACTCTTATTAAACAATTGCCTAATATTTTTACTGTTGAACGAAAAACGAATTAAATCATGAAACAAACCGAACGTTTACTTGGGATTATGCAGAGTCTGCGTGACCCTGATAAAGGTTGTCCTTGGGATAAAAAGCAGACCTTTGAAACTATCGTGCCTCATACGCTTGAAGAAGCTTATGAGGTCGCTGATGCTATTGAAAAGGGTGATATGGCTGAGCTGGAAGGCGAGCTGGGTGACTTGCTGTTTCAGGTGGTGTTTTATGCGCAGCTAGGTCATGAGCAGCAGCTATTCGACTTCGAGTCTATCGCAAAGGCTATGTGCGATAAGTTGGTGCGCCGTCATCCTCACGTTTTTTCTGATGCAACATTGGACACTGATGAAGCCATTAAGCAGAACTGGGAAAAGCTGAAACAGCAAGAGCGTCAGACCAAGAATGAAGAAAATACCAGCCTGTTAGATGATTTACCAAAGCACTTTCCAGCGTTGTCGTTAGCGCAGAAGATGCAGAAACGGGTGGGACGTCATGGTTTTGACTGGCCGGAAATTGATGGTGTCATAGACAAACTGGAAGAAGAGGTGGCTGAGTTAAAAGACGCGTTAAAAAGCGGGAATAAAGCTCATATTGAAGAAGAAATGGGCGATCTGCTTTTCAGTTGTGTAAATTTGTCACGCCACTTAAAGCTTGATCCAGAAGCGGCGCTTAGGAAAAGCTGTCGTAAATTCGAGCAACGCTTTAGGGCTTTGGAAGCCATCATCGGTAATGATGGCTTAGGTGTTGATTCTGCTAGCCTAGAGCAGCTTGAAGGAGCATGGCAGCAAGCAAAACGTATTAACGGATAATTTTAGGTTTATCCGTTTCTTTATGTGATGGTTTGTTTTTGAGTTTGGTTAAGAAACTCGAACTTGCTCTAACGAAGCATCGCATATTAGTGTAAAACCACGGTTTGCTATGAGCAGTCACATGGAGTACTTGTATGGACTCACCCTGTTGTAGCCGAGCTCTAACAGGGAAGTGGGTTCCGGGACCCGTGCGACAATTCAGGTGGTTCGCTGTATTCGCTAAGCGAACTTTATAAGAACCTATGTCCGTTAGGTTTTTAGTAGGAGCCGCTTGGCTATATAAACCAACCAGTATCGTCAAAGTGATAACAAGGATGTATTTCATTGATGTTAAACCTTTAGTTCCTTTCCTTTGAGCCAAGACAAGCCTCTTGTGGTGTCTGGCCATTAGATTTAACGTTGTGATAGTGGTTTTAGTGTATGCCTGAATATTAGGTTTGACAACTGACGGTATTTTTTACAGGCCGCTGTTACCTTGCTACTTTGCTCTTTTGGCCAAAATGGTGTCCAGTTGGTTACCAAACTTCATGCGGTCACCTTGATTTAGAGGTGGTGGCCCACCGCTTTGAATACCGCTGGAGCGCAAGGTTTCCATAAAGTCCCGCATAGTCAGACGGCCTTTGATATTTTCTTTAGTAAATAATTCGCCACGTGGGCTTAGCGCTGTGCAGCCTTTATCGATGACCTCGTCGGCAAGCGGGATATCGGCCGTGATAACCAAGTCACCTGAACTGGCGCGGCGGACAATTTCATTATCAGCAACATCAAAGCCGGACTCGACTTGTACTGACTTGATAAAAGGCGAGGGTGGAACCTTGATATACTGGTTCGCAACGAGACAAGTGTGTATTTCAGCTCTTTGTGCTGCTCGAAATAAAATGTCTTTGATGACCACTGGACATGCGTCTGCATCAACCCAAATTTTCATGGTGCTTTCTTGGATAGGAACGATTGACTAGGATCATATAGAAATGTGGCGGATATGTCCTTTGCTTTGAGTAATTAAATATAAAAAACTCCTCGCCAATCATCGGACCTTTTTGATATACTGTTTTCCCGTCCTGGGAGTCCTTTCTTCTCTAAGACATACGTATGTAATTTAGTCACTTTAGCGGTGGCATTATGCTTTGTTTTTTCGTTAAAAGTTAATTTAAAGCATTGATATTCAAAGAATTAGTTATCATTAATTGTAAAGTGGCTTGTTTGGCATGACCGTTCAAGGGCGCTGTTGCAATTGGTGGTATTTAAAGCATTTTTAAACGTTCAAGTGGTTGGATTAGGCTTATGACCAAGTATGTATTTGTAACCGGTGGTGTTGTTTCTTCTTTAGGTAAAGGTATCGCGGCGGCCTCTATGGCAGCTCTTCTCGAGTCTCGTGGCCTTAACGTAACCATGATGAAGCTTGATCCATACATTAATGTTGACCCAGGAACCATGAGTCCTTTCCAACATGGTGAGGTGTTCGTAACTGACGATGGCGCAGAGACGGATTTGGACTTGGGACACTATGAGCGTTTTGTGCGTAATAGCATGAGTCAGCGCAATAACTTTACCACTGGTCGAGTTTATTCAGACGTGTTGCGCAAAGAGCGTCGTGGTGACTACTTGGGCGGCACTGTGCAGGTGATTCCACATATCACTGATGAAATTAAGCATAAGGTTAGAGAAGGCGCAAAAGGCGCTGACGTCGCCATGGTCGAAGTTGGCGGTACGGTTGGTGATATTGAGTC
>CATNCP010000063.1 GCA_950096615.1 uncultured Kangiella sp. | reverse complement strand
AATTACCACGCGATTCTGTCGTAGTCGCTAATTACCAAGGGAAATTGACGGTTATCTTTAACCGTGTTCTTTAAATGTTTTGTTTAAGCATTTGAGGAGCGCTAAGGGTGATTGTTTTGAATTCCAAAGCTCAATTAACAGTTGATATCATTGCTAAAGTGGCAGAGCGTAAAATTACGATAGCCAATGCCGCTAAGCTCCTCAATAAATCCAGGCGTACTATTGAACGTTACTTGCAGCGTTACCGAAGCCAAGGTCTACAATTCGTTGTTCACGGGAATACAGGCAGCGAGCCAATTAATAAAACTCCAGATAGGCTTAAGCAGCAAGTTCAGTCGCTGATCCGCGAGAAATACTATGATCTGAATCTATTGCACCTCGCCGAGATGCTTGAGGCTCACGAACACATTGTTGTTAAGCGCGAGACACTGCGTAAGTGGGCACATGATATCCATCATGTAAAACGAGCCAAGCGTAGGCGTAGCCGTGTCCATAAACGCAGAGAACGGATGGAAGCACCAGGGCTAATGCTGCAAATGGACGGCAGTACACATCGCTGGTTCGGTGATAAAAAGTCGTGCTTAATCGCTATGATTGATGATGCTAACAGCGATATCCATGCAGAGTTTTTTCCGTCAGAAACGACTGAAGGGTGTATGAAAGTTATGCGCTCAGTTGTTGAGAAATTCGGCGTGTTTAAAACTCTGTATGTTGATAGAGCTGGCATCTTTGGTGGTCCTAAACGTTGCAATTTCTCTCAGATGCAACGGGCCTGTGAGGAGTTAGGAATTGAAATCATCTTTGCTAGTTCTCCTCAAGGAAAAGGTCGTATTGAACGTGCCTTCGATACTCTACAAGACAGGTTGATACCGGAGTTACGGCTCAACAATATTACTGACATGACGGGCGCTAATAGCTACCTCCAACACGTCTTCATCCCGCAGTTCTGGCGTAAAAACCTGATGGTAAAATCTAAAACATCAGACACCGAATATACGCCTGTATCACGCTACACCAATCTTGATGATATCTGCATCACCAAGGTCTACCGGAAGATCCGTAACGACCATACGTTTAGCTTCAGGGGAAAACTCTACTTCATCGACTCACCGCTTAAGCACTCAATCACAAACCAAAAAATCGAAATTCGTACGGGTAAAAATAAGCGGTTCGATGCGTACTTCGCCGGACGAAAACTACAGGTAACCGAAGTAACGGAGCCTGAAAAGCTATCCTCGGAAGACTATGAGCTCCAGAAGAAGCTTGATGTATTGGCTCTGGCTGAAAAGCTAGGAAATGTGGCAGAAGCTTCCCGCCTAAGTGGTGTCTCCCGCGATACTATTTACCGCCATCGTAAGCTGATAAAACAAGGTGGAATCGAATCGCTAAAACGTCAGGAAACGCCAAATCTTCACCACAAAAATCGTACAGACAGAGCCATTGAGGAAGTCGTCATCGAATTCTCACTAGCTAACCCACACATGGGACAATCCAAAGTGTCAAGGCTGCTCAAGTCTGAAAGAAACGTCGACATACATGCTAGCGGCGTTCGCAATATCTGGCTAAGGGAAAATATGAATACGACTGCGTTACGGTTAGCAAAACTTGCCGAAGCTCGGCAACATTGATAGTGTGATTACGTCAAAATCGCTTGGTACTTATACCGTCAGTATCCCTTGGTAATCACATCAATTCGTCAACCATCGAATCAATTACAGGTTTGATAGTGGCAACTTTGTTAGCCATTTCTGTTCTGTCAAATGGTAAATCAGATGTTAGTCGTAAAACTTGATCCGCTAAATTTTCTGAGAGTTCTTTTAACGGTCCCTCATCTCCACCGCCGTTAACCCACACTTGAAATGGGTCAAATATGGTCTCGTCGAATTCTACGTCGGCTATTGCTTCAATATAGTTCTGATAGTTCTCAAATGGAGTAAGGTCATTGACCAGTCTTGCTTCACCAGTAATTTTCCAATTTTCATCAAATATGAGATCTAGCATTGTTGCGTCAATGTTGTTTAATACGTCTAAATATTTTTCCGGCTCGGAAGCTCGCTTGATTTCTGTAAAGTGTTCCTTCGAATAGACCCATATGACGTCATCTCTTTTGCTGAGGTTAATATGCCCTTGCAACTGTAGACCTATAATATTTTGATCGATGTAAACTAATGGGATACTCATAAAACTCCGAGAAGACTAACGCCGAAAACTGAGGTCGGCAAAGGTGCGCAGTGTTATGCCGGTCCACGCGAACGACCGCTGTGCATTATTAAAAGTTACTGCCAAGTAGCGCCCAGTTTTTGGAAAAGTATGTTTCTATTCCTTTTCCCGGATTATACTTAGGATATAGCTTTTCGAACTCAATCCTAGCTGCCTCATACGATGTATCTTGAATTACAGAAACACCCTTTGCTAAGAATAGCTGTAGCGGCCTGACATCTTATTTTGCCTGACCCGATTTTATCAGCATGTTCTGACCCACAATCATTGATTCTACCCTATGAGGCTGGCTCACTTTAATTAAGAATGGAACCACATTGATTAACACTGGGACTGATTTCATCGGCTTGGGCCCACTTTAATCGACTCTAAATTGGCAGTCCTGCTTCACGCATTTCAGCTGTCATTTCTTTCGCTCTATTTGGTTCTAGCCCTCCAGAGAATAATTTTCTTATTTCGGATGGGCGATAGCGGAATTGTTCAGCAATGACGCGCTCATTGTAACCATGCCTGATAAGTGTCGGTTCAATTTCATCTATGCGGCTAGACAGTGTTTCCTCCAAAAGGTCAACATTGATAGGTTTTATACCGACTTTGTAAGCTTCTTCTAGGGCTAATGTTAGATGTTGTTCTACCTGAAGAGGCGTACTGAGATGTTCAGCTAGGGAAGATGCGAATAAGTCCTGAATGTGAGATCATAGCTGCATAGTAAATCACAGCCATTACCGCCCATGAGCCAACAGTTAACTTTTGCCGATAGTGAGTTTTCCAGCAAACGTCGCCAGACGAGAAAAGAGATTTTCTTATCCAGAATGGATAACCTGCTGCCGTGGTCTCAACTGCTGGAAGTGATTGAACCCTTTTATCCTAAAGCAGGCAATGGCAGACGTCCGTATGCGCTTGAGACCATGTTTCGCATTCATTGTATGCAGCAATGGTATAGCCTCGGTGATGAAGCGATGGAAGATGCGTTATATGAAATTGCTTCGATGCGTCAATTTGCGCAACTATCACTGGATAAAGCCATTCCTGACCGCACAACCATTATGAACTTCCGGCACTTGCTGGAAAAACACAAGCTGACTCGCCAATTATTCAAAACGGTCAATCAATGGCTGTCTGACTGCGGTGTGATGATGACGCAGGGCACACTGGTGGATGCCACGATTATTGAAGCCCCCAGCTCCACTAAAAACAAAAAGAATGAACGTGACCCGGATATGCATCAGACCAAGAAAGGTAATGAGTGGCACTTCGGTATGAAAGCCCATATCGGTGTGGATGCCAAGAGCGGTCTGACTCATACGCTGGTGACCACCGCCGCCAACGAACATGACCTGAATCAGATGAAGAACCTGTTGCATGGCGATGAGGAATTCATCTCTGGCGATGCTGGATATCAAGGCGCAGAGAAGCGTGAAGAACTTAAAGAAAAGGATGTGGAATGGCTGATTGCTGAGCGTCCCGGAAAAGTTCGGGCACTGAAAAAGCATCCCCGCAAAAACAAAACTGCCATCAACATCGAATATTTAAAAGCCAGCATTCGGGCGAAGGTGGAACACCCGTTTCGCATCATCAAATGCCAATTTGGTTTTATCAAAGCTCGCTATAAGGGATTGATAAAAAATGACTCACAGTTAGCCATGCTATTCACCTTGGCGAACCTGTTTAAAGTAGACCAGATGTTACGACGACAGCCAAGATCTGTCTAAAATCCGGGAATAGCCCGGAATAAGGCCAAAATCCTGCCTAAAACAACGGCATATTGGCCTAAATTGCAAAATTAGAGTTTAAAAATTAGGCAGGTGATGCTGCGGCTTAACTAAGCGTTAAACTGCGGGACTTATTCGCAGTTTCCCTAGTTTGCGGCTAGTTTTGCGGAGCAGGCTGACTATGGGCTGAAACCTTTGTGTATTCGCGGATTCAACCCCGAAGTGCACCACTCGCTAAATTAAGCTGCTCTTCGTAATGTGTTGAACACGACCGATGGCTGTTTAAACCCAAGGCATTTCCTTGGTCTCGCATTTAGTGCTCGCTCAACAGCAGCAATCTGTTTGTCCGTCACCGTTCGCAGGTCTGTCCCTTTTCGGATGTACTGCCTCAGCAGTCCGTTAAAGTTTTCGTTCAATCCTCGTTCCCATGAGGAGTACGGATTGGCAAAGTAGATATCTGTTTTCAGCTTTTCCGCTACCAGCTCATGAGCGCAGAACTCTGCCCCGTTATCGGCGGTAATCGTTCTAACATGGCCGCGATAGCGCCATAGCATGCCAATCATAGCTCGACTTACATCAGCGGCGCTTTTCGCTGGCACTTTTCGTATCAGATACAGTTTACTTTTACGCTCAACCAGACTGACGATGGCACCTGTACCGTTTTTGCCTAATACGGTGTCGGCTTCCCAGTCACCAAACCGCTTTTTCTTATCAACAATAGCCGGACGACGCTCAATGCCAACTCGGTTCGGAATAATTACGCGCTTCGCGCGGCTGCCTTTTCGGTACTTGCGACGACTATGTCGCAACTGCTTGTGCAGCTTGCCGCCACTGAGTTTATCGCGCTGCACGAAACCGTAAATCCATTCGTGGCTGACGCTATGCCCTATTATTTTACCTACGCCAGCAATTTGCTCAGGACTCCATTTCTGGCTCAATCCGAACTCGACGAACGTGATAGTCAGCGCTGGTACACTAGATTTCGCTGCCTGACATCGTCGTTTAACTGTCTTAGCGTGAGCGACTTCGGGCAGATAGTGATTGTCCCTTATTCTGTTACGTCTGACTTCTCGACTAATGGTGCTGTGACTAACTTGCAACCGCTTCCCAATCTCCCGATAGCTGAAACCCTCGCGTAAGTAGGCTTCGATCTGATATCGTTGTCCTTCGATCAACTGCTTGTAACTCATGGCAATACTCTTGTTTTTTGGCGATTACAGAGTACCACCAACAGGCAGTTGATCTCTCCTCACCGTTTAACCATGAGTGGTGCACTTATTATCTGAATTCGGGGATAATTATTCCGAATCGCGTTGGCATTGAGCATCGTCCCGCTATCGTGAACAAGAAAAAGCGGTTCGGTGACTGGGAAGCTGACACGGTTCTGGGCAAGCAAGGAACGGGCGCGATTGTTAGCTTGGTGGAGCGTAAAAGTAAGCTGTATCTGATACGCAAAGTGCCAGC
>CATNCP010000062.1 GCA_950096615.1 uncultured Kangiella sp. | reverse complement strand
TTAGCCGAAATCGAAGCGATTGCTGCAAGACGTAATATTGATCGAACCGAATCAGGTCATTACGTTAAAATCGGTGGTGCTTGGCAGAAAAAATAACCGCCAAGCTATTCGCAAGTACCAACTACTTCGGAGCCGTCTGACTCACACTCAGACGGTTTTGCTGTTCATCAAACCACATATTTAGCTTCGTGAAACCATCCAAACTCGTATATTCAGGATGCCTAAATTTCAAATAGCTGACTAACGCTACAGCGTTAATTGACAGTATCTCGAATTGCTTGGGAAAGCTGGCTAAATGCTTTTGCAAATACGCAAGACCGCGATCCAGCGCAGCATAAAATCGTTGTTGCCAAAACTCTGATTGCCCCTCACCACGCATTTTATCTTGTTGTAAGCCTACCGCCGTGTCCAATAAACCTCGCGTTAATGAATACAAAGTCTTTAATTGCCACGAATGATTAACATCTGCAAACAGAGGTTTATCGCTTCCAGCTTGTGCATCCAAATACTCACCAATTACCTGGCTGTCAAATATCGCCATGCCATTATCATCAAGCAAGCAAGGAACTTTACACAAAGGGTTTGCATCAATGAGCTCTTTGGGATTATCAAAGGGATGGTACGCGACCTCTTCAACCTTTGAGCCGAGCCCTAACTCTCGCACCACAATTCTCGCCGTTCGTGCATAAGGCGATGCATCAGAATAAATCAATTTCATCTTCGCTCCTTTTGTCTTGTGCGAATTAATTAGCCTTAACCGCTCGCTCATCTGCCCAGGATCGTAGTGCAGAGATTTTCTCTGCCATCACCACGGACAATGGCTTGGTTTGATTGATTTCATCCACAATCATTTCTGTGGTTAACACACTATCTTGATAATGGGCCGTATAGAGGCTCGCCACCACTGCTTGTTCAATTTCTGCTCCACTGAAGCCATCTGTCTGTTCAGATAATGATACCAAGTCAAAGTTCACCCCAGAATGATTGCGCTTCTCTAAATGAATACGGAAAATCTCTTGCCGTGCCATCGAGTCAGGCAAGTCAACAAAGAATAATTCATCAAAGCGACCTTTCCGAATCAGCTCAGGCGGCAGCGCACTAATATCGTTCGCGGTTGCAACAAAGAACACTGGCGAGTCATTCTCCTGCATAAACGTCAGTAAAGTCCCCAGCATCCTCTTCGATGTCCCGCCATCGCTATCAGAAGTGCTTAACCCTTTTTCAATCTCATCCAGCCATAAAACACACGGTGACATGGTCTGCGATAACTTCAATGCTTCACGCAAATTCTTCTCACTCTCGCCATGCCACTTGTTGTACAAGGCGCCAAAGTCCAAGCGCAGTAATGGTATCTCCCACATCCCTGCCACAGCCTTAGCCGCCAATGATTTACCGCTACCTTGAACACCCATTAGTAAAATTCCTTTTGGGATATCCAGTCCTATTTTTTCTAACTCTCCATTTCCACCGCTAAGGAACACTTTTTGCCGTAACTGGAGCCATTTCTTTAGGTTCGCCACCCCACCAACTTCCGCAAAGTGGGCAGTTTCGTATTCATAATGGACGGCCCCATCTAGGTCCAGAAGCTTGTACCGCGCCTGGTTGACTTCTTCAACCTCAGCTTCTGAAATAACCCCATCATCATAAATAAGGTTACGTACCATTTGCTCTGCATCAGCCCACGTCAGGCCTCGTAAGTTCTTAACCAACCTTGCTAATAATTTCTTGTCGGTACGCACACGCTTATCAGGGTTTCTCACTCCCCAACGCGCCGCTTCTTTACGAATAATTCCTTCAATGTCCTCTGCTTCTGGCAGCTTTAGGCTGAATGAGCGTGATAAACGTTTAAGCTCATCTGGCAGTGATAACTTATGGCTAATTAAAATGATAGTTTGTTTGGTTTTAGGGTAAGCAAGTGCAATATCGCGCAATAAACGCGTATTTTGTGGGTGCTCGGCATTAATAAAAGGATGCATATCAAACAACACATAAAGCCCTTCTCGCTCCATACGTTTGATATGCGATAGGCAATCCCCAGCTGTTTGCGTGTCCTTTAAAGCCGCAAAATGTTCACCTTTTACTTCTAACCGCCGAAGCCCTTCGGTCAAGTGCCAACCAAACACCGGTTTGTTCATATTGAACGCTACCTGGTTGATCAGTTGCATCGCGCGATTCTCTTCATGCGTCTCAATCACCAATATCGGATTTTTTGACCGGATCAAGATATGAAGATCATTTTGCTCTGTGATACTCGCCATGAATTAACTTACTCCATCATTTCTATTTCTTCTCATTTAGCGCTAAAATGATTCCATAACACGGGTTCAAGCACTACTTATTTATGCGCCAATACAGCTTTTTTGATCGCCTATGTATGGTAGCCGATTCAGCGTTAAAAACAACTCAAGGTATTTATGACGCGGCTCCCCGAACGAGCCCCGCAGAAGATATTGCCGAGCAGGATATGGCGCCGACAGAAAAAAAGCACTCAGCCAACCTCATGCGGATCAATCATACTGGTGAAGTCTGTGCCCAAGCTTTATATCAAGGCCAAGCCCTGACCGCCAAGCTGCCTGAGATCCGCCAAGAAATGGAGCATGCGGCGCAAGAAGAAGTCGACCACCTCGCTTGGTGCAGCCAGCGTTTAGATGAACTCAACAGCCACGAAAGCTACCTTAATCCTTTGTGGTACGCAGGTTCTTTCACCATCGGGGCAGTGGCAGGGCTGGTTGGCGATAAGTGGAGTCTTGGCTTTGTCGCAGAAACCGAAAACCAGGTCTGTAAACACCTTGAAAGTCACCTCGACAAACTTCCCGAGCAAGACTACAGAAGCAAAGCGATCTTATCGCAAATGCACACCGAAGAACTCAAACACGCCACCACCGCAATTGATAATGGCGCTGCTGAACTTCCGAAACCGGTCAAGTTTGGCATGAAAACCATGTCTAAAGTCATGACCAGCACGGTTTATTATATTTAAAGCAGTTGTTCACTCGAGACCTATTTATACCTTATAATGTAAATGATTATTATTTACAGTTTATAAGGAACTCCGATGAAACTATTTACAAGCAGCTTCTTTGTCTTAGCCATTAGCTTAAGCGGCTCATTAAACGCCTCAGAAATCCGTCATTACAAAGGGCAAGACGTGAACACGGTTGAAGAAGCCATCGCTGTATTACAAGAATACAATCCTAAGCTTCAAGCGCTCTTAGAGTCAGACGAATTAAAGCCGCAAGACATGGGGAAAATTCATGAAATGACTTACAGCATGGAAAATGCACTTAAAATTCTTGAAGGGTCGCTCAAGATCACTCAGCGCAACCTCGAAGAGCTACACCTATCATCTGAGCGCATGGAAACAGAAAAAGCCAAAATCTACGGCAAACTCTATTTAGACGACGCCGCTTTTTATACCGACAAAAAGTAGAATTCAGGCAAAACTCTCAGCAGAGCTCTTATAGCTCTGCTCCACACTTCTTGCAGTGTACGGCATCAGCATCATGGCCTTCGTAGGAACACGATGGGCAGGCGTTGTTGGTGATTTCCTTCTCTTTATGTTCTTTGATCGCTTGGCGAGTTATTTCTGCGCTATAAATACCTGTCGGCACGGCGATTAGGCCATAACCCATGATCATGATGCAGGACGCTAGAAACTGACCTAAAGGCGACTGTGGGGAAATATCACCGTAACCTACCGTGGTTAAGGTGACGATGGCCCAGTAAATCGAGGTTGGAATACTGGTGAAACCGTTTTCAGCGCCTTCAATGACGTAAATGAGTGAGCCAAAGATCACGACTAATAGAACAACCGTGTAGAGGAAGACGCTGATTTTAGCGTGGCTGTTGCGCAGCGCTTTCATCATCATACTGGCTTCGCCAATATAGCTGGCGAGTTTGAAAATACGGAATACGCGCAAGACACGCAAAATACGAATGACCAAGAAGTACTTAGCATCAGCTAAGAACAGCGCTAAGTAGGTCGGTAGTACGGACAGCAGATCCACAACACCATAAAAACTTCGGGCATAGAGCATCGGTTTACGCACACAAATGAGTCGCAAAATATATTCAATGGTAAAAAGGACAGTAAAGCTCCACTCGGCCACAAATAAGGTCGTTTCATATTTGGTGGAAATAGAGTCAACACTATCCAGCATCACAGCAAAGACACTGGCAAAAATACTGATGATCAGGAATACATCAAAAGCCTTACCCCAGCCCGTATCAGCTTCGAAAATAATCTCGTGGATTTTTTCGCGCCAAGGCGCCAGTGGCTCCCCTTCGTCAAAGTTGTATCTTTTGTGAATGGTCGGTCGACTCATTGGTAAATTTTGCCCTATTTTTAGGAGTGATTATCCAGTAACGCCATCATAAACCGATACTTGCAATATTCAAACTATGACCCAATAAAAGATATTCATGTGTTTTTCACAGCAAAAGATGTAAAAATAGATGTTTTAGACGTCCAAAGCATGTAAAATTCGATTACTTTTTGACCGTCATGCGTTACTTGACGGCCTTTTTGTAAGTGTATCCCACACAAATTAAGGTATTAGTTACACAATGAGCAATTATTCCGTCTTTACTTCTGAGTCTGTTTCAGAAGGCCATCCAGATAAAATCGCTGACCAAATTTCCGATGCTGTGCTTGATGCCATCCTAGAGCAAGATACCAATGCTCGTGTTGCTGTCGAAACTATGGTTAAAACCGGCATGGTTATTGTCGCTGGCGAAGTCGCGACCACAGCTTGGGTTGATATCGAAGGTATTGCCCGTAAAACCATCGAAGATATCGGTTACACCGGCTCGGACATGGGCTTCGACTTTAGTTCGTGTGCCGTATTAAACGCGATTGGTAAACAAAGTCCTGATATCGCACAAGGCGTTGATCGTGACGACCCAGACGCGCAAGGCGCGGGCGACCAAGGCTTGATGTTCGGTTACGCCAGTAACGAAACTGACGTTTTAATGCCAGCACCAATCACTTATTCGCACCGCTTAGTCGAGCGCCAAGCACAATTGCGAAAGAACGGTAGCTTAAAATGGTTACGCCCTGACGCAAAAAGTCAGCTGACGTTCCGTTATGAAGATGACAAGCCTGTGGGCATTGATGCGGTCGTATTATCAACGCAACATACGCCAGACATCACGCAGAAAGACTTACAAGAAGCGGTGATCGAAGAAATTATTAAGCCGGTACTACCAAGTGAGTGGGTTACTGGCGATACAAAATACTTCGTCAACCCAACGGGTAAGTTCGAAATCGGCGGTCCAATGGGCGACTGTGGTTTAACCGGCCGTAAAATTATCGTCGATACATACGGCGGTATGGCGCGTCACGGCGGCGGTGCTTTCTCAGGTAAAGATCCTTCAAAAGTAGACCGTAGTGCAGCCTACGCAGGCCGTTACGTCGCGAAAAACATTGTCGCAGCAGGTTTAGCGGAACGTTGTGAGATTCAAGTGTCTTACGCGATTGGTGTATCAGAGCCAACGTCTATTAGCGTTAACACATTTGGTACAGGCAAAATCAGCGAAGACAAACTAGTTCAGCTGGTTCGTGAGCACTTCGACTTGCGTCCGCGCGGCTTAATCCAAATGCTTGATTTATTGCACCCTATTTACAAAGCTACAGCTGCTTACGGTCACTTCGGTCGTACCGAGAACACCTTTACGTGGGAGCGCACCGACAAAGCTGACGCGCTACGTAACGCTGCTGGGCTGTAACACATTATTAGTTTTTAAATTCATCGTAACCAATTATTGGG
>CATNCP010000061.1 GCA_950096615.1 uncultured Kangiella sp. | reverse complement strand
ATTTCATTAAACGCTAAACCGAGTTTATGACGTAAGCCTAAACCCACCCAGCAGATACGCGACGGCAAGCCTTGGAACTGAATACGTTCTTTCGCCATGTCGAGCCAGTTATGCAGATGCGGATCGTCGGCGATGATTTCTTTAACTTTTTGATCGGTCTTGTAAATATCTTCTGGATCACCCGAGAGCGCTGCCCAGCGGAATGGGCCAATACCACGGCAGAAAAGAGGGCGGATATAAGCTGGTACAAAGCCAGGGAAATCAAAAGCATTTTCAACGCCTTCTTCCAGCGCCATTTGGCGAATGTTGTTACCGTAATCCACCGTTGGAATGCCTGCGTGAGCAAAATCAACCATCGCTTTAACTTGAACGGCCATGGATTGCTTGGCTGCTTTGGTCACTTCTTCAGGGGCTGACTCAGCTTTTTCACGCCATTCTTCAAGCGTCCAGCCCTGTGGTAAATAACCGTTAACGGGATCATGTGCTGACGTTTGATCTGTGACTAAGTCTGGCTTAACACCGCGCTTTTGTAATTCAGGGAATACGTCAGCCGCGTTGCCAAGTAGGCCAATCGAAATGGCTTCGCCCTTGTCCAATGCTTCTTGTAGCATTACCATGGCTTCATCAATGCTGGTGGCTTTTTTGTCAACATAGCCAGTGCGCATGCGGAAATCGATACGAGTTTCGTCGCACTCAACGGCAATCATGCAATAGCCCGCCATGGTTGCGGCTAATGGTTGCGCGCCACCCATGCCACCAAGACCGCCGGTTAAAATCCACTTACCCGTGGTATTTCCATCGAAGTGCTGACGGCCCGCTTCGACAAAGGTTTCGTAGGTGCCTTGGACGATGCCTTGGCTACCAATATAAATCCACGAACCCGCCGTCATCTGGCCGTACATCATTAAACCTTTACGATCTAACTCGTTAAAATGCTCCCAGTTTGCCCAGTGTGGCACCAGGTTTGAGTTAGCGATTAAAACGCGCGGTGCGTCAGCGTGGGTTTTGAAAACGCCAACAGGCTTGCCGGACTGGACTAAAAGTGTTTCGTCGTCGTTCAGCTCTTTTAGAGATTCTACGATTTTGTCGTAGCACTCCCAGTTACGTGCGGCACGACCAATACCACCATAAACCACTAAGCCCTGCGGATGCTCCGCAACGTCAGGATCAAGGTTGTTCATTAACATACGAAGCGGTGCTTCGGTTAACCATGATTTTGCGTTTAACTCTGTGCCATGTGGCGCTCTAACTTCTCGGCTTTCATCAAAACGCTTCTTTTCAAAAGAGTTGTTCGACATTTTGATTCCTCTCAATTGTTTTATTTGTCTGAGCTACAGCTCAGTCAGTTGGTGTTCAGTAGTAAATCGTCCTGTAAGCTTAAAGCGGCTAGCAGGGTGGAATAGTTGGCAATAGCTGACTAATAAGTCTTTCGACCAAGTGGTTCTGTCTATTGATAGTACTGGCTCGTGCTCTTGCAGCTTGAGCGTCACACGCATAAAGGGATCGGCTTCTTTGGCTTCGATCTGGTGCTCAGCTTGCGTTAATGGCGCCACTTCGGACAAATACACGTTTGGCGTCATTTCATTAAAATTCTGTTTCAAGTAATCCGGCGCAGCCTTTGGGTTGACGTAGCGCTGTTCGATCTGAATTGGCTTGTTATTCTCTTTATGCACCATGATCGAGTGAAAAATATCTTCGCCTTCTTCCAAATCGAAGTAATGTAACAAGTGAATAGGGCAGTGCTCTTTTTGTAATAAAATCAATTCATTAGAGTATTCATTGCCTCGTTGCTTTACCTCATCAGCGATGTTTCTAATCTCAAGCATCGGCGAGTGAAGCTTTTTTGGCGCAACGAAAGTCCCGCGTCCTTGAGCTCGGTATAAGATGCCTTCCTCGGTCAGCTCATCCAGTGCACGTCGCGCCGTCATGCGACTAACACCACAGGTTTCGACCAGCTCGTTTTCAGACGGAACACGCTTGTGCTCAGCCCAGCTTCCGTCTTCAATGCCTTGTTTTATAAAGTTTTTTACCACCATATAGCGGCGAGTGTTCGGATCGGTCATTAGCTATTGCTTAAGAGTTATTTTTGTCCGTATCATGTCTTGAACCCAGCAAAAATTCCTGTATGCTAAGTTGTATATACAAGTTGAACTATACTAATAAATGCGTACGCTTTTCAAGCGTAAATAGCAAAGACGAGTGAAAATAGAAGTAACGAAAAGGCGAGTAGCACTGATGAGTTCTGAATCATTAACTGAACGATTTAAAAGGCAAGAGATATACCCTAATGAATTCAATCACTTGGCGCACTTAAAAGTCGCTTGGGATTATATCCATGAATATTCTATGGTCGAGGCGCGTGAAAAATTTCATCAGGATATTATTAAGCTGACTAAGGTTCTTGGTGCCGAAGAAAAGTACCATCGAACGCTGACCGACTTCTTTTTAGATTACTTATACCAAGTGAAGTGGTACTTAAACCATAACGGCACAAGTTCAGAGTCATGGGCTTTAGTTGAGCAGGAATGTTCGTTACTGATCAAAAATGCCAAAAAGCTGATTAGTTACTATTACAGCGATGAATTAATCAACTCAGATCTGGCGCGAACCCAGTATGTCGACGCCGATATTATGCCGCTGGATAGAGCCAGTTTACGTTTCAGTGAGGCTGAGATACCGGTATTCGATTTAGTTGAGCAAGATTCGCCGCTTATTGTTTCCATGCCGCATCACGGGCAGTTTATCCCGTATGATGTGTTAGAGCAGATGACGGACACCGCCTTAATTAGCGCCGATACCGACTGGTATCTAGTGCAGCTTTATGACTTTTTAGAAGAGCTAAACGTCACTCGAATCAATGCCAATTACTCACGTTACCTGATTGATTTAAATAGGGATAGCAGCGGAAAGGTATTGTACAAAGGCGCCGACAATACCGAGCTTTGGCCAACATCGACCTTTGATTTAGAACCACTATACGAAGAAGACGAAGAACCTGATGCGCAAGAAGTTGCGCGTAGAACAGAATTGTACTGGAAGCCTTATCATCAAGAGTTAGAGCGCCTAATTAAACACGCCAAAGACAAATTCGGCTACTGTTTACTGTTTGAAGCGCACACCATTCAATCCCACGTACCACGATTCTTCGACGGTCAACTGCCAGACTTTAACTTCGGTACTAACGAAGGCCAAACCGTAAATGACGAGCTTAAAGCAGTACTCGAAAGTTTCGATACAGGCGATTACTCAAAAATCATCAACGGACGCTTCAAAGGCGGTTTTATCACGCGTCAATACGCCAAGCCAGACGATAATATCTTCACCATTCAATTAGAGTTATCGCAAATAACATACTTAGATGAAAAGTTGAGGTTGTTTGATCAGGAAAAGGCAAAGAAGGTATCGGATGTGATTAAAAGACTAGTTTTGGAGTTGCTAAAAAATACTATAAAGTAATAAAGGCAGAGTATCTTTGATACTCTGTTAAACTAGGGCAAAACAGAAGTTACCCTCAGTAAAGCCAACTACTAAATTGATGGAATTACTGGCGTCGTATGAAGCTGTTGTTAGGTACTGTTTTCGTGGACTAGGCTACCCTCAATTAAATACTCCCAAATTTCACCGCTTTCATGGCAGCCAACTAGCGGACTATCAATTTTGATGCTACCGCCACCGCTCCAATAATGGTTCCACAGTTGATTTTCTTCACTACTGTCTAAACAAGATTTGTAACCGAATCCTCTCACCAAAGAGATGACTTCCATATTGGCCTTGTGAACTTTATTGAGTGGATTCTCCTCCAAACTGAATTCTTTGATATCGTCTTCCTTCCATTTATATAGAGAAATAGCTTTTTCACAATCCTCTAAGCTTTTGAAGGCATAAATACAAGAAAGTCTTGAAGGTAAATGTGAAAAACTCGCCTTTCTGCAAATTTCGGCATTGTACTCTATTCTGTAGCAATCGCTAACGCTTAGACTAAATAATGAAGTGGCAGTAGAGTCAGTTTTTGGGTTTGGGACGAAAGGTAAATAGTCTGCGGATCCCGACAAGTACTTCTTTTTAAAGCAAGTTTTTGATAGTGCACGACTAAATCCTGAAGATGTGATCCGTCCTGATGCTTCGAAGTTTTGTCTCGCTACTGGATTGTCTAAGTTCAAAAAAACGTAATATTTTTCTTTCATGTTTTTTATCGATAATTTTATGACACAAACTGATTCACAGCACCTTATTATCATTAATATTTATATGCAAGCTTGTGTTTGGTAACAAGTTAGCTGTCATCCCGCGCCTTGAGCGCGGGATCCAGTGAGTTTGTGAGTTAAAAAGACTCTGGATACCGTGGTCAGAGCCACGGTATGACAAGCTACTTTTAGTTCGTTTAGTTAAACACTTTAACTAAATTATTCCCACCTAACTGATAACTCAATTGATTCGGGTGGTCAATGTCCCACAGCGCGAGTTCAGCGCTTTTGCCTATTTCAATACTGCCGACGTTATCTTCTAGTCCTAGAGCTTTGGCGGCGTTGATGGTTACGCCTTGTAGGGCTTCGAGGGGCGTCATTCGGAAGAGGGTGCAGGCCATGTTGAGCATAAGTAATAGTGATTGCGCTGGCGAGGTGCCGGGGTTGCTGTCGGAGGCGACGGCAATTGGTACGCCTGCTTGGCGCAGTTCATCCATCGGTGGCAATTTTGTTTCGCGTAGGAAATAGAAAGCACCGGGTAGTAGCACCGCAACTGTTCCGCTCTTGGCCATCTTGTCGATAGAGTCTTGTGACAAGTATTCTAAGTGATCTGCTGATAGGGCGTTATAGTCTGCGGCTAACCCTGCACCAGACTGGTCCGATAGCTGTTCGGCGTGAAGTTTTACTTTTAAACCGTGCTGTTGTGCGGCTTTAAAGACGCGCTCGGTTTGGGCATAGCTGAAGCCGATGTTCTCACAAAAAGCATCGACACAGTCCGCTAAACCTTGTTCAGCGATTTTAGGGATCATGTCGTTACACACGAGATCGATATATCCATCAGAATTGTCCTTAAATTCTGGCGGCAGTGCATGTGCGCCAAGGAAGGTTGTGCTGACGCGAATAGAGAATTCTTGCTCCAGTCGCTTGGCGACTTTGAGCATTTTGATTTCGTTCTCAGTATCTAAACCATAGCCAGATTTGATTTCAATCGTGGTGACGCCTTCGTCGATAAAGCTTTGTAGGCGCTTAGCGGCGCTTTGGAACAGTTCTTCTTCAGTGGCTTCGCGCGTGGCTCTAACGCTTGAAATAATACCGCCACCGGCTTTAGCAATCTCTTCGTAGGCCACGCCATTGAGACGCATTTCAAATTCGCTGGCACGATTGCCGCCGTAGACAAGGTGCGTGTGGCAGTCGATCAGGCCGGGCGTGAGCCATTGGCCTTGTGCATCAATGGTTTCTTTGCTGTTTACTTTTGTGTCATAGTCACCGAGATAAGTGATAACGCCACCAGTTACACCAACCATGCCATTTTCGATGACACCATAGGGATTGTCTTCGCTGGCGTACTGTTCGGACAAGGTCGCGATATTGACGTTGTGAATAATGTAATCAAAAGGTTTCGTTTCACTCTGGCTCATATTATGATCCTGATATTGTTTTAACTATTTTACTCGACACTATGACAAGTATTCACCCGCAACAGATTTTCGCTAAATCTATACTGTTGGCCGACGGCTGGCAGGAGAACGTGTTGTTGGAGCACGATTCTAATGGGGTTATCACTAAAATTAAACCACAAACCGAGAACCCCGCAAACTTTAGTGGAAAAGTGATTGATGGTGCGGTGATCCCTGGCATGGTCAATAACCACTCCCATGCGTTCCAGTGGGCGATGGCTGGCCTAGGTGAAGCGAGTGGTAACTCCAAAGACAGCTTCTGGACATGGCGTAAAGCGATGTACGGCTTTGTTGAAAATATTGAGCCAGAGGACTTGAACCATATCGCCAGCGCACTTTATATGCAGATGTTAAAAGCGGGTTACACCTCGGTCGGCGAGTTTCATTATTTGCATCATGACAAGAGCGGTGGCTTTTACGAAAATCCTGCGGAAATGTCGATGCAGATTTTTGAGGCAGGCAAAAACAGCGGCATTGATGTCACGTTATTGCCAGTGTTCTATCGTTACAGCGGTTTTGGGGCGCAAGCTCCTAATGATGGGCAGAAACGCTTTATCCACTCGCAGGATGATTATGGACGCTTGTTAGAGCAGGTCCATTTGTTGTCCTCTGAGTACAATCAAAGTTACGGTATCGCACCGCACTCGCTACGAGCGGTCGATAAGTCAGATCTAGAGTTTGCGGTTAAAGCATTACGAACGCACTCTGAAACAGCGCCAGTTCATATTCATATTGCGGAGCAAACTAAGGAAGTTGATGATTGCGTGTCCCACTATGGTCAGCG
>CATNCP010000060.1 GCA_950096615.1 uncultured Kangiella sp. | reverse complement strand
TTAGGCCACTCTTTAACATATAAGTCCTGTTTGCTATAAGGTATCTCAATACCTTTTTCGTTAAATAATTTATGGATTTTCATAATAAGCTTGTGAGAGATTAGGCCTTTTTGCTCAGGACGCTCAATCCAAGCCATAAGCTGCAAATCTATACTGGAACCCCCAAAAGTTCTAAAGCGAACCCTTGGCTCGGGATTAGAGCATAAATCAGCATGATCAGAAGCCATTTCCATAAGTATATCGTGTACTTGCTCTAAGTCACTATCATAGGAAACGCCAACATCAATTCGGATCCGTGTTTTTTCCCAAGGCCCGCCACTTTCATTAACAATTTTTGCATTACCCATCACTGAGTTGGGAACCGTCACCTCAACATCATCTCGAGTTAACAGGCGCGTGCTGCGTATCCCCACATGTGTGACCCTACCTCGCTCACCAGTATCTAGAATTATGTAGTCGCCCAGCTTATACGGTGAATCTGCAACAATGAAAAAGCCCGAAAACAAATTTGCTAATGTATCTTTTGCCGCAAAACCAACGGCGATACCAACAATACCAGCCGAGGCCAACCAAGCTGTCGGGTTAACGCCCCACGATAGGATAAGAATATATAAGCCTGCACCAACAATGAGTATTTTGGTGGTAATATCCAATATGGGTATGGTGCGTTCTTCAATAAATTTAAAACGTTGATGATTATGAGAGAATGCTTCTAGAGAGAGTCGTGTGACTTTCAAAATCTTTATCATCATTGAGATGATTAACAGAGTCACCACAAAACGCTTCAAGAATGTGTCGAATGCAGGAGAGAACTGTAACGCTTCTATGGCCAATAATAACGATAGGTAAAAAATTAAAGAGTAAAGCCCCTTGGCCAATAACTTCAGTAACTGGTCATCAAAGTCGCCTTTAGTTTTACTGGCGAGTTTCCCAAGAATGCTTCGAAACAACCACTGCGCGAGCTTAGCAATAATGATACCGATCACGATAACTGCAGCGGCTAAAAGCCAAGGGTTTGACTCTAAACTTTGCCATAGCGGAGCAACCGCATCAGGTAAGTTGGATTTGATATCGCTAAACATTTCCTCTGCGACTTTGCTACTGGTATCGACGGACTCTTTTTTTGAACCTTCGTCTGCCACGTTTCTCTCTCCTATAAAAAAACGGCCTAGAACTTTCATTCTAAGCCGTTCAAGGAAAATATCAAATTTCCTAATAACTTACGTCATTTTAATTAAGGCATATCGAACTCTTCGCCTTCTTTTTCGACTTCCGGTGGCATCAAGTCTTCTTTCTTAACACCCAGTAATAAAGCCACAGGACTTGCCACATAAATCGATGAGTAAGTACCAATAAATACACCCACGATTAATGCTTCAGCGAAAGAGTGAATCGTTTGTCCGCCATAAAAGAACAATGCTAAAAGTACCAGCAATGTTGTTATCGAGGTCATCAACGTACGCGACAAGGTCTGGTTTAAGGATGTGTTAACCACATCTTCAGAAGAGCCTTTGCGCATTCTCAAGAAGTTCTCACGAATACGGTCAAATACTACGATGGTATCGTTTAACGAGTAACCGATGACCGCAAGGAGAGCCGCTAATACAGTTAAATCAAACTCTACAGCAGTAATCGAGAAGAAACCAATAATGATAATCACATCATGCGCCAAGGCTATCACAGAGCCCACAGAGAATTTCCACTCAAAGCGTAGCGCCACATAGATCATGATACAGATCAGGGCGACAATCATAGCAAGCCCGCCCTTCTCTTTAAGCTCCTCACCAATCACAGGCCCTACAAACGACTGATCTCGTTTAGTAACTGTCTCACCATCGGAACGTAAAGCAGCTAAGACTTCATCACCGACTTTTGCATTCTCAATGTGATCCTGTTGAGGCATTCTAATCTGAACGATTTTTGCGGAGCCGAAGTTTTGCACTACTGCACCATTAATATCAATCGCTTCTAGTTGATCATGTATTTTTGGAATATCAGCGTCCTGCTCATAACCAACCTCTATTAAAGTTCCGCCGGTAAAATCTAAACCGTAGTTTAAACCCTTGGTGAAGAACGATGTAATAGAGCCAACAATTAACAATATAGATAACACCATTGCGAATTTTCGCAATTTTAAGAAATCAATATTGGTCTCTTTATTTAAAATTTGCATGTTTCACCTCTACCTATATTGATAACTTCTTAACGGTTCTGCCACCATACATCAGATTAACGATGCCTCGGCTCACAAAAATCGCTGTAAACATAGAGGTTAAAATACCGATGAATAATGTGATAGCAAAGCCTTTAACTGGACCTGTACCAATCGCGAAGAGAATAATAGCCGCAATAGCTGTAGTGATATTAGCATCCGCAATGGTCGACAAAGCATGGCCATAACCTTTATCAATAGCTTGTGCCGGACGCACACCAGCTCGTAACTCTTCACGAATACGCTCAAAAATCAAGACATTAGCATCAACCGCCATACCAACGGTTAATACGATACCAGCAATACCCGGTAAGGTTAACGTAGCTCCCATGAGAGACATAACACAAATAATCATGACAAGATTCAGCGTCAAGGCCACATTAGCAACTAAGCCGAAAAGCTTGTAATAGACCAGCATGAAGGCAAGAACTAAGGCGAAACCGATAACGACAGAGGTCACGCCCTTTTCGATATTCTCTTCACCTAATGTTGCACCAATGGTTCTTTCTTCTACGATGAATGTTGGTGCGATTAACGCGCCAGAACGTAGCTTAGTTGCTAAGTCACGTGTTTCAGCTTCGGTAAAACGCCCTGTAATTTGGAAACGACTACCGAATGGTCCATTAATATTTGGTGCACTGATTAAGCGCTCTTCCAACTCTGAACCGACTAACACTCGCTTGCCATCTTTAATATCAAATATTGGGCGCGATTCTTTTAAAATCATCGCCAGTTGATCATTAACATTAGCAGTCGTTGTTCGTGTCATTTTAGAACCACCCTCACCATCTAAACGCACAGAAACGATAGGCTCGTTCGTTTGCGGATCATAGCTGGCAGTGGCATTGGTTAAGTGCTCACCTGAAACTTCAACTTCGTCAAATACAACAACCGGTCCATACTCAGAGTCAAATAGCTTACTACCAGGAGGTACGCGACCATTCTGAGCGGAAACAACATCCGCCTCATGGTTAACTAAGCGGAACTCCAAGCTTGCTGTAGCGCCTAAAATTTGCTTGGCTAATGCAGAGTCCTGAACACCAGGCAATTGAACCACGATGCGGTCAGCACCTTGGCGCTGAATTAACGGCTCAGCAACACCAAGCGAGTTAACGCGCGTGCTTAAAATAATACGGTTTTGATTAATCGCATTATTCTGTATTTCCTGTAGCATTTGCTGATTCAATGTACCGCGAATAATCGGCCGACCACCTTTTTCAGACAACTGCAAATCAATTCGACCAGTGTGATCTTTGAACAATGCCTCGTAAGCCCTTTCAGCATCTTCTTGATTACGGAAGCTCAGTAACATGCCATTTTCGATAGGCTCAACACGTCCACGGATCGAAGGCTCTTGTTCGGTCAATGTATCAATAAAGTCACGGCGTAACTGGTCTTGCTGGCGTTTTAGCGCCTGCTCCATATCAACTTGCATTAAGAAGTGGATGCCACCTCTTAAATCAAGACCTAGCTTCATTGGCTCACCACCTAGATTAGCTAACCACTCAGGAGTTGCAGGAGCTAAGTTTAAGGCGGTCACGTAGTTTTGATTTTCTAATGTTGGGTTAAGAACATCATTAGCTAATTCACGTGCCTTTAACTGATCCGCATCCTTTTTGAAGCGAGCAATAATCTGCTGAACACCTTCTTCACCAACTGTCGAAGGTTTGACAATGGTAGGCTCGACATTATTTTCTTGCCATGCTGCTTCAATGTCTTCAAATTGCTGCTGAGTGATTACCGCATCCCTTAAGCCGGATATTTGAACCGCTGGGTCTTTACCGAAAATGTTTGGCGCGGCGTATAAAAACGCTAGAGCCAACACAATAACGATTAACACATACTTCCACTTCGGGTAAGTATTGATCGGTAGTTGTTGTTGATTTGGTTGATTGACGAACATAATTTTGCCTGTTGTTATAAGCTCTTCAAATACGAGAAAGCCCGACATTCGCCGGGCTTACAGTATTACTCTTCAATAGATTTGATGGTGCCTTTTGGAAGTGTTTGCGCAATTGAAGCTTTTTGGAATTTAATCTCCATTCCTTCAGATAAGCTCAAAACCACATAATCTTCTTTAATTTTGCTAACTTTACCGATGATGCCACCAGTAGTCATCACTTCGTCACCTTTATCTAGGCCGCCCATCATTTCTTTATGCTGCTTCATTTTTTTCTGTTGCGGACGAATCATCATGAAGTACATGATTAAGATCAATGGTACGAACATCACTAAGAAGCTCATTAAACCGCCACCTTGCGCTGCACCACCTGCTGTTGCTAATAACATTTATTGCTACCTCTGTTTAAATTAAAACAACTAAAATCAAAAAGTTACAGCTCAGGAACGTCTTGGCCCTGTGCTGCATAAAATTCTTTTACAAAGTCGGACAATGTACCTGTTTCGATCGCCTTTCGCAATCCGTCCATCAGATCTTGATAGTAATGAAGATTATGGATTGTATTAAGCTTAGCGCCGAGCATTTCGTTACACTTATCAAGGTGATGCAAGTAAGCCCGGCTATAATTCTTACAGGTATAACATTCGCAGACCTCATCCAGCGGACCTGTGAATGTTTTATTGTGGCTATTGCGAAGTTTTACAACCCCTTTACGGGTAAAAAGATGCCCATTACGTGCGTTTCTGGTGGGCATCACGCAGTCAAACATATCCACGCCGCGTCTAACCGCTTCGACAATATCAGCGGGTTTACCAACCCCCATCAAATAACGCGGCTTATCGTCTGGCATATCTGGCGTTAGGTGATTCAACACTTTAAGCATTTCATCTTTCGGCTCGCCGACTGATAACCCCCCAATAGCATAGCCGTCATAACCAATATCCGTTAATCCCTCCAACGACTCTTTACGTAGGTGAGGGTACATGCCACCTTGTACAATTCCAAATAGCGCAGACGGCTCTTTATCTGTAAAGCCAGCTTCATGAGCATCTTTACTGCGTTTAGCCCAGCGTAACGATAGCTCCATAGACTCACGAGCTTCCGCTTCGGTCGCAGGATAAGGTGTACATTCGTCAAAGATCATCACGATGTCCGAACCCAGCTTGCGCTGAACTTCCATCGCTTCTTCTGGGCCTAAGAAAACTTTGGAACCATTTACAGGAGAACGGAATTCAACACCCTTCTCCGTTATTTTTCGTAGCTTTCCTAAGCTGAATACTTGGAATCCACCTGAATCAGTCAGGATTGGCTTATCCCAATTCATAAAGTCGTGCAGGTCACCGTGTTGTTCTATGATATCGGTACCCGGACGAAGCATTAAGTGGAAAGTGTTACCCAAAATAATCTCAGCCCCTAAGGTTTTGATTTCTTCTGGGGTTAACCCTTTAACGGTCCCATAAGTTCCAACAGGCATAAATGCAGGCGTTTGGATGGTGCCCCGCTCGAAAGTTAACTGCCCTCGTCGAGCTTGGCCGTCGGTTTTATTTAAATCAAACTTCATAAATAACCTGTTTAACGATTAATTTCTGGGTGTTGCTCGGTAAATGGCGCTGTAATAAACATGGAGTCGCCATAACTGAAAAAGCGGTACTGTTCTTCCACCGCTTCATTATAAGCATCCAAGATATGCTTTCTACTGGCAAATGCACTCACTAACATCATCAAAGTAGACTCTGGCAGGTGAAAGTTAGTGATTAAAGCATCAACAGAACGAAATACGTAGCCAGGATAAATAAAGATATCCGTTTCACCAGAACCAGCCTGGATCTCGCCACTAATCGAGGCGGACTCCAAGCATCGAACTGACGTCGTGCCCACAGCTATCACTCTGCCACCCTTTTCTCGGGTTCGCTTTACCTTTTCAGCGACTTCGTCACTCAGCTCATACCATTCTGAGTGCATTTTATGCTCTAGGATATTATCCACGCGCACAGGAGAAAAAGTCCCAGCACCAACATGCAGCGTAACGAAAGCGATATCAATACCCTTACTAGCGATCTTGTTTAGCAACTCATCATCGAAATGCAGACCTGCTGTTGGAGCGGCCACAGCTCCCTCAACTTTGCTATAAACGGTTTGGTAACGCTCCTTATCGGATAGCTCATCTTCACGATCAATGTAAGGTGGCAAAGGCATATGCCCAACCGCCTGCATTACGCTATGCCAGTCTCCAGTAAGAAGCCTTAATTCAAATAAAGCACCATCTTTACTTAAAACCTCTAACTCAGTCCCTTCTTCAAGCACCAAGATTGCTCCTGGTTTGGGGCTACGGTTAGCTCTGACGTGCGCCAGAGCCTCTGTATCCGACTCAATTCGCTCGATAAGGATCTCAACCTGACCGCCACTGGATTTTTTGCCAAACAAGCGTGCCGCTAAAACACGGGTATTGTTGAAGACCAGTAAATCATTTGGCTCTAAGAAATCAACCAGTTGGAAGAACTTACTATGATCAACTTCGCCACTCTCACCATTTAAGCGCAATAAACGACTGGCTGAGCGCTGCTCGGTAGGATAACGAGCAATTAACTCGTCAGGAAGATTGAAATGGAAATCTTGTAATTGCATGATGCTTCTGACCTTACGGGGTCACTCGCAGTA
>CATNCP010000059.1 GCA_950096615.1 uncultured Kangiella sp. | reverse complement strand
CCAATCATATGGTAACGAGCCCATACAGACATAGACTCACTGCCTTGCTCCAAGCTAGGTTCTTGATCTTGAAGATCAGCCCTGCCATCGACCCAGGCAGATAAAATCTCTTTATCAAAATGCTTTGTATTGCTCATTACCTTTACCTTTAACTTTTATCACGCTTTGACTGTTTGTTAAGCCTTTTAATAGGCCTGTTCAAATCAACAAAGCATTGCAAACCATTGAATTATTTACTGTTTCACTAATTATTGAATACCAATGCCACTAATTTACTTCTCATTACTTATACCAATTGACTGAGTCGACTGTAAAAAGTTCACAGTTTTTGTAAAAAAAGTTTGTGTATTCAGTTTCATTTCAGTAACAGCTATCCGCTCAAGAACGCCAGCCCTGCTCTAACAGTGGCGCAATCTTTTGATCTATCGCGTCTCGAGCTCTAAAAATCCTTGAACGCACCGTACCCACAGGGCAATCCATCGACTCAGCTATTTCTTCATAACTCAAACCGTCAATCTCACGTAACATAATCGCAGTACGCAAATCCTCTGGTAATTCATCAATAGTCTTGAAGATCATTTCTTTCACTTCATCACGAAACATCAGTCGCTCAGGGCTACCACTGTCTCGCAATGCATCACCACCATCGTATTGTTCTGCATCCGCTGAATCAATATCACTGCCAGGTGGCCGTCGGCCTTGCGACACTAAGAAATTCTTAGCGGTATTAATCGCTATTCGGTATAGCCAAGTATAAAAAGCACTGTCGCCACGGAAGTTAGGTAAAGCTCGATACGCCTTAATAAAAGCTTCTTGCGAAATATCCATGACTTCGTCTTGATCACGTACAAAGCGTGAAATCAAGTTCATGATGCGCTTTTGGTATTTAACGACCAACATATCAAAAGCTTTCTTATCGCCGCTTTGGACTCGCTTTACTAACTCTGAGTCTATATCAGCCTCAGACATATTGGCCTCTACTTAGTTGTCCACGTCTCATCAATTGTCCCCGTTCTTGTTCTATTTGCAGGGCAAATATCGTATTTATGTTGTATTTTAATGCTTCGTTGCTATAAGTCGTTTTATAGAAAAAACTAACTGAAAACAAGTGACTGTGGTAAAGTCCGCATTAACTTATAGCTTATTTTGCTAGGAAAACCGTTTGGTTTCCACTGGTTCGTAAAGAACACAGACCCAGTTAACACAAGAAAAGTTCCGTCACGGTAAAAATTCAATGTCTCAGGCTAACCAGGATCACATCCATTCCACTGATGTTTTAGTCATCGGCAGCGGCGCTGCGGGTCTTTCTGTCGCTTTACGCTTAGCGCACAAGGGTAAAATTACCGTTCTCAGCAAGGCCGAAGTCACCGAAGGCTCCACTTTTTACGCTCAAGGCGGTATCGCGGCCGTATTGGACGAAAACGACACCGTTGACTCGCATGTAGAGGACACCTTAATCGCTGGGGCTGGATTATGTCACGAAGACGCCGTTCGATATACCGTAGAACATTCTCGTGAAGCCATTGAGTGGTTAATTGATCGCGGAGTGGCTTTCAGTAAAGAAGATGAGCATTACCACTTAACTCGTGAGGGTGGCCATAGCCAACGTCGAATTATTCACTCTGATGATGCTACTGGTCGAGCTGTTTCCACCACCTTAGTGGCGGCGGTACAAGCTGAGCCCAATATTAACATTCTTGAAAACTATATCGCTGTAGATCTAATCACGGGCGACAAACTGGGTTTAGAGCACAGTCGCTGCCAAGGCGCTTATGTCTTAAATCTAAAAGAGGATCGGGTTGAAACCATACGCGCTCGCTTTGTGGTGTTAGCAACAGGTGGCGCCAGCAAGGTTTATCTCTATACATCCAACCCAGACGTTGCCAGTGGTGATGGCATTGCAATGGCATGGCGCGCTGGTTGTAGTGTGGCTAATTTAGAGTTTAATCAATTCCATCCCACCTGCCTGTATCATCCAGAAGCCAGAAGCTTTTTGATTACAGAGGCATTGCGTGGCGAAGGAGCTTTATTACGTCGGCCGAATGGCGAACGCTTTATGCCGGAATATGATGAACGTGCTGAGTTAGCGCCAAGAGACATTGTGGCCAGAACCATTGACCATGAAGTCAAAAAATACGGCTTTGAGTGTGTTTACCTCGATATTTCGCACAAAGAGCCCGAGTTTATCAAAAGCCACTTCCCGACGATTTATAAACAATGCCTTCAGTACGGTATTGATATCACCATTGATGCGATTCCTGTGGTACCCGCGGCGCACTATACTTGTGGCGGCGTCTGCGTTGATACCAATAGTCGCACCGATATTGAGGGGTTATATGCGGTTGGAGAAGTTGCTTTCACAGGACTGCATGGCGCTAATCGCATGGCCAGCAACTCCCTACTTGAGTGTTTAGTTTACGCTCAGTCGGCAGCTCAAGATATCGAACAGTCTTGGGGTGATATCAATATCCCAGCAATCCTACCGCCGTGGGACGAAAGCCAAGTTACGGACTCTGATGAAGAGATTGTGCTCAGCCATAACTGGCATGAGTTACGCCGTTTGATGTGGGACTATGTAGGAATTGTTCGAACCGACAAACGCTTACAAAGAGCAATGCGTCGCATTGAATTATTGCAACAAGAGATCCACGAATACTACTCAAACTTTAAAGTGAGTAATGATTTAATTGAGCTCAGGAACTTGGTCTTAAATGCTGAGTTGATTGTGAAATGCGCCATGCAGCGCAAAGAAAGTCGAGGGCTACACTTTACCTTAGACTATCCACACCTATCCGATCACGCGAAAGACTCGATATTGACGCCTAAGAGATAAGTAAGTTGGAGAAGCTTACTTTGCCTTATAAAACTTTAAGGTACGTGATAAGTGGGTAAAGTCTGAGCGCTTCATTGCGTCTCGGAACACAATCAACTGACGAACCGCTTTCGGCTGTGACGGATCCAAGTGTCGGTACTTGAGCGTAATCCATAAAGGCCAATTCACGCTGTCTTTTTTGATTTCAATTGCCACCTTGAGATCATTCTCAACAATAAACCACTGCCCCTCAAAAAAGATAATTTCCGTAATATCGTCGTATAAATGATTAAGTTGTTTAATCTGCCAAGCCCCAAGCAATAGAGTGATAGGCATACCAATCAAAGCAAATGTCCAGTGCTCTTGCACCAGCGCTGCCACCACAAAAAGTACCAAAAAGCCCATCCACAGCAATCCGAAAACTTGCTTGCTGGTTTTCGGCGTTTTGAGTTTTACCCTGAAATTCATACTACTTAATTTGTTGCTCTACGAATTTTTTAATGGACCCAACCAGTTCAGCATACTCGTCCTTTGGCGTCTCAAAGCCCATGACCCACGCGTATAAGTCAGGGTCGGTTTCCTCTAAAAACTGCTGATACTGGGCGAGATCACTGGAAGAAAAGTCTGCGCCCTTCTGCTCTAAATAAGGCAGCAGTACTACATCTAATTCAAGCATTCCACGGCGACTTGCCCATTGTAACTTTTTTAATTCTTGCTCGGTCACGATACGACCCTTTATGCTGAGGGAAATTTTTGTTAATTATACCGTTATAACCAATGAATTTGGAAATTAGACTGCAAAACGAGCTAGTTTAGGAGTAAAATCATTGCAGAAAGAAAGACATTCAGCCCATGTGCCAGTCAGCACTACAGTGGATAATAAGGGTACTATGAACTTTACCAATCAAGATGCTATTCAGCATATCCCACAATTACAGAATATCGCTTGCGAACTTGGTAGCCTAGGAGTTATCGAAGTCACGGGCGAGGACAGTCACAAATTACTGCAAGGCCAGTTAACCTGTGACATGAATCTTATTGATGACACTCAAGCCAGCCTCGGCGGGCTTTGTAGCGTCAAAGGTCGTTTGCACAGCGTTTTCTACGTCATGAAGTTTGAGCAAAGCTATTTACTGCTATTGCCCAAAGATAACCTCTCACATGTCCTAGAAACATTGAAGAAATACGCAGCGTTCTTTCAGACCGAGCTCACCGATGCCAGTAAAGACTATGAACTTTGGGGGCACACCCAGAAAGCTCCAGGTAATCACTCTGCGGAGTTAGAGGTATTGTCGGTTACAGACCATGACGGCATTTATGATCTGCACCTCAATAGCCTATTTAACGCATCGATACTAATCAGCCGTAAAGAGCGTGCTAGCGAATTAGTCAGCATGCTCGCTGGTACCACATTAGCCGATAAGAATGCTTGGGACTATATCGAGTTACAAGCTCACATCCCAATGTTCAGCCAGAGCTCTATTGAAAAGCACTTGCCCCACAGCGTGGGATTGCATCAAGTTGGTGGCGTCAGTTTTGATAAAGGGTGTTACACCGGTCAAGAAATTGTTGCCCGGATGCATTATCGCGGCAAGCTCAAAACCCATGCGGTGTTAGTTGCTAGCGACTCTGAGGTTGAGTTTCAGGAGTTGGATAAGGTTTATAACGATGATGACAAGAAAGCAGGTGAATTAATTCGAACCACGATTTTTGATCATAAAACCTACGCACTTATTAGCCTGAATGACAGCGCTTTAGAGGAGTCACTAAAGGTTGGTGACGACAAAGTGCCAACGACACTTCTTAAATAACTCAAATAAAAAAGGCGCCTAACAGCGCCTTTTTTGATCCAGCTCTCTAAATTACTTTTCTTCTAGCGCCAATTTAGCCGCTGTTAATAATAGCTCTGGCTTAATACGAACCTTGTAGTTAGGGTTCGCGTATTGAAACTGAATCATCCCATCGGTATCGAAAATGTAAACGGCTGGTACCGGCAAAGTGCTTTTATCATCACCTGCCAAACGTGCAGTTTTACCACCAATCGATTTCACTTTTTGGTTGTAATCTTCTGATATATGAAACGCTAAACCAAACTCACGAGTCGCTTTTAACTGATAATCAGAAATCAACTCATAGCTTAGCTCTTTATCTTCACTAGTCTTCTGTAAAGCGCTTGGCGTATCTGGGCTAATCGCCAGTAACTGGTAGCCTAGGTCGGATAAGTCATCTTCGATTTCTTGGATTTGGCTCAGTTGTGCGTTACAGAAAGGGCACCAGCCACCACGGTAGAATAATAAGACAGTCGGCTTTTGTGCAATTTTTTCACGTAAATTGAAAGGCTTACCATCACTAGAAAATAGAATGATTTCAGGTGCGTCCTGACCAATCATAAGTGGGGAAACATTATTCGGATCGTCAACCACCTTTGTTCTATCCAAGGCGAATGCACTTAAAGAAAGTGATGCGATTAGGGTTAAAGCAGTCAGTTGTAACAGTCGTTTCATAAATACCTTCTTATACATAGTAATCAATAGTTAGCCATTAGAGCGCAAAGCCATTGATTTGTTACAAATCAATATAAAAAAAGCGACCCAAAGGCCGCTTTTCTTGATCCAAGTCTCAGTTAAGCTTTTTGAGACTGAATCCATCGCTTAATTTTCTTCTCTAAAATATTCAATGGCAACGCACCATCTTTTAACACTTGATGATGGAACTCACGGATATCGAAGTTTTCACCCAGCTCATTTTCAGCTAATGTTCTTAATTCACGAATCTTTAACTGACCAATTTTATAGGCTAGAGCTTGGCTCGGAATCGCCATAAAACGTTCCGCCTCAGATACACGACGAGCTTCGGCTGCCGCTGAGTTTTTCTCCATATAATCTAAAACTTCTTCTCTCGTCCACCCTTTAGCATGGATACCCGTATCCACAACTAAACGAATAGCACGCCATAACTCAGCTCCTAAAGCACCATAATACTGATAAGGATCCGTGTAGACCCCCATCTCCTTACCGAGTGACTCAGAATATAAGCCCCAGCCTTCGATGAAGGCTGTTGTACCTCCAAAGCGACGGAATGCAGGAATATCTTTAAGCTCCTGCTGTGTCGAGATCTGGAAGTGATGGCCAGGCACAGCTTCATGTAAATACAGCGACTCTACCGTCCACGTTGGGCGCGCGCTCAGGTCATATGTGTTCACATAGAAAATACCCGGGCGTGAGCCATCTGGCGCTGGGCGTTGATAGGATGCTGACGAAGACGACTGCTCACGGAAAGCTTCCACGGGGCGAATCTCAAACTGCGCTTCTGGAATCACTTTAAATAAGTCTGGCGCTGTTTTATCTAACTGCGCTCTTAAGTCTTCATAGGCTTGCAGCATGTCTTCTTTTGAATCAAAGATGAACTGCGGATCGTTTTTGGTAAATTCAAAGAATTCTTGTAAGGTTCCTTCAAAGCCCACCTGCTCCATCACACTCTTCATTTCACCATGAATTCGTGCGACTTCATCCAAGCCAATTTGATGAATTTCATCCGGCGTCAGATCTGTGCTGGTAGTTTGTTTTACTTTATAGGCATACCACTCTTTACCATTTGGTAATGCGACCATGCCAGCTGTATCACGAGCGGCAGGGATGTACTCATCTTTAATAAAGTCATGCATGCGGGTGTACATTGGCACAACCATGGTTTTGATGGTATTAACGTACTCTTTGGTTAAACGTTGCTTATCTTCCGGAGAAAAGCTCTCAGGCATACTTTCAATCGGTTTATAGAATAAGCTTTGTTCAACATCATCAACCATATGCGCTTTTAATTGCGGAAGAACCTTAACCATCAACGCTTTAGGTTGTACGACATCATTCTCCATGCCGGTACGCATGTTATTGATGATGACATCAACCCCTGCGTAGGCCTCATTTAAACGGCTTAACCAGTTTTCATAATCTTTAACGGTTTTGAACGGTTGAGCGCTTTGGCCTGAACCCAACATAGCGAAGAAGTTGAACGGGTTATAAAACTGCTGGATTGGCTGCATATAGTCCGGGTATTCAGTACCTTCGATTTCAGCTTCTCTTTCATTCTTAAAGATCTGATAGCTCAGCAATGCTTGCCCTTCGAGCTCCGACTCATCAATTTGATTGATTTTCTCCAAGTACTTTTTACTGAACGCTAATGCTTCAGCTCTTCCCTTTTCTGTTCCAAAGTCACCCAAGGTGTCGTTATAGCGATCATCACCCATAAAGGTGGCGTTCAGAGGGTTCATTTTTAGGTTTTCTTCCCAGTATGCCTCGTAAATCGCATTGGCTTTTTCTGCTTCTGATTGTTTTTCAGGTGTCTCAGCAGCAGTATTCTCTGCTACGACTTGCTGTGTTTTCGCCGAAGATTCAGCTGAAGCAGCTTGCTCTGCAGCCTCTTCACTTCCGCAAGCACTCAGCATGACAGCCATAGCAATCGCAGACACTTTAAATTTTAACGATCTCATGGGGACTCCTCATTAATTATTGTAGGGTATTCTATTAAAATCAGTTAGTTAGCTGACTTTGTAATCATTATTAATATCCAGCTAATCACTATACCGATTAAGACAAAACATAACAAAGTCGAGAAGTAACAATTTATTGCGTCTTTAAAATAGGGTAATCCATAAAAAAAGCCCCTCGAAAGGGGCTATGACTACTGATGATTACTCATCGAGGAACTCTAAATTTAACAACCCTTCTGCATGAGGGAATTCTTGGTTATAAACATCATCGGTGTCGGTCGCGTTATCAATAATCACGGACAAAGGAATAGTCGCATTATCGACTAAGGTCTGACGAACGTTTTGTAACGCAGAGAAGTCCATCGCTTGTGGATACTTCTCAAGAACCAACGCCGCACCGCCAGCTACTGCAGGAGATGCCATCGAGGTACCGCTTAGACGTGTATTGGCATGAGTTCGATTCAATGACTCAATCTGGTTACCCGGCGCTGCAATAGTGATCACACCTGAAGGCAATGAACTCCAATCGTTAGCACCTTCGCCCCAGTTACTGAAGTCATTAAATGCAGCTTCTCCCGTAGAAGCGTCATAACTAACGTATGAGCTAACTGCAATGGTTGAGTTGAACTTTGCAGGACTGAAACCCGCAGCGTCCGCTGATGAGTTACCGGCAGCTACCACGATTACCATACCTTGGTGAGCGGCGTTACAGTAAGCTTCAGCAACAAAGTGATCACCTTCATAACCATCTTCGGTGCA
>CATNCP010000058.1 GCA_950096615.1 uncultured Kangiella sp. | reverse complement strand
GCATTGACGTGAATTCCTTGCCCAACAGCGTGAGAGACGGAACGTTGTATTTTAACCAGTTCAAGTTCACGTTGGTGCTCACTTTCCGCGTCCGCATAGTGCCCTGTATGTAGCTCAATCAAAGGTGCTCCAACGCGTGCGGCTGCATCAATCTGCTTTTCATCAGCATCAATGAACAAGGATACTTGGATACCGGCATCTGCCATACGCTGACAAGCGTCTTTAATTTTGCCTTCTTGCCCCACAACATCAAGCCCGCCCTCAGTGGTCAGTTCTTCACGCTTTTCAGGAACAAGACACACATATGTTGGCTTTACTTTCTCTGCGATGGACAACATTTCATCCGTCACCGCCATTTCTAGATTCATTCGCGTTTGGATGGTATCGGCGAGAGTTTCAACATCTCGATCCGTAATGTGACGGCGATCTTCTCTAAGGTGTACCGTAATACCATCTGCACCACTTTGCTCAGCCACGAAGGCTGCCTGTATTGGATCAGGATAGTCTGTGCCACGCGCATTACGCACCGTAGCGATGTGATCAATATTGACCCCGAGTAATATTGGATTTTTCATGCCGTTGTCCATTTAAAAGCTGTAGATGATAAACTTGCGTCAGCTTTGGCTTGGAAGCCTTTGTTCGTTGCAATTTGCTCCGATTTTAACAGCAACAGAGGTTACAAACAAAGGCTTCCAAGCCCTACCGAATAGCCAGTGTTTGTTGTAAGAGCTTACGACTGTTTAGATCTTTGAATCCTATCAAAGGATCGATGATGGTTCGGCACATTTTTCTTGCCAATGCCAAACTGCCACTTTGTTGCCAATTACGGTTGCCTATCGCTTGTATATGCCGACCTTCAGCTTTCAAACTGCCTTGTGGTGCTTGAGATAACAGTACAAAGCCTTGCTCAGGCATAAATCCATAATCCAAGTCCGCTTCAATTGCATCACCATGGATATCATGGAACCAATCAATACCGTAACCAAGCTCTTCAATAAGGCCCAGTTCAAACTCACGAAGTACTGCCGATGGAGATTCTTTAGTGCTCAAACGCATAAGAGAGCTCTGGTAAACATCAAAAATATCGGGGTGGGGATCCCATTGAATCAACAGCTTCATGATTAATTCATTCATATAGAGACCAGATAAACTAGGAATACCGACGAGAGCAAAACTAGGCTTGCTGGCCTCCATCTGCTTCAAGGTTTTTAAATCACTGCGCCCTACCCAACTGATCGATAAAGGCTGAAAAGGTTGTAATAAAGCCCTTTTATTATTTTTTTTACTACCTCTAACCCCTCGCGCTAATACACTGCAGCGACCGTAATCTAACGTAAATAAGTCAAGGATTAAGCTGGACTCTTTGAATGGTCTTGAATGAAGTACGAAGGAATCAACCAGCTCAGCACTATTCATCGATAATCATCGTACCCTAGTGATTTCAGAGCACGCTCATCATCCGCCCAACCATCTTTAACTTTGACCCAAAGTTCTAGGAACACTTTACTATCAAACAGCTCTTCCATTTCGATTCGAGCATCGCGTCCAATTTGCTTCAGTCTCTGCCCACCTTTGCCAATAATGATGGCTTTCTGCCCTGAGCGCTCGACTAGAATCAAGCCGCTAATGGTCAAAACACCTTTATCGTTGAATTTAAACTGTTCAATTTCAACCGTTGATGAGTAAGGTATTTCCTCGCCTAAAGATCGCATTAACTTTTCGCGAATCAATTCGGCGGCCATAAAGCGTTCACTTCTATCCGTGATGTAATCTTCTGGATAAAATAAATCACCTTCAGGCAACCACTTCTTTAAAGTCTTGGTCAGCTCATCAAGATTATACCCTCTTAGCGCTGAACCAGGAAAAACAGCATCAAAATCACACTGTTCGGTGATATGCGCGATGTGGGGTAACACCTCTTCTTTGTCCGCAAGCTTATCAACTTTGTTTATAAAAAGAATTTTCTTACCTTTAGCATGAGAGAGCTTTTCAAGGACCAATTCATCATCATCAGTCCACTGAGTACCATCAACCACAAATAGCAGTACATCCACATCCGTCATCGAGCTAGAGGCAGCCCTATTCATATAGCGGTTTATACTTCGCGCCTCTTTGCGATGAATACCTGGTGTGTCTACAAAAAGAATTTGCGCATCTTCATCGGTATAAATACCAAGAACCCGGTGACGAGTAGTTTGCGGCTTACGCGAGGTAATACTGACTTTCTGACCTAAAATATGGTTCATCAGGGTCGACTTTCCGACATTAGGACGCCCCAGCACAGCAACGTACCCACAACGAAAAGAGTCTTTGTGTTCAGATTTCTCAGTCATGTTTATTCAACTTAAGACGCTAAGGTCTTTTGTAATTCAGAAAATGCTTTTTCAGCAGCTAATTGTTCGGCATTTCGGCGACTACTTCCAGTGCCGACCGTTTTAATAGACTTTTCAGAGATGACGCAAACAACTTCAAAGGTTTGCTCGTGGGCTTCGCCCGTTACACTCAACAACTCATACTCCGGAAGAGAGAAACGACGTGATTGCAACAACTCTTGCAAACGCGTTTTTGGGTCTTTTGTTACTTCAGATGGGTCGAGTTCAGTTAAGCGCTCATTATATAGTTTTAATATTAGTTGACTCGTCTGATCAAAGCCTGAGTCAAGGTAAACCGCACCAATGACAGCTTCAAAAGCATCGGCTAGGATCGATGCACGGCGAAAACCACCGCTTTTAAGTTCACCTTCACCGAGGTAGATGTAATCACCCAGGTTAATTTCTTTAGCTATCACAGCAAGAGTTTTGCCTTTGACCAAACTAGAGCGCATACGACTAAGCTGCCCTTCATCAACTTTGGGAAACTTAGCAAAAAGGGCTTTAGCGATGACCATCCCAAGGACAGCATCACCTAAAAACTCAAGGCGCTCATTGTGATTATTAGAAGCACTGCGGTGAGTCAGTGCTTTTTCAATGAGTTGACGGTTTGAAAACTGATAGCCAAGGTGACTGCAGATTCGATCTATTTGTTGCTGACGATGACTCATCTTGGCGACTGGAATCTCACGTTAATTTAAGGGCTCTTCATGCTTGAATTCAACTAAAGCACTGACATTACCGAACAAAGAAATGCGGTTTTCATATTCTAGGTATAAAGCTTTTCCACCGGTGATATCCCTAATTTCAATGTCTTTTGGCTTTATAATGTCAATATTATTCACACTAAAGCGCCCTGAAATTAGTCGCTCAATGTCTGACTTACTACTACTAGAATTAGTTTCCTCAGCTACAGACTCTAAAGAACTTTTAATGCTAAAGTACTCCATATAAGCAGGCAATAATTTAATCGCTAAATACATGAAAAATAAGACAATAGCCATAATTATTAGCCAACCAGCGGCTGTCATCCCATTCTGATATTGTCTGTTCATGATTGCTTTTTTTGCTTGTTGTCGACCGAACATATTCCCCATTCTCCTCAACAGTAATACTTACTTCTTAATCAAGCAGTTAGAAGCTAATTTATAGCTCCAGCTCTACTAAAGGATATACCTTTTGGTAGATGTTTGCCAAATAATACTGGTTCATCGGTAAAAGTTACAAAAAGCCACTTATAGGCTGCCTTACCAATAATGCCTTCTTCATGAATAAAGCCCCATGCTCGTGAATCTTGGCTTCCATCTCGGTTATCACCCATGGCAAAGTACTTACCTTCTGGTACCACTTCTGTCCATCGGTCATCCAAGCTACTAACTCTGCCGTTACTTACTCCACTAGTCAGATAAACCAAGTCATGGGTGTTATTATTAATTGTTTCTTTATAAGTATCAAAATACTCACCCTGAGGCACTAACTCTTCAACTTTATCAGACACGAATTCAGATTGAATAGTAATCGGGTCACAACCTTGGCCACTGATATCTTTGCCATCTGTGCATTGTGGAATAATCGTTAAGGTTCCACGATCCCACTCGATGCGATCACCTGGGACACCGATTAAGCGCTTAATATAAGCTTGCTGTGGTTCATGTGGCGGGTGGAAAACTATCACATCTCCACGCTTTGGCTCATTCACATCAATCAGCTTTGTATTTAAAGCTGGCAAGCGGATTCCATATGCAAATTTATTCACCAAAATAAAATCGCCGTCATACAGCCCTGGATTCATACTGCCGGAAGGGATTCGATATGGCTCGAATAAAAACGAACGAAGCACCAAAACAACAAAAATGATAGGGAAAAAGGAACGACAAAGATCAATCAAACTAGGATACTTCTCTCTGCCTTTTTCGTCATACTCAACGGTTCCAGCCACAACCCGCTTTTTCTGCCAAATAAACTTATCAAGTAATGTGACAATACCCGTTATCAATGCTGCAACCAGCAGATAAAAACCAAAATCGAAATAGATACTCGGCATTATTTTTCCTTACCAACATTCAGCACAGCAAGGAACGCTTCTTGTGGGATTTCAACTTTACCCACTTGCTTCATTCGCTTCTTACCCGCTTTTTGTTTTTCTAATAGTTTACGCTTACGTGAAACGTCACCACCATAGCATTTGGCCAATACGTTCTTACGTAGAGCTTTAACCGTTGAACGCGCAATAACATGATTTCCTATGGCAGCCTGAATCGCGACTTCAAACATTTGACGCGGAATAATTTCTTTCATCGCTTCAACCAGCTCACGGCCACGGTATTGTGCTTGTTCTTTATGTACGATCAATGCCAATGCATCAACGCGATCACCATTGATAAGAATATCCAAACGTACTAACTCATCTTGCTGATAACGTTTAAAATTATAATCCAACGATGCATAACCACGACTGACTGATTTTAGTCGATCGAAAAAGTCCAGTACGACTTCATTCATCGGCATTTCATACGTTAGGGCAACCTGATTACCCGCATACTGCATTTTAGTTTGTACACCACGCTTTTCTACACACAAGGTAATAACCGCACCAAGGTGTTCTTGTGGCACTAAAATATTCGCTTCACAAATAGGCTCACGAATCTCAGCAATGTTGGAAACCGCTGGTAACTTTGAAGGGTTATCAACATAAATCACTTCATCGTCAGTGTTCAATACCTCATAAATCACCGTAGGAGCTGTCGTGATCAAATCGAGGTTATATTCCCGCTCTAGACGTTCCTGAATAATTTCCATGTGCAACATGCCAAGGAAACCGCAACGGAAACCAAAGCCAAGTGCCGTAGAATTTTCAGGCTCGAAGAATAAAGACGCATCATTAAGACTTAACTTCGATAACGCATCACGGAATGACTCATAGTCGTCAGAGCTAACTGGGAATAAGCCCGCGTAAACCTGCGGCGTCACTTTCTTAAACCCTGGCAGCGGCTTTTCAGCAGCGGCTTTTGCCAAAGTGATGGTATCGCCCACTGGCGCACCTTGGATTTCTTTAATTCCGGCAATGACAAAGCCCACTTCACCAGCACGAAGCACGTCAGTATCATGGCGTTTTGGCGTAAAGATACCGACATGGTCCACCACATGCGATTTGCCCGTAGACATAACCTGCATCTTATCGCCTTTATTGATGGTGCCCTGCATAACGCGAACCAGCGAGACAACGCCCAAATAGTTATCAAACCAAGAATCAACAATCAAGGCCTGAAGGGGCGCGTCAGGATCTCCTGATGCTGGTGGAATGTCACGAACGATGGCTTCCAGTAACTCTTCAACACCGACCCCAGTTTTAGCGCTGCATTGCACCGCCTCCATGGCCTCGATGCCAACAATATCTTCAATTTCTTGCATCACGCGCAACGGATCAGCCGCTGGCAAATCAATCTTATTAAGGACTGGAACCACTTCTAAATCTTGCTCAATGGCGGTATAGCAATTGGCCAGAGTTTGGGCTTCCACACCCTGCGCCGCATCCACCACCAGTAGCGCACCTTCACAGGCCGCTAACGAACGCGATACTTCATAAGAAAAGTCAACGTGGCCTGGCGTATCAATAAAGTTCAATTGGTAGGTGTGCCCATCATTGGCTTTATAGTCCAGCGTTACACTCTGAGCTTTAATTGTGATACCTCGCTCACGCTCCAGATCCATTGAATCCAAAACCTGCTCAGCCATTTCACGCTCAGTTAGGCCACCACATTGCTGAATCAGTCGATCGGACAGGGTTGATTTACCATGATCGATGTGAGCAATAATGGAAAAGTTACGAATATAATCGGTATATGCCATATATGTTCCGCTAAAACCTTCTAGTCTTTTTTAACACTTAAACGCCTAACCTTTTGATTATAAAGAGTTTATTGTTATTTATTCTTTAAAATAACGATTAAGAGTTAATTGATAAGTGACTGTTTTGAAAATAGTTTAAGAATAAGCGGCCTATTTTAGCTAAATCCATGAAAAAGGCCAGCTAAGTTAGTGTCTAGCTGGCCTTGTATCGGGCTTATTCGAGTTCTATCACAAGGAAGTCACTGCCTACACCTTGACGAACGATGAGCACCGCCACTTTTCCTTTATCCGGTAACGAAGACACCGCTGCTTGGAAATCTTCTAAAGAAGTAATAACTGTGCGATGTAATTTCTGAACAATATCGCCTTGACGTAACCCAGCTCGGGCAGCCGGACTATCTTTATCGACATCACGGATAATCACACCTTTATCGATACCTGTCGCTTCTTTTAGATCCGGTGTTAATGCTGTCACAGCGATACCCAGCTCTTGCTTTCCTGTATCGGAGTTGGATGCGAACTGCCCATTAGCATCACTCAACGTTACTTCAATAGTATCTGTATCCCCATTACGCACAATGGTGAGTTCGACCTCTTCTCCAGCAGGCATTTGACCAATATAAAATGGTAAGTCTTGCGATTTACGCACAGGCTTACCATCCACCTTAATCACGACGTCCCCGACCTTAATACCGGCTTTATCAGCGGCCATATCAGGTAAAACTCGAGTCACTAGAGCACCGCCCACATCATCAAGCCCGAACGCATCGGCTTTGTCCTGATCGATAGGTCCGAACGTTACTCCGAGGAAACCACGGTTCACTTTGCCATCTTTTAGCAACTGTTGACGCACATTATCAGCAAGATCGATAGGGATTGCGAATGACAGGCCGCTGCTGATCATTGGGTTGAAAATCATCGAGTTGATTCCAACGACTTCACCGTCTAAATTGATTAATGGGCCGCCAGAGTTACCACGATTGATAGCAACATCGGTTTGAATAAAAGGAACATACTGGGAACCAACTTCACCGCGACCTTTTGCGCTAACAATACCCGCAGTTACTGTCTGTTCTAAATTGAAAGGTGCACCAAAGGCTAACACCCACTGCCCGACTTTCAAGTCTTTGGTCGTGCCAATTTCAAGGGCATTAAGATCAAGGTCGCCTGAATCAATTTTTAATAAAGCAACGTCTGTATTGGCGTCGCTGCCGACAATTTTGGCATCAAACTCACGCCCGTTATACAACTTAACGACTGGAGTTTCCGCACCATCAATCACGTGATGATTGGTTAAGATATAACCACCTTCATCCACAATAAATCCTGAACCTCCGCCTCGGCCTACTACTCGGCCCCAGCGCTTCACTTCCACTTTCACGCTAACTACGCTCGGTTGAACTTTTTCAACCAACTTTGTGAAATCAGGGAATGAATCTGCTTGTGCACAGCCTGATAAAACTACAAGCCACGCCACAACAGTAATTGATAATAAACGCTTCAACATTTTTGCCTTCTCCGCAACGATTGTTTTAACTGTTATATCAAAGAGGTTTTACTACTAACTCTTTGAAAATTAGTAATAATTAGAGCCTGAAGTAGAGCTAAGGTTCCTGCGGCATGAACAGCATCTAGTCAGCAGATGTTACGACTTGTGTCACCGTAATAGGTCTCTTTACAATTTTCAACAATACAGGCTCTAACTGTTGTTGTGCAGACTGACGATTGGCAAACCAACGAACGCCTAAAAAGCCAACAGTTAGTCCAATAACAGCACTGACAATAGAAGCCAGTTCCGTAAGGTTTGGCAGGAATAGTGAAGATAAGGTTAGTGCGAGAATCAGGCAAAGTAACGGTAACAGATACACCACCAGCGATGCCTTTAACACCAAGTCTTCAGGAATACCCACTTCTACCTCATCATTAATATGGGCGCCTAATGAATTTTTTAAAGGTGTGACAAAGACTTTGTGTGAGAAGGCTTTATT
>CATNCP010000057.1 GCA_950096615.1 uncultured Kangiella sp. | reverse complement strand
GACTTGGGTTTAAATTTGGAGCTCTTACCAGTATAGTTAGAAGATTATGTCTACATATGGGGATTTATGTTTCCTAAAATTGCTTTACTCACTACAACACTCCTCTCACTTGCACTTATTCCAAATACTGCTTTTTCCTATAGCGATGAAACCGACGTAAAAATCGGCGGCGCTGTCCGGCTAAACTATGGCTGGAAAGATTACGATGACGATAGCGATGGCTCTTTTGATTTCGAATTATTCGCTGTTGATGTCGATATTACTAAAGGTAAATGGTTCGTCGATTCTCAATTCCGTTTTTATCAAACCTTCAATGCTGTACATCATGCTGAGGTTGGTTATAACTTTGATGACTCGAATCGCTTAGCTGTCGGTGTATCACAAGTTCCATTTGGTATTAGCCCTTATGCATCTCATGGGTTCTGGTTCGGCGGCACCTACTATCTTGGCTTTGAAGATGATTACGACACGGGCGTGAAATGGACCAAGTCTACTGGCGATTGGACATTTGATACAGCCTATTTCTTCAATAGTGAATATGACGACTCGGCGCGATATGGGCGATATTCATTCGATGTTGCGAGTACTGAGGAAAGCGATAACAAAGAAGATGGCCATGGTAATTTCCGTGCTCAGTATCAATGGGGAGACCACACAGTGGGAGCCTCAGTACAAGCCGGTAAATTCCGCAACCGTACTACCGGTGAAAAAGGCGATCACGTCGCTGCAGCAGTGCACTTCGACGGTCACTTTGACAGCTGGAACGTACAACTGCAACATATTTACTATGATTTTGAAGCTTCTCCGGAGCTACAAACTCAAAATAATCGTATAGCCATGTCTGCCTTTGACTTTCCTTTTGAGATAGCTGCCGAGGCAAACGTTACTAGTTTTAATGTGGCTAAAACTTTCGAGGTTGGCAATGACTTCCTTGATAAAGTGGTTTGTTACAACGACTACACTTATACAGCGACTGAAGATAAGCCGGGTTTAACAGACTCTATTCAAAATGTTACTGGTTGCACGCTGATTAAAGATGGACTTTATACCTACATAGATTGGATCGCTGGTAAAAACATGTGGTTTGCAGGCGGCCCAGGTATTGGTGTCTATAATGGCCCAGAAAAATGGCACTCTCGTTTAAATATTAACATTGGTTACTACTTCTAAGGGGGATTCATGAGTGACTCTTTAAAAGAGCACAATTCAGAGAACGATCCACAAAATAACCCATTGCATGAAAAGTACGACGCAGACCATAAGGTTGGGGAGAATAATGTAGAAGTCTTGGGGATGGACTTGCACAACCCTGTATTCTTCGCGTCTGCATTTTTCGTCGTTCTTTTCGTTATACTTACCCTACTCTTTCCTCAGCAATCTAGTGAATATTATGAAGCGGCTAAAGGTTGGTCAATTAACAACTTTGACTGGCTCTTTATGATCGCGGGGAATATTTTTGTATTGTTCTGCCTATTTCTCTTGTTGTCACCATTAGGGCGCGTCCGTATTGGTGGTAAACAGGCGAAGCCAGAGTTTTCGCTGATTTCTTGGTTTGCGATGTTATTCGCTGCCGGCATGGGGATTGGCTTAATGTTCTTCAGTGTGGCCGAACCTGTAGGATATTTTACCAGTGATGGCGCTACGCCATTTAATGTTCCGCCTGGAGCTCCGGAGTCGGAAGAAGCTGCTATGGGCGCCACCATGTTCCACTGGGGATTACATCCTTGGGGAATTTATGCTGTGGTTGGTTTATCGCTGGCCTTCTTCGCTTATAACTGCAACCTACCGCTAACCATACGTTCAACCTTCTACCCTATTTTTGGTGATCGTGTCTGGGGAGCTACTGGTAATGTTATTGATACAGTGGCTGTTCTAGCGACTATTTTTGGTTTGGCAACCTCATTAGGCTTTGGCGCGAGTCAAGCCGCAGGCGGATTACACTTCCTGTATGAAGGTATTCCAAACACCATAACGACACAACTTGCGATTATTTTCGGCGTGACCGTCATTGCTATATTCTCAGTAGTCAGGGGATTAGATGGCGGAGTTAAAGTCTTAAGTAATATCAATATGTCACTAGCTGCAATTTTAATGATATTTGTATTTGTAGCTGGCTCAACCGTCATGTTGCTGAGCGGCGTTGGCAAAACCCTTGTCAGCTATGCAGAAAATATCATTCCTTTAAGTAACTGGATTGGTCGTGAAGATCAGGGATTTTATAAGGGCTGGACTATTTTCTATTGGGCATGGTGGATATCTTGGTCTCCTTTTGTCGGCATGTTTATTGCACGCGTTTCAAAAGGTCGAACGGTTAGACAGTTTGTATCTGCAGTGTTGATCATCCCTACTCTCTTAACCGCTGTCTGGATGACCGTCTTCGGACGTTCGGGTATAGAGCAGGTGAAAAATGAAGTTGGGAAGTTAGCTGATGGTATCGGTGAGAGTTCTTTAGCCTTGTTCCAGATGTTAGATAACTTACCACTGACCACTATTACATCAACAATAGCCATTATCCTCGTTTTAGTGTTCTTTATCACGTCATCGGATTCTGGCTCGCTTGTGATCGATAGTATTACGGCTGGAGGTAAACTCGACGCACCGGTAACGCAACGTGTTTTCTGGGCAACAATGGAAGGTGTTATTGCTGCAGTGTTGCTGTATGGAGGTGGTAAAGAAGCACTTGGCGCACTACAAGCCGCGGCAGTCACTGTCGGCCTGCCCTTCACAATCGTATTATTACTGATGTGTGTGAGTTTATTCATGGGCTTAACAGCTGCGTATAAACTAAACTACAAGAAATAAAGATTGGTAGAAGCAAAAAAGCCCCTAGTTAGGGGCTTTTTTGCTATTGCTCAATTGAGCTGAATTGCTGATGTATTAATTAATACATGCATACTTAATATCTAAATAGTCGCTAATACCGTATTTAGAACCTTCTCGCCCCATTCCTGACTCTTTAACGCCACCAAACGGCGCCATTTCGTTGGAAAGCATTCCAGTATTAATACCCACCATGCCGTACTGCAACTCTGCAACCAGTCGGTTAATGCGATGCCTATTTTCGGTATAGGCGTAAGAAGCTAGTCCTGCGCTAGTATTATTAGCTGCGGCAATCACTTCATCATCATCGCTGAACGGGATTAGAGCCACTACAGGACCAAAGATTTCTTCACAGGCGATTTCCATATCTTTGTCTACTTTTGATAACACCGTCGGTTGAACAACGTTTTTAAACTCACTGCTGATATTACCACCAGCTAAAATTTCAGCGCCAGATTCAGTGGCCTGCTTGACCAGTTTGAATACTTTATCAATCCCTTTTTGGTTAATGAGAGGCGTAATTTGAACGCCTTGAGTAAGACCATTCCCTAGCTTGAGTTCTGAAACTTTGTTACCGAGACGTTTAATAAATTCATCGTATAAAGTCTCATGAACAAATATTCGGTTTGCACAAACACAGGTTTGTCCAGAGTTCCTAAACTTGCTAGCCATTAAACCGTCTACCGCTTCATCAATATTGGCATCATCGAATACAATAAAAGGAGCGTTACCACCAAGTTCCATGGTGACCTTTTGAACATTTTCCGCCGACTGAGCAATCAGTTTTTTACCAACAGCAGTTGAACCGGTAAACGAAATTTTTCGAACTGTTGGGTGAGATGTTAACGCTTTACCTATATCGCTTGAAGATGTGCTTGGAACGATATTAATAACACCTTTTGGAAAGCCCGCTTGATCGGCTAACTCAGCCATGGCCAAGGCAGAAAGAGGCGTTTCAGAAGCAGGCTTAATCACTACAGTACAGCCTGCAGCGAAAGCTGGTGCCACTTTTCGAGCAATCATTGCCTGTGGGAAATTCCAAGGAGTGATAATACCGACCACACCAACGGGCTGCTTATGAACTTGTATCTGCTTTTTGCCATCAGGAGACGGCAATAAGTCTCCATTGATTCTCAAGGCTTCTTCAGCAAACCACTTGATATATGATGCGCCATACAATATTTCATTTTTAGCTTCTTGTAAGGGCTTACCCTGCTCTATGGTGAGTAACTCGGCCAAGTCATCGGCATTATCGATAATTAAGGAATACCACGACATCATGAGCTTAGAGCGCTCTTTCGCAGTGGTTTTAGACCATGATACAAAGGCTTTAGATGCTGCCTCAATCGCCTGGTTAGCATGCTCCGTTGTGCAATCCGTCACTGAAGCGATTACACCATTATCGAACGGATTATCCACCTCAAACGTATGATCAGCAGAGATCCATTGGCCGTTGATATAAGCTTGTTCTTTCAGTAGTTCTTTGTTCATAAGTTTTCCGTTACCAAAAAAAATGGCTCTATAGTAGAGCCATCTTAACGAACGTGAATATTATTTCAAAAGAACAGTTGGTAATAATTATATATTTAACATTTACATACGTTCTAAAGTTTCAATTCCAAGAAGTTCTAAACCTACCTCTAATTGATTTAGACAGATAGACGAAAGTTTTAATAGGCTCGCTCGCTTCGCTTCATCGGCTTCTTTTAGGATGTGTTGTTTTTGATAGAATGAGCTAAATTCTTGTGCCAGATTATACAAATGTTCGCACAAAAAATGTGGTGCTCTTTTATCAATAGTTTTGTCTAGAGCAGTCACAAACTCAAGAAGCTTAAAGGTTAAGGCTCGCTCGTTATCTGAAGCCGGCTGAAGCGCTCCAGGCTCAGCGTTAACCTCCCCTGCCTTACGCAAAATCGACTTAATCCGCGCGACCTGCATTAATAAATAAGGACCAGTTTTACCTTCAAACTCACTGAACTTTTCAAGATCGAAAATGTAATCTTTAATACGGTAATTACGTAAATCCGCAAATTTAAGCGTCGAAATAGCCACTTTGTGTGCAATTTCTTCTTTTTCGGCATCATCAAAGTCAGTGCCGAAGTTAGAAGCTGCTAATTTTTTACGAGCTTCTTCTTTCGCCATTTGAATTAAGTCATGGAGTTTCATCACGCCGCCAGTACGTGTTTTAAATGGCTTGCCATCCTTGCCATTCACCGTACCAAAATAAGTGTGCTCATACGTCGTGCGCTTATTCATATCCATTAAGTCAGCGGCTGCAAAAACCTGCTTGAAGTGTTGCTGCTGTCGGCCGTCAACCACGTACAAGACGATATCAGCGTTATCCTCGTAAATACGCTCATACAGCGTCGCTAAGTCTGTTGTGCCATACATCACAGCGCCATCTGACTTACGAAGGATCAATGGAGGCATGACTTTTTCACCCTCATCATCAATAAAAGGAACAATTAACGCGCCCTGATCTTTGATGGAGATATTTTTCTCTTCCAGTTCTTTAAGAATCGTCGGAATAAATGGGTCGGCGTCACTCTCTCCTTTCCATAGGTCGAAGCTTACGCCAAGTTCACCATAGTCACGCTTCAAAGTAGCGATAGATACAGAAACAAAGTGCTTCCAGAGTGCGATATATCCTTCACGGCCATTTTGTAGTTCAAGGGTGGCTTTGCGTGCTTTTTCAGCTGCTTCATCATCCGTTTTGCACAAACCAGACTCTTCAGGGTAGATGGTTTCTAAATCTTGAATCGTGACTGGCGATTCTTCGGGATAAGGGCCTTTAATGTTCTCATCAAAATACGGTAAGTTCGGCTGACGTTTCTTTAGCCCTTCGATTAACATGCCCATCTGAGTGCCCCAGTCGCCTAAATGCGCGTCTGAAACGACGTTATATCCCTTAAAGCGGAAGATGCGCTGTAAAGAGTCACCAATAATTGCAGTTCTCAAGTGCCCCACATGCATCGATTTGGCAACATTGGGTCCACCAAAGTCAATCATAACCTTGGTTTTTGATAAGTCCTCAGCAGCCCCAAAAGAAGTATCACTGGAGAAGGTACTCAACTTTTTTGAAAGGTAGGTTTCATTCACAAAAATATTAATGAACCCCGGGCGAACAACTTCGATATTTTTAATCAAGTCATTATCAGTAAGGCTCGCAGCCACTTTCTCAGCCGTAACGAAAGGATTGCCAGCGCCCTGCTTTGCTGCCGCCATAGCACCATTGCATTGAAAATCACCTAACTCTGGTCGCGTACAGCGCACTGTCGCACCGAAGTCGAATGATAAGTCGTTTGCTTCAAAAGCTTGACCAAATAATTGGCTTAGATCCTGTTCAATGGTGGTTAGCATGGTATTAAATCTTAGTTAATGAATAGAATTAGGTACGAAAACTGCCGGCATTATACTAAAGTTTTCGTCAAAAATGCTATGCCAGCAATGGGTTATCTTGTTGTATGAGGCGGTTTAATTTAAAAAGACGAGCCTGGTTGCTTTAAAAATGCCTCTTCTTCAGCCGTAGAAGGTCTACCAAGTATTGAATTGCGATGCGGATAGCGCCCAAAACGATCAATGATGATTTTATGTTTCAGTTCAAACTCGTAGCCATGATCAGGGCCCAATGATTGAAATAGCTCTACTGCTAACTCATGAATCAGCTGAGATTCGCTATGCATGTAAGGCATGTATAAAAACTGACACTCCACAGGGGTTAATTCCTTATCGTAGCCTTGCGCAACGGCTAGCTGCGATAGCGTCAAAGCCTGTCCATCGTGAGCGAAGGCTTGTGCTTTATCACGAAAGATATTTCTCGAAAACTGATCCAGAATTATCACTTCTGCCAAAAGCCCTTTTGAAGAATCTCGCCATTGATACAGCTCACCTTGAGTAGCGGCCTGATGGACTTCTCCAAAGCGCTCCTTAATCATCAAGTCAAATTCTTGGCTCTTTTTCCACCAATCTTGTGGGCTCAACTGCTCAAACCAAAACTCGATAATGTCTTCAGGCTTCATCAAGTTGCTCCTTTATTTCTGACAATAAATTGTCACTGGCAACTTCAATCATTTGAAGCACTTTAGTAAAGCCTTCAGCACCGCCGTAATAGGGATCGGGCACTTCTTCAATCGCTAGTTGGGGGGCATAATCACGAACAAACAACTTTAACTTATTATTATAACCATTTGTTTTTAATAGTGATAAGTTGTGATAATTCTCAAGATCCATCGCTATAACCAGATCAAAGTCAACGAAATCTTTAGCTTCAGCTTTTCGGGAGCGGATGTAGGATAAGTCATAGCCGACGTTTGAGGCTTCTTGCTGAGAGCGTTGATCGGGTGGTTCCCCAACGTGGAATGCGCTGGTACCAGCCGAATCGACACGAATTTTATCAGTTAAACCAGCTTGGTTAACTTTATGCTGAAAGACACCTTCGGCCGTCGGTGAACGACAAATATTGCCCAAACAAACGAATAACACTGAATATTGGCTCACAAAACCTCTCCTCAGTTGGCTTTACCTCAGCTCTAAAGCTGGTGCTGGCGGTAATAAAGGTTCGCCGCCTGTAAATCTTCTTCCGTATCCACCCCAAGTCCCGGTACTTCTTGCGCCTCTTCTACGTGAATATGGTGCCCATTAGCCAATACTCTTAATTGCTCAAGCGACTCTAACTGCTCTATTGCAGCAGGCGGAAGCTTAACGTACTCAGCTAAGAAGCCAGCTCTATAGCCGTAAATACCGATGTGACGCTGGCAGAACTCAGAACTCGAAACTTGTTTCTTTTCAAAAGCCCCTCTCTGCCAAGGTATGGGTGCTCGTGAGAAATAAAGCGCTTTGCCTTCTAACGACGAAACCACTTTAACAACATTTGAATTAAACACTTCTTCATCGTCCAAAATAGGAGTGCTCAAGGTGGACATGACACAATCTGAATGCTTAGCTAAATTTAGCGCAACCTGGCTAATATTTTCAGGCGATATAAAGGGCTCATCACCTTGCACGTTGACCACTATATCGCTTTCAGCAAAACCTAACGACTCGCAAACTTCGGCTAACCTATCGCTGCCTGAAACATGATCATCACGAGTCATACAGGCGTCACCGCCAAATTCTGCCACAGCTTGCTCGATACGTGGGTCATCTGTTGCGATCACAACTTTTGAGGCGCCAGAGAGCATGGCACGCTCATAAACATGCTGAATCATGGGTTTATCCCCAATCATCGCTAAAGGCTTGCCAGGCAGTCTAGTTGACCCATAGCGAGCTGGAATCACTACAACAAAACTGACTTGCTCGACCACGGACATTAGTCCAGCTCCTCTGCAGACACTCTGCGCGCTTGCTCATCGAGCATGACTGGAATATCGTCTTTTATAGGGTAAGCCAACTTATCAAAACGGCAGATTAGCTCTTGCGCCTTCTTGTTGTACTGAAGTTCACCTTTACATAAAGGGCAAACCAGAATATCTATTAATTTGTGGTCCATGTCTACGCTCAATAATAACTAGTTTAATAACTGCTTTAGCAGTCGCTGTAATTCTTTTTCAACGTTGTCCGTTAAGCGTGTCTTAACGGGTAAATAATACATTCTATCATCAGCCAAGTGGTGACATTTTACCGCATCTTTCTCCGTCATCAGTATAGGGCCTTTCATGTCTTCAAAATCATCGGCTTGATACTGGTGATGATCGGGAAAAACGTGTGGGATAACTTCCAAGCCCAATGTGTTAAGCGTATCAAAAAATCGCTGTGGGTTGCCAATCGCGGCGACGGCATCAACAACGGTGGCATCTAAAGGCTTATCATGCCCTACCCCTTGATAATCGAGCGGTTCTAGATGCATTGACTGGCCGTTGATAACTTTAATGTCGACAGTTTCTAATCGTGAGTGTGGCTCTCGTAGCGGCCCCATCGGCATTAACCAGCCGTTTCCTAAGCCTCTAGCCGAATCTATGACGGCGACCTCTAGATCTCGCTGTAAGGCATAGTGCTGTAGGCCATCGTCACAAATAATAATATCGCAACCTAAATCTATAAGCTTTTGGCCACCACGGCTTCTGACCGGATCGACCACAACTGGCACTTTAGTCTGATGAAAAATTAAATAGGGTTCATCACCAGAAATGTCAGCCGAGGTATCTTCATCGATCACTAATGGATGGTTTTCAGCCTTGCCTCCATAGCCTCTAGTGACTAAACCGGGCTGGTAGCCCTGGTCCTTGAGCCACTGAAGTATATAGATGGATAACGGAGTTTTGCCCGTTCCGCCAACGGTGATGTTGCCGATAACAACCACTGGTTTGGATAGTTTAGTAGATTTAAACCAACCAATGTGATAAAGAGAGCGTCGAATAAAAACAACTAACCGCAACAATAATTGCAACGGCAAAAAGAGCCATAACCACCACGGTGTCGGACGATACCATAAGCCCTCAAAAAAACTCTGGCTTTTAGAAATCGCCATTATGGTTACTCGCTAAACTGCATTTGTTGAAGCCTTGTATATTCCCCGTCTTGTTTCAT
>CATNCP010000056.1 GCA_950096615.1 uncultured Kangiella sp. | reverse complement strand
GTTTACGTATCGTGTGAAACATACTGATAGCCAACGCCACGGACTGTTTTAATGCGTTCTTCGCCTTTAATATCGGTTCCAAGCTTGCGACGCAGATTACTAATGTGCATATCAATGCTGCGATCGTAAGCTTCTAAAGTTCGACCTAAACATTTCTCAGAAAGGTCATCACGTTTTACCAACTCACCTGCTTGGTTCGCTAGTAGGTATAGGATATCGAATTCAGTAGCTGTTAGCTTCATGGCTTCGTTATTAACCAATGCTTCACGTGAGCCAGGGTTAATATAGAGATCGTCCAGATGAACCGAGCGTAGCTTTTTCTTCTTACGACTATAGTCCGCTTCGGTACGACGTAAGATAGAACGGATTCTTGCCGTTAGCTCGCGAGGGTTACAAGGCTTACCAATATAATCGTCTGCCCCTAACTCTAGGCCAACAATACGGTCGATTTCATCACCACGAGCGGTCAACATCAAAATTGGAACTTGAGACTCCTTGCGCACTTCCTTAAGCACATCAAAGCCATTTAGATTAGGCAGCATGACGTCTAACACCATTAAGTCATAGCTATCGTTTAAGATCAGCTTTGCTGCTGAGTCACCGTCATGAGCGAGGGTAATATCAAACCCTTCTTGAGAGAGATACTCATGAAGCAGTTGGCAAAGTTCGATGTCATCGTCGGCTAATAATAATTTGGCCATAGCGGTCCTGTTAAATAGTTGCCCCGTTAAAACTGAGTCGGTTTGGTTTAGTTGATAAAAAACAACCAGTTATTTGCAATATTACCACGAGGCTAGTCTGTCGAGTGTAAAGAATAGTCAGCGGCCTTTACATAACTTTGCTGAGTTTTTACTGAAACCATGAATATTCTAACACTTATTTTAGGTATAGTTTTAATCAAGCGCTGAGATTCATGAGTTACCCCTTAGTGATTTCAGCCTTAGTATGGATTTTCTCTCCTTGATTAGACTACCCCTGTGAAATTCATACCTCTAGTGAAACAGGCCGCCTCTGGGCGGCCTTTTTTTAACACGCTATTGGTAGCTTTTCTGCTATGATAATTCAAACTTTTACGGAACGTTAAAGATTGGACCTGGATGACGCGCCATAATAATGATCTTGACTGGATGTTACATTCGCCTGAGTTATTAGCTCTTGCTCGGCATATGAGCACTGATGAGTTGATGAGTCGCATGATCAATTACCGAGGGTTTGATTATAAAAAAACGTATCGTCTAGGCGTTTACTTTGAACAGTTATGGCAACATTTAACCAGAAACTGTAACAGCTTGGATGTCATTAATCATAACCTTCAAGTCATTATTGATAAACATACGTTTGGTGAGTTTGATTCAATCATCCGCGATAATGTCCTTGATGCAACGCTTCATTGCGAGCTAGCCGTAAAATTTTATCTGCAAGTCGGCTCTGGTGAGAAACTAAGTCACTGGGTTGGACCAAACCTTAGAGATCGATTCGATAATAAGTATCAGCGGTTATTTGACCACCAGCTGGCTTTATCTAAACAGCCAACCATTAAGCAATGGCTTAGCGATCAAAATATTGTGATTGATCATGTTAAGTTACTGACTCGTGGGCGCTTATTTTATCCCCTAGAAAACTTTATGCAGGAATTGTATCGATTCCCTCGAGAAGTAAACCCACAGCACCAAAAGGGCTTTTGGACTACTTGGGAAGAGTTTGCTCATTTGCAACTAAGCTCTAGCATTGATTGGTATTTATTGCCTAAGCCATATTGGCTGTCAGCGGTTACTAGTGATGAAGTCGAAGCGTTGACGTTACTGGACGATAAAACCATATTGATTCACGGACATAATGAGCGTTATGAGTTCCAAAGAATACAGCAAGTAGTTGGCATGCAAGACGGAGCAGAAATTATGCGCGGTTTTGTCGTAACCGATGAGTGGTTAGAAAAAGCCAAAGCCCGAGTCACTAAAACTTGGGCTTAAGCTTGGCTTTCCGAAAATTACAGTTTTTCTTTAATTAATTTTTCGACCACTGCCGGCTCAGCCAAGGTCGAGGTGTCGCCAATATTCTCAATATCGTCTTCTGCAATCTTTCGCAAAATTCGGCGCATAATTTTCCCTGAGCGAGTCTTTGGAAGATCATCAGCAAACTGGAGTTTATCGGGTTTAGCGATAGGACCAATCTCTTTGGCGACATGGGCGATCAGCTCTGCTTTTAAATCATCGGAAGCTTGCTTACCCGTCATTAAATTGACGTAAACATAGATTCCTTGCCCTTTGATATCGTGAGGGTAGCCAACGACTGCGGCTTCAGCTACGGCATCATGTAACACCAGAGCACTTTCGATTTCTGCGGTGCCCATACGATGACCAGAAACATTCAATACATCGTCCATACGGCCGGTTATCCAATAAAACCCATCGCCATCACGTTGCGCACCGTCACCGGAAAAATAGTAGCCGGGGAATTGTGAAAAGTAGGTGTCGTAAAAGCGCTGGTGATCACCCCATACGGAGCGCATTTGTCCAGGCCAAGAATGTTTCATGACAAGACTCCCGCTGGCCACGCCATCTAACTCATTAGCATCGGTATCAAGGAGTGCGGGTTGCACGCCAAAGAAAGGGCGTGTGGCAGAGCCAGGCTTCAATGGTGTCGCACCGGGGAGCGGTGTAATCAAAATACCGCCAGTTTCGGTTTGCCACCAAGTATCAACAATAGGACAGCGCTGTTCACCGACCACATTAAAATACCACTCCCATGCTTCTGGGTTAATCGGCTCGCCGACGGTACCTAGAATTCGCAGTGACTGGCGGGATGTTTTGGTCACTGGCTCGTCGCCACCCGCCATCAGCGCACGAATAGCCGTTGGTGCGGTATAGAATAGACTCACTTTATGTTTATCGACGATATCCCAGAATCGTGACGTGGTTGGGTAGTTAGGGACCCCTTCGAACATCAAGGTGGTAGCGCCGTTAGCTAGTGGACCATAAAAAATGTATGAATGACCCGTAATCCAGCCTGCGTCAGCAGTACACCAATAAATATCATCATCATGATAATCAAAAATATATTTGTGTGTCATGGCGGTATAAAGAAGGTAGCCACCGGTGGTGTGCATGACCCCTTTGGGGGTGCCTGTTGAGCCGGATGTGTACAAAATAAATAGTGGGTCTTCGGCGTCCATCACTTCTGGTGCACACTCAGGTTCCATGTCTTGCTTGAATTGGTTGTAATCAACGTCTCGGTCATTATTCCAGTCGATGTCGTTGTTCTGGCTCTTAACTACCATCACGGTATGAACGTCAGGACATCCCTGTAAAGCCTCATCAGCATTCGCTTTCAACGGCACCTGTTTACCACCGCGTACCCCTGCGTCGGCAGTCACCACAACCTGGCAGTCACTATCCAGAATACGGCTTTTTAGAGCTTCTGGTGAGAAACCGCCAAATACAACCGAGTGAATCGCACCGATACGAGCACAAGCCAACATGGCGTATCCCACTTCGGGGATCATGGGCATGTAAATACAGACTCGATCACCTTTCTTAACGCCACGCTCTTTTAACGCATTGGCGAAGAGGCACACTTCATCGTGTAATTCTTGGAAGCTGATATAACGTTGTTGGTCAGGCTCATCGCCTTCCCATATGATTGCGGTGTGATCGGCTTTATCTTTTAAATGACGATCGATGCAGTTGTATGAGGCGTTGAGTTTACCGCCTTTGAACCAGTTAATGTCAGCTTTGTGATAGTCAACGTTACTGACTTCTTCCCATGGCTCAAACCAGTCTACAAACTGGTGTGCCATTCGAGACCAGAACTTATCGGGATCTTGTACCGACTGTTGGTACATACGGTGGTAAGTATCCTCATCAATATGCGGTTTATGCTGAGGATTGTTGATGATGGGATAGGTTTTCACCTCTGACATTGCTGACTCCTGTACTGATTCATCTTTTTATATTTTCAGAGTTAACTGAAAGGTCAGCATAAAACAAATTGCTAAAAGGCGAAAGCACCAAGCGGTAATAACGCCTACTGGATTTGTTCAGGAAAGTTAGAGTGTTAGCGTAACGTTGTCAATCAAGCGCACTTTGCCCAGAAAGGCTGCGGCTAGAATAACGATATTTTTATCAGAAGTTTCGGCAACTTGCAGAGTGTCAGCGTTAGCAATATTGAAGTAATCGACGCGGAAACCTTGTTCTTCGAGTTGTTTTACAGCACTTTGCTCAACTTCATCAAAGCTCTGTTTATGAGTGTTTAGCTGTTCTTTAGCCCAACTTAATACTCGGTAGATGCCTGCAGCTTGATCTTTTTGCTCTTGGGATAAGTAACCATTTCGAGAACTCATGGCGAGGCCATTAGGTTCGCGTAAAATTGGTGCGCCAATAATGGTCACGGGAATATTCAAGTCCTGCACCATACGGCGTATAACTGCGAGCTGCTGGAAGTCTTTTTGGCCAAATACCGCAATATCAGGTCGCACCATGTTAAATAATTTTGTGACAATAGTAGTGACGCCGTCAAAGTGCCCAGGTCGTGAGGCTCCGCAGTGGTCTTTGCCTAATTCAGCGACGTGGACCTTAGTCAGGTTAGGCTGGGCTTTATTCTGTGGGTATCCGGGGTAAACCTCTTCAACACTCGGCGCAAAAATAATATCTGCATCATGATTTTGCAACTTCTGGCAGTCTGCATCAAAAGTACGCGGGTAAGAATCGAAGTCTTCATTTGGCCCAAACTGTGTCGGGTTGACGAACAAGCTTACGATAACCACGTCGGATAGCTCTTTTGCTTTATCAACCAAGCTTAAGTGGCCTTGATGAAGGTTGCCCATGGTTGGAACAAAGCCAATGGTGCTGCCAGCCTGACGATGTTTGTATAAAGCATCTTGCAGCTCAGCAATGGTGTTAACGATCATCATAGCGCTGGTTTCTTATTCAAAAGAATGTTCGGGAGCAGGGAAGCGTTCTGCTTTGACTTCATCATGATAAAGCTTAACTGCATCCTTAATATCACCCTTGGCATCAGCCATAAAGTTGCGAACAAATTTAGCTTGGAAAGACGAAATGCCTAACATGTCATGCAGCACTAAAACTTGACCATCCACATCCACGCCAGCGCCAATTCCCATCACTGGAATGGTCAGCTCTTGTGCGATTTGTTTGGCTAAGTCACTCGGCACACATTCCAGTACTAACATTCTTGCTCCGGCTGCTTCTAAGCTTTTAGCATCATCAATCATGGCTTGAGCGCCGTCATCATCCCGCCCTTGAACTTTAAAGCCACCCAAAGCATCGACCGATTGTGGCGTTAAGCCTAAGTGCGTGCAGACTGGAATACCACGAACGGTTAGGCCTTGGATGGTATCTAATAGCCATGCTCCGCCTTCAAGCTTGACCATTTGTGCGCCGGCTTGCATGATGCGGCGAGCAGTATCGTAAGCTTCTTCAGGAGTGCTGTAACTCATGTAAGGCATGTCACCGACGATAAGGCAGTTTTGATTACCGCGTGAAACACACTCGATGTGGTATTCCATTTGCTCTAAAGTCACTGGGACCGTCGTTTTTTGGCCTTGGACGACGTTACCCAGCGAGTCGCCGACAAGAATCATATCAATGCCTACTTCTGACATCACGTTCGCAAAAGAGGCATCGTAAGCAGTTAAGCAACTAAATTTTTCGCCATTGGCTTTCAATTTTTCGATATGGCTAATACTTGTAAATTTCATCAGTATCTCAGCTTTATAAATTTGGTTAACGGTGCTGACTAAAGCTAAACCGGGTGCGGATTGAAGTAATTCCGGCCGGACGTTGTCGCGTGGATTTGCTCCAGGAGCATTTCAAAGTCTTTTTCATTTTCTACTAAGTCGATTCCAGACGCATTCACAATCAACAGCGGTGACTCGTGGTAGTAGTAGAAGAAATCCGTATAAGCGTCACAAATAGTCTGCAAATATTCTTGGCTAATCGGCGACTCTTCACGACGGCCTCGCTTCTTGATGCGCTCAGCTAAGACGGTAACAGGTGCTTGTAAGTAAATCACCAAGTCAGGCTTAGGCGCGTCAATCGTGAGGTTATCAAATACTTGTTCATAGAGCCTAAGTTCTTCTGGATCAAGCGTAGAGCGCGCGAATAGGCGGTCTTTATCCATAAGATAGTCTGCCACACGAAGCGGAGTAAACATATCCGACTGGCGGACTTCTTGTAGCTGCCTTGCTCTTTGGAACAAGAAGTAGAGCTGGGTTGGTAGTGCCCCCGATTTAGGATCTTGATAAAATCGTTCTAAGAAAGGGTTTTCCTCAGCTTCTTCAAGAATCAGCTCACTACCCAGTACCTCTGACAATTTTCGAGCCAAAGTCGTTTTACCAACACCAATTGGTCCTTCAACCGCAATAAAATTATGGGGGATCTTGATGTTCATACTGACTTGCCGTCTCCTAGTCTTTTATCTTATCTAACTCAACTTTCTCTAAGTTATAGTGAGCACAGTTTGTTAGCGCCTGACTGATGCTTTCGCCGTCAGGAAAGACCAGCTCGGGGCTGATTTCGGCCAGCGGCGTTAACACAAAGTCGCGCTGTTTAGCACCATAGTGCGGAAGGGTTAAGCGCTCTGTTTGCATGATTGTATGATCGTACAGCACAATATCCAAATCAATTGTACGGGCTCCCCAATGTTCTTTCCTTTCTCTCCCCTGTTGGTTTTCAATAGCTTGCAGTTTATCGAGTAGCTCTAAGGGAGTAAGTCGGGTGTGTATTTTAGCCACTGCATTGATATAAGCGGGCTGATCTTTGGGGCCCATTGGAGCGCTTTGATAGAAGCTCGAATAGGCCAAAAGATAAGTTTTATTGATTTGGTCCATTGCTAACAAAGCTTTTTTTAACTGCCGGACAGGATTGCTCAGATTACTTCCTAGAGCGATGTAGCTAACCATGGGCTGCTGCATGTAATGATCCTAATCGTTGCCTTTAGGTTTGCGACGACGTTTGCTTTTACGCCGTTTATTCTTAGGCAACATGGCTTGTTGTGTGGCTTTGTCCGCATCTTGAAACTTGGTCCACCAATCTGCAACTTCGCGTAACGAAGGATCGGATTCGGCACGTAACATTAAGAAGTCATACGCCGCGCGGAATCTAGGATGACTCAATACAGACCATACTTTTTTGCCAAAACGTTGTGGTAAACGTACCTGCAAAGCCCAAATATCGCGAATGACAAGGCTGTAACGCTTGGGAATCGAAATGTAACGACTTTGCTCGCTCAGCATATAGCCCATGCTTTTAAAGAAAGCATCGTTAAAGTTCATGCCCTTGGTCTCGAGTTGATGGGCACGCTCCAGTAGCGGTTGCCATAAGAAAACCGCGATTAAAAAGGCTGGATTAACTGTATTGTCGCTGGCGATTCTTTTATCCGTGTTCTCAAGCGCCGCATGAATAAAGGTTTCGAAGTCTTGGTGTTCGGCTAACAAAGTATCCGTTGCGGGGAAAAGTTTTTGTAGTAACCCTAACTCTTGCAACGCTTTAAAAGTATCTTCACCTTTGCCAGACAGGAACATTTTGCGGTATTCCTCAAAAAGTCGTGCGGCTGGTACCTGCTCCATCAAAGGGGCAAGTTCGGTAATCGGTTCAAGTGTTTTAGGCTCAATACTTAAATTGAGTTTGGTTGCCAAACGAACAGCCCGTAGCATTCGTACGGGGTCTTCACGGTAACGAGTTTCAGGATCGCCAATCATACGCAGTTGGCGTTTGCGCAAATCGGTCAGCCCGCCACAATAATCATGCACACTAAAGTCTTTAACGCTGTAATATAGAGCGTTAACGGTAAAGTCACGGCGCTCAGCGTCTTCTTCAATGGTACCGTAAACATTATCGCGTAAAATCATGCCTTCTTTGGCTTGCTCAATATTGCTGTCACAATGCGCGCGGAAGGTAGCAACTTCAATAATGTCGCGACCAAACATGATATGAACCAGTTTAAAGCGGCGGCCGATGATACGGCTATTGCGAAACAGACTGCGAATTTGTTCAGGAGTAGCATTCGTTGTGATATCGAAATCTTTCGGGTGTAGCCCTAAAAGAATATCGCGAACGCCGCCACCGACTAGGAATGCGTCATAGCCAGCTTTATTGAGGCGATAAAGAACCTTCAGCGCATTGTCGCTGATGTCTTTGCGTGAAACGGAGTGTTGATCACGAGTGATAATATGTTTGGACTCAGTCATAGTTGTCTTTGTATTGGTGTTCCGAGTCTCATGTGGTGATCGTGTAAACCATTGTTTAACAGTAGAAAAAAATGCGCTCATAAATTAGACGTTACATTGTATGCGCCAATAATAGCACAGACCCTAGTCAAAATAAGGTATTTGTTGTTGGCGAGGGATGCTTTCTAAGGAAAAATGCTCCACCGCCCAGTCGATAATGATTTCGGGAGCTTCTTGCCTCAACGCCACAGGCGGCTTCTGACCTAAAAAAGCTATGGCTTGGTGCAGCTGCTTACTGGGGTTAAGCGAATCTATTGCAGTGGCGTGGTTTTGTTTTGAAAGCTTATTGCCATCGCCGTTGATTGCTAATGGCAGGTGGTACCAAAGTGGCGCTGGTTTTCCTAGTACTTCGTACAGCCTTAATTGGCGTGGTGTGGAGTCTAATAGATCGATACCACGGACCACATGATCAATTCCTGAATAAATATCATCAACTACCACAGCAAGCTGGTAAGCCATTAATCCATCTTTACGTTTTACCGTGAAATCTTCTCGATAAAGGCTGGTTTCAAACTCACATTGCCCTTGAATCTGGTCGTAGAAGTGATAATCACCCTGACCATGCCTTAATTTCCATGCTACTTCGCCATCAAAGCTAAGGCTTTTATTCTGGCATACATTCGGGTAGCGACCATCCTCACTGAGTTTATTGATTTTCTTTCGTGTGCAGTTGCAAGCGTACAATAAGTCTTGCTGTTTTAATTCTTCAAGAATCTCATTAAACCGTGGAATGCTCTCGCTTTGGTAAATGATCGGGCCGTCCCAATGCAGTCCAAACGCCTCTAGCTGACGCAAGATGACATCGGCAGCACCTTCGATTTCGCGAGGTGGGTCAATATCTTCAATGCGCACTTGCCATTCGGCACCATAATATTTAGCGATTAAATAGCTACCAACAGCGGCGACGAGTGAGCCAAAGTGTAAGGGACCAGAAGGTGAGGGCGCAAATCGTCCTCGAAGGTATGGTTTCGCAGAGAGGGAGTTTGATTGTCCGAGCTCACTTTTATCTTGAGCTCGGGAATCTTGTGCGGAGTTGCTCGGTGTTGCGGGCATTAACTGCCGTATTGACGCTCTTTAATTTCGTCGAGAGTTTTGCAATCGATACAAAGCTCAGCAGTTGGGCGGGCTTCTAAACGACGAATACCAATCTCGATACCGCAAGATTCGCAGTATCCGTATTCATCATCATCAATCTTACCGATAGACTGAATGATCTTCTTTAGTAGCTTACGCTCACGATCTCGAGTACGTAGCTCAAGTGAAAACTCTTCTTCTTGTGACGCTCGGTCAACAGGATCTGGGAAGTTTGCCGCTTCGTCTTGCATATGATGCACAGTGCGATCAACTTCTTCCATCAACTGACGTTTCCATTCGTTTAGGATATGGCGGAAGTGCTCGTATTGAGCATCGTTCATATACTCTTCGCCTTTTTTCTCTTTATAAGGCTGAATTCCAAGTTTTTCTAACGTTGTATTTGTAGCTGTTTTTTTACGTGGCATCTAATTCAATGCTCCATTTACTTTATGGTAACTTCTGACTTAAAGTCAGCTCACTTTTCACTCGTGCATTGACAAGCTTTTAAAAAAGTGAAAGAGGGATATTAGCCCTCTACGTACCAATTGAAAAGCCAAATTTGCCAAAAACAGGCAAATTCTTCACATTTTTGAGCTAACCATTTGAAATTTCTACAAAATCACTGGTAAGGCCTGTCGCAGTTTTATTTCTGCGGCATTGATATGGGTATTATATGCATAAATTTCAACCCCTTTTTGTGCTGCATCGTACAATAATTCAGCATATTTAGGGTCGATATGGGCGGCGGGACTGACGGTTTTGATGCCGGTGTGCTGAACCAGGAACAATAAAACCGCTCGATGGCCTTGCTCAACCATAGTGACGAGCTCGCGAATGTGCTTTTGGCCCCGAGTGCTTACGGCATCGGGAAAGTAACCCGCACCGGGTTGAAACTCCTCACCTGTTTTTTCATTAACTCCAGATTCGAGCAAGGTTACGGTTTTGATTTCTACGTAGCAGTCTGGCTTATTGGGATCTGTTAAGAGCAAATCTATCCGGCTATTCTCTTCGCCATACTTCACTTCTTGCCGTAAAGACTCATAACCTTGGAGTTGTTCTAGAACTCCATTCTCGATACCTTCGCTGACGACTTGGTTCGCCAAGTGGGTATTGATGCAAATCCAGTCGCCCTGAAGGTTCTGATTCAA
>CATNCP010000055.1 GCA_950096615.1 uncultured Kangiella sp. | reverse complement strand
GACGCTACAAGCTGTAGGTATTAGCAGTAACGTTAGCCCAGGCCGTGACTGTGGCGGTGATCCGACGGATCCTCCAGGCGACAATGTTCTAGAAAATGGCGTTGCAGAAACAGGCTTGTCAGCCTCTCAGGGTAACGACATTATGTACACCATGGAAGTTCCAGCTGGCGCCAGCAACATCAGCTTTGACATCAGCGGCGGTACTGGTGACGCGGACTTATACGTACGCAAAGGTGCGGCTCCAACGGATTCGACCTACGACTGCCGTCCGTACAAAAATGGTAACAACGAAAGCTGCTCAGGCAGTGGTGAAGGTACTTACTATGTGCGCGTTAAAGCCTACTCAAGCTTCTCTGGCGTTACCTTGGTCGGCAGCTATGACGAGGGGACTTCAACACCGCCCATCGATGAAACTTACAGCAATGTTTCTGTAGCTCAAGGTGCATGGGCGCGTTACAGCCAAGACTTGAATGGTGATTATAGCTCATTGACCGTGACTATCACCGGTGGCTCTGGCGATGCTGACTTGTATGTTCGTCACGGCTCTCAGCCGACAACATCAAGCTACGACTGTCGTCCATACAAATGGGGCAACGAAGAAACTTGCACCATCAATGCGCCACAATCAGGTACATGGCACATCGGATTACGAGGCTATAGTGCCTCATCGGGCATAACACTCACTGTAAAAGCCAGTCCACAATAACTTAACTCGTCTTGAGTTCCTAGCTTCCACAGTAGTTGCGTACACGGATGTACGCCTTTTTTCTTTAACAACAAACTTTGATAACTTTTACAGAAATCTAACGCCAAATGTTTTAGCATATCCTGTATAAGAATGTCTTAATAACAGGAACCGCCTACACTATGGTCATAACATTCAGCATTTGCGTTGCCGTTATCGTGTTCTGCACCCTAATACCGCTGTCTCGTAATGCTAAGTGGTGGGTTCGTGCTTTTGATTTTCCTCGACTGCAACTGGCCATAGTCTGCATGGTGCTTTTATTCACCGAAATTCTATTACTCGATCTATCCAGTTTTTCCAGCTGGGTATTATTGTTAGCCACACTTACGTGCTTTATTTATCAAGCTTGGTGGATTTTTCCTTATACCAAGCTTACTAAACCTGAAGTCAAATCATCCGGCTCGCAGCAACGCTCGACGATAAGTATTGTTACGGCCAACGTCTTAATGACTAACCGCAATGCTAGGAAGTTAATTGAGCTAATTAAACAATACAACCCTGACATTGTTGTTACTCTAGAAACGAATGACTGGTGGCAATCTCATCTTGATAAGCTTGAAAGCACCTACTCTTACACCGTGAAGTGTCCCTTGGACAACCTTTACGGCATGCATGTTTACTCTAAACTGCCTCTGGAGAATGCTGAAATACAGTATTTGGTGGAGGAAGATATTCCTTCTATTCATGCGCAAGCAGTACTGAATAATGGCGATACCGTCCGTGTACATTTTCTTCATCCAGCCCCACCAAGCCCAACAGAAAATGAAGAGTCCGCCGAGCGAGATGCGGAGCTGGTTATGGTAGCAAAAAATATTGAAGAAACGTGCGACAAAAGTCAGCCCGTCATTGTTACTGGTGATATGAATGATGTCGCTTGGTCAAGAACCACTCGACTGTTCCGAAAAATAAGCGGATTACTCGACCCAAGGATTGGTCGCGGCATGTTCAACACTTTTCATGCCAAGTACTGGCTGATGCGGTGGCCACTTGATCACCTATTCCACAGCGAGCACTTTACGCTGGATAAAATTACCCGTTTACCCAGCTATGGGTCCGACCATTTTGCACTCTACACACAGCTGAGTTTAGAACCGCAAAAAGCGCCCGCTCAGTCTGGCGTTGATAAAGAAGATGGCGATGAACAACTGGCTGAGTCTATTATCGCTGAGCAAAATACTTCCAGTCATAATGTTCACAACCCTACCTGACCTAGTAAAATCTAAGTCTATTTTGCTAGCTTAGCGCCTAACCAAGCGAAAGGGACAAAGACCAGAAGGTCAGCAACCATAAACCATAGTGGATGCGGAATCATCACTAAGTTCATGATGCCGCCAGCCAAAAAGAGCACACCGCAAATGGTTCCAAGCAGTAGCTTTTTATTTGGTGTGATTTTACTGCATACGAAGCCTGCAATAAAAGAACCCACAAGATGCGCAATAATAACGGTAATAAACGCATCAACCGGCAACGATGAAACATATTCTGCAAAAGCCTCTTTATCTTCCATGCTTAAGTCTTCAGGCCATGGAAACCGAACCATATTAATAGACTCAATGCCATAAATGGTAAAACCTCCAACAATCACACCCACAATCACCGCTAATATTTGCTTACCCATTATGACTCTCCAACTTTCTTCTTATATAGACCATCGAAAATAACCTGCCAGCTCTCTCCGTTATCTGTCGAAACTGACCACACTTGTTTGACACTACCTTCGGCTGGCGTCCAACGGATCTTATTATGCACCACTCCCGACTTACCCTGCGTAGTCCCCTGCATCACCATTGAATCCCCAACCATGCCACCATCTAACTTCAATAACATACCACCATTATCGACCCAAGTTTGATGCCAACTTGACGTTGCACCATCATAAATATTGTAGCTGTGCCCTATATTACCACTCGCACCACGCCAACTTTCTTGTAAGCTACAGCCACCTAAAATCTTCTCAATGGTATTCTCACCAACTTTTTCCCCTTTAGGATTAAATACCTCCCAATCACCAACCCAGAAATCAAACTGACGGTATTCTTCTGTTGAGCACGGTGTTTTTTTCTCAGCGCCGCTAGCGGTTAAACTCACCAATAATAATATTGCAGTTATTAGATATTTCATGTGCCCTCCCCTTATGTCTTTGACTATAGTGATACTTTAGCTGCCAAACTGTCAATTATTTGCTTTTACTAACCAACTTTTCTTAGTTAACAACTGATTGCTTTACAAGTTCGAAACTCGTGACCAACGTCACATTTCATAATGGTATTCACATTGTATAAGGGTATACTTCAAACAGGAAATAATCTCGGGTTCAACTGAGATTTAAGGTTCGCATAACATTAGGAGCAAAGGATGGATAATAGGGAACGAAACGACCTTAAAGCTAAAATAAACGCCAATAGCCATGAAATCTACGTATTATCACTAGATGATATGGAGAAAGTGATAGAAAGTTCGGATAGCTCGAAGAAATCAATTGTCAGTAACCAATGGAAGAAACATCGCGAAAAAATCGAAACGACAGCAAGCCATGGCCACTACGTAAAAGATGGCGTATCACTGACAAAACTTTTTTCAGACTTAGGCGTTACGGTTTTCAAAGCTTACACTAGAAATTACGGTGGCAATCCTCACATTATCTTCAAAGGCTATGCAGGACAAAGAAAGGTATTTAACGCCGTAAAGTATGGTGCCTCACATCCTCAAATTGTCAAAATGGGAATTGGAAAAGTTGGTGCTACCCACACCGCAAAAACTGGTGGGGTTATTTCCATAGTCTTTATGTCAGGATTTAGAGTTGCCGATTTTTTCCTGCGTGATAATGCCACGCTAAGTCAACTAATCGGTGGCTTATCTATGGATGTTGCTAAAATCGCCACGTCAACGGCTGTATCCATTGCCTTGGGGACAGCTGCCGCTACTACGTTCACAGCAGCTATTGTCCCTTTAATTGTAGTCCTAATAGCTGGAGCTGGTGTTTCTATGGCACTAGATATATTAGATGATAAATTCAAAATAACAGAAAAAGTGGTAGCTGCCATCGAAGAAATGCAAAACAATCTGCAGCGCAATCTTGAGCACCAGAAAGACAAGCTGACCGATACCACTGGAGATATTGTCGATAGCGTGATCGATGCCACCATTGAGTATGGTAAAAGCACCTTATCCAACTGGATACGTTCAAATCAACCCCAATTACCCGGGTTTTAAATATGCCAAAAATTTCCGTTGATAAACTTAAACGCTATTCACACTATACATTCGCATTTATAGTCTTTATCAGTCTTTATATTTGTTCGGTGATATGGATTGTTCAGTCAATCAATGGTGTTTTCTATATTTTCAATCCTCACGGCGAAGTATTTGAATTTCGTAGAGGAGTCTATTTTGGGTTTGGCATTTTTATTGCTTTCAGTGCCTTATTTGTTAATGGTTTAACAAATAAAATAGCACCCGAAAAAATAACTCCCAAACACAATCAAGTGGTCTCTATTTTCGCTATTGCTGGTGTTTGCTTAATTATTTTCCTACCTTTAGTTGCAGAAAAACTTTACACATCAAAACTGGAACAAAAAGGCTACTTGGTTTGTGAACCTGCAACGGAACGGTGGCTTTACCTGAAAACTCTCTATTACACCAATAGCGAGCAAGCCTGTATTGACCTTATTTCAGAAACTAATTAAACACTCCTAGCCTCGAAGGAACAAATGTTACTTCGAGGTTTCTCCTCCCTAAACACGCTAATGCTGTTGGGATCTACGCCTCAAATCGTCTCCGATAAAATAGCTATAAGACCTACTGCTGAAAAGCATACAAAAAAAGAAGCTGAAACATATAAAATTGTGGCCGTATCTCCTGCGTATAAACTAAAAGCAATTATCTTCATATTTTTAGACTGGTATCCCTTACAAACATATCTATAGAAACAATAATAAAGCAAACTTGAACCTGGAAGAACGATTGTTAGCCATATAAAACCATATTCTTTACCAAGAGCAAGAAAACCGACCACAGAGAATAGACAGGTTAAATAACCTTGCGCTAACCTGTCTCTTAGGGCGTCCCTTTTAGTATCATCCATCCGGCTAATTTAAATTCTATTTTGTAATAATATTTATGCTAGCTTATCGCTTCATAACAATAAAGAAAAGTACCAATACAGTAAGCAAACTCCCAAACACAAAAAAGGGAGCCGAAGCTCCCTTTTTTATATAACGAGTAAATGATTACTCTTGACCAGCTGGCGCTTCTTCTTGCGCTGGTGGGTCAATCAAAGCTTTCATACTTAGACGGATACGACCTTGGCGGTCCACTTCTAGTACTTTAACTTTAACAATATCACCTTCTTTCAAGTAGTCGGTTACTTTATTCACACGCTCATGAGCAATTTGTGAAATATGAACTAGACCATCTTTTCCAGGAGTAATTTGCACGAATGCACCGAAGTCCGCTAAACGAACGACTTTGCCTTCAAACTCCATACCCGCGGTGATTTCCATAGTAATCATTTCGATACGACGAACTGCTTCTGCCGCACCTTCAGAGTCGCTTGATGCTACTTTAACCGTACCGTCATCTTCAATTTCAATCGTAGCGCCTGTTTCTTCAGTTAGAGCACGGATAGTTGAACCACCTTTACCGATAACTTCAGAGATTTTGTCTACTGGGATTTTAATCGCAGTGATACGTGGAGCATGTTCAGAAATATCTTCACGAGGCTTATCAATCGCTTCGTTCATGACGTTCAAGATATGTAAGCGTCCACCTTGTGCTTGGTGAAGTGCTTTTTCCATGATTTCTTGAGTAATACCGTCAATCTTGATGTCCATTTGAAGTGCTGTAATACCATCAGAAGTACCAGCTACTTTAAAGTCCATATCACCAAGGTGATCTTCATCACCTAAGATGTCAGAAAGAACAACGAAATTGTCGCCTTCTTTGACCAAGCCCATCGCGATACCAGCAACAGGTGCTTTCATTGGTACACCAGCATCCATCAATGCTAATGAAGTACCACAAACAGAAGCCATCGAGCTAGAACCGTTTGATTCTGTAATCTCAGACACTACACGCAATGTGTATGGGAATTCAGCGATAGTTGGAACCATGGCAAGAACACCACGCTTCGCTAAACGGCCATGACCGATTTCGCGACGCTTTGGAGAACCCATGAAGCCTGTTTCACCAACACAGTATGGAGGGAAGTTATAGTGCATCATGAAGTGATCTTTCGCATCGCCCATAATGCTATCTTTAATCTGAGCATCACGCTCAGTACCTAAAGTTGCAACAACTAAAGCCTGAGTTTCGCCGCGAGTAAAGATTGCAGAACCGTGAGTGCGTGGAAGAACACCTGTGCGGATGTCCAGCGCACGAACCATATCAGGCTCACGGCCATCGATACGTGGCTCACCAGAAACGATTCGAGTACGAACCACTTCTTTTTCGATGTCGTGGAAAATTTCTTTAACTTCTTCAGCTGCAGGTTGACCTTCTTCTTCACCTGCTAACGCTTCTACCGCTTCAGCAGAAAGCTCGCTGATTTTGTCATAACGCTCAGCTTTATCAGCGATTTGATACGCTTCAACAATTGCGCCATGCATTTTCTCTTTAACTGCGTCGTATAAAGAAGTGTTTTTCTCTGGAGCAGTCCAATCCCAAGCAGGTTTACCAGCTTCGGCTTGTAATTCTTTAATCGCCTGAATAGCGACTTGTAGCTCTTGGTGGCCGAACATAACAGCGCCAAGCATGACGTTTTCAGGTAACTCGTCAGCTTCTGACTCAACCATCAATACTGCTTTATCAGTACCAGCGACCATCAAGTCTAACTTTGAGTTTTCCATGTCAGTCGTTGATGGGTTTAATGCGTACTCGCCATCAATATAACCAACACGCGCTGCACCAATCGGGCCAGCGAATGGAATGCCAGAAATTGCTAATGCTGCAGATGCACCAATCATTGATGGTACTGCTGGATCAACTTCTGGGTTGATTGAAACGATAGTAATAACAACTTGTACTTCGTTCAAAAAGCCTTCTGGGAATAGAGGACGTAACGGACGGTCGATTAATCGAGCCGTTAACGTTTCTTCATCTGATGGACGGCCTTCACGCTTCAAGAAACCGCCTGGGATTTTACCCGCAGCGTATGTTTTCTCTTGATAGTTTACCGTTAGCGGGAAGAAACCCTGTCCTTCTTTCGCTTCCTTTTTACCAACTACCGATACAAACGCGGTAGTTCCTTCAACGTCGACGATGACTGCGCCAGATGCCTGACGAGCTACGCGACCAGTTTCGATAGTGACTTCACGGCCACCGTATTGAAAAGATTTTTTTGTATAATCCACAATATTTTCCTATTTTTAGTTACTTGGGCTTATTTACCCTCTTGCCCTCAGAACCCACATCGTCTGAAAGCAAACAAAAAAGGGGCCTTGAAGGCCCCTTAATTTTTTTAGCGACGTAGACCCAACTTTTTAATCAAGTCTGAGTAACGGCTATGATCTTTACGCTTCAAGTAGTCAAGCAATTTACGACGCTGGCTTACCATGCGTAACAAACCACGACGTGAGTGGTGGTCATGCTTGTGTGCTTTGAAGTGGTCTTGCAAGTGGTTGATTTGCGCTGATAGCAATGCAACCTGAACTTCCGGAGAACCTGTATCGCCTTCACCGCGACCATGTTCTTGTACGATTTCTGCTTTCTTTTCTGCACTTAGTGACATACTTTGTATCTCCAATTTCGAGTGAGTCCACTCGGTGTTTACGTACGAACCAGCCAATCACTAATTCAGCCGGTTCAATGAATGCGCGATTGTACCCTAATTCAAACCCTTACAGCAAGTAAAATTCCATGCTCTACCTACTTGCGAGGCCTTTATTTACGAGGTATTACGCTAAAAACGAATATTGTCTACTGGTTCGCAACCGAGCGTAGACGAAGTTGAGGGTTTTGCTCACGACAATTATGTAAAAACTGCTCAAAACAAGTCTCTGTTTCGGCCAGTTTCTCACGCAATCGGTGGCCGCCATCAAAGACGTGTAGATCAGCTTTTGCCGCGCTGGCAAAACGAATCACGTTATCAACAGGGACAATATCGTCCTGCCAACCATGAACCACCGTCACTGGGCAGTCTAGCTTTTCCAGTTCTGCCTCTGCATAACCATCCATATAAACTGCTGGCGAAATCAAGAAAAGCCCCATCGGCTGATTATTAAGTCCTGCTACAGCCGATACATAGCCGCCCATGCTAGTCCCAACCAAAATATACGGACGTGATAAATTCAATAAGTAATTATTTAACTTAGTAACACGCTCATTCGTTGGTAAGCGACGGTAGTCTAAAGACTCCACATCGAAACCATTTCTTTCGCACACTTTAGACAGTGCTTGTATTCGGTTCCCCTTAGGGCCCGATACTTTGCCGTGCGAGAAAATGACTAAAGGTTTTACAATTGGGTTCATACGATTCCTAACTCGTTTGCTTTATTAATCGACGAGGGGCTACTTTGCCGTCATCGTCAATACAACCGATTCCTAAAAAACCCTCAGGGTCTTTTAAAATAAACTCTTCCTCTTGCGGAACACCGCTGAGCTGCACGGCTTGGCCCAAACGTATGTAATACGCCTGATCACTGTCTAACTCGACAATGGGCAAATGATGCAGCGCCTTTTCAAGAGGCAATAACAATTCGTCCAAGGCAAGCTTTTCATCGGCTTGCTTCATCGTCTCTAACTGAGCCAGGCTGACACAATCATCTAGTTGCAAGTGGCTTACCGCAGTACGGCGAAGTTCCTGCACATGTGCGCCACAACCTAACTCATCCCCCATATCTTCGACCAGATTCCTGATATAAGTTCCCTTGGAACAGTGGACATCCAGCTCAAACTCATCATCTTCAAAACGCAAAATATCAATGGAGTGAATAGTCACTTCGCGTGCTTCCCTCTCCACTTCAATACCTTGGCGTGCCAACTTGTATAAAGGTACGCCATCTTTTTTTAAGGCCGAATACATCGAAGGAACCTGGCTGATAGTACCTTTGAATTGTTGCACTACCTTTACAAGTTCTTCTCCGGTGACATTAACCGGCTTTTCTTCAACGACCTCACCTTCTCGATCAGCCGTTGTTGTTTTTTGCCCCATTTTTGCTATCACTCGATATTTTTTATCGGCATTCAGCAAAAAGTGAGAAAACTTGGTTCCCTCGCCAAAGCATATCGGCAAAACACCAGTAGCGATTGGGTCCAAAGCACCCGTATGGCCAGCTTTCTGAGCGAAATACAAAAACTTTGCTTGTTGCAAAGCCTTGTTTGACGTCATATCAGTGGGTTTATCTAATAATAAGATACCCGTAATATCGCGACCGCGTTTACGTCGTCTTGCCATTGGTTACTCCGGAACTACAGGAAAAGCTTAGGAATGATCGTCTTTATCAGACGTGTCTTGCTTGCCCGCCGCTTTTTTATCTTCCGACAGGGCTTTTTCAATCAGGCTAGTCATCCGTTGGCCTTCCTGAATTGATTTATCAAAGAAAAACCGTAGTGCAGGCACGCTGCGCATACGCATTTCTTTTGCTAATTGTGAACGTAAAAAGCCTGCAGCACCACGCACGACTTCTAAAGCTTCTTCGACTTCTTCTTTTTCATCTTTGCCTAAAAAGGTTACAAAGACTTTAGCATTCTGAAGATCACTAGAAACTTCAACCGCCGAAATGGTCGCTAAACCCAAACGGGGATCTTTCATTTCGCGTTGAAAGACCAGAGCCAGCTCTCGCTGGATCTGGTCGGCAACTCGATTAGCTCTTGCTTGCGACATTTAATCTCTCGCCACTAATGGATAAAGTTATGGTTTAAAGGCTACGTTTAACTTCAACGATTTGGAACACCTCGATCTGATCACCAGGTTTTACATCGTTGTAGTTTTTAACACCAATACCACATTCCATATCTTTACGAACTTCCTGCACATCGTCTTTAAAGCGACGAAGTGATTCAAGTTCACCTTCATAAATAACCACATTGTCACGCAATACACGGATTGGGTTATTACGCTTAACAACACCCTCTGTCACCATACAACCAGCGATAGCGCCGAGTTTTGGTGATTTAAAGACGTCACGAACTTCCGCTAAGCCGATGATTTCTTGACGCGACTCAGGTGATAACATACCACTTAAGGCTGCTTTCACTTCTTCAATCGCTTCATAAATCACGCTGTAGTAACGAATTTCAACCGCATCGCGTTCCGCGATTTTTCGAGCAGTAGCATCTGCACGAACGTTGAAACCAATAATGATGGCATTTGATGCAGCGGCCAATGAAACGTCAGTTTCTTTGATACCACCCACGCCACTCGAAATCACTTTAACTTCAACTTCTTCAGTCGCAAAGTCAGTCAATGATTTGCTTAATGCTTCTACAGAACCTTGTACGTCAGCTTTAATAATAACGTTCAGCTGCTGCAACTCATCGCTACTACCCATGTTTGCAAACATGTTCTCAAGCTTCGCTTTCTGCTGGCGAGCTTGGAATTCTTCACGCTGTTTCATTTCACGGCGTTCAGCAATATCACGCGCCGTACGTTCATCAGCAACAACCGTCGCCTCATCACCCGCAACCGGCACGCCAGAAAGACCTAACACCTCGACAGGAATCGATGGTCCAGCAGTATCAATAGCCTGGCCATTTTCGTCCAGTAATGCACGAACACGACCATAATGAGTTCCCGCTAATAGGATATCTCCTTGATTTAGCTGACCTTTTTGAACCAGTACAGAAGCGATAGCACCACGACCTTTGTCCAAGCGAGCTTCAATAACGAAACCTTTCGCAGCACCCTCGTCAACCGCTGTTAACTCAAGAACTTCAGACTGCAGCAAGATTGACTCTAATAAGTCATCAATACCTTCGCCTGATTTTGCTGAGACGTGAACAAACTGAACATCACCACCCCAGTCTTCTGGAATAACGTCATGTTGTGACAATTCGTTCTTAACACGGTCTGGGTCAGATTCTGGCTTATCGATTTTGTTGACTGCAACAATCATTGGGACGCC
>CATNCP010000054.1 GCA_950096615.1 uncultured Kangiella sp. | reverse complement strand
AAAGAAGACTTATGGCTACTGCACCCGAAAGATTATGACTATTTCCGCCTGCTTCGAACTAAGCTCGGCTGGGGATCAAAATTATAACTGATTAAGAAATAAGCACTTTTATAATGCGAAAACTTTTAGCTCTGATTCTACTATCGGTAACATTATTACCGATAGCTAACATTTTATACTCTATCGCCAATTTGCATCAGAGTGTTTTCGACGCTGCGTCAGGTGTTAGCTTTCAAGAGTTAGGAACCATTCAACTGATTATGGTTGCATTACTCATCGTCGCTTACCTGATCTTATTGTTAAAATCTGAAGGCGTCCCAAATGATAAGAAAATGCTATGGGCTATAGCGCTTATTGTTTTTAATGTTTTAGCCATGGTCGTATTCTGGTTCCATTACATTTGGAAACAACCAGAATACCGCTCCGCTCCGTTTCAGACCCAATAAACGATATTACTTATGCTCTCAAGTATTCATATCAAAGATTTTGCCATCATCGATCAACTTGATTTGGACTTACAGTCAGGCATGACCGTGGTCACTGGTGAAACCGGCGCTGGTAAATCCATTATGGTGGATGCACTATCCTTTGCGCTCGGAGCACGAGCGGACAGTGCCGTGGTACGAAACGGTGCTAAGCGTGCTGAAATTAGCGCTGTGTTTGATATTAAGAAGCTTAAACCTGTTCAAGCATGGCTTGATGAGCAAATGTTGGACGATGAAGATGACTGCATTCTTCGCCGCGTGATTAACCACGACGGTCGCTCACGTGCTTTTATTAACGGACAACCGGTTAATTTGACGCAGTTAAGCGAACTTGGCGACTTTTTAGTGGATATTCACGGACAACATGAACATCAATCACTATTTAAGCCACAGACTCATTTACAGCTTCTCGACCGTTTCGCTGACTTAACTGCCGAAACCCAAGAGCTACGCACTCTTTCTAAACAGATCAGTAGTATTTCAACGAAGTTAACTTCTTTTAAAGAGTCGTTGAAAGACAAAAACGATCGTCGTGATTTACTGACCTTTCAGCTCGAAGAGCTTGAGAAAACACCGATTGATCGCGCTCGTGACATCGAGAACGACCATAAGCGTGCCGCTAACGCCAGCAAGTTGCTCGAACAAGGCCAACAGAGCTTGATGGCGCTCAACGAGGACGATGAAAATATCGTCAGCCAACTCGGGCGAATCATTCATATCATCAGCGATATGCAGCAGATGGATGAGGGCGTCACCAATACCCATGATTTATTACAGTCGGCGCTGGTCGAAATTGAAGAAGCCAGCCACGAACTTCGTGACTACATTGAACACCTCGATATCGACCCTGCAGAGTTCCAACAGCTTGATCAAGAACTAACGCTGCTGCACGACCTCGCTCGTAAGCACCAAGTCACCATGGTTGACTTGCCTGAAACAAAACAATCCATCGAGCAAGAGCTCGAACAGCTGTCCGGCGACGAGCAGACCTTTGATGATCTCGAAAAAGAGCTGGCCAGCCAGCAGAAGAACTATCAACAACTTGCTACTAAAATCTCTAAACAGCGCGCTAAGTCATCTAAAGAACTTGAAAAGCAAGTGGTTAAGCTGATGAAAGACTTAGGTCTTGGAAACGGCGTATTCGAAGTTGCTTTAAATCCAACTGAAAAAGAATCCTATAAATCCAACGGCTTAGAATCCGCTGAGTTTATGGTCAGCACTAACCCCGGCCAACAACCACAGCCGCTACGCAAAGTGGCTTCAGGCGGTGAATTGTCCCGGATCAGCTTGGCGCTGCAAGTCATCAACGCACAGACCATTCAGCTACCAACCCTGATTTTCGACGAAGTCGACGTTGGTATTGGCGGCGGTACCGCAGAAATCGTTGGCATGCTTTTGGCAGACTTAGGCAAGAAAGCGCAAATCCTCTGCGTCACACACCAAGCGCAAGTTGCAGCCCAAGGGCATCAACACCTGATGGTCGCCAAGTCACAAGACAATAAAAGCACCCAGACCGAGTTGCAAGAGCTCGATACAGACCAACGCGTCGAAGAACTCGCTCGCATGATTGGTGGCGTTGAAATTACTGAAACCATCAGAAATCACGCCAGAGAGTTGCTGTGCTTATAAGGACTGTTACCACTATTTCTCTTATTGCTCTACTTTGTGGGTGCATTACTTTTAATAATGATAGTGACGATGTTTCTGATATTTACCATGAAGCATTGGACATAGTTTTTGACTGTCCTACCCCTTACGCGCTTGGCACAGTACAGTTTTGGTATACCGAAGATTTTAAGCGTTCAAATTTAGAAAGCTACTTATCAATCAATAAAAATCAGTACTGTTATATACAGGCTTTGGGAGAGTCATTTTATTTTCAAGTATTAAAACATTACCAATCAGGATTAAACTCCCCTGAAAAAATCGCAAAGAAACTTAATAGAAGGGTTATAACAACAAATAACAAAGACTGCTCTGATTTACAGTCACAATACTTCAGTTTTTATGATGCAATGCAATCTTCTGTGCAGGATCAAAAACAGAAAAGCAAAGTTCTTGATAACCAAATTACAGTCCTGATACATCCTCCTTTTTTTAAATTTTCTATTGGAGACGCCTACCTAAATTCGAAATTTGATATTATGACTCCTAATATTAACGATCCTTTAGTAAGCTGGGCGTTTGATACCATAAAGATCAATAAAAAATGCACTATCGATGAAGCTCATACAGTTACGACTACTTTTTCTAACAAAAAAACTACTTTCTTACTCCAAGGATTACTATGAACACTATTATTATCAACAAAGAACCCGTTGAGCTATTCAAAATCCTTAAGTTTGAAGGCATCGTCGGTAGCGGTGGCGAGGCCAAGATGGTCATTAGCGAAGGCATGGTCAAGGTTAATGGCGACATCGAAACTCAAAAACGTAAAAAGATCGTATCGGGAGATACCATTGAGTTTATGGATGAGCAGTTTAAGGTGACTTTAGGTTAATCCACCTAAATTTTGACTGCGCGGCTTATCGCCGCGCTACAATCAGTCAAATTAATGGTTATTTGTCGTGTATTACTGAAAACTCAGGTCTTAGCTTCATAATCTGAAAGCTCAAACTTTCGACATGCTCATCAAAGCGACTGAATAAGTCTTTCAGCTCGTCCTTGCCGATTTCTTTAGCCGCCATTTCTTCAAAACCCGGTTTTGGCGCCTCGAAACCTGCAAAGTTTTTGCTTGGCATTGCCAACGTCAAATAGACCCCATCCATATTGCGCTCATAAGACCAACCCCAAGCACGTTTCCAACCCATCTTTTTAGCCAAGTCAGAGATTTCTTTGACCACTGGCCCAATATCCGAGTTTGGCTTGAGTTTGTGATGAGTCAGTCGTAATAAGTTCGCTTTAGTGCCTTCCGGCCAGTTATTATTTTCGTGATCAACCCAAGAATAAAAATGACGTGATTTTTTGACATATTTTCCGGGGCCGTTTGCCCAGTCACTGCCAAGCTCTTCTTGGACTTTCAACTCATTGTATTTCTGATGATCACTCCATTTAAAGCAGCAATGGCGCACATAATAATCTCGCCCAATGAAACCCGTGTGTGGCGTATAAGCTGCCCAATTTCGCGGATCACCTTTTTCTTTTCTGAACTTGGCATGCGCAGCTAGTGTTGCTTCAAAATTCTTTTGATCGGCTGGATCAATTTTAAAGTGCCACATTTCGGCCATAGCCGGCGGCTTTTCATCAGCGGCTGTCGCCGTTTGGGTCGTTAATAAGACAAAAGGTATGACTGCCAGTAAAAGGCATAGAGTATAGAAACGCTTGTTCATAGCTAACTCCTTTTCGTTAACTGAGTAATAAACTAAAACAAACGCAAGCTGTAGACAGAGATCAAAAAAATCCCCAAGGCCAAAAAGTATACGCCCAACTGTACAAAAATCAATCAGTCAGATTTCTTTACAACTTATTGAGTTATAAGGTATTTGATAAAAAATAACTAAAAGCAATTAAACAAGACGAGCAATATCCCGCTCCACGCCAGAATGACATAGTTCGAGGAAATTAGGATTTTGGTGTGAGTGCGCCGCTAGAGAAATACCTTTGGTACCAAGAGTTCGGCCTAAAAGCTGGATTTTCTTTTGAGGTCGAGGCAAAAACCGAAGCAAGGCTAGGAGTTTGCACCAAGTAAATGACTAGCCTTGAAGAGTTTTTTAACGAAGAGTTCGAAAGAAAAGATGCTTTTTAAATTAGTTCTTCTTTTTAACGTAAAGCACTAAACTATGATCCACAATCTCAAAACCATGCTCTTCGGCGATAACGTGCTGAAGACGTTCGATTTCGTCGTTCATGAACTCGATCACTGTACCGTCATCAACGTCGACCATGTGGTCGTGGTGCTCGCCATCATCCAGCTCAAAGACTGAGTGACCGCCTTCAAAATTATGGCGTGTAATGAGTCCTGCGGTTTCGAATTGGGTCAAAACGCGGTAAACCGTCGCTAAACCTACATCATCACCTGAGTCTAATAACATTTTATAGACATCTTCTGCACTCAAGTGGCGTTCGTCGGAACTTTCCAGTATTTGCAAAATCTTAACTCTGGGTAGAGTTACTTTAAGACCTGCTTTTTTTAACTGTTGGCTTTCCAAAAATACATCCTCCGATAGATTTGCGCGACAAAATGATTATACTAGGGCGCAGATTGTATATAAAGTGATTTGGAAAGTTAAATAAGAACCTCTAAAATCACTAATAACTCAAGAAATTAGGTAACACATGAAAAAACTGTTTTGTTTAATACTTTTAGCCACTTTTGCTACGGCATGTGTCTATACACCGTCAATCCAGCAGGGCAATATTCTACAACAAGAAGAAGTGAATAAAATCGAACCTGGGATGACTAAATCGCAAATTGCCTTCATTTTAGGCAAACCAGCATTAAACACGAATTTGGACGATAATACTTGGTATTATTTGTACTATTTAGAGCCATCAAGCGGTGAGTCACGTTCCAAGCGCCTTATTTTGCACTTTGTTGGTGACAAGTTGGAACGTATGGAAGGTACGATTAAGCCGGAAAAAGAATAGCTCTCTGCTATAGGTTCTAATTCTGCATTAGCCTTGTACGGGCTACAAAAAAGGCTCAACTATCATTGTTGAGCCTTTTTTATGCGCCACGTTTTCTATCACTGCAATGTCAATGCGAGCGTGGTTTAACTTTACTGCTTAGAAGCGACGTCTTGATATTCTTGCTTTAACTGCTCTACCTGCTGTTCGCTGGGCTGTTTAAACTGCCCTTTCGACAACATGACAACGGTTTGCTTTAGCTGCTTAACGTAGCGTCGGCAATTTACACAGATCATGAGATGCATCTTCATCTCAACTTTGCGCCAAAAGCCCAGCTCTTTGTCCAGATAATCCGTCCCCTGAGCTATCGTGTGTTTACAACTTAACATTCTCCAGTCCTCTGAAATCTCGCCACCACCTGCTGCATCTTATCTCTAGCACGATGTAATAATACTCGGGCATTAGATGCAGTAATCTCTAGGATGTTACAAATTGTGTCCATGTCTAATCCGCCGACATCCCTTAAATTGATGATTTGTTGCTGGTTATCAGGCAACTTAACCATGTGTTTCTTGACACAATCTTGAAGTTCATCGGCCGCCAACAAGTCATCAGGGGATGATATATCCCACTCTGGATTACCACCGGCCCAATGCCCTTTTTCAGTAAACCGCGTATCCGTCGCCCAGTTTTCATCGACCGCTTCTAAGGAGACAGAGCGAGACTCTTTACGCAGGCGTGTCTTCGCTTCGTTAGCAGTAATCCGAATGAGCCAAGACTTTAAGGCCGAACGGCCTTCAAACTTATGGAGCGCATTGATCGCTGAAATCCAAGCTTCCTGTACCACTTCATCCGCAATGGCAGGCCCTGCAATCGAATAGGCCACGGCAAACATCGACGAATGATACTCCTTCACAACCCGCTCAAACAGTGCTGCGTCATTGTTTTTCAGTCGCTCAACCAACTCATCTTCAGATGGTAATGATTCTTCGGTCACGTTCTTCCCCAGCAGTAATGTGCGCTTACTTTTGACTTCCTCGCTAACTCTCCATTACTCTGACATTCAGTAAGCGCTTCTAATTAATAGTATTAATGACTATTTTAGCGTTAATATAACAGAAAAATCTGTATAGATATGTAAATGAGGTGAGCGTTCATGGAATCGGGGTTTATGGCCTTTGCTAAAACAGTGCTTAACTGGATTGGTCTGTTTTTTGTACTAGGTCTGAGCATATTGATAGTGATCATAGCAATTGTCTATATCATTGATAAAACACAAAAAAAGCAGGCTATTCGCCGAAACTTCCCGGTTATAGGGCACTTCCGTTATTGGTTTGAACACCTTGGTGAGTTCTTCCGTCAATACTTCTTTGCAATGGATCGTGAAGAGATGCCGTTCAATCGCGCCGAACGTAACTGGGCCTATCGTGCCGCGAAAGATGTCAGCCGAACCTTAGCTTTTGGTTCAACTCGTAACCTAACATCGACCGGCACTGTCATGTTTTTAAATGACCAGTTCCCAACGCTGGAAAAAAATGCGGTCGAATCTCAGCCAGTATTAATCGGTCCCTACTGCCGCACCCCCTATCTCGCCAAAAGTTTCTTCAATATTTCTGGCATGAGCTATGGCTCGCTATCGAAAGTGGCGGTTCAAGCCTTAGCCAAAGGCGCGGCTAAAGCTGGCTGCTGGATCAATACTGGCGAAGGTGGCCTTTCTCCTCATCATCTATCAGGCGGCGGCGATGTGGTGTTCCAAATTGGTACGGCCAAGTACGGCGTCCGAAATGAAGATGGCGGTTTAGACGACGATAAACTTAAAGACGCTTGCTCACATCCTCAAGTCAAAATGGTTGAGCTTAAGTTGGCGCAAGGCGCTAAACCCGGTAAAGGCGGTATTTTGCCTGGCCGCAAAGTCACCGACGAAATTGCCCAAATCCGCCATATCCCTGCGGGCGAAGACTCAATCAGTCCGAATGGTCATCCTGAAATTGATAATGTCAGCGACTTGTTAGACATGATCAATCATATCCGTGACATTAGTGGTAAGCCCGTTGGTTTTAAAACCGTGATTGGCACTGATGCTTTCTTGTTTGATTTATGTGAGGAGATCCATCGAAGAGGCCCTGAGTCAGCGCCCGACTTTATTACCATTGATAGCGCTGATGGTGGGTCAGGTGCCGCGCCACAGCCGTTGTTCGATTATGTTGGTCTAACGATTAAAGAAAGCTTGCCCATCGTGCTCAATGTGCTCCACAAACAAGGTCTTCGCGATCGGATCAAAGTTATTTGTTCAGGCAAAATGATCAATCCATCGGGCGTGGCCTGGGCCTTGGCCATGGGCGCTGATTTCGCTTTATCGGCTCGTGGCTTTATGTTCGCACTAGGTTGTATCCAAGCATTACAGTGCAATAAGAACACCTGCCCTACCGGCGTCACCACCCATGATCCAGATTTACAAAAAGGATTAGTGGTGCCAGACAAGGCGGAGCGTGTGTACCATTACCATAAGAATCTAGTCAAAGCCGTGGGCATGATCGCGCACTCATGTGGCGTCACGGAACCACGAGGATTGAAAAGACATCACGTAAGAGTTGTAACAGAAACGGGTTTATCGACTCCTTTAGATAAGATACACCCTTATCAAGAAAATAGTATTCCGACTAAAAAGCTCTAACCAGCGCGCCTGAAGAAGCTTCAGTTAATATTTCTTCAGTCACCGGAATACCACAACAACAGGAGTTTTTATGAGTAGCTTAGTCACCAAATACCACCAGTTCCAAGGTGCTGTTTGCCAATACCTTAAACACTTAGATGGTATTCCGCCTTTACTATTTCGCATACTATTGTTCTTTCCGCTGTATGAAGCTGGCTCACGTAAATTTGCTAATTTCTCAAGCACCTCAGACTGGTTCGCCAGTTTAGGCATGCCGATGCCAGACGTTATGACTTTCCTTGCAGCGAGCGCTGAAATGATTGGTGGTATTTTTATACTGATAGGATTCGCTACTCGTTGGGCAGCAATTCCTTTGATGATCACCATGCTAGTGGCTGCTTTCGCGGTGCATTGGGATAACGGTTGGTACGCCATTGCTCAGTCGTCAGACCCTGAAGTGGGGAATCGTTTAGACATGGCTCGAAGCATCTTAAAAGAATACGGCAATTATAACTGGTTAACCGCTAAAGGTAGTTACGCCATTTTGCAGAACGGTATTGAATTCGCGGCGACTTACTTTATCATGCTAGCGTCCTTGTTTTTCACTGGCGGCGGTCGTTATTTCTCGGTCGATTACTGGCTCGGGAAAGCATTTCCTAAAGGTGAATAATCAAAACCGCGTTTAAAACATCAATTAAGCCAGTGAAAACTGGCTTTTTTTTGAATAAGTCCCGTATAACGGTGCTAATCCGACCACAATTACCGTACAATGAGCGTATCATTAGTGCCCATAAATGTTTCAAAAGTAGCTTTTTAGCTAAATCAAATAATCATGAGTGAATTTTTTAAGAAATCATTAGATATCCATAAATACTTGCGCGGAAAGTGGGGAATTAAAAGTAAAGTTCCTCTGCAAAATCGTGACGATCTTTCTGTTGCCTACACGCCTGGCGTTGCTGCAGTTTCCAATCATATTGCTAAAGATAAAAACTCCAGCTACCTCTACACCATGAAAGGTAACTCTGTTGCTATCGTTTCCGATGGCTCCGCGGTGTTAGGTCTTGGTGATATTGGCCCAGAGGCTGCACTTCCTGTGATGGAAGGTAAAGCGATTTTATTCAAAGAGTTTGCCGATATTGATGGCGTACCTTTAGTTATCAATGCCGAGTCTGTTGACGAAATCGTGACCACGGTTAAAACCATCGCGCCAACCTTCGGTGGCATAAACCTCGAAGATATTGCTGCGCCTAAGTGTTTCGAAATTGAAGAAGCCTTACAAGATATTGGTATTCCGGTTTTCCACGACGATCAACATGGCACGGCTATTGTGCTGTTAGCGGCTTTGATTAACGCCTGCAAAGTGACGGGGAAAAATATCGAAGAACTTAAAGTTGTGATCAATGGTGCTGGCGCTGCTGGTACGGCGATTGCAAAACTATTGCGCTGCGTGGGTCACGATGAAGCGGCCTGTATACCAGTTGAAGATGTCTTGGTTTGTGATTCAAAAGGTATTATCTCGCCAGATCGTGATAATTTAAATCACGAGAAGAAGAAGATCCTAGCTTATACCAACCGTCATAACCGCAATGGCGACCTGCGTGATGCATTACGCGACGCTGACGTGTTTATTGGCGTATCCAAAGGTAATTTGCTGAATGGCGACGATATCAAGCTGATGAACGAAGCCCCAATCATCCTTGCTATGGCTAACCCAATCCCTGAAATTATGCCTGATGAGGCGAAAGCCGCTGGAGCATCAGTGGTTGGTACGGGTCGAAGCGACTTCCCGAATCAGGTCAATAACGTATTAGCATTCCCAGGTATTTTCCGTGGAGCGCTAGAAGCTCGCGCGACACGCATTACCGAAGCGATGAAAATTGCAGCGGCTCATGCTCTAGCGAATGCGGTGAACCATATATCTGCCGATCACGTATTGCCCGATCCTTTGAACCGTAACGTCGCGCAAAAAGTCGCGGAAGCGGTTCGTGAGCAAGCCATCAAGGATAACGTTCAACGTCCTCTTTAAGAGTTATCGTTATTGAGAGCAGGCCAGCACCTTGTTGATGGCCTGCTCAATCAATTCTGGTTGCGTCATCATCAATAAATGCTCCCTTGTCTCAATTGGCCAATAAGCGCCGCACTGACTACTCTGCGCTAGCTCAAAATACCACTCGATGCCCTCTTGCCGCCACTGAGCAATCGAAGCCTTTACTTCTTCATCATCCAGTTGCTCTAAATAAGCCGCCTCAAAATCTGTGTCTAGAATAACTAATGGCAACGAATCTGATAAACCTTGTGACTTAGCTGCCTCTAGGTCTTGCCGGTAAACGCTAGCTTCCAAAAATTTGTGAATCTGATAGTCACGAGTCTGGCGAATCATTTCAACCGCATCATAGTAATCCCAATCCATATGGTGCTGATACTGAGAAGGAATAATTGCTTCTAGATGTTTGCGTTCTGCTTTAAGTTTTTGCTGGATTCGCTCGTCGTATTTGCCTGAACGGATATAATCTTCAAGACCCTGCCAGCCTTTTTTATAACCGTCCGTTTCAGAGGTGTAATAATGTAACGAATGTTGCGTGAGCACATCAGGATCAATCAATACGACTCCCTGAGTACGCGCCGCAATGGCTTCGTCATCCAGCAACAGATTTAAGGATAAATTTGAACTGGCAAAGGCCACAAACACTAACTCTCGGTCTAACTCGACGACTTCATCACTCGACAGTAAGCTCTTCAGATCCTTGGCAAACTGTCGGTATGAGGGATTGTCGATTCGTTGTGACCAGCCCTGCCCTGCTCGATCAATCGATAGTGTTTGATAGTCCTCAGCCAACAAGTCCTGCGCCACTATCCACCAGGCACTATCACTATGCCAATTATCCGTCGGCCCAGAAAGGAGTATCAATAAGGGTCGCTGTTTATTCTTACCTTGTTGATGGATATGTATATGATGATGATTCAACTCCACCAAGTGACTTTGCAGCGGAACAGCAGGCAACTCAGCATTTGCTGTAACAGCGGCCGAATGAAGCATTAAATGGAGCGTTAACATCAATGTTGCAAATGTATATCCAATTCCGAGCTTAAGTAATCCAACCATCAAACAACCTTTTAGCTAAAGCCTTTGTTTACAAAATAATCACTTTCACTGAGTTTTAACAGACTTTTTTCATGGAAAAAGCCAATTTGTTGTTATAGG
>CATNCP010000053.1 GCA_950096615.1 uncultured Kangiella sp. | reverse complement strand
GCATACATTTATAGTGGTTAATTTGTAGAGAATAGACGTCTATACACCAATAATAGCAGTCATTGTGAATAATAGACCTAAAGACCGTGACTGCGAAAGAACAACAACCACATTGGTTAGCAAGTAAACTTATTGGTGATGAGCTGATAAGCAAGATAAAACAACTTAATGCACAAGAGCTTAGTTGGTTAAGTGGCTACTGTGCTGGGTTATTGGAAAGTTCAGATAACACCGGTGTTGGGATTGACTCAACGAAGCCGTCACTGAGTACTTCGGTGACGTCTGAAAGTGCAGTAAAGCCTGCGCTGGTAGTGTACGCCTCTCAAACAGGAAATGCACAAGCAGTAGCTGAAGCACTGCATCAGAGTTTATCAACCAATGGTATTGAAGCTGTACTAAAGTCAACTTTAGATATTAAGCTCAAGGAGTTGGCTAGCTACTCAGCCATTTTGATAACGGCATCAACGCATGGCGAGGGTGAGCCGCCTGATGATGCGATCGAGCTTCACGAAGCTTTAATCAGCAAGAAAGGAGCTAAAAAACGTCCTTCTTTAGAGGGGGTTAAGCATGCTGTGCTAGGTCTGGGAGATTCCAGTTATGAATTCTTCTGCCAAACGGCAAAAGATTTTGATAAAGCATTATCAGATGGCGGCTCTGTCTCATTGCAAGCTCCTGTATTGTGTGATGTCGACTATGAAGACTCGGCGCAGGAGTGGGTTAATCAAGTTACGGCTTCTTTGAAAGACTATGTGACGTCTCTTGGTGGTGGTTCAGCCAACGCCGCGCTCAGCACGATCTCCACAGAAACTGATGTGGTTCCAGCGGCAAGTATCTACGATAAAAACAATCCTTTCACTGCGACAGTAGAGACAATTCAGCGGATCACAGGGCAGGGCTCTCCGAAAGAAACCTACCATGTTGAAATTGATTTGACGGATTCAAACATTGTTTATGAGCCAGGTGATGCATTAGGCATTATTGCTCACAATAAAGCTGAGTTGGTCAGTGAAGTGACTGATTTACTGAACCTTGATGCAGACTCTACAGTTGATTACAAAGGCCAAGGCATCACCCTACAGCAGTTTTTAACTGAAAAAGCGGAGTTGACTTTAGTTAATAAACTGTCTGTAAAAACATTGCTGGAGCTATCGCCAAGTGATGAGTTACAGAATATTGTCGATAATGAGTTTGGTGACTTTATTGAACATCATCAGTTTGTTGATGTGTTGCATATCGCTAAACCGACTATTAATGCAAAGCAATTAGTCGAACTATTGAAACCTATTAAGCCGCGTTTATATTCGATATCGTCAAGCTTGGAAGAGACGCCCGATGAAGTTCACCTTACTTTAAACCATGTTGTATCAAGTAATGAGTTTGGCCAGCGTTATGGCTTAGCGAGCCACTTTTTGACACAGGGATTGGAAGAGGGTGACGAAGTTAGCGTTTTCGTTGAAAAGAACCCTAAGTTCAAACTACCGCTAGCCGACGAGCCGGTAATTATGGTGGGGCCGGGTACTGGTGTGGCTCCCTTTAGATCATTCTTACAACATCGAGAAGCGCTCGAAAATACAGGTAAGAACTGGCTGTTCTTCGGTAATCCTTACTTTAATACTGACTTCCTGTATCAGGTCGAGATCCAAAATTATTTAAAATCTGGAACCTTAACTAAAGTGGACCTAGCTTTTTCAAGGGATTCGGAAGACGGTGAAAAGGTTTATGTTCAACAAAAGCTTTTGGATAATTCAGCCGAAGTTTGGCAGTGGTTAGAGCAGGGCGCTTACTTTTATGTTTGTGGTGATATGCATCGTATGGCAAAAGACGTAGAGGCTGCTTTGCTCACGATCATCCAAAGCCAGGGCGGCAAAGACGAAGAGCAAGCGAAACAATATTTAAAGCAGCTGAAATCCGATAATCGTTACCAGAGAGATATTTACTAATGAGCAAAGTGAAGCCAACAGAATATGATCCGCAACGTCACTCTGAAGTTGAAACGATAAAAGTAAACAGTAATTATTTGCGCGGCACTTTAGAGGAAAGTTTAAAAGCAGAAGTTACAGGCGCGATTGCCGATGATGACCAGATGCTAATCAAGTTTCATGGTTCCTATATGCAGGACGATCGAGATTTGCGCGCAGAACGTCGCAAGCAAAAGCTTGAGCCTTTGTATTCGTTTATGATTCGAGCACGTCTTCCTGGCGGGATCGCAACTGCAGAGCAATATAAGGTGTTGTCAGACATTGCCGAGAAATATGGTCATAGCAGTTTACGACTTACCACGCGTCAAACATTTCAGTGGCATGGAATTTTTAAACGTGATTTGAAAAAGACCATTGCAGGTATTAATACTGCATTGGTCGATTCGATCGCAGCATGCGGCGATGTTAATCGTAATGTTATGGCTAACCCATTGTATGAAACGTCAAAGCTCCAGAGTGAAGTTTACGAGTGGTCTAAAAAGATTAGCGAACATTTACTACCGAACACTAATGCATACCACGAAATTTGGCTGGATGGTGAAAAGGTTGAAACCACTGAGGAGCCAATCTACGGGAGTACGTATTTGCCTCGTAAGTTTAAAATTGCGATTGCTGTCCCACCTTATAACGATGTGGATATTTACGCTAACGATATTGGTTTGGTCGCGATCGCTGATGGCGGGAAACTGCTTGGTTTTAACGTACTGGTTGGCGGCGGCATGGGCAGTTCGCACAACGATCCAGAGACTTACCCTCGTGCTGCCACCGTTATCGGTTTTAGTAAGCCAGAGGATACTTTGAATGTTGTTGAGAATATTTTAAAAGTTCAGCGTGATTATGGTAATCGTGAAGTTAGAAAACTAGCTCGATTAAAATATACAGTGGACCGCTTGGGAGTGGATGGTTTTAAGGAAACTTTGGCGGATTACTTGGGCTATCAGTTAGCAGAACCAAAGCCGTTCAAGTTTGATCATAATGGTGACCGTTTTGGTTGGGTTAGAACCGATGACGGGAATTGGCATTTAACTTTATATATTCATAGTGGACGTATTAAGGACACCGAAGAGTCTCAGGTATTTAAAGGTTTAAGAGCAGTTGCAGATATACACAATGGTGAGTTCCGCTGTTCACCAAATCAAAACATTATTATCAGTAATGTTTCTGAGGCGAACAAAGCTAAAGTACAGAAGGTAATTGATGAACACGGTATCAGTATTGGTAAAACAGAGACGCCGACACGACTAAATTCATTGGCATGTGTAGCTTTCCCAACATGTGCTTTAGCGATGGCGGAAGCTGAACGTTATTTACCAACGTTAATGGATAAAATCGAAGAAAAGCTCGAGAAATACAGTATTTCTGATACGCCAATTAACATCAGAATGACCGGCTGCCCTAATGGGTGTGCTCGTCCTTACCTAGGAGAGATCGGCTTCGTAGGTAAAGCGCCGGGTAAATATAACCTTTACTTAGGTGCCAGCCATCAAGGTGATCGCGTCAATAAGATCTACCGTGAGAATATTAATGAAGAACAAATCTTAAATGAGCTTGATCCTATTTTCGAAAGCTATGCAGCAACTAGAAAGGATGGAGAGTTTTTTGGAGATTTTGTGGTGCGCCAAGGTTATGTGGACGCTGTATACAGTGGTGCAGACTTTCACAGTCAATCACCTGGTTAAGGAGAAGTGATGAGTTTGCTGAATAAGTCATGGTTTGAGCAGGTCAATAGCAAACTAAAGCAGGCAACGGCTCAGCAGCGAGTGGAATATGCTTTAGAGCATTTACCAGGGAATCATGCTTTGGCTTCAAGTTTTGGTGCTCAGTCTGCGGTTAGCCTGCACCTATTAACTAAGGCGCAGCCTGACATTCCCGTTATCTTGGTTGATACTGGTTATCTGTTTCCTGAAACCTATCAATTTATCGACGAACTGACTGAGCGACTTCGTTTGAACCTTAAAGTATATCGAAGTGGTATCAGTCCAGCATGGCAGGAATCACGTTACGGAAAGCTGTGGGAAAAAGGTGCGTCGGGCATCAAGGATTACAATCAAAGGAACAAGGTTGAGCCTATGGACAGAGCTCTGGATGAACTTGACGTAGGGACTTGGTTTTCAGGATTACGTCGTGAGCAAGCAAGCTCTAGGGAAGGACTTCCAGTAGTGCAATCATTTAAAGGGCGAATTAAAGTACACCCGATTATCGACTGGAATAGCAAGCAAGTCTTTGAGTATCTAAAAAAGCATAAGTTGCCATATCATCCTCTGTGGCATCAAGGCTATGTATCAATTGGTGATACACACAGTACGCGTGCTTTGAGAGATGGAGATTCTGAAGCCGATACACGATTTGGCGGTGTTGTGAGAGAGTGTGGCCTGCACGTCGATACATTATCCGGACTATAAAATACAACTAGATTAGACGCATAAAAAAAGCAGCTATAACGCTGCTTTTTTTATGATGCTGTAATTTTTTATATATGCCACATTTGATGCATCGGTAGTGGTTTTTCTTCCTTCTCTTCTTCAATACTGTTTGCTAACTGTAAAGATGACGTATAGTCCTGATGGATATACTGACTCAACTGTTCGCTGGTAATATGTGGCGCGAAGTAGTTAATGAAATCCTTCATGTATTTTTTCAAAAAGATATTCTTGTTAAATGCTAACCAGGTTGTGCAACGAGGCAAAATATCTTTTGTGGAATACCCTAGCAGGTCCCGATCTTGCTTTGGAGAAAATGCCATACTGGCTATCACACCGATTCCAAAACCATTACGTACGTAGGTTTTGATGACGTCGGCATCTCTCGCGGTGAATACAATGTTGGGCTCTAGTTGTTGCTTCTTAAAAGCAGCGGTTAGACTCGAGTTTTTGGCGCTGCCCATGAAAGGGTAGGTCACAATCGGGTACTTGGCTAAGTCGTGTAGTTCAATTTTTCTCAAGTCGCCTAATGGATGATCGTGAGGAAAAAGTATTGTTCGATCCCATTGGAAGCAAGGAATCTTGACAATATTAGCCCCTAAGTCGATATTTCCCGAAGCAATCGCAAAATCAACCTCTTGCTTCTGAAGTTGCGACAATATCTGGTCTGAAGTCCCTTGTTGCAAATCAATCGTCAAGTTTGGGTAGCGCTTATGAAAGTTTGAAAATACTTTCGGCAACACATACTGGGCTTGCGTTTGCGTCGTGGCTATAGAAAAATTACCAGAGTCGCTTTGGTTAGCAAGGCTGGTAATATTTTTTATATGATTAACCTCATGCAGTACTTTACGAGAGCGATTAAGAACCTCTTCGCCAAGTTCTGTAATACCAACGAGTTGTTTTCCGTTGCGTTCGAAAATCTTTGTCTCTAATTCGCTTTCTAACAACCTTAACTGCTTACTAATGCCTGGCTGAGAGGTGTAGAGCTTTTCAGCAGCCTTTGTAATGCTTAAATTGTTGTCAGCAATAGCAATGAGATAGTTAAGTTGCTGTAGCTTCATAACGTTTACTTCTTTAAACCCCCTTAAAAACAGTGATACTATACGTATAGATGGCTAAAGGCAAGCTCTATATTCTGTTTGGTTATAAAGAAACGTCTAAAGATTATTTATTGTCCAGCTCCTATAAATGTTTATATATAGCCATCTAAACGGTCAGTGTGTAAATCCTATGGAATATTTCCCAATAACAGTTCGACTTCAAGAGCAGCAATGCCTCATTGTTGGTGGGGGAGATATTGCCTGTCGTAAGTTAAAGAGTTTACTCAAAGCAGACGCAAAAGTTTCTTTAGTGGCGCTAGATTTTAATGATGAAGTCAGAGAGCTCGCTGAGGAATACCAGTTGACGCTATTTGAACAGGCTTTCGACGAAAGCTTAGTCGCGGGAAATTACTTAATTGTTGCAGCCACCGATAACCAAGAGTTGAATCAGGAAGTTAGTGATCTAGCTAGAGTGCACAATATTTGGGTTAACGTAGTGGATGACTTAGAGCTGAGTACTTTTATCATGCCTGCTATTGTTGATCGATCGCCGTTATTGGTGGCCGTATCTACCGGCGGCGTTTCTCCAGTGCTTGCGAGAAAAATTCGTGAAAAGCTGGAGTGGGTATTGCCTAAAAATTTGGGTGGCCTTTTAAAGCGATTGAAAGAGTTTCGTCCAAGCGTAAAAAAAAAGTTTCAGGACTTAAAAAGTAAGCGTGACTTTTCAGAATGGTATATTGAGCGTGCTATTGAGGAACCAGATGCACTGACTCAGGAATTTGAAAGCACTGTTGCTTTGTATGAAGGGAGTGTTGTGCGGTCGGGTAAAGTTTTCTTAATCGGCGCCGGCCCTGGTGACCCAGACTTGTTGACCATTAAGGCTCTAAGGATTTTGCAGAAAGCTGATATTGTTTTGCATGACGCACTTGTATCAGACGGCATTCTTGACTTAGTTAGACGCGATGCCACTATGGTGAATGTTGGTAAGCGCGCGAAAAAACACAGTGTTGTGCAAGAAGAAACCAACCAGTTACTGGTTAAGTACGCACAGCAAGGCTTGTCAGTAGTGAGGCTAAAAGGCGGCGACCCATTTATCTTTGGGCGGGGTGGTGAAGAGCTGGAGCACCTTGTTAGTGCCGGAGTCGACTATGAAGTCGTGCCTGGCATCACAGCAGCGTCTGGCTGCTCAAGTTATGCTGGCATACCGTTGACTCACCGTGATTACTCACAAACCGTGATGTTTATTACGGCACATTGTAAGCAGTCAGAAGACACATTAAATTGGAAAAGCCTTGCGCGTGAGCGTCAAACCGTAGTGGTTTACATGGGGTTGTTACGTAACGAAGTCCTTGTAGAGCAATTGATTAATCACGGTCGCGATGGCGGAACGCCTATCGCAGTTATAGAAAATGGTACCTTACCGCACCAAAGGGTGATTACTGGTAGTCTCAAACAATTACCCGATCTAGTGGTCGAGCATGACATTGTATCGCCGTCGTTAATTGTAATTGGGGAGGTGGCTGCATTGGCGAATAAGCTTAGCTGGTATCAGCACAGTGAATTATTAGAAACTGAAGATGTCATTGATAGTATCCCTTTGGAAGATATCGGGGCAGGTGTTCAGCAGAATTATGAAGAAAAGATCAAAGAGGCAGTGTAAACAATGAGTAGAATTTACGATTCGATTTTGGATACGATTGGTAATACTCCAATTGTAAAAATTAATCGCTTAGGACCTAAGCACGTCAACTTATATGTTAAAGCGGAATACTTTAACCCGCTGGCATCGGTTAAAGATCGTTTAGCATTTGCGATTATTAATGATGCTGAGCAGAAAGGTTTGCTTAAGCCTGGGCAAACCGTGGTGGAAGCAACTTCTGGTAATACGGGAATTGCTTTAGCGATGGTGTGCGCAGCGAAAGGCTATCCTTTTGTAGCTGTGATGACTGAAACATTCTCAGTTGAGCGTCGTAAGATTATGCGCGCTTTAGGCGCTAAAGTGGTATTAACGCCTGCCGCAGAGCGTGGCACTGGCATGGTCAAAGTGGCTGAGCAGTTGGCTGAAAAGAACGGCTGGTTCTTAGCTCGTCAGTTCGAAAACCAAGCTAATCCTGAGTATCACAGAAACACAACGGCTCCTGAAATTTTGCGGGCCTTCGCCAATGAAAAGTTAGATTACTTTGTGAGTGGTTACGGCACCGGCGGAACTATCACCGGTGTTGGTGAAGTATTAAAGGTGGCGCGCCCTGATATTAAAATCATTGCGACTGAGCCTGAAGTGGCTTCCCTTTTGCAAGGTAAGGAGTGGCAGCCGCACAAAATTCAAGGGTGGACGCCAGACTTTGTAGCGGATGTTATGAACCAAGAAATATATGATCAAGTGGTTCCAATTTCTGACGAAGTTGCTCGCGATACGTCATTGGCATTAGCGCGTAATGAAGGTATTTTCTGTGGCATTTCTTCTGGCGCAACCTTTGCTGCAGCATTAGAGGCAGCCCAAGATGCTCCTGAAGGCTCGAACATTTTAGCTATGCTTCCTGATACTGGAGAACGTTATTTAAGTACTTTCTTATTTGATGATATTGATGAAGGTTCTGATGAGGAGATTCTTGCAACATTGCAGTCTTAATGAAGCTATTTGCAAACCTTTAGACGCTTTGTCTAAAGAGACTCTCTAGCCCGCTTAATGCGGGCTTTTTTATGTCTGTTTGATGTTGGTTTGTGATGGACGCATAATGTGGCTAAGTTAGTTATTAGGAACGATAGGTCATGCAACGAACCACACCACAACGGTTTCTGGTACGAGTGTTCGCTACTCAAGCTTTACGCGGCACAAGCGCGGTTGTTTACGTAGGTTCAGAAAGGTTTAGTGATAGTGATATGCAGCGTATTGCTGGGGAGGAGGCTGTCCCTGCGACTTGCTTTATCCATCAACGCAATGATGAGAGCCAGTTTGATATCCGTTTTTATAATAAAACTCATGAAATTCAGCTTTGTGGTCACGGACTGCTGGCCAGTGCAAAAGTAATTGCTCAAGATAGTCAGCAGCAGACCTTTCAGTTTCTAACACAAGACAACGTGATTTTTTGCCAATATAACCCACACCAACAGAGCGTAGAAATAGCTTTTAGTGAGTTAAAAGCAACGGAAGTTAGTATGCCAACTTGGGTTGATGATTGCTTTAACCTGAAGCCGATTAAAGTTGCCCAAGCAGGTCCTGAGGATGGGTACTGGATAATGGAGTTTTCAAACGATAAGGCATTGAGCGACTTGGTCGTAGAACATGAGGGGTTAATGGAGCATACCCAAAGAGCTGTAATAGCGACCCAACAAAGTAGGGATGCTGACTATGACTATAACTTTCGTTACTTTGCGCCACAGCACGGCGTCAATGAAGACAAGGCGACAGGTTCCGCGCACAGAGTGTTAGTCAGTTACTGGCATCAATATTTAAATAAGTGTAACTTTAAGGCGCGACAATACTCTATTGAAGGCGCTGAATTGATTGGGCGTATCGAAGGGGGAGACGTCTGGATATCTGGTAATGTTGATATTGAGCGTTAAGATGGTTTAGAGAGTAGATAAATAAAACATTAAGGTTGCTGAATGTTGGATAAGGTTAAAACCGAATCTCGTGCTGAAGACATTATTAAGCATTTTAACTCCGTCCGAGAGTTAACGGAAAGCTTATGCCAGGGATTGGAAATTGAGGATTACAATTTACAGGCTATTGCAGAGACAAGCCCTGCAAAGTGGCATCTGGCGCATACCAGTTGGTTCTTCGAAACTTTTATTCTAAAGGACTTTGAAAGCGATTTTGTACCTTATCATCCTGAATTTGAATACTTATTCAATTCCTACTATAACTCTGTCGGCGAACAGTTTCTTCGCCCAAACCGCCACTTGCTATCACGCCCAACTGTGGATGAAGTCTTACAATATCGGCATGAGGTTACTCGTAGAATAACTGCATTATTGGAAGCTATTACTCAGAAACAAATAAAGGAAGTTTTACCTTTAGTCGTATTGGGAATTAATCATGAGCAGCAACATCAAGAGTTGTTGCTGACGGACTTAAAGTACAACCTCTATCAAAACCCATTGTTGCCTCGCTATTCGCACAAGCATGATCCAGACAAAAACGAGCACTCAAAGTCAGTGCCACAGAGTTGGGTTGAATATCAACCTGAGCTTTGTACTATTGGGGCTAAATTAGGTAATGGAGTGACGGGTGACTTCTGTTTTGACAATGAGTCACCTGAACACCAACATTACTTGCAAGGATTTAAAGTCAGCAACCGCTTAGTGACAAATGCTGAGTATCTTGAGTTTATTGAACAAGGGGGGTATGAGCGAGCAGAGCTTTGGTTGAGCGATGGTTGGTCTGTTAAAAATCAGGAACAGTGGAGCGCTCCTCTGTACTGGTTTAAGAAAGGCGGAGCCTGGCATTACTATACTTTGCACGGTGCTCAGCCCTTAGCGTTAAATGAACCAGTGAGTCACGTGAGTTATTATGAGGCTGATGCCTTTGCTGCATGGAAAGGCGCACGATTACCGACCGAGCAAGAGTGGGAAAGGGTAGCTTCATTGCAAGCGGTCAACGGACCATTCTTAGACTCGGATAACCTAAGCCCATCCCCTGAAACCAAGGAAAGTAAACAGGTGATGCAGTTATTTGGGCAACTATGGCAATGGACGTCCAGTCACTACAGCTCTTACCCTGGTTATCAGCCTCTAGCGGGCGGTGTCGGTGAATACAATGGAAAATTCATGGCAAATCAATATGTGTTACGAGGCGGTTCTTGCGTCAGTTCTCGTGATCACTTAAGAGCTACTTATCGTAATTTTTTCTATCCTGAATCTCGCTGGCAGTTTTCAGGTATTCGCCTAGCGAAAGATCTTTAAGGAGACAATGTGACAAACTCATTAGCGTTAGACGAAGAACAAGCAGCGATTCTTCAAGGGCTTAAAGCTGAGCAGAAGTTCATTAACCCAAAATATTTCTATAATCATCACGGCTCAAAGCTTTTTGAACAAATCACAGAGTTAGATGAGTATTACCCCACTCGCACTGAACGCAAGATCTTACAGTCACGCGCAAATGACATCGCGCAGTTGATTGAGCCAAACTCTCTGATTGTAGAGCCGGGTGCGGGTAGTTGTAAAAAAATTGAGTATTTACTCGAAGCGCTCCACCCGAGCGTTTATGTGCCGCAGGACGTATCTGCTGAGTTTTTAAAACAGTCGGCACAAAGACTTTCTAATGAATACTCATGGCTTGATGTGGTTCCTGTAGCCAGTGATTTCTCGGATCCCATTGAAATTCCTGAGCGCCTCCAAAGCTTAAGGAAATACGCGTTCTATCCAGGATCGACTATTGGCAACTTCGAGCCAGAAGATGCGTTAAACTTTTTAAAACAAATGCGTCAACTGGTTGGCGATAATGGCGGAATGATTATAGGCGTTGATCTGCACAAAGATAATGAAATTTTGCATGCTGCTTATAATGATAAGAAAGGTATTACTGCTCAATTTAACTTAAATACACTGTCGCACATTAACGACATTTTAGATGCGGACTTTAATATTAAAGAGTTTGAGCATGTTGCTCTGTATAACTCTAAAAAGCAACGCATCGAGATGTACCTTAAGAGTTTAAAAAGTAGCGCTTATGATGTATTGGGTGAAACAGTTACTTTTGAAAAAGGAGAGTTGGTGCATACTGAACATTCTTATAAATACACTATAGAAGGAATTGCCTCGCTAGCCCAAAACTCAGGGTTCTTGTTAAAGCATAGTTGGACTGATAAAAAAGATTTATTTAGCGTCAATTATTTACA
>CATNCP010000052.1 GCA_950096615.1 uncultured Kangiella sp. | reverse complement strand
TTTTGCCATATAGAGTTTTTATGTTGACCTAAGAAGCTCTGGTTCATAGCCCATAATAAAAAGCTCGCAATGATTGGTAATAAAAGACCGTTAGCGACTTGGGCGAACCAAATGACTGACACAGGTTTTAAACCCAGCGAGGCTACCGCGACGCCAACCACTAATATCACCATCCAAATAGCACGGAATCGGTTGCTCTTTAGGTTTTCTGGAATATTGAGAAGCCCCGTTAAAGCATAAGCTGAAGCCAAAGGCGCTGTGATGGCGGATGAAATTCCTGAAGCGAATAAACCAAGAGCAATCATGTACTGCGCCAAGTTACCGAATGCTGGCTCAATACTTTTAGCCATGTCTGCGGCGCTATTAACTTCCAGCTGAGTCCCAAAGAAAGCGCTGGCAGCGGTCGAAACGATAGCAATGGAAATTAAGCCACCGAGCGGAATAGAAATGTAAATATCTTGTCTCGCTTTCCGCAAATCCTCTGGGGTTTTCCACTTTTTCTTGGCACTCGAAGAATGCAGAAATAAGTTGTATGGAACCACGGTGGTACCAATCAAGGCAATAACGGTCAGGGTCGCTGAGTCAGGTAAGCTTGGAACTAATAGCCCTGAAAATAGCTCGCCAAAATCAGGTTCAGTTAAAACAAAAGTCACCAAGAAAGCGACACTCATCAATAAAACGACAGCGATTAAAACTTTTTCAATGAGCTTGTAACTGCCTGTTAATAGAACAAAGAAAGCGACAACACCAATAATCAAGGCAGCCAGGTCAAGCCCTAAAAAGTCGGGGTAATCCCAAACGACCTCGACACCGAGTGTTGCTCCAGCAATATTACCACCCTCATAAGCGGCATTGCCGATAATGATCGCGCTGACCACTAAAATAATAGAGATAGCTTTTAGTGCAGGGGTTTTAATCAGTTCCCGAATCGACTGCCCAAGCCCTTTTTGTCCGATTACGCCTAATCTCGCAGTCATTTCTTGCAGAATCATGGTTGCAAGAATTGAGAATAGTAGTGCCCAAAGCAAACTAAATCCAAAGTTCGCACCAGCTTTAGTGGCTACGGTAACTGTGCCCGGACCGATAAATGCAGCGGCAACCAGTGCTGCTGGGCCGATGGAGAATTTTGACTTTGCCATAGTGGTTGTTGTGTTGTGGTGGTTTTCCAAAAGCCTAGCGATAAAGTGAGGTGATGGCAATTCATTATCTGAAATAAGGGTGTGGTCTTTATCGATAGGGGAAAATAAAGACCACGGGTAACGCGGTTATAATACGGCTATTTCAAGCTCTTCAGGCCAAATGCTAAACTGGACTTGGCCAATGTGTTCTTTTTGAAGCAGGAACATAATGAGACGGGATTGTCCGATTCCGCCACCGATAGTTTGTGGTAGGTGTCCCGCCATGAGCTGTTGATGCCATAAGTAGTTAAGTCGATGCTCGCAGCCACGAATCTGTAACTGTTGTTGCATTACCTCAGGAGAGACACGAATCCCCATTGAAGACAACTCGAAAGAATCTTCTAGTACTGGGTTCCAAACTAAGATATCGCCGTTAAGTCCGTAGTAACTGTCGCTAGACGGAGTACTCCAGTCATCGTAATCCGGCGCACGACCATCATGTATGGAGCCGTCACTTAATTCTCCGCCAATACCGATTAAGAAAATTGCACCATGCTCTTTGCAGGCTTCGTGCTCACGCTGGCTGGGGCTTAGTTCTGGATACTGTTTAAGCAGTTCTTCTGTCTGTATAAAGGTGATTTCTTGCGGTAGCAAGGGGTCGCGAAGCGTGGCGTTTGCAACAACATGATCCGTTTCTTGCATGGTTTTATAGATCTTTTGTACCGTTTCTTTTAAGTAATCTAAGCTACGGCTGCTATCGCTAATTACCTTTTCCCAGTCCCATTGATCGACATATAGAGAATGACGTTCACTGAGACGTTCTTCATCAGGTCGAATTGCCCGCATCTGCGTCACGATACCGCTTTCGGCTTCAAAGTCGCTGCGAGCCAAAAGCTGCCGTTTCCACTTCGCCAACGATTGAACAATTTCTAGGGGCTTGTCTAAAGTTTGACTTTGAACTGTCACGGGTCTTTCAACACCGTTGAGATCGTCCTGAATACCATCGCCCTGGTAAGTTAGTATGGGGGCCTGCACTTCCAGTAGAGATAGCTCTTGGCTGAGCCGCTCCATGAAGAACGACTTGGTGCGTTGAATAAGCCTCTGATCTTGGATAAAGGCTTCTTTCGGTAACTTTTTCATGGGTGGTCCTTATATTCAATTTTATCTTTTGTTATTAGTATATTTATACTGATATCGTCTCCTACTCAACACTTACCTAATGAAATTAACTCGTTGATAAAAATTATCTAATAATTGATAATAATATTAATGTTTGTATGATTGCTGGGGTGTTTTCTCATGAAAAATTATGAGATAGATAATTTGGATAAAAAAATTTTGGCGCAGTTGCTAGAAGAGGCTCGAACACCATACGCCAAAATTGCGCAAAGCCTTGGGGTTAGTGCTGGGACCATTCATGTCCGCATTGAAAAAATGCGCCAGGCTGGTGTGATTAAAGGGACGAAAGTTAAGATTGAAGCAAAAGCTTTGGGTTATGACGTTTGTTGTTTTGTTGGTGTTTATTTGAAATCTGCCAAAGATTACCACCCAGTTAAGGAGCAGCTGATCAAAATTCCAGAGGTTATTGAGGCCTATTACACCACAGGTCAGTACAGCGTTTTGTTGAAAGTAGTTGCTCCGGACATTGAGCGCTTCCAACATATTTTGATAGATAAGCTGCAATCGATAGATGAAGTACGTTCGACGGAAACCTTAATATCCCTGCAAAATCCAATTTACAGGGATATTGACGGTTTACTGGTGTGAATTACTGGTGTGAATCGCTCAAGTTGAGTAGATAATCTTTTAAGTCCTCAAATTCATTCGATAATGTTTTTGAGAGGTTAGTTTTATTCATCGCATCCAGAATTGATTGTGGTCGTTTTACGGGTTCTTGCAATACATCTTCCAGCACATCAGCAAACTTTGCTGGGTGGGCCGTGGCAACCACAAGATCGTTACTCTTTTTGTCCTTAAAAAGCGTGCCAGTAACTTCAAGCCCAACAGCGGTATGTGGATCCACCGGATAGTGTCGTTGTGCATACTGCCTTATGGTACGCCGAGTTTGAGTTTCGTTAATACTAACCGCACTCATGTCTTCAAACAGCTGGTCCCAATTTTCTTGGTAAGAATAAAGAATGCGCGCGAAGTTGTTGGGCTGAGATACATCCATAGCGTTGGATAGCGTTCTTTGTGTTGTTTTGGGGCGCCACTGCTTACTGATGAAAAAACGAGGAACCGTATCGTTCTTATTGGTCGCTGCGATTAAGTGTTTAATCGGAGCCCCCATAGCTTTAGAGATCATGGCTGCGGTTAGGTTGCCAAAGTTACCACTCGGCACGATTAACCTGTCGATGGGAAAGTCAGCGGAAGCGTCCATTAGCGCAGGAAGCGCTGTGTAATAACAAACTTGTGCCACTAGTCTAGCTACGTTAATCGAGTTGGCTGAGTTTAAGTTAAGTGCTTGAGCGACCTCTTCGTCGTTAAAGGCTTGTTTAACTAAGCTTTGGCAATCATCAAAATTGCCGTCGACCTTGAGGGTATGGATATTGCTCCCGAGCGTACAAAACAATTGTTCCTGCTCTTTTGAAATCTTACCTTCAGGATACAAAATGACTACATCAATATCTGGCTTACCATGGAAAGCATGTGCTACTGCTGCGCCGGTATCGCCTGAGGTTGCGGTGACAATCGTGGACTTTTCTTTGTTGAAATGTGCCATGCACTCGGCCAGAAAGCGCGCACCAAAGTCTTTAAACGCGAGTGTCGGTCCGTGGAACAGTTCTAGCACGTGTTGCTTAGGCTCTAACGAGTGCACTTTCACAGGGAAGTTAAATGCGCGGCTGACCATACCTTCCAGTTGTTCTTTTGAAAGCTCGCCAGATGTTAGGTTATAAAGGGTTTCAATAGCGATAGTGTTAAAGTCTTTGCTGGCTAGCACATCGCTATCAAGTTTTTTTATGTGCTGCGGAAAATAGATTCCACGATTTTCTCCGATAGGGGAGAGCACAGCCTGCTTGAAGGAAACCACTTGTTTTTGTTGAGCAATATTTACGAAAGACATGGCGCACTCTCCGCGTGAGAATTAATGAGTTGAGCACCTTTAAGGCTAAGCTGACAGACGTGACTAAAAGCGCGCTCATTCTCGTTGTAATGCTTTTGCAAGTATTGCTGCGCTTGATTGCCGGCTGCTAAATTGTCACAAATGGCAAAAATAGTAGGCCCTGAGCCCGAAATGCCCATAGCGCTGGCGCCTTCTTGAAGTAGCTGTTGTTTAACTTGTTTAAAGTTGGGCAGTAGTACGTGGCGATAAGGCTCGGCGATGACATCTTTTAAATGATGTAAAGCGCTTGCTTTGTCCCTCTGGTATAAGCTCTGTATAAAATTGGCCAAGTTCTGCGCGTAGCTGGTAGCTTTTGGCAATTGGATTGCTTCTGGAAGAGCATCACGAGCCCCTTTGGTTAAAATATTAGTGCCCGGGTTGGCGATAACAATATACCAGTCTTCGAACCATGGCAGAGAGTTGCTGATTGAGTTATCGTCAGACATCAGCTGCAAGCCTCCTAAGAAGCAGGGAGCGATATTGTCGTAATGCAGGCTGCCGCTGATCTGAGCTTCCATCTCCCCCATCATGAGCAGTAACTCACGATCTGAGAAGGGTTCTTTATACCAATGATTCAAGGCGACAAACGTTGCAACGATAGAGCTACTGCTAGAGCCTAAGCCACTACCCACGGGCAGGTTTTTCTCCAACGTCAGCGCGAGTGGTTGTTTGTTTTGAACTGCTGCTTCCAGTTTATGATGAAAAAGCTGGTAGCAGTGATAAATAATATTATCGCTGGGAGCTGAGGGAAGCTGTTTGGCAAAGCGGCCTTTGGTGACAAGTTCAAAACCATCGCTATGACTAACGGTAACCAGATCCCCCAATAAAGTACCATCAACAGGAGTCACGGCTGCACCGAGTAGGTCATAACCAACTGAGAAATTGCCTATTGAGGCTGGTGCGAAAACTTGAATACTCATGATGCTAACTCCTGTTCACGATGCGGCAAGGTCTGCAGTATGTCTGAGAAAATTCCCGAAGCAGTGACCGATGCTCCGGCGCCATAGCCTTTAATGACAAACGGTATAGGCGAATAGTAATCACTATAAACCGCAATGGCATTTTCGCCACCTTTGATGGAATAAAGCGGATGCTCCGATGAAACTTGCTGTAACCCCACGCTGAGTTGACCGTCTTCAAAGCTAGCGACGTACTTCAAGGTAGCGTGCTCAGCTTTTGCCTGTTCGAATAGCTGAGCAAAATGAGCATCAATATTCGGCAAGACATGCATAAAGTCATCGACTGAACCGCTGGCGTTAAAGCTATCAGGCAAAAGCGATTGTAATCGAATATCGCTTAATTCGAGTTCAGCCCCAAGCTCTCTGGCAAGGATAAGAATTTTTCGCGCCACATCCATGCCACTCAAGTCGTCACGTGGATCCGGTTCGGTGAAGCCTTGCTCCTTAGCCTGAAAAACAGCTTGCGACATAGGTAAGCCATCTTCAACTAAACCCAAAATGTACGACAAGGACCCGGATAAGATACCTGAAATATTGTGCACCTTGTCTCCTGAGCATAGCAGGGAGTCGAGGGTTTTCAATATTGGTAAACCTGCGCCGACATTTGTCTCGTAGAAGAAATGTCTGAAACGGCGTGAGGCTGACTGACGAATGTCGCGGTAATTCTGCAGATCACTCGAATTAGCTTTTTTGTTGGCTGTAACCAAGTTGAATCCCATATCAAGGTAGTTCGCATAGTTTGCGCTTACTTCATCCGAGCAGGTGCAATCTACTATTGTCGGGTTTACATAACGCCCCGATTGTAATAAAGCTTTGAGCTTATCTTGACTCAATATGTCTTGGCTTTGCTCTAGAAGTGGTCGCCAGTCCTCACTCTCGATATTGGTATCTTCACAGTAGTATTTTGAGTTAGCAATTAAGCGGATATTAGCGCTAATGCCTTTCTGACGTAAGTAAGGCTGTTGCTTCTTAACTTGTCGAATTAATTCCGCCCCCACGTTACCGCAACCCAGAATAAACAAGTCGACTTGGCGTTTACGATCAAAGAACTCAGCATACACTCGACGGTAAGCTGATAATAATTGCCTATCTTCAATAACTGCAGAAATGGATAATTCAGAAGAGCCTTGCGCAATGGCTTCAATATTTGCTCCGCCTGATGATATGGCGCTGAGAAACTTTGATGAAACGCCTTTCTCATGAGTGAGCCCTTGGCCCACGACCGTCAAAATTGAACGACCAGCGCGAACGTCAATCGGATCGATTTGGTGCTGAGATAGCTCATGAGTAAACTCTTCTTTTAAGGCTTGTTTCGCTAGTACAGCATCACATTGCCGGATGGCGATACAGACGCTGTACTCTGACGAGGATTGGCTGATTAAAATGACGGATATGTGGTGGTTAGCCAAGCAGCCAAATATGCGCTCGGCGGCACCATAGGTATCGCATAAATAGCTACCACTAATATTAATCAAACTAACTCTTTTCTGGCTAGAGATAGCTTTAACCTTAGCGTCATTCGAGCAGCTAGGTGCAATAACGGTGCCAGTCTCTTGAGGAGAGAAGCTATTTTTAACGGTCAGCGGGATACCTTTTTGCCGAACCGGACCTATGGTCTTAGGGTGAATGACTCCTGCGCCATGGTGCGCTAGTTCCATCGCTTCCCTGTAGGAAATGCTATCGATGAGCTTGGCGTTGGCTATTATTTTCGGATCAGCATTATAAATACCGGAAACATCTGTCCAGATTTCGAGTGAGTCAGCATCAGACAGATGCGCCAATATGGCTGCGGAGTAGTCGGAACCATTGCGACCTAACAAGCAAGCTTGACCATTGTCATCGGAAGCGACAAAGCCGGGAGCAATGATAAAGTGTACATTAGAAGGTAGCGGTAGAAACTTCCATACCTTCTGACTCGCCAGCAAGTCCGCTTTGGATTCGAGCGCAGGACCGCTAGCTTTGATAACTAGGCGACTATCCAGCCAGTAGCTGGAGTAGCCAAGGCTCTTTATCAGCGCATCTAAAATCCATGAACTCAGGTACTCGCCTGCGGAAAACACCTCACTTAATCGGTGGGGATCCATATGTTCATCACTATGATGTGCATCCCAGTGCTTGCTCAGTCGTTGCTGTAATTGGTCAAACTGCTGAAGCAGGGCTTCCGGTTGTGGCAGCTCAAGCGCTTTGACAATACTGCTGTGCCGCTCGAAAAGCTGAGTCAGTAATTGATTCGCTGCAAACCTATCTTCAGTTTCAATAAACAAGTGCAGGGTATCGGTGGTGGTCGCTGTCGCTGATACGGTAATAATACTGCGGCTGGTGCGAGCAGTAATGATGTTAGCGACATTGACAAACCCAGCGCTGTCAGCCAGCGAGGAACCACCGAATTTTAAGACTTTCATGATACTTTCCTGTTTATTGATTGAGTGTTAAAAAATACAAGGCAAAAAAAAGCCCGAGGTTTTGAGGCCTCGGGCTTAAGTGTTCGCTATTTCGTTACACAATAACTAGCCGTCGACCTCCCAAGGGAAAATCGTTGTGGTGGTAGTTGTTGTGTTGAAAATAATCATTGAACTGAGATTAACCTTAAATACTTTAGGCGTCAACGCTAATTTCATTGGTATGAGCAGTTAAATTGGTTGATCTTTAGGCGTTAAATCCTTAAAATACGCGCCCTTGGTCATTGTGGCCAAGCTTTATACAATCAGGTTTACTCCTTGTTGCCTATAATTGTTTAGCTTAAAGCTATAAGTTATAGGTGGCTGGAAACCGAAAGGAGACTTTAAATGAGACACTACGAAATCGTATTCTTGGTGCACCCAGACCAGTCTGACCAAGTTCCAGGCATGGTTGAGCGTTACAGCAAGATGATCACTGATGCAGCAGGTACTGTTCACCGTCTAGAAGACTGGGGCCGTCGCCAGCTAGCATACCCAATCAATAAACTTCACAAAGCGCACTACGTTCTTATGAATGTTGAAGCGAATGGCGAAGTTATCGAAGAATTAGAAGATGCTTTCCGTTACAACGATGCCGTGTTACGTAACATGGTAATGCGTCGTAAAGAAGCAATCACAGAAGCTTCTCCAATGGCTAAGAAAGACGAGAAACCTGCTCGTGACGAAAAGCCAGCTAAAGAAGAAGCTAAGAAAGAAGAATCAACTGAAGCTGCGGCTGAGTAATAAGGAGACATATCATGGCACGTTTTAACCGTCGTCGTAAGTTCTGCCGTTTCTCGGCTGAAGGCGTAACTGAGATCGATTATAAAGATACAGCTATGCTTAAAAACTACATCACTGAAACTGGTAAAATTGTTCCTAGCCGTATCACCGGTACTAGCGCAAAATACCAGCGTCAATTAGCTAGCGCTGTCAAGCGTGCGCGCTTCTTGGCTCTTTTGCCATACACTGATAGCCACGAATAAGCGGCATTTAAGAGGGTATAACGATGAACGTCATTTTACTTGAAAAACGTCGCAACCTTGGTGATTTAGGTGATACGGTAACTGTAGCTGCTGGCTATGGTCGTAACTTCCTTATCCCTACGGGCAAAGCAGTTCCTGCGACAAAAGAGAACATCAAGCACTTCGAAGAGCGTCGTGCTGAGCTAGAAGCGAAAGCTGCTGAAGTATTAGCTGCTGCTCAAGCTCGTGCTGATAAACTAGCTGGTATCGAAGTTACTGTTGCTGCTAACGCTGGCGACGAAGGTAAACTTTTCGGTTCTGTTGGTACAGCTGACATCGCTGAAGCAGTTGTTGAGCAAGGTGTTGAACTAGAAAAGAAAGAAATTCGTATGCCGGAAGGCGCTATCCGTCAAACGGGCGAATATACTTTCGAAGTACATTTACACCCAGAAGTTGAAGCTAACATCAAAGTTATCGTTGTTGGCGAATTCGACGAAGCTCAAGCTTAATCCTTAATTAAGCTAAAGAGTTGAAAAAGGCACCTTCGGGTGCCTTTTTTGTTTCTAGCGTTAAAAAAATTATTTTAGCTATTAACTATTGTGATGTTAAATATATAACATAAGGTAGCTGTTAGAGAGAAAAATTGATTAAACTATAATTGTTGGAAAGTACTTAATACTTTATCCAGCTCTATAATCGCCTGTTCTGACAACCCTTCTTTTTCAATAAATTGAAATACTGATTTTTGGTAGACCTCAGAGGGAGCATGGCCTAGTTTATTTGCTACAGTAAACCATGCAAAGGCTTTCGGGTAGTCCCATAGCGCAAAATAAGCTCTTCCAAGGTAGTGCATTGAAAGTATTCTACCTTCCTCAGCTTCTGGCTTCAGTGCTTTAATAATAGTGTGCAAGTCTTCAACAGTTTTCTTATGTGAAAAGTTATTAGTCTGAGGTGTAACGCTGAATGTTTTATTTAAAGTTCTATAGTACATGAAAGTAGCTACTCCATCACCAGACTCAACTAGAGGGAGTAGTGACTTTATCACTAGGTTCTCTCTCTTCTCTGACGGAGGCTCGCCATCAAGACGTTTATGCCAATACAACATATAAGTAGCATATGGATGGCCATTATTTATAGCTTCTCTATACCATTTCAATGCTTGAGAATTAGATAACTCGAATCCATCCTTGGGGGTGTAGAAATTTATATGACAATTCCTATAACCTCCACAATCGAGATGTTTTGCAGCAAAGTCATACATATGAGCTAAAGTATATTGGGCTACTGGATCGTTTTCTTCAGCAAGCTTCTTAACTTCGTCATAAATTTTTTTTAGTTCACCATTATAAAACTGTTTGATATATGGGTTGTTTTGCTGATCTATATCTACCCAAGAGTTGAATTCTTTAGCTTCTGTGATAAATAGGGCGGAGCATAATATGGCTAATAAAAAGTGTTTCATTGTAGACCTATTGTGTTAAAATTTTTTTGTTCTTGATCCCAGTAACCTTCGCGACCTTCCCAGTAAATATGTTGGTACATACTTTTACCGCCACTTTCTAAATGAACATACAGTTCTCCCTGACTGTTTATTTCAACTTTTGAAATCGGTTCAGGACGCATCGGTGTTTTCTTTCCTGTTAAAGTGAGGCTTTAGTGCTAATAACGGGAATAAAGTAAGGAGTGCTACTAGGCTATTAATATAAAGGTGGGCTGTAACATTAAAGAACAGCGAAAAAGCTGTATCAAAAACTAGCCATATCATTACTGTTGAAAAGAGAAACCACCAATCCTTTTCTGTTTTACTCAAAAACGCTTTGCCTAAGGCGTAATAAAGCAATATCCCCCAGCTGGCAACGGTAGGTCCAAACACGCCGATTAGGAATTTCATGGAGGTTAAGTCGCTCTGTGGGAACGTTTCTAGAAGATGTTCAAAGTAGGGTGTGGCGATTGGCGTAAATACTACTAAGGGTAGCAAAACGCCACCGATGATATGGATTATGGCTATAAGCTTTAGCCACCTTTCAACACTTATCATACTTATCGCTTTATATATTTAGTAAGATTATCGTACTCATACCAGTCGAAACATCCTCTTATACCACCGTCTTTAGATTTTGGTGTTTTGTACACAAGACTAAGTGTACCTGTTTTAAACCAGTCATCATTGGCGCATATTATGCTACTCCACAACTTATCATTTCCGTGCTGCACGATATCCATATAGTATTTTACTTCAGGCTCTGAGGTGTTTAGTGTAATACTTGATAGATTAGCTCCCTTGTACTTCTTAGGGTATAAAATCTGGTAAAGAGTACAGCCAGAGCTATTTTCAGGCTCCTTACCAATCGTGATTTTTGGTTTACCCGTTTCATTACAGGCTAATGCCGATAGAGAAAGAAATAATAATATTAAAGTTATAAATGTTTTGAGCATAACAGTCCTTATTATATAAACCGAGTAGTAATATCTTTTGTGGGTATCATACAGTAATTGTGTTTGCCAAACAGTTTATAGCGATTGAGAGCGATTCGGTTATAAATCCAGTCTCTAAACGTTAAGGGAAAAATCCTGAGCACGCGAAGCCATGGCCAAGGTTTGTTGAGGTCTTTGATGACTTCAAAGAAGGCTTCCGAGCGGTAGTAGGGCGCTCCGTCTTTCAGTAAAACCATAGTCTGGTAATCTTTTGTAGGGAGACCTAAGGATTTTAGCAGTTCTTGTCCTTTTGGGGATTGCACTGAACAAAACTTGAATCGAGCCTTGGGATCGCGTTCGATGACAAAAGGCACCCATT
>CATNCP010000051.1 GCA_950096615.1 uncultured Kangiella sp. | reverse complement strand
ATAATGTCGTTGCCCTGAGAGGCTGATAGACCTGTTTCAGCAACACCATTCTCTAGTACGTTATCGCCTGGAGGATCAGGATCTGGAACGGGATTTGAGCCAGTACCACCTTTCGCCAATTCAGCTAGATAAGTCACTGATAACTTAGCAAAGTTTACAGAGTGACTGGCATCAAAATGATCATCTCGTGAGGTGTGGATATCACCATTGTGTTGCCCCATGTAGGCTTCGAATGGCATTGAGGCTGGGTAGCCTTGATTGTGCCACGAAGCATGATCCGAGCAACCGTAACCACACTGGTCGTAATCGTAATCGATACTCGGCAGGTACGTATCAATAAGATCTGCCAGGAACTGATTTTGATCTGAATTGGTGTAGTCAGTCATGAACACAATATCTTTGTTACTTCCTTTGTAACCCGACATATCAAATTGAACCACGCCAATAACGTTGGCGTTATTATTTTTGTGCTCAGTGGCAATTTCGTTGGAGCCACGTAACCCCACTTCTTCAGCAGCATAACCAATGAGTTTGATGGTGCGCTCGGGTTTAAAGTCAGTCTCAACAATGGCGCGTAGTGATTCGGTCGCAATAGCGATACCGGAGGCGTTGTCGTCTGCGCCAGGTGCTCGTCCTGAAGTATTTGAACTGTTGATGGAGTCTAAATGGCCACCAACGATAACAATCTCGTCAGGATTGGTTGTGCCTGTAATCGTCGCGATAACTGACGGTTGGCTCCAGTTGCTGTGGTTGTATACCTGCACGTCAATGTCGTTGCGCGTACTAGCAATTGACTGCCATTCATCTTTAATCCAGTTTGCAGCATCGACGCCGGTACCGCTGGTGTAATAGCGGTTATTGTAGTTACTTAAGGTGTTAACCGTTGAGGTTAAGTTGCTGCTCGATATTTCTCCTAGCAAAGCATTAACAGCGTCAGGGTTATCGATGGTGTAATTGACTGCTGCAAATTCTTGAGTTTGGTGAATACTGTGAGCGTATTCTTGAGCTTCTTGCTGGGAGCTGTGGTAGAAAAAACCACCGCAACGCTTGTGCTCAACATGCATCATGTTGCTGAGCTCATTAATTTTTGACTGCGGGATCTGTGCGATAGCGACTTGGTTACTCTGCTTTTGCCCGATGATTCCAGACAGCTTCATTGGAATGGTTGATTGATATTTACTTTGGATTGTTTCTACGGCATCGCCGCCAAGTGTAATCCATATTTCTTGTTCACTTGTTGGTTGTTCGGTTACTGGCGCTGATGGTTTGTCAGCGGCTGCACTTTGTGCGAAGACAAGTGATCCAGCAACCACTCCTGAGATCAGGAGACCGGTTGATAGACATTTCATAATGTGTACCTACAAATTAGGAATTTAGGGAAGGAGGGACGGTGGTCCCTCCTTGAGTTGGTGAGATTATTGAGGAGTTGCAGTGATGTTTAATGTAACACCAGAAGCTGCGTTATAGCCTCGTAATCCGATGTGCCATGTGCCTGACTGTGGCGCATTAATGGTGCAAGTTTCTTCGTTGCCCCATTTGTACGGACGGCAGTCGTAGCTGGATGTTGTCGGCTGCGAGCCTTGACGAACATACAAGTCAGCGTCGCCTGAACCACCTGTAATAGTGACGGTCAAGGAGCTGTAATCACCATTCAAGTCTTGGCTGTAACGTGCCCATGCACCTTGAGCCACTGACACATTGCTGTAAGTTTCATCGATTGGCGGTGTGCCTGGGCCAGTTCCGTCGTAACTTCCAACTAGTGTTAAGCCAGAGAAGCTAGAGTAGGCTTTAACGCGCACGTAGTAAGTGCCTTCGCCGTTACCTGAGCAGCTTTCGCTGTTACCATTCTTATACGGACGGCAATCGTAGGTCGAGTCTGTAGGAGCTGCGCCTTTGCGTACATATAAGTCTGCATCGCCAGTACCGCCGCTGATGTCGAAGCTAATGTTGCTGGCGCCAGCTGGGACTTCCATGGTGTACATAATGTCGTTGCCCTGAGAGGCTGATAGACCTGTTTCAGCAACACCATTCTCTAGTACGTTATCGCCTGGAGGATCGGTCGGATCGCCGCCACAATCACGGCCCGGGCTAACGTTACTGCTAATGCCAACAGCTTGTAGTGTCGCGTTTACATCATCAACGCTATAACCCAAGTCACATGCTGAATCTAGTACGCCGTCGCCAGCATCATCCCAGTTAGTTCTTGCGGTCCAATAGTTTTGGTTAGCGCGAGTGTAAACTTCAAAGGCTTTTTTCGTATCCCAACCCGTTGTGGTTGCAAGCAGATAGAAGGCTCTGTTGTAAACACCTGAACTGTGGTGAACGTCCATACCTGAGTAGTAATCGCTTTGGTGGCCAATAGAGTTACCGTCTTGAGTTGGATCGTCCATGTAGCGAAGTGCGCCATTACTTTTGAAGATTTGCTCACCGACTAAAAAGTCATTGGTACCGTTCATATAGAACTCAGCCGCTTCACCCGACATATCTGAGTAAGACTCGTTCAAACCGCCTGATTTACCACTGTAAACTAAGCCTGAGTTTTGCTCTGTAAAACCGTGGCTCACTTCGTGCGCCATAACATCCAGCGAGACTAGTGGGTAAAAGCGATTAGCACCGTCACCAAAAGTCATTTGCTGGCCATCCCAGAAAGCGTTCTCGTAGTTGTTACCGTAGTGAACACGTACACGGAGTTTCTGTGTTAATGGCGCTGTGTTGAACCAGTCACCGAACATGTTGAATACAACGCCACCGAAGAAGTGACCATCATTTAATGGCGAGTAAGCACCATTAATTTCTTTGACCGTATTCTCTGGGCAAGTAAAGCTATGGATACTACCGCCGCTTTGCGAGTTGTTCATGTTGATAGTATCAACATTGCTGTTGCGCATGGTACAAGTATTACCAGACTGAGCGACGTTCATTGGATCGAAATCGGTGCCGTAAACGTAGCGCCCAGTTTTTTGGTTACCACCAGGGCCAGTGCCATTTGCAGTTTGTAGGTTCTCGTAGCTGTGAAGTACATCGCCTGTTTTAGCGTCAACAAACATTTGTGGACGAGATGGCTTATCGCCATGCGACACGTAGCTTACCGAGTAAACAAGTTTTGCAACGCCGTCGTTACTTTGCCAAATAACAAGATCTGACTGCTCATTCTCGAAGTGAGTTGGCGCACGGCTTGTTTTGCCTTGTGCGTTAAATTGCTGCGTGTTTTTAGCGATTGAAAGTGCTTCTGCCGATGTGATGCTTGGCTTAACGCTAGGAACATCTTGTTCGATATCGCTTAGAACTGCACCGTGAGCGAAGCTAAAAGCGCCCGATGATGTGCGAGTGATAATAACATCGTCGCCAACCACTGGAATACCTTTGTAGAACTGCTGGTAACGTTTGGTCACATTACCGTTGTTGCTGTAGCTCTTACGAACTTGTAGCGAGTCGCTGTTACCGCTCAAGCCAGCAATTTGCTTAGCATTCATAGACACCGAGCCAGGTAATGCTTGTTGCTCAGCTATCATGTTATTGACGGTAGGGTTATCGCGTAGCGACTGTCTCTCAGCTGCGTGACCAACGGCGGTCAACATGCACAGCGATACAGTGCTTAGCATGAACTTTGAACGAGTGTTCATAAACTTCTCCTTCTCATTTTGAGATAGACTTATCTCTTATCAATTTTAGTGCTGAAGTCTTTTCACATGCCCCCTTAGTTTTTATGTCAATTAAGGCCTATCAGACAGTGAGAAAAGTACCCCCTTCAGCTTGTTGTGTTTTAGATTTAATCTAAATATTTCTTCAACACGTCAAGTAACCTATCAGCGAAATTCTGGCTGTTCAATTATTAAACTGTATCGAATTGTATTGTTATGTAGCTTTGTGACAGAGGCGAGTAGTAGATTGTGAGTTAATGCCTCATTCGGTGTGAAGTGACGCAGTTATAAAGCATTAGCGCATCATTTATCTCAGAAATGACTTAAGGCTGATGCAAAAAAGTGGGCACCGAGGTGCCCTTTCTTAGGGGAGTTGCAGTAGAGGAGAGTTTGTATTTAAGTGTGACATCCTTGTCTTGGAGTCGTCCTATGCTCTGGGGGATATTGATTACCGTCGCGTGATTATTTTTGAGCTATAGCGCTGTGGTTAAGTTGCTCGCTAAAACTCATATCGCTAGTTTGATGAAAACCTACTAGCAAGTTTGAGTTAAGTTCATAGCGCACGGTATAAGTCACGCTTTCACCACTATCTAATGATAATTGCTGCGGATCCGATAGCTGGTTAGTAGCACTGTCAGTGCTGACCTGATAATTAATCAAGGCGCCTGGGTTCGGTAATGGAATATGGTAGTAGCCGTTCAATGCACTCTCACTACTGTTGGTGAACGTTTGGGAAAGGGTGAGTACGGTTAATCCCTCGTAACGCTCTTCTTTAATGCTACTGGCGCTAGGTTGGATAGGTTGAACATTGCGCTCACTATCAAGAGTATTCACCACGCCAAAAAGTTTTATATTTTCCAATGGCTCAGTAGGTTGATCGGCTTTTAAATTGACGCTAAGCCCTAAAGCCATGATTGCGACTACTGCGAGTGTTGCTTGCTTGAACTTATTGGTTGTATTCATTGTTTGCTCCTTTAGAGGCTTCTCTTTGGTGTGAAGCCATCTCGTTGTTCGATGGTGTTATTACACCGAACCTTTGTGGAGCTAATCTGTGAATAAAATGATGGAAAATTAATCGAATCGGGCAGAAAAATGGCGACCGAGAAAGTCGCCATGATGTACTTGGATCTTAAGTTACGGAGAAATAAGTGACAATAAACTTATTGCTTCTTCATAGTAAAGGAGAAGGTTACAGGGACTTCGTCACTGATACTATTAAGACCAGCAATGTCTTGCAGTTTATCAACACCAGCTTTAAGACCAAGATGTTCTGCTGAAAGAACGATAGGTTTAGCTGTTTCGACTTTTATGGTTTCTGCGTTAATTCGCGTGAGAGTGACTTCAGCTTCGATGTCAGTCTTATTTCCAGCCAAATCGAGCTCAGCATTCATGGTTTTCGTTTTGCTTTTAGCTGGAAGATCTTTTGAGGTGATCTTTCCAGTAATAGTGGCTTTTGGTGCTTTGTCCGTCATGAACAAGTGCTTTTGCATACGTTCGTCACGAATCTCGATCCCGGTATCAACGCTAGTCAGATCAATGCTTAAGCTAAAGTTACCTTCAGCACCTACTGCTGCATCAAAGCTTTTGAACTGATGCTCTTCAGTAATATCACCGTTTTTGGTGCTACTAAAATGAAGTTCTGATTGCTTTGAGTCGAGACTCCACTGACCAACATGCTCTTTGCCATTTTCGTTACTGCAGGCCGAAATTGCTAATAGCGCACTCAGGGATAAGACTTTCATTAAAGTGTTGTTGAAAAGAATATCTTTGGACATCTTTTGCTCCTTTGATTTCAATGGTTTCGAGTGTATCAAATCTTAGGTGAAAAAAAATCCAGTGTTTTGGAGAGAATGAAAACTAATGTGAAATTTATGGTTGCGAACCGAGTAGACGCTAAGCTTTAAAGTCGTAAAAACAAACCTTCTCTGCTTAAAAAATAGCCAATCAATACTGGCTTAGAGTGGGGCGCTGATGGTATAATTCGCGCCCTTTTTTGAACAAATCAGCTAATTTTAGCTAAATTGCGAAGCGTCAGGAGCAAGTAAGGTCACATGAGCAAGAAACTATTTATCAAAACCTGGGGTTGTCAGATGAATGAATACGATTCGTCGCGTATGTCGGATCTATTGAATAAAACCCATGGTTTAGAAGCGGCGGCATCGGCAGAAGAAGCTGATGTGGTGTTGCTGAACACTTGCTCGATCCGCGAAAAAGCTCAGGAGAAAGTGTTCTCTCAGCTGGGTCAGTGGAAAAATCTGAAAAATGATAACCCAGACTTAATTATTGGTGTTGGTGGCTGCGTGGCTTCGCAAGAAGGCGAGGCAATTCGTCAACGTGCGCCGTATGTGGACGTGATTTTTGGCCCGCAAACGTTGCATCGCTTACCTGAAATGATTAAAGAAGCGAGCGGAGAAGGCACCACTAAAAAAGCGGTGGTTGATATTACCTTCCCTGAAATTGAGAAATTCGACCGTCTGCCTGAGCCTCGTGCTGAAGGGCCGACAGCGTTCGTATCGATCATGGAAGGCTGTTCAAAGTATTGTTCTTTCTGCGTGGTTCCTTATACACGTGGTGAAGAAGTCAGCCGTCCGTTTGATGACGTGTTGGCTGAGTGTGCGCAATTGGCTGAGCAAGGCGTTCGTGAGATTAATTTACTCGGCCAGAACGTGAATGCGTATCGTGGGCCAACTCACGAAGGTGATATTGCTGATTTAGCTGAGTTAATTACTTACGTTGCGGCAATCGATGGTATTGATCGAATTCGCTTTACCACGTCACACCCGGTTGAGTTCTCTGACCGTTTGGTCGAGGTCTATGAACACGTACCAGAATTGGTGAGCCATCTACACTTGCCGGTACAAAGCGGTTCTGATCGCGTATTGGCATTAATGAAGCGTGGTCACACCGCGTTAGAATATAAGTCTAAGATCCGTCGTTTACGCAAAATTCGTCCGAACATGTCGATGTCTTCTGACTTTATTATTGGTTTCCCGGGTGAAAGTGAAGCTGATTTTGAAGATACGATGAAGTTGATAGGTGATATTGGTTATGATCACTCTTTCAGTTTTATTTACAGCGCACGTCCCGGTACGCCTGCGTCAGATATCGTTGACGACACGCCAATGGAAGTGAAGAAGCAGCGCTTATCAATTTTGCAGCAGCGTATTAACCAACAAGCTTTCTCGATCAGCCGCAACATGGTTGGAGGCAAAGAGAAAGTGTTGGTGGAAGGGCCATCAAAGAAAGATCCGATGGAACTTCGCGGTCGTACCGAGAATAATCGTATTGTTAACTTCATGGGCCCACACAGTTTAATTGGTAAGTTCGCTGAAGTGACGATTACTGATGCATTCCCAAATTCATTACGCGGTGAATTCGAGCCAGATGGCTTGGTTCACTAAGCTAACCATCTTTATAGGATAGTTTTTGTCTCAATTATCAAACGAAACTTTTGAGTTATTGCCGGCCGATAATAACCGTTTATCGGCTTTATGTGGCTATCTTGACGAACATTTAAAGCATATTGAGCGTCGTTTAGGCGTCGAGGTTAATGTTCGTGGTAATTCTGTGAGCCTGATTGGCGAAGGCGTCAACATTGCGGCGGCGCGTCAAGTGGTTGAAGGCTTGTACGTTGATACCGCTAAAAAGAAAATGTTAGACAGTGCCGATGTTCACTTGGCTATTCAGGAAATTTCAACAGAGTTAGAAGCGGCTAAGCCTAAAGGGCACGTTGATGAAAACGTCACCTTGGTCACAAAGCGCGGATTAATTAAGCCTCGCAGTCCTAACCAGAAACAATACCTGCAGAATATTATCCACCACGATATTAGTTTTGGTGTCGGTCCTGCGGGTACTGGTAAAACTTATCTGGCGGTGGCTAATGCGGTGGATGCCTGGGAAAAGCAACAGGTTCGCCGTATTTTGTTAACGCGCCCAGCGGTTGAGGCGGGTGAGCGTTTGGGTTTCTTACCTGGCGACTTGGCTCAGAAAGTCGATCCATACTTGCGTCCTTTGTATGACGCTCTGTATGAAATGTTTGGCTTCGAGAAAGTGGCTAAACTGATGGAGCGTAACGTGATTGAAGTCGCGCCACTGGCTTACATGCGTGGTCGAACCTTGAATGATGCTTTTATTATTCTGGACGAAAGTCAGAACACCACGGTCGAACAGATGAAAATGTTCCTGACGCGGATTGGCTTTAGCTCGAAAGCGGTGGTGACGGGCGATATTACGCAGGTCGATTTACCTCGCGGACAAAAATCTGGCCTACGCCATGTGATTGATGTCTTAAAAGACGTGGATGGCATCAGCTTTACCTTCTTCCAGTCGAAAGATGTGGTGCGTCACCCAGTGGTGCAGCGTATTGTGCAAGCATATGAAGATGCTGACGTGGCGGAAGCTAAGCGTTCGGCGGATACGGCCAGCGATGCGGCGAAAAAGCTGTAAGTCTTGGCCTGATAATTTCGATTCATGAGCATCATTGATTTAGAACTGCAAGTTGCCGATAACGCTGAAAACTTACCGCAAGAAAAGCAGTTTTTAGCCTGGGCTCAGGTCGCCGTGACGAAAGTTATGGATAGTACCCAGCCCGCGGCACTAACTATTCGCATTGTTTCCAGCGAAGAAAGCCAACAGTTGAACCATCAATACCGTGGTAAAGATCGTCCGACTAACGTGCTGTCATTTCCATTTGAAATTCCCCAAGGTTTGCCACAAGACTTGTTGCCAGAGGAGCATATCCTTGGCGATTTGGCGGTGTGTTCGGATGTTGTGGCAAATGAAGCTAGGGAGCAGCAAAAAGATTTACATGATCACTGGGCGCACATGGTGGTACATGGGTGCTTGCATTTGTTAGGCTACGATCATATAAAAGATGAAGAGGCTGAAGTCATGGAAGCGCTGGAAGCTGAGATTTTAGCAGAACTTGGCATAGGCAACCCCTATGTCATTGAAGACTAACGATTTTTAATTGTGTATTTGGTAACTAGAGGACAAGATAAAGCGCCATGAGCGATGACAAACCTCCGTCGAGGAGCTTTCTTCAACGAATTTTCGATATATTCCATTCTGAACCCCAAGATCGCCAGCAACTGGTAGAAGTTCTGCGGGTCGCAAAAGACGATAAATTAATTAAAACTGACTCCTTGGCAATGATGGAAGGGGTGTTGCAGGTCGCGGAAATGCAGGTGCGCGACATTATGATTCCACGTTCGCAAATGAACGTGATTCATGAAAACGCTACTTTGCAGGAAATTTTACCGATTGTTAGCGAAACGCGTCACTCACGCTACCCTGTTGTGGGCGAAAACCGAGACGATATCGAAGGCATTATGTTGGCCAAAGAGCTGCTGAGTTATGCTTTTGATGAAGAAGGTCGCGAAAAGTTTGATATTAAAGATGTTTTGCGTCCGGCCTATATCATTCCTGAAAGTAAACGCTTAGACATTCTACTGACAGAATTTCGTTCAAAGCGTAATCATATGGCGATCGTTGTGGATGAGTACGGGTGCGTGTCTGGTTTAGTAACGATTGAAGACGTTCTAGAGCAAATCGTTGGTGATATTGAGGATGAGTTTGATATTGATGAAGAAGAGAGCAATATTAAGCTTCACTCTAATGGCGAATACATCATTAAAGCGCAAACCGATATTGAAGACTTTAATGAACGCCTAGGCTCTGATTTCTCAGATCAAGAGTTCGACACAATTGGTGGTTTGTTGGTTAACAAGTTTGGTCATATGCCGGCCCGCGATGAAAGCGTAAAAATGGGTGACTTTAAATTTACTGTATTAAACGCCGATCAACGCCGCGTTCATTTGTTACGCGTGAAGCCGTTAGTGCAGGAACAAACGAACTAGCTCATCATCAACAATAATAGAATTATAGAGAGTCAATAATGACAGAAAAATTTGCCAGTCCAAACGGCTGGCTGGCATTTTTTATTGCCCTAATCTCAGGAGCCGTTTACCCCCTAGCATTTGCACCATTCAATTGGTGGCCGTTGGCGCTAGCCTCTATTGCCACTTTCTGGTGGCTTATTACTGATAAAACACCGAAGAAAGCTTTTCGGCTGGGTTGGGCCTACGGCTTCGGTGTGTTTATTGCTGGTGTGTCATGGGTTTATGTTTCGATTAACACTTTCGGAAATGCCTCGCCAACTTTGGCCGTTATATTAACCATTGTCTTTGCAGCGATATTAGCCTTGTTTTACAGCATGCTAGGTTTGGGCATGCAACGATTCTTTAGTAAGTACTCGCTTATCTCAAGAATTATATTGTTCAGTATTATCTGGGTTGGACTGGATATAGCGCGAGGTTCTGGCTTTGTTAGTTTCCCATGGTTATACGCAGGTTACAGTCAGACCGAAGCCTTGATGCAAGGGCTGGCAGGTTTCTTAGGCGTGCACGGTGTGACTTTATTTGTAGTCATTCTAAGTTGTCTGCTGGCAGAAGTCGTGTCGACCAAAGCTTACGCACAACAGCGCCGATTTTTGCTGCCGATACTGGTGGTGCTGGTGATTCCTTTTCTTGCCACTTTACATATGTTTTCGAAAGAGGCAAGCAAAGAGCAAACCCTAATCCTAGCGCTGGTTCAGCCAAACGTGGATCAGCATATTAAGTGGGATCATCGCTACTTTAACGACATCATGTATGGGTTGTTCGAGCAGACCGAGCCGTACTGGGGTGCGGATCTGGTGGTGTGGCCGGAAGGCGGTATTCCATCCTTTGAGAATAATGTTCCGGGTTTGATGTCTGAACTGGAAGGTCTCGCGAAGGATAGCGGCACTGATTTCATTACTGGTATCCCAATGCGCGAACCTGATAATCGCGAGATTTATTACTCAGGCGTCAAGTTACTAGGCGAAGACAGTCAGTCGTATCATAAGCAGCAACTAGTGCCTTTTGGTGAATACCTGCCCTTTACCGAATTACTTCGCGGTGCCATCGACTTTTTTGATTTGCCCATGTCGAGCTTCACGCCAGGCGATTCGGCTCAAGCGCCACTGCGCACTGAAAAAGCGGCGTTAGTCCCCGCGATTTGCTATGAAATCGCCTTCTCAGGCCTAATCCAAAGCCTTGGCCAAAAGTCGCAAGATCAATTTACCGCGATTCTAACTATTAGCAACGATACCTGGTTTGGTGATAGCTGGGGGCCGCTACAACACTTCCAGATCGCTCAAATGCGGGCTATCGAAACAGGACTTCCCGTGATTCGCGGCACTAATAACGGCCTAACAGCAGTCATCGCCTCAAACGGACGTGTGATGGAACAAATCCCGCGCTTCGAGCGTAAAGTTCTCGCTGGCGCTTTCGTCCTCGATAATAAACCAACATGGTTTTTACAGTATGGATACTGGACGTTATTGGTGTTGGTTATTGGTTTGTTGGGAGTGGCGTTTGGTTTGAGAGGAAAGTTGGGATAACTAAATGGATGGTTTATTTGAAGGTATTGTTGGAGGCTCCTTAGGCGTTTTATTATTAAATATTAAATTTAAGGAAAACAAACCCATTTGGTTAAGAAGTCTTTATTTAGCAGTAATATTTTTTGTGCTATTTAGCGTAATAGAAGTGTTATTTAGGGAAAGCTCGATTACTACTTTCTGGGATACACTGTTCGGTTTTTTCTGTTGGATATATTTGCCCATAACTGGCCTACTTTATTTATTCTGGTACGGGGACAAGTTAAGAGAAGAGCATAAAGATTAAGGTCTGGCTTTTAGACGTAACTCATCCTATATCACTGTGTTTATTAGGAGATGAAAGGCTATGTATAGATACTTATTAGTTCTAATTGGGGTCACTAGCTTATTTGCATGCAGTGAGAAGTTAACGCGGGAGGAGCTTTTATTCCAAGTTGATGCTTATATCGACCAATACAAAAAGAGGTCACTAGAAGAGGGGCAGTACTCTCTATGGGCAGAACATTATCATATTGCTGCCCCATATGAAGAATTACTATTATTTGACAGCCTAACTTTGCAAGGGTTTTTGATTATTTCTGACAGACAAAGTTTTTCTACACAATTTGAGAAAATACTCGCTGAGAACTCTGAAATTCTATATACAGAGGCTCAAGAAAAATTGAAAGTAGTGGTTTTCGAATTTAATAAAGCAACTTGTCCAAGTATAGAGAAGTATAAAAAAAGTCTAGAATCTGCGAAAAATGAACTTGTTAATTTAACATCTCCTTTCCGGGTAGGATATCGAGTTAGTGCTACCTTCCACACTGGCGAATATCTTTTTGAGGGAGAGAAAAGTTACGCTAATTTAACGACTATTCAATCTTATATCCATGATGAGCCAGTTATTAAAGAGCTTTTGGAATTATTAGAGGTAATAAAAGCCTGTAAGAATCAAGCTTCTGTTACTAATTAACCTTGTTGCTCTCTCCCCTGTCAGGTAACATTAACAGCTTGTCGTTTGAGGCTGTGCGGGGCTTTTGGCCTGTTTCCTCCTAATCACATTTAATAACTAAAGATTTTCAGACAATGCAACTAACTGAGCACTACCAACCTTCTGAAATTGAAGGGAA
>CATNCP010000050.1 GCA_950096615.1 uncultured Kangiella sp. | reverse complement strand
TTAGCCTCTCCAAATCTCTGGCGAATTTCATCATCAAACGCTGGGTTAGAATCAAACCAAATGGCGCGGTTGGCACCCAACTCCGCGGAGTCGGGTGCACCAAACCAAAAAGTAATCACCTCTTCGGTTAACTTTTCATAGTAAGCTTGGTCAAAAGACATGATTAGTCAGCTTTTCGCTTCAGGGAAGCATTAACTTTAATCGAGTCTTCCTGATTCATAGCATTCAAAGCTGCCTGCCACATAGGAATCGCTTTAAATGCGGTTACCATGTCGTAATCCAAAGCAACCTGCTTAGGATCCATGGGCTCGTCACCAGCGCGACTTTGGAACCATTTCATCCACAATGCTGAGCCCGGCTCGGTTAATACCAAGCCATTTTTGGGGCCACTAGACAGCGGCGCTGCACTGGCTTGCGGAGGCTGTGTGGTTGAAGGCAATAGGAACGACATCATATTTGGCTGATCCGTGGTTAAGCTTTTAGGATTATATTGAGCCGAACTGTGACACCCAAGACAACCTGCCGTGGATAAACCCGCTGGATAATAGTGCCCACCAGCCCATGCTGGAGTAACTACCGCACCATCATTTGGCCCTGATAAACGACCATCCCAACCGAGTGTTGAGCGCGCATACTCTGGCGTGTTCATGTTAATCCAGTTTTGAGTAAGCTTGGTGTTAACCTGTGCTGGCGGCGTTAAAGCAGAGCTTGATGTATTAATCACATCAGGATTACCGCCCCAGGTTGCGCCAAGTGGCACCATCTTATCCCACGAGTCATCGCCTGGTGCATTTTTGTCATAAATTAACGTCGAGAAAACCCACCCCGTTTCTGGCGCAGCTTCACTATCCTTAACAATAATATCAAACTGCATTAAATAGATATTAGTCAGCGATGGTTCTGTTACCGAGCCTGCCGAACCATTATTTGGACACTGTGATTTATCAGGGTTATTACCTGAACCATTACTCGTATTCAACGGCGCATAAATCGGCAACATTGCTGTGCCTTCCATCGGCGACCAGTCAGCACCACAAGGTGTAACAAAAGCAAACTTAACGATCACGCTACCTTCGGCGTATTGCGCGCCTGGGTTTGAAATGTTTGGCGCGTAAGCCTGCTCAAGCGTAGTCCCCCAAATATTACCCAACGTTGCCGCTGCCGTATTATCGTAGAGAGTCAACACATACGTCGTCAGATCGAGCTTTTGATGAGTAAGAGTTCCCGCTGGAAAGCCTGAGCCCACATAAAACCCGTGGATCGGTTCTCTTTCCGTACCCAGCCAAATCGATTCCCACCAAGGCTCTTCACTTGCATTCCAATTATCATAATCATAAATCAGCTTGCGCATATCTTTTGAGACGTAGCTTTTTAAGGCCTCAACATAGGCCATAGCATTTTTCTGAGTGATAAGCCCGCTATTGGTCACTTTTTTCCAAGGCGGTGATGTTTTCACAGCAGCTGTGCTCGGATAATCATGACGCAACTGAAACAAGTTACCGTCGTATACATTATCGGGCGGGTTAGGTAGGGCCGAGTTGGTAAAGGGGTGAATCGGGGAGTTAGCGTCAGTAAAATCTATTTGTGTTGAAGTTAGAAATGGAACTTTCCCCACTAAGTCCTCATTACTGTGATTACTTCCTGCAACCGTTGTCATGGATGATGTCGCCAACGCCAGCGACACCAAACCCAAAATTGATCTCTTCATTATTATCTCCTTCAGTGCTATAGGTTATACCATGGAAGGTATAGCCTTTTATTATCACCTTCCATAGTGATTTCACACTAGCCCATTCGGGTGATTGAAGGAAGAATTTTTTCAACAAATCCAACCACTTAAGTCATAATTGCAACTAAAGCAGCCAGCTTATGTCAGTATTGCATTTGATTGGTCGAGTTTTTTCTCCATCACGGAAAACTAAACCCGGTTTATTGCCGACTAATGTAAGCCGGTTGTCATTAAGCTGAAGTGCCGTTCCTTCTCGAGTACCTACCACATAGCGATGCGGATTGGCGCGAACATACTCAAACAAACGCTCAGCACGAGTTTCGCCATTATGGTTTGGCGGTTGATAATCTGTGTAGTGAGGGTTGATCTGGAAATTAACCAAAGCCAGAGCTTTAAAACTTCTCGGTTCAACTATAGGCATATCGTTGGTGGTACAAATTGTTAAACCAGCAACATTCGAGCCAGCGCTCCAACCCATATAAGGCATGCCTTCAGCAACTCGCTGACGAATCGCATCAAGCAACTCATTGTCATACAGTTCTTTTAATAAGTGGAACGTATTACCACCACCAATAGCAACTGCCTCCGCTTCCTGGACCGCTTTAACCGGATCATCAAAACGGTGAATCGACACAACTTCTTTACCAATGGTTTGAAACGGCTGATTAACCTTCTCTTCATAGGCGTCATACCCCATGGCAAAGCCCGCATAAGGGATAAATAAAACCTTTTTGATCTTACTATCTAGGAAGCTATCAATCATCGGCAAAGCGTGTTCTAAATAACCCGTCTGACCTTCTCTTGATGAACTTAGCAATAATAAATTCTTAGACATAATAAACCTGTAACTTTTAAGTTAAACGGGGACTCCCGAGTGAAAGCGGAATAATGGATCGGGCGACTCAATCAACTCTTTCTCTTTCGACAAGAAAAAATCTAAGCGCGATTCAATTGGATCCTTTGAGTACTGTTTCGCCAGCTCGATATAATCCATGAAGTGACGAGATTCTGACTTCAACAAGAAGCGATAGTACTTTGCTAACTCAGGATACGTATCTTTCAAGTAAGGAACAAGTGCATGGAAACGCTCGCATGACCGTGCTTCGATGATACCACCAATAATCAGCCCATCAATTAATCGCTGAGGTTCATCCTTTGAAACAAACTGGTGCAAACCAGCCGCGTAACGTGACGGTCTGATCGCCCGATACTTAATATTCTGCTGCTCAATGAACTCTAGAACCTGCTCAAAATGCAGGACTTCTTCACGAATAAGCTGTGACAATTTTTTCAACAAGTCAATATGCTCAGGATAGCGGAACATGAGCTTTACCGCGGTAGCGGCTGCTTTTTTCTCGCAATGCGCATGATCAATGAGCAAAGCGTCAAAATCAGACAGCGCATGCTCAAGCCACGCTTGTGGTGTACTGCAGTATAAAAATTGCTGAATAGGGGTAATATCAACGGCTTTTTCCGCCAACTTTTCTGCCATGATGTGCGCCAACTGGGTCGTAGAGCTTACTTTGAATGGCGCACATTATAACGACTCCCCTCTAACTTGTCAGTTAACGGGATATTCAGACTCTGGATACTTGCTGCTTAAACTGTTTAACGGCTTCCGGCGAAAGCTTTTCTTGTTGATAACGCATCGTGATATACGTTTTGAGCGCTGGTGCCGCCCGAGAGTAGAGCTTCTGTGACGTATCACGTGTCAGTTGTAACACATCTCTAGGCCCCATCCCTCGGTCACAAGCAACTCCCTGTTGCTGAAGTTTTTTCAGCAATAACAAATAATGTTTAGTTACTGGCTCTAGCCGTTGAGTACCTCTTAGCACTAGATACCCAAAAATCAAACCTGCCAATATAATGGTGGCTAATAAGCCGTAGCCCAAATAACGATACTGGTGTCTTTCAATGCCTAACTTTCGCAACCAGTTAAACTGCATATCTTGACTGTAACCCATGACCGTTTCACTCCAAAAGTTCTGGACTGCATCCCAGCGCAGCGCTAAATTTTGCAATAAGCCTTCTGGAGCATCAAAGCCAACATCCGAGCCAAACTCTTCCATCCAACCATCACGAGAGCTGGCATCACTCCTTAAGTCTTCTTCAACTCGAGAAGGATGAATCGCTGCTGTCGGGTCAATACGGCGCCATCCTTCATCATCAAGCCACACTTCTGTCCACGCATGAGCATCAGACTGCCTGACGATATAGTAGTCGCCGTAAGGGTTATATTCAGCCCCTTGATAACCTGTGACCACCCTCGCAGGAATACCTGCCGAGCGCATAATGTACACAAAAGCACCTGCATAGTGCTCACAATAGCCTTGCTGTGTGTCAAACCAAAAGCCGTCAACAGAATCAACCTCGATCACCGGTGGGCTTAATGTGTAATAAAACTCACCTTGGTGGATATACGACAAAATCCACCGGATAAAAGCTTCATCACTTTGATGATTTTGGCGCTGCTCTTCCGCCCATTCCCGTGAATCATCGTTACTATCAGTGGGTAACTGCAAGTAACGGTTCATTTGAAACTCAGTTAAAGGTCTTTGGCTAAAGTCAATGTCATAAGCCTGTGCTGAATAAATAAAGCGCTGCGTTGTCTGCCGGCGACGATTCCAAGTAAAGTCACTAAATAAATAGGCGCCATCAGGAGCTTCTGCCAAGTCTTCTAAACCAAAAATCCAATTACGGTTATTAGGCTCCATCTGAATACGGTACTGATAAGTCGGCGTCATGGGTAACTCCAACTCTTGGCGAATAGGAGTGTGCTGCTCCTTAAACCAAGTAAAACCATCAAACTCAGATAATACTAAACCTCTCCAGTACATTTCTGAACGCGGGGGCACCTTGCCTTCAAAATCAACCCTAAACGCAATGTCATCAAAAGTGTGTAACGCACCGATGCTACCTGGGCTCATGGTGTCATCGATACCGCTACCAGCCTGATTCTCTGTAGGCATAGACCATAGCGGTGCAGAGCTTCTCGGGAAGAAAAAGAACAGCAAGATCATGATCGGAATGGCTTGTAGTAACGTCACCCCAGAAATCTTACCTAAGCTGCCAATTCCCTGGACTCCTTTTGGGCTATTTAAAGCAACCAGCCCTAATAAGATGCATAGTACCGAAATTAATAGGTACCCTCCCATCCAAATCGCTTCACTGTAAAAGAATGCCGTTACGACGATAAAAAATGAAATAAACAGTATCAGCGACGCATCACGATAACTTCGGGCTTCCAGCAGCTTAAATGCATACATTAGAGTAATTAAGCCGATCCCCGCATCACGACCATTCAACGTTTTAAATTGCCAGAAAACACCGCCCACACACAGCAAAACCACCACCAACAGTACCCACCGAGAAGCTTTTACGCCTTGTCGATACATACCATATTTAGCTAACAACAAAGCAATGGTCACTGCACTTATCCAGAACGGAATATAAAACCATAGTGGAAATAAAACCACAGCTTGAATCATGATTAATAAAGGAATAAGGCCTTGGCGAGTAATAGGTAACGCTTTAACATTCATCTTTTCTAACTCCTATCACATCAAAGCCAAAGCTTTTAAGCATGAATGAAGGTGCTCAGGTCCCTGCCCCTTGTCTAGGCTTTGTTGCGGTAACTCTAAACCATAGACACTTTGACTTCCCTCAGCGGTTAGGACGGCGTCTGTCAGGTATGAAATTGCCAGCTCCTTCTCATAATGAGCAACGCTTTCCCAACTTAACGTTTGATGCTCTCCCACATAATCTTCAAACTCTTTACTATAAAGACCGCGCTCTCGTGCATAAGCTTTCCACATAACCTGTTTAATAGGATCTCCGGCTTGGTAGTCACGTAAATTGTGGAAGTCCTCAGACCCTTTTTCTTGAGTTTGCCCCTCTTCAATTCCTGAACTGGTCGCCACTAATGGTTCAGGACATGGAATAGGCTTTGGATACACTAAAACCTGGTAAGGTGTTCGCACCCACGACCAAGCCTCAAAGATTCCAAAGGGAAAAATAGATGCACAGGTAACTCTTGGGATATCCATCATGCCGCGTCTGTGTGTCTTTAACGATAGTTCAACCTGATTTTTTGACTGCTCCCCCACATCCGTATACAACACACGTCTTTTGGCAAAGCCGACTCCCACCCCTGCACGCTCGCTTTTTGTATTATTGATTAGTTGAACTGGCAATGTGGCGTTTTCTGTAGCGAAGACGGAGGCTGGCTTTTGGCATCGTACTTCAATTCCTTTCAAATTTCGGAAAGTATAAAACACCGACAACAAGCCCACAGCAAGGAGTACAAAGCCCGCCATAAACCCCATGTTATTTTGATAGTTGGTTGATGCAACCAAAATCAAAATTAAAATACCGAGCATTAACCACCCATAACGAGTTGGCAAAATATAAATATTTTTTTGCTTAAGCAGTGTTGACGGTTGTTTAGGCGCACGACTATCGACCCAAGAAAAAAACCTGTTCTTAATGGCTTCAAGCATTAGGCAGGAACTGGCGTATCGTTAATGAGCTCTTCAATCAACTCAATGGTTGAAGTTGAAGACGTTTTCACTGACTGCAATCGATGGCGAGCTGAAGCTACAAATACTTGTTGTATATCTTCTGGCAATACATAATCGCGACCATCCACAAAAGCCCAAGCTTTAGCTGCGCTAACGATAGCCAAACCAGCTCGTGGCGACAAGCCATGGGCGAAGTCAGGACTTTGTCGAGTGGCCAGAATAAGGTCCATAACATACTGCAACAGATGCTCCGTTACTGTGAGCTTTGATACTTTTAGTTGCAACTCCTTTAGAGTGTCTAGATCTAATAGAGACTCCAAAGATGGCATTTTGGTTCGACCAGACTCACCTTTTAGTAATACCTTTTCCAAATCTGGGTCTGGGTAGCCTAAGTTTATTTTAAACAAAAACCGATCTAACTGAGATTCTGGTAGCGGATAGGTTCCAATTTGGTGAGTTGGGTTTTGAGTCGCAATAACAAAGAAGGGATTAGGTAATTCATAAGTATTGCCCTCGACTGTCACTTGCTGCTCTTCCATCGCTTCCAATAAAGCACTCTGTGCTTTCGGTGTTGCACGATTAATCTCGTCAGCCAGCACTAATTGTGAAAACACCGGGCCTGGATGAAACTCAAAGGTGGATTTTTCACGGTCAAAGATATTGGCGCCCACAATATCAGCTGGCAGGATATCACTGGTAAACTGAATTCTCTGAAAGTCTAAACCAAAAACTTTGGCCATCGCTTGTCCTAACGTTGTCTTACCCATGCCAGGCAAATCTTCAATCAGTAAGTGCCCTTTTGCTAGTAAACAAACGACCGCTAATTTAACTTGGAAGGACTTACCTAATACAACTTTGTTGAGCTGTTCTAGTACGGGTAAAATCGGAGAATTCATACAATTCCTTAAGTTGTTAAATATTTTGTGAAAAGCTTCTCATTAATATGGCGCATATAAGACTCAGTTCAGTCAAAATTCAGTTTACTAAATCCATAATACACTTGCATTATTTAACAAGAATTTATGAGGAGACGACAATGTCACTTAAAAAACTATTTGTAGCAACTAGTATTGCACTTTCTTCAAGCCTAGTCATGGCGAATGGCGTAAGCTACGACTATGTACAAGGCGGCATTCAAGATTATGACGACCAGTTTGACGGCGTTGAGTTTGAAGGCTCCATGTCTTTTAACCAAAACTGGTATGGTAAAGCTGAGTTATTAAAAGGTGAAACCGACACTTTTGATATCGACGTTGACCGTATTCGTTTGAATGTTGGTTTCCACACGCCAATCAATAACGCTGTAGACTTCGTTGGTGAGGTAGGTTACGAAGATTTCGAGGCTGACGGTGGTTATGATGACTCAGGCTTTAACGCCTTAGCAGGTCTTCGCGGAATGGCTAGCCAAAACTTTGAGTTAGGCGGTTACGCTCAGTACTCTGACGTTCTTGAGTCCACAGACCTAATTTTAGAAGGTCGCTACCACTTTAACCGTAACATGTCAGTTGGTGTTGAGGTTGGTAACGACGATGAGTTAGATAACCACTATGGTGCTAACTTCCGTTACAGCTTCTAACAGCTAGAACAACTAAGGCCGCACTTTGCGGCCTTTTTTAATGCTTAGAGAAGTTTCTCAGGCAGAACCTTTGTAGTACACTAAGCACAAATTTTAGACACTGACTTGCGATAATCAACAATGAAAAAATACATTACACTCGCTGCCCTAACCCTTTCAATGCTTTCAGTCGCTGAGGCGAACGATAAGCTACGCTACGACTATATTGATCTCGGCTATATCCACAGTGAAGGCGAACGTACAAGCGACAAAGTAGGTTATGAGCTTAACCTTTCGCTGGCATTTGATGACACTTGGTATGTCCGTAGTACATTGCAGTCTCAGTCCGCTGACGTGTGGGCTGCCGGTTCACAAGGCGACGTTTCGGCAAAAGAATATGAGATGGTGTTCGGCTTTCATGTCCCAAGCTCCCGCACCGATGACTTCTTCATGGAAGCAGGCTATGTGAAGTTTGACGGTGATAGCGTCATCCCTCAGTCAACTTATGGTAATGACGAAGATGGATTTTTAGCTAACCTTGGTTTTCGAGGTCGCTTATCAACAAACTGGGAGTATAAACTATTCGCCGGTTACAAAGACTACGACTTCTCACCATATGTTAATGAAGCCCTACATGAAGACTCTACATCAACAACTTACGGTTTAGAAGGACGTTATTACTTGTCAAAAAACTGGTCGTTTGGTGTTAAAGTGTCAGAAGAAATCACAGGATTAACGTCTGGTTTCGACTTTAGGTTTAACCTTTAATCACTTAAAAACAATAGGTTACATAGTTAGTAAGCATAAACTTTCCGTTTCGCATGGTGTGTAAACGAATCTGACGCTATAAATCGTACTTTTGCAAACTTGTTCACACAAAATCAAGGTTCTGTGAGACTTATACCACAGAACCTTTTTTATATGTTGTTAAAATTTTAGACACTGTTTAACGAATCCATTGCGAAAGGTAATTGTCATGAAATACGTGCTTGCTGTTATAGCTGGAGTAGTGGGCATTAAATTCTTAATCGAAGAGCCCATGATTTTAGAAACTGCTCAACAAAATAAAGAGCTTTTGGGTGCTTTGGTGCTGACTTTGTTAGCCAAACCTTTGCTGAAAAGAGTTTTTGATTAAAAGACGTTCTTCCTATAGAAATTTAAAGGTGGCTTAGGCTGCCTTTATTTTTGCCCCTAGGTTTTACAAGATATAAAAAAAGCCCCAAGTTTTGTGCCTCGGGGCTTTTTAGTTTCAAGAGTCTACTTTTAACAACACTAACACTCTAACCTTTAAGAGTGGAATGAATCAGAGTTACTCTTCATCTTAATCAAGATATCCGCTGGCTTGTAACGATCACCATGTAACTTCTGGTAATGCTCAAGTCGTTCCACCACAGTTTCAATACCTAAGCTGTCCATATAGCGGAATGGCCCGCCATGAAAAGGTGGGAAGCCAATACCAAATATTGCTCCAATGTCACCATCTCGCGCACTTCGGATAATACCTTCATCCAGACAACGCGCCGCTTCGTTTGCCATTAATAACAGTCCTCGCTCAGCAATTTCTTTGCCATCAACATGCTTATCAGGACTAATACCTAGTACAGAATAGACGCTTTCGTCGACTTCTTTGCCTTTAGACTTACCATCATACTTATAGAAGCCGCGCTTATTCTTCTTACCTTTGCGATCGTCATCCTTTAGTTTCTCAAAGGCTTTAGGCGTCGACATACGATCACCGAACGCATCCTCAAGAATTGGGGCAACTTTAGTGGCAACATCAATCCCCACTTCATCTAACAAAGTAATTGGACCAACAGGGAAGCCAGCTTGAACCATGGCCTTGTCTAGCTTCTCAATCGCCACACCTTCATTCAACAAGATGCCAGCTTCATTAATATAAGGCGCTAAAATACGGTTTACGTAAAAACCTGCTCCATCATTAACAACGATAGGAGTTTTGCCTTGTTGCTTTGCTAACGCCACACAAGTCGCTATAACCCAGTCCTCTGTCTTGTTTGTCGCGATAATTTCGACTAGCGGCATCTTTTCGACTGGTGAAAAATAATGCAACCCAACCACTTTCTCTGGCTTTTTAGCACCATCCGCGATCTTAGTGATAGGAATCGACGAAGTGTTAGTGGCGAAAATAGTGTTGTCTGAGCAGTGCTCTTCAACATCTTTAACCATCTGATGCTTTAAATCCAAATCTTCGAATACAGCCTCAATCACCATATCAGTATCTTTAAAGCCTGAGTAATCAGTGGTTCCGGTTAGATAAGACATGGTACGGCGTGCATCAGAAGGGCTGACGATTCGCTTCTTCATCTTCTTGGAGATAAGCTTCCATGAGTAGTTGAGAGCACCGTTAACGCCCTCTTTTTGAACGTCTTTCACACGAACTTTTTTCTTCGCTTTATCCACTGAAACATAAGCAATGCCCGAGCCCATCAAGCCACCACCCAGCACCCCAACTTTGTTCAGCTCAACAGCTTCGGCGTCTGAGTCTACACCATTGTCTTTTTTCAACTCAGTTGTGGCGAAGAAGACACTAATCAAAGCCTTAGCTTCTGGTGAAACAACCAGCTGGCCAAAGTTTCGCGCCTCTATCGCCAGACCAGCTTCCATCCCTTGAGACATACCTTTTTCAACACATTCAATAATCTTCTTAGGCGCCGGATAATTACCCTTCGTTTTCTTTTCTACGGTTTTACGCGCTTGGTCAAAAATAATATTGCGCCCTATAGGATTCGACTCTAGTACTAATTTCTGAATCCCCTTCATAGAAAAATAACTACTGACCGGTGTCTTTTTCTCTTTGCCCTTACGTAAATCTTCTACGCGCTTTATTGCCGCTTTCATTAAGTTAGCTTCAGGCACAACCTCGTCAACCAGCCCAAGCTTTTTCGCTTGCTTCGGAAATAGCTGTTTACCGGTCAACATCATATCTAAAGACGGCGCAATCCCTACTAACCTCGGTAAGCGCTGAGTTCCACCACCGCCAGGCAACACGCCTAACTGCACCTCTGGTAGCCCTAACCTAGTCTTTGGGCTATCGGAGGCAACTCGCCCGCTACAAGCCAGCGACAGTTCAACGCCACCGCCGAGACAAGTACCGTGGATCGCCGCCACAACAGGTTTATTCAGGTTCTCTATTTTGTTGAAAATGCGATGACCATCCGTCGATAGCTTCTCGGCATCTTCTGCTGTTTTAGCTTTACCGAACATAGTGATATCAGCGCCAGCAATAAAGCTGCCCGCTTTACCACTTCGAATGATCAACCCTTTGATTGAGCTGTCTGATTTGACTTGATCAATCACCGGCTCGAGTTCTTCAATAAACTCCATTTTAAGCACATTTTGCGACTCTCCAGGAACATCAATAGTGATTACCGCAAGTCCATCTTCTTGGTGCTCAAACGTAAAGAATGTATTGTCCGACATTATTCAACCTCCAAAATCATTGCTGCACCAAGACCACCAGCGGCACACGCCGTGGTTAACCCTAACCCACCACCACGTCGCTTAAGCTCGTGGAGTGTTTGAGTAATCATTCGCGCACCCGTCGCTGCGAAAGGATGGCCATATGCAAGCGATCCCCCCAGCACATTAAACTTGTCCATATCGATGTCACCAATCTTGGTTCTCTGCCCCAGCTTTTCTTTAGCAAACTTGGTTGAGCCAAAGGCTTGGATATTAGAAATCGTTTGTGCGGCAAAAGCTTCGTGCATATCAATTAAGTCTAAATCACTCAGTTTCAACTTAGCCTTTTTCAGAGCTTTCGGTGTCGCGTAAGAAGGCCCCATCAGCATGTCATGAGCAGCTTCTATCGCAGAGAAAGCATAGCTTCGGATATAACCTAAAGGCTCATAGCCAAGTGCCTTTGCTTGTGATTCTTTCATCAATACCACAGCAGCCGCACCATCGCTTAATGGCGTTGAGTTAGCCGCCGTTAACGTGCCGTATTTTTTATCGAACGCAGGGCGTAACTTGGCATAACCTTCCAGAGTAGAGTTAAAGCGAACCACATTGTCTCGCGATAAAGGCTCTTTGGTGTAAGGCTCGACATAAGCAGTCATGACTTCATCGTCTAACTTGCCCTCTTCCCATGCTTGAGCCGCTAGCGTATGCGAGCGATGAGCTAACTCATCCTGCTCTTGGCGAGTAATATCACGATCGCGAGCCATTTGCTCAGCGTTTTGCCCCATGGTTAAGCCTGTGGAGTATTCTTTAATGGCAGGAGGCACAGGCATCAAATCTTTCGGACGGAGTGTTTTCAGAATCGACAGCTTCTGGCCGAAGGTTCTTGCTTTTTGCAAATCAACTAACGCCAAAGAAAATTTCTTACTCACGCCAATCGGCACCACTGATGAAGAGTCGGCGCCGCCAGCAATACCAACAGACACGTCACCCGCCATGATTGACTCGGCTAAACTAGCGACACTCTGAAAGCTGGTGGCGCATGCACGCGATACCGAGTAGGCATCAGTGTGTACATCCATAGGCGTGCCCAGAACAATTTCACGAGCAATGTTTGGAGCTTCAGGCAAGATAACCACTTGGCCAAATACCACACGTTCAATGACCTTAGGATCCAGCTCAGTCTTTTGGATAAGTTCATTCACCACCATCTTCCCAAGCTCGATAGCATTAATGCCTCGAAAGTGAGTAGCTTGCTTAGCAAAAGGTGTTCTTAGTCCTGAAACAATCGCAACGCGATCTTGCTTCGTGCTACGCGTCGTTTTCTTGGTAGTACTTTTTTTTGTCGTACTGGAAGCGCTAGTCTCGCTCATGATGACTCCTGATAAAATATTCTATTCTTGATTCTACCTAA
>CATNCP010000049.1 GCA_950096615.1 uncultured Kangiella sp. | reverse complement strand
GCTTTTAGAAATCGCCATTATGGTTACTCGCTAAACTGCATTTGTTGAAGCCTTGTATATTCCCCGTCTTGTTTCATCAACTCATCATGAGAGCCAGCCTCAATGATACGCCCTTCTTTAACGACAAGGATTTTATCGGCATTCTCAATAGTCGATAGTCTATGTGCGACGACGATAGTGGTTCGGCCGACCATTAAAGCTTCTAACGCTTTTTGGATATGACGCTCAGACTCGGTGTCGAGTGCAGACGTCGCTTCGTCAAGAATCAAAATCGGTGCATCTTTTAACATGGCGCGAGCAATGGCTAGACGTTGGCGCTGACCGCCGGAAAGCAATAAGCCATTGTCACCAACTTGGGTATCGAGTTGCTGAGGTAACTGCTCAATAAACTCCCAAGCGTAAGCATCTTTAGCAGCCTTGATGATATCGTCATCGGTAGCATCTTCTAATCGGCCATAAGCGATATTGTGACGTATCGTGTTGTTAAAGAGCACAACATTTTGCGAAACCGTTGCCATCTGTTGTCTTAATGATGACAACGTTAATTGTTCAATCTCCATATCATCGACTGAAATTATACCTGTATCAGGGTTATACAGTCGCTGAATTAGGCTAGCGATAGTACTCTTACCACTTCCAGAGCGTCCAACAAGTGCAATGGTTTGTCCGGGCTCAGCAGTAAAAGAGATATCTTGTAAAATGGCTTTATCGGTCTCATAAGCAAAGCCGACATGACTGAACTCAATTTTGCCTTTGGCTCGCTCGATTACTTTAGTCCCCTGATCAGGTTCGTCCGGAAGATCTAAAATTTCAAAGACACTTTGTGCTCCGGCAATACCGCGCTGTAAGTGGGTATTGACGTTGCTAATATCACGCATGGGCTTGAGAATAACCCCCATCATAGTGATAAAAGTTACCAGTTCGCCATCGGTCATACGGCCCGCCAATAATTCTAAACTACCAAAATACATGATAGCTGCGAAACCAAACCCCGCAACAATTTGAATTACTGGTGAAGCAATTCCTTTTGTAGCGATAAGCTTCATATCTTGCTGGCGGTTGCGATTCGCTTTGTCTTTGAAGTTCTTAATTTCTCGGTCCGCGCCACCGAAAATCTTAATGACCTGATTGCCTTTAATAGTTTCTTCTGCGGTTTTGGTAACATCACCGACAACGTTTTGAATATTGCCACTGACTTTCTTCAACCGTTTGGCGCTAACATTAATAATCCAAGCAATCACTGGCACGACGATGAATAAAAATAGCGTCAAACGCCAGCTAATCAGCGTTAAATAAACCAAGACAAAAAGAATGGTGCCACCTGTACGAATTAATAATGTAATCGCATCAGAACTCGCTACAGCAACCTGCTCCGTATTAAAGGTCATGGTTGATAACAAGTTACCCGGCGCTCTTTCGGAGAAGAAACGTGCTGGCTGACGTATGTATTTTTCATACAGACTTTCACGGAAATCTTGAACAACTTTACGCCCGACCCAGCCCATGCAGTAGGTCGAAACAAAGTTGCAGATTCCACGAAGAAAGATTGCGCCGATGATAAAGAGAGGCGTTTGAACTAATAAAAAGAACTTGTCACGCTCTTTGAGGCCATCGTCAATAAGGTATTGTATGGCGTTCACAAAAGAGGCTTCGATCAATGCGAAGCCAATATTCGCGACGATACCAATTAAGAAAACCCACTTGTAACGCTTGGTGTAGCCAAGTAATCGCTTATAAATTGTTGAGCTTTTATCTGAATTCAGTTCTGACATGCATTACTTCAAACACTAGTTATTTTCAGAGCTAGGCTTCTGCGTCGGCAGCGTTAAATTATTAAAGCCCGCTTGCCCCGCAGCATCCATAACCGTAATCACGGCTTGGTATGGAGCAGCCGCATCTGCGCTGATTATAACAGGTGTTTGGTAGTCTGTGGACGATTGTTTTAATGCTTCTTTTATAGTAACCACATCACGATTGACCAGTCCGTTTCCGTTGACAAAAACCTCACCCGTTTTAGTCACGGTAACGTCGATTGATTGATTAGACGAGTCCAATGCTTCTCCATTTGCTTCAGGCAAAGTCAGGCTCACTTTGGTTTCTTTCTTGAAGCTGGTGGACACCATAAAAAAGATCAGCAAGAGGAAAACCACATCAATCAAGGGTGTTAAATTTATTTGCACATCTTCTTTTTTCTTTTTTAACCACATAAGCTGTGCCTAATTAGTCTTGGCTAGAGGTAAAGATTTCACGCTCACCATGCAGAACATCCACCATTTTTAGGGCTTCCTGCTCCATATCCGTAACTAACTCTTCCACACGGCGGATAAAATGACGGTGCAATACCAAGGTCGGAATAGCGACAGCCATGCCGGCGGCCGTTGTAATTAAAGCTTCGGAGATACCGCCAGCCAAGGCGTCAGCGTTTCCCACACCTTCAACACGCATCACGGTAAATACTTTGATCATGCCGATAACTGTGCCCAACAGCCCTAGCAATGGCGCGACAAGAGCAATTGACCCCAATGTATTAAGGTAACGCTCTAAGCGTACTATCACCGCCCTTCCGGCTTCGTTGATGCTAGCTTTCATCGACTCGCGACCGTATTGGTGATTCAGCAAGCCTGCAGTTAACACTTCCCCGAGTTCTGAGCTGTTCTTAAGATCGCGCATTTTGCTTTTATCGAACTGACCGTTTTTGATCCAAGTCCAGACCTGCGCAACTAAGTGCTTCGGCAGAATCCGTTCTCTTTTTAATGCCCAAATGCGCTCGACGATAATACCCATGGCGATTAATGAACAGATAGCGATTGGCACCATCGTCCAGCCGCCAGCCTTAAACAAATCAAACAGTGTTCCTGTCGAAGATGCCCCAGCTGTAGCGATTAATGTTGTTGATGTGCTTGCGAAAGATATGACCATGAGCCCCATTACCTCAATGCGTAATTATAGACAGAATGGACTAGGCGTCCGAAAACTGTATAAATATTAATCATTTATTATTAATTTAATCAAAATATTGTGCAGTAGCGCTCGGTTAAGAGCAAGTGTTGATTAATGACAAGTGTGAACAAATCCACCGCTTTTATCAAATACGTTTATTTTTCAACCACCTCACAGGGTTTTAAGCGCCAAAACTTGCGGTTTGAGCGTTCAAACTCATAGACGCCTTGGTCTAAAAAATAGGTGATTTGACCATAGCAGCCAGTGTCTATTTGCGGGATATTAAAGTCCAAATAACGAGCCATGACCTTATTGTTAGGCAATTGATATCGACTAAAGCGCTCTGTGGAATAAATGGCTAAATCAGGATTGACTTGTTTTATGAAAGGGTAAGTTGATGAACTGTTACTGCCATGATGGGGCACCAAAAGCAGGTCGGCTTTTAGTTCATCTGCCCTATTTTCGGCCAAGGAATACTCAACATCTTTCTCTATATCACCAGTCAACAGTATTGAAAAGTGATAGTCGGGCAACGAACTTCGAACCTTAACCACGCAAGAACCATTGTTACTGCCAGCAGAAGAGTCTTGAGGGTGTAGCGCTTCAAGAGTGAAACTTCCGATGGTTCGACTAAAACCTGTCTGGCAAAGCTCAATATCCTCGCGATGATATTTATGACGCGCCCATAGTCCCGCTACAACGACTCCTACAGGAATATCGGCTTGAATATCGTTGAAACCACCGGAATGATCGTTGTCTTGGTGGCTTAGTATCAGGGCATCAAGATGTGAAATATTCAGTCTATTCAAGGTTGGCGCAATATAGCTTTTATAAGCGCTACCGCCTTCAGCGCCATAACCTGTGTCGTACAGAATATGATGGTTACCGTCAGTGAGTAACACTGCTAGACCATGACCTACATCAAAAACGACCAGCAACGGTTTACTACTGAACTTATTATTCGGTAAGTATAGTTGTACGCAATAACTGCCGATAAGGGTCATCGCGAGAATTACAAAGCCATACCGGAGTTTACCCAGAGGAAGCCATAAGAAAAGTGCGACGATAAGCATGGTGATAAGTAACCACGGCGGGAGGTAAACGCTAAAACTCAAGCTGCTGAGTGATTGCTCGACTAATCGTCCCAATGCCAAGAAGTGACTTATTGAAGAGTCAACAAACACCATCAATACGTCAGTTAACCCAGAAAAATCCAATATGGCCGCGATGATAATAAGCGGTAGCACAAGCAAGCTAAATAAAGGGATGATTATGATATTAACCAATAAACCGAGCAAGGTTGCTTGTTGAAAAAAGAAAAGACTAGGAAGGATTAAGGTCATTGAAATGGCTAGCTGTATGCTAAACAAACGTTTCAAAGCAATCAGTACCCCCGACTGTGGCATGACCCGCCCTGCTAGAACATGACTAATCACTACTACCGCAAGGTATGACATCCAAAAGCTTGCAGACATCACGCTCAGCGGATCGATAAGAAGTATAATTCCTAAAGAAGCCTTTATACCACTAAACAAAGCTGCTGGTCGTTGCAGCAGCATCGAAGCTGAAACGCAACACCACATGATCAAGGCACGAACTGTGGGTAAAGAGAAGTCTGCTAAAACAGTATAAAACAAGGCCACAAAACAGCCTATGATCACCGCTGGTCGCAGAGGTTCGATAATGTTTCGTCGGGATAAACGGTTAATCCATCCTAATAAGTTAAACGAAAAGAACAGTCCAACACCCGCTACAATGGATATGTGTAACCCAGAAATCGCTATAAGGTGACTTAAACCAAGATTTTGCAGTAAGGCTTTATCATGCTGTGGAATAGCGGCCTTTTCACCAATGAGCAAAGCTTGTAATAATCCAGCATTTGAATAATTGCTAAACTCGGTGAAAATGCTTTGGCGAAGATTGGAAATGCTGTAGGTCATCGCGGACTTCATTTTTTGCGACTTCTTTATATAGCCCTTTGCATCAAGTCGCTGCTGAAACATGTATAGCTCATAATCAAAACCGGCTTTATTCACCGGCCCCTGAATAGGCTTGAGCTTAACGGTCATCGACCATAACTCGCCTAGTTGATAGCGACAGTGATTAGCGTAGTCCTTCAGCAACAGATTTTTCCCTAATAGTCGCGAGTTGTTAGCCTTGGTAACCTTAGCTTCAAACTGACAATATTCGGGATAAATTGCTGGTAATGACTTAAGCTCTGCTTCTATAATGTGCACGCTTTGATTTTCCGGCGATGGGACCTGCTGTAATAATCGCCATGACGCGTGAATTGATGACCAGCCTAGCCCCATAAAAAAGCCGCTTAACAAAACAATACCTAGTGATAGTAAGGGATGTTTTGAATGCTTTTGTAGGTATAATGTAGGCAGTGCGACAGTAATTAACGTTACCGCGCACAGTGTCGATAGTGTGGTTGTTAGCGTTATGAGAGCGCAACAACCGAGCAACAGACCCAAAATCCATTTGAACATTCTAGGATAATCCTTATCCAAGCTTTAATAAAAGTGTTGTACGATGAACAAACGCAAGTGTAACCGTGAAACTCTATGCCGCGCAAGTTACTAAGAAAAATTACGCCAGACCCGAAGAAAGTTACTGATAATCGTTTTTTAAAGATATTCGGTAAATTGATTCACGATCCTGGTTTATGGCACCTGAACCGCTACAGTGCTTCAGGCGCATTTGCGATCGGCCTTTTTATGTGTTTCATGCCAATTCCGTTTCAAATGGTGATGGCAGCTGGTCTCGCTATTTGGTTTCGAGTGAACCTGCCTTTGTCAGTTTTGTTATGTTGGATAACTAACCCTATCACCATCCCGCCGATGTTCTACTTTGCCTACCTAGTCGGTACATGGGTACTTTCATGGCCACCAAGCGAATTTGAATTTGAGCTCAGTTTTGCGTGGCTTGGCAACGAGCTTGTCCATATTTGGCAACCCTTCTTGCTGGGCTGTTTGATTTGTGGCTCAATCGCAGCAATCATCGGTTACTACACCATTAGCCTTTCTTGGCGCTATCACGTAGTCATGGCATGGAAAGCCCGTCAACAGCGTTGGAAAGAGAAGCTACTTCATAAGCTTCATTTAGATGCTGAAGAAGACGATAAAGTATCATCTAAAAACGAAAAAACTCAGGACAAGCCTGAGTCTTCTGATAAGAAATAATTCGCTTTTAATTAACTAAAGAGCTTTAGATTACCGTCTTCTAAGTGTAGCTGACGCTGCATTTTACCGGCTAACTCTAAGTCATGAGTCACGGTAATAAACGTCGTCCCCATTTCACGGTTAAGCTCGCACATTAACTCGTAAACCTGGTTCGCAGTGCCGTGGTCTAAATTCCCTGTGGGTTCATCGGCTAACACACAGTCAGGCTGTGTTACTAGAGCACGCGCGAAGGCGATTCGCTGACGCTCGCCACCTGATAGCTCCGCTGGCTTATGGGTTTTGCGGTTACCAAGTCCGACTCTCTCAATCAAGTCACTAGCAATCTTATGAGCCTCGGTGCGGTTCATTCCTCGAATGATTAATGGCATCGCCACGTTATCCTGCGCTTCGAACTCAGGCAGTAAGTGATGAAACTGGTAGACGAAACCAATATGACGATTACGGAACTCACCTTGAGCCTTCGCAGAAAGCGAGTGAATGTTGGTTCCATTCAAGTGGACAGTGCCTGAAGTCGGTTTATCAAGACCACCGATTAAGTGTAATAAGGTGCTTTTTCCAGAGCCCGAAGAGCCGACGATAGCCAGCTGCTCACCCTTCTCCACCTCTAAACTTAAATCCGTTAGAACCTGAACCTTATTGGCACCATCGTTATAAGTACGGTTTAAAGAATCGAGCTGAATAATAGGATTGTTCTCAGCAGAATCATTCATAACGAAGCGCCTCCGCAGGTTGAGTACGTGAAGCTTTCCACGATGGGTAAAGAGTCGCTAGAACGCTGATACCAAAGGCTATAATGGCGATATTGCTAACATCATTCCAAACTAGCGCTGTTGGTAGCTCACTGACAAAATAAACGTCTTTTGGGAAAACCGTTAAGTTGAAGGTGGTTTCAAGCCAACTAATAATGTCTGGTAAGTTTGATGCAAGCAAAATGCCAAGTAAAACGCCTACCCCAGTGCCGATAAGACCATTAATAATCCCGCTGGTCATAAATATTCGTAGAATCGAGCCTGGACTCGCTCCTAGAGTGCGCAAAATAGCGATATCAGCCTGTTTCTCGTTAACTAACATCACTAAAGAGGTCACGATATTGAATGCCGCCACAGCGATAATAAAGGTCAGAAGAATAAACATAATCTTCTTTTCCATCTCAATGGCGTTAAATAAGGTTTGATGTTGGCGCGTCCAGTTAGTCACAAAATAGTTATAGTCTAACTGCTCTGTGAGCGATGTACTGACCTCATGAACCTTCATCACATCCTTGGTTTTAAGCTGTAAAGCCGACACCCCGTCAGTGACACGTAGTATTTTGGCGAGGTCATTCAGGTGAACGAACGCCATGCCTTTATCAGCTTCGGATTTTGTTTGGAATATGCCTGAAACGGTAAAGCGTTTTGCACGAGGCTGAATACCGGCTATCGACATCCGTGTTTCTTTTAAAAACAACGAAGTGACTTTATCACCAACATTGGCACCAAGGCTTCTAGCCAAAGATGCGCCCAGTATTATGTTATAGCTACCGTCGGTTAACGAGTCGAAAGAGCCGTTACGCATATGCTCTTTGACAATCGTAACTTCGCCAATTTTTTCTGGCAAAACGCCCTGCACCACGCCGAACTGATCAGACCCAAGGTGTTGGAACATGGTTTCGGACTGAATATAAGGAGAAGCACCAATAACGTTCGGATCCTGCAGCACAACTTCTTCTAACGCTTGCCAATCTTCAATGTTGCTGCCAACGCCACTGACCAAGACGTGCGGAGCCATCCCCAGAATCCTGTCGCGTAATTCACGTTCGAAACCGTTCATCACCGACATCACAGTGATTAACACCATCACGCCAAGGGCAATTCCGATCATGGATATCAGAGAAATGAAGGAAATAAAGTGGTCGCGGCGCTTCGCTCTAGTGTAACGTAGGCCGACGAATAGCGAAAAAGGAAGCCTCATGGTGCTTTCTAAATAATTTAAATTGGCGTCATATTGAATGGTTCACAATTTGTAGTCAAGTTATGGAGTAGAATTAATGTCAATTATGATTAGGATATTACGCTAATTTTTTGATATTCTAGAGAAAATTATGTTTGAGGAGTCAACATCATGAAAACAATAACAGCAGCTGTATGCGCTCTATCTTTGAGCTTTGGTATGGGGGTTGGTCTTAACACAGCCAAAGCTGAGGAAGTTAAGGTGCCAGTAGCAAAGCAAGGCCAGCAAAATGTTCAGGTCCCTAAGCGTGGCGTTAGTAAGTCTTACGTTGAGCAAAAGTTTGGTACACCAAGCAACGTAGAAGGCCCTGTTGGCGACCCTCCGATTACTAAGTGGGTTTACAATGGCTACACCGTTTACTTTGAGTATGACCATGTAATTCATTCTGTAGTTCATCACGGTTAAAAGTGACTGTTCAATAAGAAGCGGCTCTGAAGCCGCTTTTTTAATGCCTGACTATTATTTTTTGAGCTGTGACAAAATATACGGCGCGACCACCACAGTCCAAAACTCAGTCTCTGGCTTGCAGTTCTCTTTAACAAACTCCATCGGCATACGCTGGATCTTTTCAGAGTCGATCAACGGCTTTATTTCTTCCGCATTATCTAGCGACAAATCAGCTGCACAATTAATCAGGTCAACGCCCTGATCTATCAATAATAAATTCCCTTTAGCAAAAAAACGTTCAATTTCTTTCCACGCTACGATGGCTGTTTCACCGTTAAGCTTTGCCACCAGTTCTTCTCGTGGCGTTAACTGAGTGAAACTGTCAGTTTTTTGCTCGGTTAACTCTTCGATTTTCTTTTCGTTAGACATCTTCAATAAAATCCAGTTAAATCAACAAATTAAGTCAATATGCTAAACAAGTTTATCAAGTTCGAGATCGTGCTCTAACTGTTGCCAATTATCACTTTGACGAACTTGAGTTAATGAGTAATTAAGTGACTGCCCCTTCATAGTAGCCAATCGCGCAGCCGACTTAGGGTCAAGTTCAAAGTCAAATGACTCTAGTAACTCACGCCCTTCTTTCGGGTGATTACAGACAAGAACCATGTCGCAGCCCGCTTTAACAGCAGCTTTGGCGCGTTCGTAATAACCACCAACAACTTCAGCGCCCTTCATGCTTAAATCATCGCTGAATATCACGCCATCAAAGTTTAACTGATTGCGCAAAATATCTTGTAACCATAGCTCAGAGAAGCCTGCTGGCTGAGAATCGACACTCGGGTAAATTACGTGTGCTGGCATGACCGCTTGATAGTTCTGAGCCAGTTCCGCGAATACACGCATGTCTTGACAGATAATTTTCTCACGCGGACGATCATCGACAGGAATATCGACATGGGAATCAGCTTCAACAGAGCCATGACCCGGAAAATGTTTCGCTGTGGCTGCCATGCCGAAATCGTTCATGCCTTTAATAAACTCACGACCTAATTCGATCACTTCGCCTACTTTGGTAGAAAATGCTCTGTCACCGATAACACGACTGATTTCATCGCCTAAATCCAATACAGGCGCAAAACTGAAGTCGATACCTACGGCTTGAACCTCAATAGCAATAAGGCTTCCCCAGCGGTAGGCAGATGCTTTAGCTTCTGATAAATCTTTGGCATTCTGCAAAATACTCGCCATGGCGGGAACGCCGGTAAACCCATCCCGGAAACGCTGTACACGCCCTCCTTCATGATCCACCGCAATAAGAATGTCACGCCCAGCGGTTTCACGGACCGCTTGCGACAATTCTGCTATTTGCTGAGGACTGGCGTAATTACGGGTAAAAAAGATAATGCCGCCCAATAGTGGGTTTTGAAGCATATCTTTTTCAGCAGTATTGATTTCTAAACCTTCTAGGTCCAGCATCAAAGGGCCAATGGACATAGTTATTCCTGAGGATTTACCAAAAGCCGTATGATAACCGATCCGCGAAATAACGACCATGATGAATTCCATTTCTCAAATTAAAACAAGTCGCTATAATGGTGCGCGACTATGAAACGATAATGATTATTATCAACTTAAACAATAAAGGGTAACTCTATGATAACGCTTAAAAAAGCCGTCAGTACTGCAGTATTGGTTGGTGCTTTATTAGGACAGCCTGTTATCGCTGACGATCATAAACAAAAAGTCACTGCGGAAGACGCAGCTGCTTTTGTTGCTGATGCAGAAAAGCGATTAACAGAAATTGCAGAATATGCCGCACGCATTGCATGGGTTAATGCGAATTTTGTGACTCATGACACCACGGCGCTAAACGCTCAGGTTGGTGAAGATTACACCAAGCTAGGCGTAGAACTAGCGAACGAAGCGAAAAAGTTCAATGGCTTGGACTTACCTTACGACGTTAACCGTAAGATTGAAATGATCAAGTTAGGTTTGACGCTTCCAGCTCCTGCTGATGCAGAGAAAACAAAGCAACTCGCTCAAATCACGTCGAAGCTTGATAGCATTTACGCCAAAGGTAAAAGTCCAGACGGTCGTAGTCTGGGTCAATTAAGCCAAGTCTTGCGTGAATCGCGTGACGCTGATGAGCAACTAAAAGCATGGACTGGCTGGCGTGAAATCTCGAAAGAAATGCGCCCACTGTATAAGCAAATGGTTGATATCGCTAACGAAGGCTCAAAAGAGCTTGGTTACGCCGACACAGGCACTATGTGGCGTTCTAAATACGACATGCCTGCTGATGGCTTCGCCACAGAAATGGACCGCCTATGGGGTCAAGTTCAACCTTTATATAAAGCTTTACACTGCCACGTTCGCGCTGAGTTGAATGACCAGTACGGTGACGACGTTGTTGCTATGGATAAACCAATCCCTGCACACCTACTAGGCAACATGTGGGCACAGCAATGGGGTAATATCTATGACATCGCTGGTCCTAAAAATGCGGGTGAAGGCATCGATATCGACCCAATCTTACGTGAGCACTATGGCGTGGATAAAGACGACGTAAGCCATGAAGAAAAAGAAGTAGCGGTTAAAAAGATGGTTAAAACAGCTGAAGGCTTCTTCTCTTCTCTAGGCTTTGCCCCGCTTCCGCAAACCTTCTGGGAGCGTTCGTTATTCGTTAAGCCACGCGATCGTGATGTTCAATGTCACGCAAGCGCATGGGATATCGATAATGAAGAAGATATTCGCATTAAAATGTGTACTAACATCAATGGCGAAGACTTCCAAACGGTTCACCATGAACTGGGCCACAACTACTATCAGCGTGCTTACAAAGATCAGTCAATCTTTTACAAAGGCAGCGCTAACGATGGTTTCCACGAAGCAATCGGCGACACTATTTCTTTATCGATTACACCAAAGTACTTGAAGCAGATTGGTTTAATCGACGAAGAACCAGATGCGAGTGCTGATATTGCGTTATTAATGCGTTCAGCTCTAGATAAAGTTGCTTTCTTACCGTTTGGTTTGATGGTTGACCAATGGCGCTGGAAAGTATTCAACGGTGAAATCTCACCAGAAGAATACAACCAAGGCTGGTGGGAACTGCGTGAACAATACCAAGGTATTGAAGCGCCAGTGGCTCGTACTGAAGATCACTTCGACCCAGGTGCGAAATACCACATCCCTGGTAACACGCCTTACTCGCGCTACTTCCTAGCACACATCCTACAGTTCCAATTCTACCGTGAAATGTGTGACATGGCAGGCAACGAAGGTCCACTTCACCGCTGTTCGTTCTACGGCAACAAAGAAGTTGGCGACAAGTTAATCAAGATGCTAGAAATGGGTTCTTCACGTCCATGGCCTGACGCACTTGAAGCCATGACTGGCAGCCGTGAAATGGACGCGACAGCAGTGCTTGAGTACTACGCGCCATTAAAAACATGGTTAGACGAGCAAAACGAAGGCCGTAATTGCGGTTGGTAAGTTTTAGCTTTAGTCATATCGTAAAAAAGAAAGGCGCCAGTTGGCGCCTTTTTGTTAAGAAATTTCAGAAACTCCTCTGATTCAATTACTTCTACTTAGTATTTACTCTGACCCCATTATTTTGCTTCGATAATTTGGCAATCCTTGCCTCCTTCGTTACAACGCACCCAACGGTAGCTGCCCCACTTAATGAGCAGTTAGCTCTCTGAAGGAAAGTATAAGTGTACTTTCTTTCTTTTGTAATCAATGGTAACAACAAAATTGCGTAAAATATCGTAACCGAGGATTCCATCTTGAATAGAGCTTTCTTCAGGAATCCTGCTAAATAGGTATTTCTTCTTCTCATCAAAAGAATTTTTATAGTCCTGATTATATAAAGCAAGAAAAGAATCGAAATCGTAGGTCCCTAATCTAAACTCTTCTACTTTAATAACATTAAACTGAGCGCTTTCGGCAATTCCTGACACTTCGTGAGTAATTCCTTCTAGTACATACTGGTCAAGATCATTTTTGAAAATAAACTTCCTTTTTAATAATGCGAGGGTATTACTTCCCGTATCTAAAAGCATCCAAGCTTTTTCGCCGGCAATATAGGCTTCGACTAACAACCCGCCACCATACTCATAGCGAACATCAATATTGCTTTCAAAATTTACTATTTCAGAGCTTAAAAAACGAATTCGATTGTTAGGGTAATCAATTTGAACCACGGATTGTTCGAAAAAGTCTCGACCTAAAATCATGCCATAAGAACTGTTCCCTTCAATGATGGGGATATCTCGGAGTGTGAACTTTTGTCCGTCAGCGACAATATCAAAGGGGGCAGACAAAGGCGCTTTAACTTTCCCGTTTACTCCTATCAGAGTTATTGCTCTTGCAGAGTTGCCTTTTATACCGGTTTTTTCTGCAATACTTGAGCTAAGCGTGTGTATGGAGGCACCAGTGTCTAGTAATATGTTTGCGGGATGCCCGTTAATCTTCACATTTAAAACTAACGTCCCGTTCTCGCTATTTATAGGTAACCAGCCATCAGAGCTTTCGTCGAAAGCGTAAGT
>CATNCP010000048.1 GCA_950096615.1 uncultured Kangiella sp. | reverse complement strand
AGGTGTATGTTTGGCGCTGTGTTAATGAAGAATTGTGCACCACCAGTGTCTTTGCCTAAGGTTGCCATGCCGACTGTTCCTGGCAGGTGTGAGCGGTAAGAAAGTTCTTCGCGGATACTGTAATCAACATTTCCGGTACCGTCTCCATTCTGACTGCCGCCCTGCGCGACAAAGTTCGGGATTACACGATGAAAGTAAGTGTCGTTATAAAATCCGTTCTCAATCAGCTCAATGAAGTTAGCGGAGGTATAAGGGGTATCGGCAAACAGTTCAATGGTAATCATGCCTTTAGTGGTTTCCAGCTCTACGGTGACAGGTAATTCTGGAAGCGCGTCATCAGTTTCACTTGCTTCCTCGGCAGTTTCAGGCTCCGGGTTTAACGCCTGCTTCGCTCCGTTGGCGATAATCGTTTTATCGCTTTTGGCGAGCTTTTCGAGCGCTGATAACTCTTTCTGATTTACGAAATAGGCAATAGCTGCTCGCTGATGATTTGGACTCTGACTTTCAAGCCATTGCTCAGCCTGCTTTGCATCCCCTTTATCACCACGAATCAGTGCTAGCAACGCTTCCGACTGCACCCAACTGTTCTCATGCTGGAGTTTTGCTTTAACGCTAACCAGTAACTCTGGGCTCTTTAACCAACTAGCTTGAATCGTTTGTAGCGCTGTCACTTGGCTAATCACATCATCATAAGTCAGTGCCTGCATTACGGTAGCCGACGCCACTGGATTATCCGGGAAGTTCGCTAAACTGCGAATCGAGTTAACTCGCACACCAATATGTTCACTATCTAGGTGCTGTATTAATGTTGGTAGTATTTGACGCTGCTTGGTTTTGGCTAAGGCACGAATAAGATTCGCTTTTGCTGTAGGCGCTAAGTCAGGCAACGCTTCTAAAAACTCAGGCAGATTGTCACTATCCAGTAGCGACGTACGAGCTAACAGGTAACTCGTCTCTAGTTGTGTCTCTTGGTTTTTAAGCAACGTTAGTATTCGCTGAATATCAAGGGCTGCATCCTCATGATCAAAGCTCTTGATTTGATCTCTGTAGAATGTCGCTAAGATCATTAAGCCATGCAGAGCGCCACGAACTTTTTGAGTAGAGTCATCGTGGTTGATAATCTGAGTCAGTACCTCTTGTGCACCTTGTTTTGGTGCCGCTTCGTTTGAAGGAGCATAGGCCATATTGCCCAGTGACAAGGCTAGGCGGTACTGAACTTCAGGGTCCTTCTCTGTGCTTAAGGCTTTAACGATAGCTTCACCAACACTCGGAACTTGAGCAATGCCGAGAGCAAATGCCGCGGCGTAGCGAATTTGAGGGTTGTCGTGCTGCAGATGTGGTGTCACTTTCTTTGCTGCGTCCTCACCACCGATTCGGCCTAAAGAAATTAGCGTGGTCTCTAACGTTTCTAGCGCTAAATCATCGCACTTTAGGGCCTCATCGAACTTAAAGTGCTTCGCGTCGCGCATGTCCGCCCAGTAATAAATATCATTAGGGTGGACACACGCGTTAGATTTCGCCGAAAAACCGAGAATAATCGCACCTAAAAGCACTAGAATCCTGTATTGCATCACTTCTCCTCAAAATATCTCTACTGGAACCCCGTTATAGGGTGTAGCCTAAGCCGATCAGGCACGGTAAAATGCCCGCAATATTAATGTAAGGTTATCATTTAATGGCTCAATATATTTATACCATGAACCGGGTGAGCAAAGTCGTTCCCCCGAATAAAACTATCTTAAAGGATATTTCTTTATCTTTCTTCCCTGGCGCCAAAATTGGTGTCTTGGGTCTGAACGGTGCAGGTAAATCAACGCTATTACGTATTATGGCAGGCATTGACCAAGAACATGATGGTGAAGCGCGACCTCAGCCAGGGACTAAAATTGGTTACTTGCCGCAAGAACCGCAACTGGACGAAAGCAAAACAGTTCGCGAAATTGTTGAAGAGTCGGTTACGCACGTGAAAGAAGCGTTAACTGAGCTGGATCAAGTTTACGCAGCCTACGCTGACGAAAACGCAGACTTCGACGCGCTGGCAAAACGTCAGGGCGAGTTGGAAGCGATTATTCAGGCTGCTGATGGTCACAATCTTGAGAATACGCTTGAGCGTGCTGCTGATGCTTTGCGTCTACCGGCTTGGGAAGCTAAAGTTGAGCACTTATCGGGCGGTGAACGTCGCCGAGTGGCGATTTGCCGCTTATTGCTTGAGCATCCGGATATGTTGCTGCTGGACGAGCCGACCAACCACTTAGACGCTGAGTCAGTGGCTTGGCTAGAGCGCTTCTTAGTCGACTACAACGGTACCGTGGTCGCGATTACCCACGACCGTTATTTTCTTGATAACGCGGCTGGCTGGATTCTAGAGCTGGATCGCGGTGAAGGTATTCCGTGGGAAGGTAACTATTCTTCATGGCTGGAACAAAAGTCGAAGCGTCTTGAGATTGAAGAGAAGCAAGAAGCTTCGCGCCAAAAGACCATGAAAGAAGAGTTGGAGTGGGTACGCTCTAACTCGAAAGGTCGTCAGGCTAAGTCGAAAGCTCGTATGTCGCGCTTCGATGAGCTGTCGAGTAAAGAGTTCCAGCAACGTAACGAAACACGTGAGTTATACATTCCACCAGGCCCACGCTTGGGTACGCAAGTCATTACTGCGAAAGGTTTAACTAAGACGTTTGGCGATAAGCTGCTGTATAACGATCTCAATTTCAACCTGCCACAAGGTGGTATCGTCGGTGTTATCGGCCCTAACGGCGCCGGTAAATCGACCATGTTCAAAATGATGACAGGCCAAGAACAGCCTGATCAGGGCGAGTTACAGATCGGCGAAACCGTAGATCTCGCTTACGTTGATCAAAGCCGTGACTCACTCGACGACAGCAAAACCGTGTGGGAAGAAATTTCTGATGGTTTGGACATCATCACTGTCGGAACCTACGAAACACCGTCGCGCGCTTATGTCGGTCGTTTTAACTTTAAAGGTTCGGATCAGCAAAAGCTTATCGGCAACTTGTCGGGCGGTGAGCGTAACCGTGTTCACTTGGCCAAACTCCTCAAAAGTGGCGGCAACGTCTTACTACTCGATGAGCCGACCAACGATTTAGACGTCGAGACATTGCGTGCTTTAGAAGATGCATTATTGGCCTTCCCGGGCTGTGCCGTGGTTATCTCGCACGACCGTTGGTTCCTGGACCGTATCGCGACTCACATCCTAGCCTTTGAAGGCGACAGCGAAACGGTTTGGTTCGAAGGTAACTACCAAGAATACGAAGCGGATCGTAAGCGTCGTCTAGGTGCTGATGCCGATCAACCGCATCGTATTAAGTACCGCAAGATCACCAAGCCATAATCCCTTCTTGGACAATAGACTGGTTCATTCTTAGTGAGTGGACCAGTCTTTAAAATCAAGTATTTACCGTCGACAACCCTTCCTTCCTTTGATAATCTTGAGTTAACCATTGAGTCACAAAGGAAGTGTGCTATAAACACAGAGCGCAGACAATTTACCCGAGTGCCCGTCACTGCCAAAGCGTTAATTGAGCAAGACGGAGAGAAGTATGTCGCTAAAGTAGCAGACATTTCTCTTAATGGCGCACATTTAAAAACCTCGTCGCCACTGGATAAAGAAACTCCTGTTAATCTTCAGATTATCTTTGATGAACTATCACCACCAATACATATGGTGGCTAAGATTGTTTACCAAAAAGGAGAAGACTATGGTGTCGAATGCCAAGAAATTGATATCGACAGCATGCTACAACTTCGCTCGATATTAACACTCTATAACAACGACCCAGAAACCATCCACCAAGAATCTCAGGCACTGTGGGAGCGTAATACTCAAGAAACCGAGTAACCCTCATTCTCGCAGCAACATACTCGCATCAACATAAACCAATAGTTTATTCCAATTAGTTATTGGCTGTGGGACAATTTTCCCATGCCAAAACAACAAGTTACAGCAGAACAACACGATCTTGCCCAAAGAATTGAGCAAGCATTAGTTTATGCCAAAGAGTCTCTACAAAAGAGCAAAGCGTCCGTTGCTGAAGAATGTGGCGTTACTGCGCAGGCGGTCAATAATTGGCTACGTCGAGGTAAAATAAGTAAGCGCTCTTTGATCTTGTTGGCACAGGCGACTGAGGTTGACTTTCTATGGCTATATACGGGTGAAACAGCTGACAACAAAGAAATTTCGGTAAACCCAAATCAAGTATCAGAGTCTCCAAAATCATCCTATTCAATCGATAAGAAAGTTCTCTCTAACTCCATTCAAAAGATATTAATTCGCACCAAAAACCTGCCTACCGAACCAGCAGACTATCAACTACTCGCTGATTACATCACCGCTGAGTATTATAAAGCGCTCAAAGATGATGACATCATCGACTCTCTTCTCGAACTAAACAACGATTAGTTTATTTTTAATTGCAAATTATAAACTATTGGTTTAAATTATATCAAAACCAATAACCGTATTAATGGCATATCGTTAATTATCTCAGTGAACTTGGGCTGATTAGGTGGGGAAAGAAAATAAAACCGAAACGCCTTCGCGTGATCCATCTTATCAATGGAGATGATCTGGTCGTTCTATTAAGGCTTGCTATATTGTTGATCATAACCTCGATGTTATGCACTGGAATAGGAATTCTCCTAATGATTTACCCCTAGGCTTGCGCATTGTTTTGAGGTGTCCAATCGTCAAAGCGGGTTCTGTATCCTTGAGGTTTGACTAGATTGAGCTGATGGCAAGTTTCGCCTCGTGCTAAATACTTCACTTCGAAGTGGGTTCTTGCACTGTCTCTAGGAACTTCTTGTCTCTCAACATCCAAACGCCATAACTGTTTGGCTAGTTCCTCAGCCTCTTCAGCGTACGCTTCAATATTAGTGACCAGAACTAACGGTGCAGCTGGTTTTAGACGCGATAACAAAAACTCAAAGAAAGGCATGTTGAGCCATCGTTGACTGGCATTTTTTGGCTCAGGATTCGGATAGAGTAGAAAAACACCCTCTAATGACCCCGGCGGAATACCGTGTACGATCCACGGAATAGCATCAGCGTGAATAGGCAACAAGTTGTTCAGTTCCAGCTCTGCAGTTCGAGCCGCGAAGACATCAAACTTAACTCGAGTACGCTCAATAGCTATCAAGTGTTTATCAGGATTTGCCTGAGCGAATTGCATCGCGTGCATCCCCTTCCCCGTGCCTATTTCTAAGTACTGATTAGGTTTAATTTGCGGGGACTGGAAGTCGCGTGGCGCGAAAAGCTTCTCGGGTTTAAACACCCTGTTTTTATCAGTATTCATACCATATCTTAAGTGTCGTTATCGCAACGCTCTTCGTTTTCAGGAACTTTGCTTTTCACCTTAGCCATAACCTGAAGCGTGATAAAAGTAACAATACTCAGCAGCAAAGCAATTTCTAAACGATGTGTTCCAACCGCGATACCGATGGCTGCAGTACCCCACAAACTAGCGGCGGTGGCTAGCCCGGTAACACTACTACCGTTCTTTAGAATAGCACCACCACCAATAAAGCCGATTCCTGTGACTACGCCTTCCAATATTCTTGCTTGAGCACTAGGCTCGCTAAATATATCCATCGCAATCAATACGAAACCACACGAGGCGATACTCACTAACGGAAAGGTACGAATACCTGCGCTTTTTGTTTCGCTTTCACGGTTCCACGCGATAGGGAATGCAAGTATATAAGCAACCATCATGGTGATTAAATGATTTAGAACCACCGCCCAATCTATTTCTATCATGCCAAGATCCTCGGGGTTAATGCTGGAACAATCGTTCCATCAAAAAGTCGGAAGAAACCTCTTCACCTTCAAGATGCATCGCTACTAGCTCACCTCCTAGAATCTGAGGCGCTATAATGATATCAGGCTGCACCAGTTTCACGCGTTTGAGGTTATGCGTATCATTGACTGCTGTTACCGTTTTAACATCATGCGTAACTTCCTTTACCGCCAATATAACGAAGGCATTTTCAGAGTCGTCGTCTAAAAGTGAAATGACTCCCTTTGCACTTTTTAAGCCGCACTCTTCTAGAATGTCTATCTCACTAGGCTCTCCGAACACCACATCATCACCAGAAACACTATCTTTATCAATGTGTGGCTGGACAATTCTTGTGACATGGTTGCCACGGTCTTTAAGCTCTTTGCAGGTGTTGATTGCCAATGAGCTATTACCAATTACAATGTAATGACTGTCTCTTTTCATAGAATTTCCTTTATGAACCATCATTTTCGCCAAGCTCGTTCGAACCATGGGTGCTATCACCGCCGTTAAAGACGTCGCGAAAACGGCAACCCCTAAAATGATGACTGATATGGTGAATAATTTAGCCTCAACAGAAATCGGGTTAATATCGCCATACCCCACCGTCGTCATGGTTACGATAGAGTAGTAAAAAGCCGTTACCCAATCATCGATATGAGGATCGAACTCTTTACCAAGATAAAAACTTCCGATCACGGAATACAGCAGCAACATCACCATTGAGGTTAAAGCAAAAATAGAGTTTGCGGCAACGCTGGACTTATAAAACGATTGTCGAAATAGCGACAAGGACGCAATAAGAAACACAAAGTAAATTAGCTGCCACATACTGCGATCAGACCAAATGATACTGATCAAGGCCAAGCTTGCTAGAAACAGCGACATTGACCACGCAACTCTGGAATGCAGCAATAAGCCGAACGACATTAAAATCATTCCGCCACCAATAACTAGGGGTGGAACATTTTTAGCGGATAGCTCAACTTGCCCTGTAAATAGCTGCTTGAGATATGGTATCCAGCGCTCTCCTAGATCCGTTTGGAATAACCAGATGCCACCCAAAACAAACAGCACTGCCATAATCCAGTGCGGAAACCAATACTTCGTTTTCAGTGCTTTACTGAGTGACGCCAGTCGACTATTCCATTCTTTGCTTAATTTATTAATCATTTGCCTCTATTAATTATCCCGCCATGTAACGACTATATTCATCACGACTATCAATACTTATTTTCGCCTTTTACAACTTATCACAGTAAGTTAATCATTTCCTGTAAGCGACTGACGCCGTGCATCTCCAGACCATCAATTGGTTTTGACGGTAAATTGCCTTTCGGAACAATGGCTTTCTTAAAACCGTGCTTAACCGCTTCCTTTAAACGCTCCTGCCCGTTGGGCACTGGACGAACTTCGCCCGCCAAACCAACTTCGCCGAAAATCACTAAGTGTTCTTCTAGAGGACGATTACGCAAACTCGAAATGATGGCCGCGATAAGTGCCAAGTCCGAACTGGTCTCCATCACACGGACACCACCAACCACGTTAGCGAAAACATCCTGATCAAAGGTCGCCACACCACCATGACGGTTGAGGACTGCTAATAACATCGCAATACGCTGATGATCCAAGCCGACGGCGACCCGCTTCGGCTGAGGGGCGTGCGAGGTATCCACTAAAGCCTGAATTTCCACCAGCATAGGACGAGTGCCTTCCCAGGTCGAGACAATCGCGCTACCCGCAACGGGATCCGTATATTTCGATAGAAAAATCGCAGAAGGGTTTTTCACTTGCTTCAAACCTTCATCGGTCATCGCGAAAACACCCAGCTCGTTCACCGCACCAAAACGGTTTTTGACTGCTCTTAATAAACGCAAACGACCATCACGCTCACCTTCAAAATACAACACCGCATCCACCATGTGCTCAAGCACCCGCGGCCCAGCCAAGGCACCGTCTTTCGTCACGTGGCCAACGACTAATAATGTCGTGCCTGTCTGTTTAGCAAAACGTACCAACTGTGCAGCGCTTTCACGAACCTGTGCTACACCACCAGGCGCTGATTGCAGCATTTCGGTGTAGATGGTCTGGATCGAATCCACCACCATCACTTTCGGTTTTTGCATCAACGCTTGCGTGGTAATTTGCTCAACTTGGGTTTCTGTCAATAAGGAGAAATCGCCCGTCTCAAGCCCTAAACGTTGCGCCCGCATAGTGACTTGCTGCATAGACTCCTCGCCTGTCACATACAACACTGGCATTTCTTTACTAATCCCACACAAGCTTTGTAGCAGGATGGTTGATTTTCCGATTCCAGGGTCACCACCCATCAAAACCACTGAACCCGGCACTAAACCACCGCCCAGCACACGATCCAACTCGGACATCCCCGAGCTCATCCGTGGAACTTCTGAAAGGTCCACTTTATTCATCTGGACCACTTTACTCTGTTCACCCGCATAGCCTGTGAAGCGCGAACTCTTCTCCGCTTTACTTTGCTTCACGTCCGCCTGCTCAATCATCGAATTCCAAGCTTTACATTGCCCGCATTGGCCTGCCCACTTTGGGGACTCACTTCCGCACTCTTGGCAGACGTAGATTGTTTTTACTTTCGCCATAATTCTTATTTCCCGAAAAGCTGATATTTCCGCTACTTATCGTTAAAGTTTCGCTCAATTTCACCTTGATTAGCGTCATCTCAACGTTTCTAATTTATTGTTTTCCCGAGCGCTCAAACCGTTTTTTAGTTGCTTCGCCATATCGTTATTACTTTATCTTTCGAGTTTTTTGCTCGCCTTTATCTTATGGGATAGAATAGTTTTATTGAAGTAAAGAATTGATTTATATGGTTGAGCGCACTGCTGATCGCTGGACTCCCAATAGTTGGATGTCTAAGCCCGTCAGCCAACAGATAAAGTATGGTGATCCACAAGCATTACAGCAAGTGGTGGAGAAGCTGTGCCAACTGCCACCATTGGTCTCCTCATCAGAGGTAGATGCCTTAAAAGCTCGTATTAGTGAAGCGCAAGCCGGACAACGCTTTATCGTACAAGGTGGCGACTGTGCTGAATCTTTTTCAGACTGTAATGCCGACGCTATCTCACAAAAGGTTCGGAGCTTGCTAAGCTTGAGTCTATTGGTCAGCCAAAAGACGCAACAGCCGATCACTCGTATCGGTCGTATCGCTGGTCAATACGCCAAACCTCGTTCAGCCCTTACCGAAACGCAAGGCGAGACCACGCTTACCAGCTACCGTGGCGACTTGGTCAATCATGTACACTTTACCGAATCCGCTCGAACCCCTGATCCAGCGCGCATGCTTGAAGGCTATAGCTATGCCTCGCTGACTCTGAATTATATCCGCTCTTTACTGGAGGGCGAGTTAGACGAACTGTTTAATCTTGAACATGAAGTTTCGTCGCTTAAAGATTTATCCTGTCACAAGCAATTACACCAAAGCCTGCGTAACTTTCAGGATGCACTGAACCTGTTCCACCAATTCAATGGTAAGCAGACGGCTCACAAAAACTTAACTGAATTTTATACCAGCCATGAAGCGCTTCATCTGCATTATGAGCAAGCGCTGACTCGCCAAGCCAATAATGGCCGCTGGTATAATTTATCAACCCATTTCCCATGGGTTGGCATGCGTACGGTTCAAAACGATAGCGCCCATTTAGAATATCTGCGCGGTATCGCCAACCCCATCGCAATCAAAGTTGGTCCTACCGTCGAGCCAAAAGACCTCGTCGAACTATGCCAATGGATTAACCCGGATAACGAAGCAGGCCGCTTAACGTTAATTCAACGCTTTGGCCACCAACATATCGCACAAAAATTACCAGCAATGATTAAAGCCATCCAAGCCGCCGATATTAAGGTTTTGTGGAGCTGCGACCCCATGCATGGAAATACTCAGGTCAGCGCCAATGATTATAAAACACGGGACTTCGAACATATCCAATCGGAACTGCAACAAGCGTTTGAAATCCATCAGCGCCATAACTCTCACTTAGGTGCCGTTCACCTGGAAATGACTGGTGAGGCGGTTATGGAATGCGTAGGCAGTAGCTATGCTGTCGAACACCAAGAACTGGGCAAAGCTTACACCAGCTTAGTTGACCCACGACTAAATCTCAGCCAAGCGTTTGAATTAATTGATAGTTTGGTATTATCCTCAGCTGAAGATAAGCAAAAAAATACATCAAATCCTTGATCTACAAACACATTTTGTCGTATATTCAGGAGATATCCTGAATGGGGGATATGTATACGCGCGAAAAATATGGTGAGGAGTTAACCATGTTGATCAAAAAAAGCATAAAACAACTATTTATCACAGCTGGTGTTGCATTGAGCATCATGGGTGGTTCTAGTGCTTTCGCTAAAGCTCAAATTTGCTCTGATAGTAACCATGTTGGTTACAACAGTGACGAACTACACATCATTACCTCAATAGAACCAGAGCTATTGGAACCGGCTTCTGCTCAGCTAGTCAACACTAACTCTGTTAAAAAGTCAGCGAGTTGGTATTCGTGGTTAACGGAATCACATACCATGCCAAGCTTGCACTTCATCCAGTTCTTGGAGTTGTTTGAAAAGTCTTAATTTTTAGAGAGGGTTGAGTTATATTAACCCTTTCTAAAGTACGATAAGTATCAAGCAATGAATCAAGACACCAAAAAAACCAATGAATCCTCGTTGGAAAGCTCTACTGAGTCTGAAAAAACCACTAATACCGCTGAAAAATCCTCCAAAGAAGGGTCACAAGGTACTGGCTTTTGGTCGACCGTACAAAGCGTTTTAGGCGCGATGTTTGGCGTTCAAACCGAACAGCAGCGGGAAAAAGACTTCGAAAAAGGCAGCGCGGTACAGTTTATTGTTGGCGGAATTATCTTTGTTGTCGTGTTTATTTTAACGATTCTCTATTTCGTTAACTCTGCTTTAGAGAGTTCTGGCGCTGGCTAGCCCTTTAAAATTACCTAGCGTCAGCTTTAAACAATAACTAGCTTTTATACATTGCTAATAATTCTTTAGCTTTTGAACGGTTATTACCATCGCAAGAGATAAACCGCTGCACGTCAAAGTGCAGAACGTTGGAAGCCCTCTGGTATATGTCTCTTGCGACCAGCGTGTCGTGGTTCGAGATAGCAGTAAAAACCCCTTTACCCTGCGCTCGCTCGGCCAAAAACCCCAGTTCAGCCTGCTGATCATAGCTAAAGCCTTGCTTCGTATAGTCAGTAAAGTTGGCCGTGAGGCTTTGCGGTAAATACGGTGGATCGCAATAAATCACATCACCTTTTCTCGAGGCGTTAAACGACTGGCGAAAATTTTGGCAACGAAACTCTGCCTTTTGTGCTTTTTTTGCAAAGACTTCCAGTTCGTGGCCTGGAAAATACGGCCTTTTGTAGCGTCCAAAAGGAACGTTAAAACCACCAGAGCGGTTGTATCGACACAGCCCATTGTAACCATGGCGGTTAAAGTACAAGAATAATGCTGAACGCTCTTTTCCGGCTTCTAATTGATTAAAATATTCGCGCAATTCATAAAATCGCTTTTCTTTGTTATTGGCCTCGGAAAAGTAATTCGCACAGTAATGAATAAAGCTCGTCTTACCGCGCTTTAGATCACGAAAGAGATTGATTAGATCGGGATTGATGTCAGCTAACAAGTAGCGATCGTAATCAGCATTCAAAAATACCACGCCAGATCCGACAAATGGCTCAATCAGTTTTTTTCCTTGAGGCAAATGATGCAGAATCTTGGGTAATAATCTAAACTTGCCACCAGCCCACTTAAGGAAAGGTCTTTGGAACTTTAGAGGCTGGGCTATCGACATCGACTTTTGATAATAAACTTAGAGTGTGAACTAGTTTATCAAAACCGATCACGAATAACAGCGACTTTTACTGATGATAGGACATTGATTATGAGCAAAAAGGCAGTAACATTCATTTTAGCCCACGGTGCAGGAGCTGATTCGCAGTCTGAGTTCATGCAGTTTATGCAGCGCCACATCAGCGATGATGTTATTGAGGTGGTGACTTTTGACTTTCCTTACATGCTTCGTCGTCAACAAACAGGCAAAAAGTCACCGCCCGATCGAATGCCAAAACTGATTGACAGCTTTAAGCAACAAATAGCACAGATTGATAGCGAGTTTGTGGTTATCGGCGGCAAGTCGATGGGCGGCCGAGTGGCGACCATGATTGCGGATGACACCAATGTCAGCGGCGTCATAGCCATGGGTTACCCTTTCCACCCTCCCGGCAAGCCTGAAAAGACACGAACAGAACACCTGAAAGAACTCAAGACGCCGACACTTATCTTACAGGGTACACGCGATACCTTTGGTAAACCCGAAGAGGTTGCAGCTTATCTATTAAGCGATGTCATTCAAGTAACTTGGTTGGAAGACGGTAATCATAGCTTGGAAACCTTAAAGCGCTCAGAGGTAACGACTGAGCAAAGCTGGGAAATTGCAGCAAAAGCAACTCGCAAATTTATTCATGACCTTATCGCTAACTAAGCTATAAGTAGTTACAAACTAAGATTACCCCCCAAACAATTAATGCGTTTAAGATTGCCACAGCGACTGCCGCAGAGCCGATATCCTTCGCTCTGCCGGATAACTTATGGTGTTCGCCACCAAAACGGTCAACCACGGCTTCCAAGGCCGAATTGATAAGCTCAATCAACAGCACCAAGAATATCGACATCACCATTAAGGCAATTTGGCTTGCTGACTGACCTAGAATAAAGCTCAATGGCAACAAAACAATCGCCAAGAGCAATTCCTGTCGAAAAGCAGCCTCATGCTTCCACGCTGCTTTCAAGCCCAACCATGAGTAGTGACAAGCATGGATAATTCTTGTAATACCAGTTTTTCCGGGCTTCATAGGAATTTTTACACTCTTTGTGATTTGTGAGCTATTAGGAGGAATAAAAACCTAATAGAATTATAGACTTACACTTTGACTTAAGCATGACTTAAACTATACAAGGATTGAATGATGAAGTTAAACAAATTTTTATTACTCGGCGCTATAGCTGGACTCATGAGTTTAACTCAATCTTGCTCACAGGCTAATAGCGAAAACACCACCAAGGCATCACCACAAGATTTGTACGCACAAATCCAGCAGGTCGCCAGTACTGAAGGCTGTTCTACCAGCGCAGACTGCGGCTTACTACCCATTGGCAATAAGCCATGCGGTGGGCCAGAAGCCTACATGGCTTACTCAAAGAACAACAGCGATGTCGATGCCTTGAAGAAGATGGGACAACAATACGCTGACATGCGCGAGCAATACAATAAAGACAATCAAATGATGGGCACATGCCAAGTTACGCCAAAGCCTAACGTCAGTTGTATTCGCAACCAATGCGTAGCCTCAGAGCAAAGCACTCACATCCAATAACTCAGCGACAGTGTTTGCTAACGACGCATCTGCGTCTTGAGGCTTAGAGTTTGCCGTATCTTGAAACGGCACCACTCCAAGACAAGGCGCAGTAATGTTCTGCTTTAACCACTTCACATTATCTTCAGCCATGTTCATTTTGCCCTGAGCGAAGTTTGCTACCCACCCTTTGACGGTGAGTCCACGGCTTTGAATGTCACGGATACTAAGCATGGCATGGTTGAGGCAACCTAACTTCATGCCGACTACAAGAATGACATCCAGTTGCTCTTGTTCAACCCAGTCAGCATACGTTTCTTTTTGGTTTAATGGTGTCAACCAACCACCAGCACCTTCAACTAAAATGATATCAGCCTCGTCAGGCATTACGACTCGATTAGCAAGCTCTTCAACGTTCAGTGTCTGTCCAGCCAAGTCTGCTGCAATATGTGGTGCGATAGCTGGCTCAAAACAAAGCGGGTTGATTTCGCTATAACTGAAGGGCATATTTGACGCTTGCTGTAATTGCAAAGCATCATCATTTTTCATCACGCCCTGCACCGGTTCCGCGCCAGAAGCGATTGGCTTTAGTCCTACTGTAGAGAGGTTGTTCGCTACAAAAGCTCTAATCAAAGCCGTTGAAATAAAGGTTTTTCCAATCTCTGTGTCGGTTCCTGCCACAAAGAATTTACGATTAGCTTTACTCAATTTGTTATACCTCGCACAATTAATCGAGTATGATTGCTATATACTATAGGACTTCGGGAGTTCCCGTAATCCACGTACAACCATATAAACTGATACACATATTATGGATAACTTTTTAGGCGACAACACTATCATACTCGTACTAGGCATCCTAGCGCTTGTCTTGTTGCTTGGCGCTGTTGTTACAGCAACGCTCAAGCATGCCCTCGTTCGCCAGCTTGAGTCTAAAAACGAAGAACTTAAGCAAGTTATCAAAGAAAACACTCAAAATATTGCCAAAAAGAAAGAAAAGATAGAAGACATTGAAGCAGACTACAAAAAACTTCAAGAGTCCCTGACCAGCCTTTCTGAGCGAAACACCACTCTAATTCAAGAGCACCGTCAGCTTAACACTAAGTACGAAAAAACGTTATCCAGCTACGAAGAAGCCCATAAAAATTATATGGGCGCCTTACAGTCAATTTCAGATACCAAGCGAGAGCTTGAGACTGAAATGGACGAGCTGAAATCTAAGCATGAAAGTAAGCTTAATAACATAAGAGAAGAGACGGATGAGAAAGTTAAAAATGTTCGTCAAGAGTCTCAAGATGAAATCAGTCACTTCAAGTCTAACTATATGGCGGACTATGAGCACATCAAGAAGAGCCATAAACGCCTTATTCTAGCGAACCAAACTCTTAGTAAGAACACCGATAACTTACGCGACGAACGCGACTTCTACCGTACCGAGTTTGAAACTCTGCGCGATTTTTTACATGACGCACAGATGAAAAATGTTAAAGGCATTTTAAAAGCCAAAGAAAAAGAGCTGGAAGAAAAGGTTGTGAAGTTCGAAAATAAACAGAAGTCTTA
>CATNCP010000047.1 GCA_950096615.1 uncultured Kangiella sp. | reverse complement strand
TCCCCACTGCTGCCTCCCGTAGGAGTCTGGGCCGTGTCTCAGTCCCAGTGTGGCTGATCATCCTCTCAGACCAGCTACAGATCGTCGCCTTGGTAGGCCATTACCCCACCAACTAGCTAATCTGACGCAGGCTCATCGAATAGTGGAAGCTTTCAAGAAGAGGCCCCCTTTACACCGTAGTGCTTATGCGGTATTAATCCGGATTTCTCCGGGCTATCCCCCGCTACTCGGTAGATTCCCACGTGTTACTCACCCGTCCGCCACTCGTCGCCTGCTAGCAAGCTAGCATCGTTACCGTTCGACTTGCATGTGTTAAGCATACCGCCAGCGTTCAATCTGAGCCATGATCAAACTCTTCAGTTTAAAGTTTTACAAAAGTACCGAAGTACCTTTAAATCTTTGCTCGATGAATCACCAACTTATTAAAAAATAAATCAATCGAATTAATTTTTAGGGTGTTGGTCACTGCATCGTTGTTGTGTTTCAACATTGACACAAGTGCCCACACAAATTGTCTTATCAATCTGTTAAAGAACGTCTTGGTGAAGAACTCGCTTCACTCAAGTGGGCGCACATTATATATCGCCCCAACCTCCTGTCAACCGTTTTCGATAATCTTTTTTAACGTTTATTTTCAAAACCTTAAAACTCTTTATCGAACCCTCAAATCCCTGAGCGGCTTGCCCGAACTTTTCGTTCGAAGCGGCGCGCATTATAAAGCGCCTCAACTTCCTGTCAACACATTTTTTAAAACTTTTTAAACCGTCTTAAAAACCGCTCTTCCTGAGCTCCTTCGTGACCGTTCAAATGTTTCGTTTGCCTCGAAAGTGATGCGCATTATAGACACTAAATCTTAACCCGCAACCCCTTTTTGAATCTTTTTTTAAATTAATTTCAATTCGGTTAAATTCCGTCTAAAACTTGCTCAAAATGATGATAAAACAATCAATTAGACGCTATTCTTAAGCTTATAAATTAAAAAAGGCCGCTGAAGCGACCTTTTTCATATACATATTAATAGATGTATCTTTACGCTGTTACCGTAACGTAAGCAATTTTCTTCTTTCCTGCCTGCATTAGGTATTTACCCGGTGTGACCATATAAGAAGGCTCAACCACTTCCCAGTCTACTTTAACCCGACCATTCTTCAGCATATCTTTAGCCTGGGCTGAGTTAGTAGCAAGACCAGCACGATTAATCACAGCGCCGATCGGGAACTGCTCTGCTCCATCTAAGCTGACTTCAACTTCTGGCGTGCCTTCTGGAACCTCACCTTCCTTGACAATATTACCCGCACCTTTATGGGCACTCTCGGCAGCTTCTTTACCATGGAACCTTTCGATTATCTCTAAGGCAAAGGCTTTCTTTATATCTTGTGGGTTCTTGCCAGCTTCTACTTCTTTCTTTAATAGCTCAACTTCTTCTAACGATTTGAAGGACAGCAATTCATGGTAACGCCACATCATACTGTCAGGTAAAGACAGTAGCTTTTGATACATCACCCCAGGCGCTTCTGTAATACCTACATAATTATCCAATGACTTCGACATCTTATTAACGCCATCTAGACCTTCTAGTAATGGCATCATTAATACTGTTTGCGGTTTCTGTCCATTCGACTTCTGTAACTCGCGCCCCATTAATAGGTTAAAGCGCTGATCGGTTCCACCTAATTCTACATCACATTCCATGGCCACAGAGTCATAGCCTTGAACTAGGGGATACAAAAACTCATGGATAGCAATCGGCTGCTCATTGGCATAGCGCTTTTTAAAGTCATCGCGCTCTAGCATTCTAGCGACGGTAGAGTTTGCCGCTAACTTGATCATGCCAGCGGCGCCTAATTTTTCGCACCACTCGGAATTAAAGGCAATCGTCGTTTTCTCAGGATCAAGAATTTTGAACACCTGCTCTTTATAGGTTTCAGCATTTCTCAACACATCTTCACTTGTTAACGGCTTACGCGTGACATTCTTTCCCGTCGGATCGCCGATCATGCCAGTGAAATCCCCGATGAGAAACACCACCTCATGCCCAAACTGCTGAAACTGACGCATCTTATTGATCAAGACCGTATGCCCAAGATGTAAATCGGGTGCTGTTGGGTCAAAACCGGCTTTAATCTTTAAAGGGCGACCTTCTTTCAACTTTTCTAATAATTCTTCTTCGGGCAGAATTTCATCAGCTCCACGTTTGAGCTCCTCAAACATGGTCTCAAAATCACTCATAAGGGTATTTCTCTCTAATTTCGATGGCTCAAAGATACACGAATTACCATAGTATGCAACGGTTTCAGGGCAAAAAGCACGGTCTGACAGTTTTCGTCTACCGCCTTTTCAAAAGTGTAAAAAATCCTGACTCTTTCACATTTCTTAAACAAATATGGCGAAATTATGGATTTAATACTTTTTAACATTGACCAAAACACAGCATAAGGTTATGGTTATTGCGCAAAAACTATTCAACCAATTTCTTAAGTTAACTATGATAAACCGTGATTATAAAGGGTTTAGCAGAAATAAGCCTCTGTTTGCCCGAAAGAAAAGTCGACGAAAGGGCGTGATCATTACGATCTCAGCGCTGTCGGTAGTCTTCGCGGCAGTTTCTTACTTAGCAATGACTCCAGGACAAGAGTCAACTACTCAAGAAAAACAACAAGAATTACTCACACTACAATTATCATCGGACGACACCAAAGCCTCTTCACAACCAGCACAACTTGATACCCAATCAGGTAGTTTAGCGTTATCAGAGGATACCCTTGAGACAGCCGAGCAGACACTAGCTGAAAAAACTGACCGATCGTCAGCCTCTAGCATTGATAAACAAAGTGCTTCTAAGAACTTAAATGAAGCCACTGATGCCATAAAGAATTTCGTTAAGAAAACCACTAAACCTCGATACGACTGGCAGACGGTTACCGTCGCCAAAGGCGAAAGCTTAGCGCGTATCTTCAATAAACTAGGCTTTAGCTCGAAAGATTTGCACTACATGATGCAGTCTGATGAGCAGGTTAAAATCTTAAAGAAAATCAGACCGGGACATACTTTAGAATTCGCAGCAAACGATGATAAAGAGTTCCACGGCCTGCGCTACCCTTTTAACTCAAGCGACACTTTGGTAATTACCAAGCTTGAAGATAAGAAGTTCCATGTCTCGCTAGACGTTAAACCTATTGAGTTTAAGCAACGTTTTGCGACCGCTACAATTACCAGCAGTTTTTATAATGCAGGTAAACAAGCAGGACTTCCTGATGGCGTAATCATGGAGTTGGCGGGCGTATTCGAGTACGACATTGACTTCGCACTCGAAATTCGTAAAAACGACAGCTTCTCAGTCCTGTACGAAGAAAAGTTTATTGATGGTAAAAAAGTCGGCTATGGCAACATCTTATCAGCTGAGTTTAATAACATGGGCGAGCATTACGCAGCCGTTCGTTATACCGATACCAATAACCGTACCGCTTATTATACGCCAGAAGGTAAAGCCCTAAGAAAGTCATTCTTACGTGCGCCATTACAGTTTAACTACGTCAGTTCAAACTTTAACCCGAAGCGTTTCCACCCGATTCAGAAACGTGTGAAGCCACATCGTGGAACAGACTACCGTGCGCCAATCGGTACACCCGTTCGCGCAGCCGGTGACGGCCGAGTGGCGAAGTCTGCATACAACCGCTTTAACGGTAACTATGTCTTCATCCAACACGGTGGCAACATTGTGACCAAGTACCTGCACTTCTCAAAGCGTGCAGTTAAAGCTGGACAACGAGTGAAACAAGGCCAAATCATTGGCTACGTGGGTTCAACCGGTATGTCACAAGCGCCACACTTACATTATGAGTTTGTGGTAAACGGTGTTCATCGTAACCCGCGTCGAGTGAAGTTACCTCATGCAGCACCGGTTCCAAAAACCGAAATGGCACGCTTCCAAGAGCTTTCTAAGCCGCTCATGACGCAACTAGAAACCGAGCGTACAACCTACTTTGCACGTCTGAACGACCAAGAGTCATCAGGTACCGCAAGTAACAGTAAACTGCAAAAATAAGGTGACGAGAGCTTAACTCGTGACCTTGTTTATTGGACTTATCTCAGGGACTAGCGTCGACGCCGTTGACGCTGTCCTCTGCGATATCCAGCCTGACAATCAAATCCAGCTTCTCCACTCTTACAGCCACCCCATTCCAGCAGCACTACAGCAAGAATTACTAGCCTTTGGTAAATCGGAATACAACGGTGATGCCATTGATCAACTCGGACAACTCGACCATCAGGTTGGTTTACTGTTTGCAGACGCTACCAACACCTTGCTAAAGCAGTCGGAGCATCAGGCTCAAGAGATTCAGGCCATTGGCAGTCATGGTCAAACCGTACGCCACCGACCTGAAGCTAACTATCCTTTTACGCTACAAATAGGCGACCCTAGCATCATCGCAACCCAAACTGGGATAACCACAGTGGCAGACTTTCGCCGGCGAGATATGGCGAATGGTGGGCAAGGTGCTCCATTCGCTCCAGCATTCCATCAAGCATTCTTCTCCGATGACAACAAGCCACGAGCCGTAGTTAACTTGGGGGGAATAGCGAATGTTACAATATTAGAGGCTGGAAAATCTCCAGTGGGCTTTGATACAGGCCCAGCCAACACCTTAATGGATCAATGGGTTTACGCTCATAAACAGCAGCATTATGATGCTGGTGGAGAGTGGGCAGCGAGCGGTTCCGTTATACCTGAGTTATTATCATTATTGCTTCAAGACCCTTATTTCAAGCAAGCTGCCCCTAAAAGCACTGGGTGTGAATACTTTAATATGGAATGGCTCGCCGCTCGAACAGGATCTGTAGACCTCAGTCAATTTAAGCCACAAGACGTACAAAGAACCTTACTTGAGTTGACCGTAGTCACGGTAGCAGACGCTATAAAAGTCTACCTACAAGAAGGTAACGTTTACTTATGCGGTGGCGGCGCGCACAACCTTGTTCTGTTGCAAGAGTTACAGAATCAGTTACCCCGCCAGTCAGTATTCAGTAGCTCAACACTAGGAATTTCGCCAGACTGGGTCGAAGCAATGACCTTTGCTTGGTTTGCTGCAAAAACCCTCAAAAAAGAACCCATCCAACTTTCCAGCATTACAGGCTCGACCCAAAACAGTGTTCTTGGCGGTGTCTACTACTAACGTAGAATAGCTAGTAGCGCCCCCATAAATAGCTGCTTGTTTAAAATTAATGCAAATTTGCATTAATTTTGCCATACTAATTCCATGAAGCTGTTAAATGACATTAGTCAATTTAGTGAGTGGGAGAAAGTCCTAGTAAACTCTATTGATAAAATCGTCGTCATATTAGCGGTTTGTAGCGTACCTGCCACTATCGCTTCCCTAAGCCGTATATCACTTTCGGGATTCCAGATCTCAATGGGGCTACATGTTGCCATTGCCATTAGTCTAGTCACTATCGCAATTATGCGCCACAAGTTCACCATCAAGTTTAAACTCAACGTGGTTCTCCTAATTACCGTTCTTGTATCGTTTGTCGGTGTCTTAAACTGGGGCTTACTCGGTAATGGGATTCTTTGGTCCGTACTTTCTATTATTTTTGTCACGCTCTACTATGGCATTAAGTCAGGTGCACTTTGCGCTGCGGCTTTCTTATTCTATGTTTCTATTGTTGGCTATTTATATATCAATGGCGTGATTCAACCCCAAGTCGATCCCAGCGTTTATGCGATATCGCTTAGCGGTTGGTTAACCGGTGTTATCGGCGCCTTACTGCCTCTATCAATTACCATAGTGATTATCGGTACCTTATATGAAGCAGCTCGGCACTCCCTATTAAAGCTTGAGCAGCAACGCGTTGAAATCACTATTCTGGCGGAGCGTGATGACTTAACAGGAATTTATAATGCGCGCGTGTTTCATAAAATGCTACAGCAAGCTATTGAACGCTCAAAGCGCCACGACTCTTGGGTATATTTAATCAATATTGACTTAGATAACTTTAAAACGATCAATGATAATTATGGACATCATGCTGGTGACGCCATTTTATGCTATATCGCTAAACAGTTATTAAACGTGACGAGAGGTGAGGATACACTATGCCGTGTTGGCGGTGATGAATTTTTGATGCTGATTGAAAGCCCACACAGGCATCAACCAGAGGAACTTGAAGCGGTTATCGAGCGTATCAGAGCCGCAATAGAAATACCCTACATCTACGAAAAGACCAAGCTTAGTATTAAAGGTAGTATCGGTTACGCCGAGTACAACGCCAAAGCGACGCCACATCTTAAAAACAAGGATGATATTCTCAAGGAAGCTGATAAAGAAATGTTCAAAAATAAGAAAGTATCTCGCTCTCAGGAAATTAGCTGAGCGCGAGATTAAACTTTATGCTAAATAGAGAATGAAGAACCACAACCACAAGTCGTTTTAGCTTGTGGGTTGTTGATAATAAAGCGTGAACCTTGAAGACCTTCGGTGTAATCGACCTCTGAGCCCATTAGATATTGGAAGCTCAATGAATCAATTAAGATCTTAACGCCATCTTTTTCTACGGTCATATCGTTTTCTTTTTGATTTTCATCAAAGGTAAAACCATACTGAAATCCTGAGCAACCGCCGCCTGTGACGAATACGCGCAGCTTAAGCTCTTGATTTTCTTCTTCTTCAATCAGTTGACGAACTTTTTTGCTTGCTGCTTCTGTTACGGTTATCGACATAATGTTACCTATCTAGAACTACACCTTTCTATTATAGCCGAAGATGGGGGTGATACCGCAACATCTCAAGCCCAGTCTTATGCTTTTACTGGTTCCGCTTCCACCGATTCTTGGTGATTTTCATCATCACGGTTAGCAGAATTCTCTACTTGAGCCTCTTCTGCTTTATGTTCAAGCGCTTTTGGATCGCCCACAACCACCATTTTACCGTTAACCTCAGCACCAGCGTTCATTTCGATAACTTTATAGTACAAGTCACCGTTAATTTTCGCGCCAGGCTTTAAGTCGATTTTTTCGGTGACATAAACATCGCCATCAACTTGACCAAAAATGACCGCGAAAGGCGTCGAAATATTGCCTTTAATTTTGCCATGGACTCCAATTGATAAGACAGACTGCTTTTCGATGTCGCCTTTAACTTCTCCGTTAATTTCTCCATCAACAAACAACGCTCCCGAGAAGCTCATGTCGCCTTTAATACAAGTTCCATCTGCAATTAAAGTATCCACATTGTTCGATTTACGTTTATTCTTTCGCATTAGATTCTTCAACCTCATTGCTCGGATTTGTGGGATTCCAAGTAAAATCTTGGAGTACTGATTTTGCACCGCGTCCCGATGTCGCTGCCACCACTCTTACAAAACTTGGCTCGAAGCCTTCTGGTAGCTGGAACGTTCCTGTATGTGTCGAAACATAGGTGAAATCAAATGTATTATTATTGCTATCGTTTCCTTGCAGCTGTTCAAAGCTGTAACTTTTCCTTTCGCCGGCTTCCTCGCCAACGATGGATAATGTAATGGTTCCTTTTAAAGAGCCTGACTGACGCTTTGCCTGAATCAACATTAATCGGTAACGATAAATGTTGCCTAGCCCCTGCTCCCAAACGAAACTAGCTATCTGTAGCCCCGACTCTACCGCATCAGGATCAAAAATACGTTGTAAAGCTTCACGCTCTTTTTCAAGATTTCTATTTTGTCGGTGAAGTTTGTCCAGCTCAGTTTTAAGCTGTTGAGTGATTTCGTGCTCGATTTGATACTGTTGCTGCCAGTGAGTTTGGCCTTCTTGCGCTTCACTTAACTGTTCGTTAAGCACTTGGAACTGCTCTTTAGCAGTAGCCGTCATGCCATGCTGACGTTTGTTGAGCCAATATCCAAGCGCCATGGCAGCTAATAGCACCAATAAAATAATCAAGGTCCAAGACCAGTACCAAGTGGTCGTGCGTCGCTTGCGAATAATATAGTCTGGTTGATTGGGATCTTTAGTCATAAATCATTGAAATCGTTTGTTCTTTCGGCCACATTTTCTTATTATGTAAGTCATTGATGACGCTGGCTATTATAATACCGAAAGTGCCTTGTAAATTATGGCACATACCATCTGCAACCAGAAGTCGACTCCTGTTGCATTAAAACAGAATTTATAGCCAAAGGGAACAGACTAGGGCCTGTTGCTCTTCTAGAAAGCGGCCCTAATCACATACTTGAGTGACGAATGACGCTAATTGATCGTTTAAGATTACGCCTTGGGGGCTTTGATGCTTTAGCCCTAATGGCGGTTATTGGCTTAATTTGCGGTATTTTAGCGGGTGGTACCAATATCCTCTTCCGCTACTTCACTGAAAGCTCCTACGTACTTTGGGCGACCGACCAATCTGGAAATACGGATTTTGAAAACGCAGACTGGTGGCTCAAGCTTTTACTGCCAACCGTCGGTGGTTTGATCGTTGGCCTGCTGCTACAGCAACTAAAACCCGACACTCGTCGCGTCGGTGTATCACATGTCTTAGAACGCATGGCGCACCACCAAGGGCACTTACCTGCTAAAAACGCCATCGTGCAATTCTTTTTAGGTGGGCTGACTATCGCTTCTGGCCAATCAGTTGGTCGAGAAGGCCCCGGCATCCATCTTGGCTCCACCACTGGCAGTTTAATTGGGCAGCGCTTAAAGCTCCCCAATAACAGTACTCGTATTCTGGTTGGTTGTGGCTGTGCCGCCGCAATTTCGGCTAACTTTAATACGCCATTGGCCGGCGTTGTGTTTGCCATGGAAATTGTCATCATGGAGTATGCGGTCGCCAGCTTTATTCCGATTATTCTAGCGTCGGTAGCAGGCGCTGTGATGAGCCGAATATTCTTTGGTTCGGATCCAGCCTTTATCATTCCTTCCTCCATGGACGTGCAGTCCTTGTGGGAAATGCCTTACTTCCTATTGTTGGGTTTTATTTGTGGCGTTATCGCAAGCCTATTTATCATGCTCACTAGCCAAGTCCGCCGCCGCTCGAAAGACTGGCCAGTTTGGATTAAAACCACCATTGGTGGCACCAGTGTGGGCTTGATCGCATTAGCCGTTCCGCAGGTGATGGGGATTGGTTATGACACGGTGAACTCTTCGCTACAGGGTGAACTACTGTTAACCATACTGGCGCTTAGCCTTGCCGGGAAATTCATCGCCACCAGTATTTGTTCCGGCTTATCCATGCCTGGCGGGGTATTAGGCCCGACGCTCTTCATGGGCGCCATGCTGGGTGGTTTACTGGGGACAGTCGGTAGTCTTATCTTCCCAAACCTTTCAAGCGATACGGGCTTTTACGCCATCATCGGTATGGCGACCCTGATGAGTGCCGTACTGCAAGCGCCACTTGCTGGGCTGATGGCATTATTGGAATTAACCAATAATCCAAACATTATTCTGCCTGGTATGTTCTCAATCGTTATCGGCAACATGGTCGTGAGCCAACTGTTTAAGCGCGAATCTTACTGGGAAACCCAGATGAAAGATCGGGGCATGCATTTAAAAGTCAGTCCGATGAAGCAGGTATTGCGCAGTATTGGCGTTGCGGGAGTGATGACTCGGAGTATTGCTTTCCTTAAAGAAGAGTCGACTCAGCAAGAAATTTCCATCGCGCTACAAGATAAACCACGATGGATTCTAATTAAGGATCACGCTGGCGAAGTCATCTCTTTGATGGTTGCCAGTGATTTAGGCCGCTACCTGATTGAGCAAGAAGAAGAACTTGAGCGTAAAAAATCCAAAGCTAAGGCAAAGGATGATGAAGCTGCGGATGAAACTCAGAATGAGCCTGAGCAGACGCCAGAAAACGATCAAGACGATGATACTTCTGAGCTACCGATAAAGCTGATGGAAATCCCAGCAAATCGTCAAGATATCGTTGCCATAGATCTTCAGGCCACTCTCGAAGAAGCCTACGACAAAATGGAACAACGTAAAATTTCAGCAGCTTATGTCTATCGGATCACACATAACAAGGAAGAGCGTATTTATGGCGTTGTGACACGCGATATGATTACCGATCAGTATATTTTCTCAAAAGCACAAACAGGTTAACGCTATGCAATGGGTTAAAACGTTCCACCTTTTCTTTATGGTTGCTTGGTTTGCAGGAATTTTTTATTTGCCAAGAATTTTTGTTAACTTAGCTCAGACAGAAAACGACGGTGCTTTTAATCAACTGAATATCATGGCGCGAAAGCTCTATCGCTTTGTTACCCCCTTCATGGTGTTAACCGTGATATTTGGCCTTTGGTTGGCCTCTTACAACTGGGAATACTACCTCAAAGCAGGCTGGTTCCACGCTAAAATGGCCTTGATAGTTCTACTTATTATTTATCACTTCATCTGCGGTATGTACCAAAAGCAATTCGCCGACGGTCGCTGCGACAAAAGCCACACCTACTTTCGAGTTTTTAACGAAATACCCGTCCTGATCTTATTGGGCGCCGTTATCTTGGCGGTGATTAAACCGTTTTAAACTTGATGTATTTTTAATCCCTTGTACTAGCGCCACCATTACGAAGCTGAGTAACATCAGTAAATACCAAGAGGTTAATTTAGATAGGGAAACCATTTGCCAACCATTAGCTTGATTAGGATAAATCCAAATATTGGCAAAGGTCGCAATGTTTTCAGCGAACCAGATAAATAACGCTACCAAGAACCAGCCTAACAACAAAGGCATGCTGCGGTGTGTCTTAATCACCTTAAAGTGGATCCGTGTTTTATAGAACATTACGCCTGTGGCTAATAGCAAAAGCCACCGTAAGTCCCAAATGTAATGGTGCGTGAAAAAATTAGCATAAACGGCGATGACCAAAATAACGGTCAACCCAACATTAGGATAATAAGAGTAGCGGAAATCAAAAATTCGCGAGACGCGTGCTAAGTAGCTACCTACGGCGCTATACATAAATCCTGTAAATAGCGGCACGTTACCGATACCAAAAATAAACGCTTCGGGATAATGCCATGATTGAATCGCATCTGAGGTTTTAAATAACTCCATCACCGTTGCCACGATATGGAACAACAGAATAATAGCCGCTTCTTTTAAGGTTTCGAATTTAAATAACAGCAGCACCAACTGAAAGACAACAGCTGTCACAAAAATAAAGTCATAGCGATGGAAGGATTCTAGCGGATACCAGTATCGTGTTATCAGCATAACCAATAGCAAAAAGCCACCGAAGATACAGGCGTAAGCTTGCTTTAGCCCAAACAGCCAAAATTCATGAAGGTATTTTTTATAGGTATTACGATTTACTTGTTGTAATGCTTTCATAGCCACTTCTTATTAATCAACCCTATAGTAAGGCTAAATAAATGAAGTGGCTAGATTATTGTGGGATTATGGCTAATTATTATTTTCTTTATAGCTCCGAAACTTCCTGCTCAAGAGTCGGCACATAATCAATTGCTTCTTCAAATTCCTCTTCCGTAGTTGGAATACTATTCAAATGGACACGAATTGATTTTTTAGCGATCATATCACCATTTTTGTAGCCCAATAACAAATAAGCATAAGCTTTTGGCCTAGTTTCTTTGTCTAATATAAGCCTCAAGGCAATAGCTGAATACATCAGATGACCAGCTTTTATAGATCGCTGTGCATATTTTTCAGCTTCTTCTTTAGATCCCCGATTAACCAAGGCTCGGCTGGCATAATCATCTCCAGACTCAGGTAACTGCTTTAAACTCTCAACCTGGTATATATTATAATCCGAAAAAGCAAAGTTATTAGCCTCTTCAACTTGTTTTTTATATTTTCTTTCCTCTTCTACCGTTAAAGGTTTATTTAGTTCTAACAATAAACCCCTAACTTTGCTGGAATACTCAGAATATAAACCTTCCTTATCTAGGAGTTTCTCTTTAAGTTGTGTTTTATTAGTAAAGCGTTTCGCTCCGCTTTTGTCCTTATTTACTTCTGAACTAGTTTGCGCATGCAAGCCATTATCAAAGTTATTTTTTTTAAATTCAACGTCACGTTTTTCATTGCTTTCCTCTGCTCCCTCCCAAAGCAATAATGCCAAACAACACACAACTATGAAGATGAATCCTAAAGATGCATAACTACCTTTTTTCATAAGAATTGATACCTTTAATCCATAGGTCTAATTGTAATAATACTTTATTGACAGTAAGAGCAGGGGATGAGAGTCCAAGTACTGAGTCTAGTGATACTGAAGTCAACTGGGATGCTGTAAAAAGACTGGACTGGGGATAGAGCTATTGATAGTAGGGATATTGAATACTACTATACTCATCACAGCGTTCAAGGTCTTGACCACAAAAATAAGTAACTAATGGCGCTACTTATTTTATTACAAAATCCTAGCTATAAACCACCCTCAAGGGATGATGGAGAACTCACACCATATACTTTTGAATCACCTAAATACATAAAACTTAGTGGTTCAATAAACTATTTCGTTCAACCCAATAGTGATGAATTCAAATCTAATTGTGGTGTTGGAGAATTAACAATTGGTTGCTAATTAATCATCTTTTAGAAAAGGGTAAGTCAAGTCGCTTATCCTTTACTACTAACCCTCCTCAGCTCTTTGTTCTCGGTACAAACTCTAACACTGTGGCGTTAACACAGTAACGTGGCTGTCCGTTTGGCCCATCGTCAAAAACATGGCCTAAGTGAATACCTGAAGACTTGGATCGGATTTCAGTACGCTCTAAACCGAACGCATTATCCTCATGATAGGTCACTGAACCGTCTACGGCCTTGGTAAAAGATAACCACCCCGTCTTAGAGTTGAATCGGTCTTTAGTATCAAACAAAGGCTGACCGCTGAGCTTATCTATAAAAATCCCAGGCGGCGTGTCTTTGAAAATATCGTACTCTTTACAGAAGCGACTATCGGTGCCTTGTTGGAACGCGACATCATACGCTTCACTGTCGCCGAGTTTAAACTTACCCAGCACCGCATAAAACTCTTCTGGTGTTAGGTAGCCTTGGTGACCAAATACTTCTTCACCGTTTTCTAAAAACAATATCGTCGGCGTCGCCCATGTCTCTGTCTTAACGTCTAAACCATTTAGTTGAGTCGCATAACGCCACGTTAAAGGAATCGTGCCTTGATAATCATTCGTGACGTTTTGTTTGAATTTTTCGCAATAAGGGCAGTAGGATTGAGGTTCAATCACCACAATTTGTTTACCTTGTTGCAGAGCAGAATTATCGACTGCTGGCGCTTTATCATTGTCGTCGAACACCACACCCGTCGAATGGTCAGGACAGTAACCATTTGGATTCTTCACTAGGTAATCTTGATGGTACTCTTCTGCTGGGTGAAACTGTTCAAGTGACTTAATGATTGTTGCAATCTTTCCGTAACCCTCAGCCGTCATCAGTGCTTGATACTCAGCCTTAATCTTTTCCGCAATATCTTGCTGCTCAGATGAATTGGTTAAAATAGTCGAACGATACTGAGTCCCGATGTCATTACCTTGGCGGTTCACTTGCGTCGGATCATGTCCTTCAAAGTAATCTTTCAAGATCGCTTCAAGACTAACTTCGTTGCGATTAAAAGTGACCTTGACCACTTCAGCGTAATTGTTAGGGTCTAAGCGGTATTTCGACTTAATGATTTCACGGTATTCAGGCTTAATCCCTTCACCATCAGCATAACCTGAGACGGCATCAACGACGCCAGGGATTGCTGCATAGCGTTTCTCAGCACCCCAAAAGCACCCAGCACCTAGAACGATAGAATCAAGGTTTTTGCTCGCAGGCATATCACTTTTCAGGTCAGCTTTTTGCGTGACAAGGTCTGGTGTACCCGCTCGATTAGGGCCACCGGTTAGAATATAAGCCACGCCAACTACAGTCGCGACAAAAAGAACCGTTTTATATATCAGCTTTATACCAATAGCTTTCACAAACATTATCCTCACAAAAAGATTGTCTCACACAAAAGTGCAGGAGTTACCGTTAATGAAGAGTAACTCTTATTGTGTATAGATGATGTGAAGGGCAATTTGTTACAAAGTGACGACCTCTAAGGTCCAACGCACAACATCATGCTTGGGCTTGCTAGTTAACGATAGTTCTGAGATAACGCCTGAAACAGGCAGTTCGTTTACTTTGCCTTGTATCATTTGCATCACTTCCGGTGCCGCGCCTTTATTTAACACAAACTCAACGATCTCTATATCATCACTCAATGGGCTACACTCTTCCCAAATATCCAAGTCGTAAGTATCCAGTTTGTCTTCACTACAAACCTCCGGTTCTTTATCATCAGGGAAATATAGTTTCCCATTGTTATCTATACCTACGTGGTACCCATCAATATAATATTTCTTTGACTCAAGCTCATTCCATATAGCAGCTCTCATATCAAGCATGAGCTGTTCTCTCATTCCAGAAAAAGCTTTATCTGCATCAACGCACTTTCCTTTTAACTCCTCGGAATATTCGATATTTGAGCCAATATACGGCTTAAGCCCCTGTTCAAAGCAAAATTCAGACTTCTGAACACGCTGTTCTATTATCATATAATCGGCACCTAACACTCGCTGATATGCATCTTCAGCAACAGGCTCTAATACAAAAATATAATCATCTGAACCTCGATAATAATGAGGACCATGCTGATAGTTTGCAGCTTGAATGATTGTTGGTGACTGCTCCGTGAGGCTCTCTAAAACTTTAATCGTGTATCTATAGTAGCTATTCATGCATATGATATTTTTATCATTACATATTACTCGCTGGGCTTCTGGAACAGAGACTTGATTTAAAATGTTTCCTTTAACGATTAAATACTCGCCTTCTGCAACACTTACTTCAGGCTCCGCTAACAGCAGACCCCAACAGATCAAACTTAAGTATCTCTTTTTCATCCCTTATAATCCCTATAAGTTATTCTTTGCTTAAAACCACCGCAGTACCAAAGACCAGTAACTCAGCTGCGGAACTGGCGACCATGGAAGTGGTAAAACGTGTTCCTATAAC
>CATNCP010000046.1 GCA_950096615.1 uncultured Kangiella sp. | reverse complement strand
GCCTCGAAAGTGATGCGCATTATAGACACTAAATCTTAACCCGCAACCCCTTTTTGAATCTTTTTTTAAATTAATTTTTCCGCCACTAAAAGCTACGGAGGAACAGTCTAGTATAACGCCAAATTGCTCATATTTTAAGCGGAATCGGCGTTATTTATTAGATATATTTGTGCGGAAGGATTAGAGGATGTAATCCACCCCAGTTTCGGGGTGGAGTTTGTTCAAAATTATGAATTACTATTACTACTTTCTTTATTATCTTCTTCTTTAACTTCTGAATCTTCCGCGTCACTATCCATAGGCTCAGTTCTTTTGCGCTGTCGACGCTCTTCTTTAATGTCCTTAATACGCCAAAGCGTCATCACCGGTCCTGATAATGCATAAAGAGCAAAGCCACCAAATAGTACGGAAGGCGGATCCATCGCAATAAAGATGAATACTAAGACTATGACTAATACGCCTATAAAAGGTATTTTGCCTTTCCAATCGACTTCTTTGAAACTGGAATAGCGGAAATTACTAACCATTAATAACCCTGTCACCAGCGTCAATATACCGATATAGATGCCCCACGGTTTAGCATCCCACTGATATTCCACACCCAACCATACTAAACCAGCAAGTACGGCTGCAGCAGATGGGCTGGCCAAACCTTGGAAATAGCGTTTATCCGCCGTTCCTACTTGAGTATTAAAGCGTGCAAGCCTTAAAGCGGCTCCAATGACATAGACAAAGGCCGCTAGCCAACCAAATTTACCAATATCCGTTAATGCCCAGTTATAAACCACGAGTGATGGCGCAATACCAAAAGAAACCATATCGGCCATAGAGTCATATTCTGCACCAAAGTCACTTTGAGTATTGGTCATACGCGCCATGCGTCCGTCAAGGCCATCCATAATCATAGCAATGAAAATAGCAATGGCCGCATTCTCAAAGTGCCCCTGCATTGATGCCACAACCGCATAAAATCCCGCAAATAGCCCAGCAGTGGTCAGTAAATTGGGGAGCAAATATATGCCACGACGGTTAGCTAATGACTTCTTCACTTTCATAGAATGGTATTACCTGTTAAAAAGACGTTATAATCAATGCATTACATCTTATCATAACTAGCAATAGTGAAAATAATTTCAGACAAAATTATATGAGTGATGAACAAACAGAGACGCGAACCATTATCCTAGGCGTTACTGAGAGCGGGAGGAAGTTTCGTCCAAGCGATTGGGCTGAGCGGATGTGCGGCAACCTGTGTACTTTTCGTAATCGGCGCATCATATATTCCCCACTACTCCGCCCGGCAATCCATGAGGGGGTGAAGTCAGTCATAATGTCTAACCAGTTATCAATACAACATCCCAAGCTGTATAAAGAGTTACTGGAATTTGCCAAGACTAATAAATTAGTGGTAAAAGAAGAAAGTATAACAACGACTTAATTATCACCTGATCAAGAGAGAGCCATATATGATCAATAAAAAACTACTCATCATCAGTACAATACTAGCAATGACGGTTAGCTTTTCTGCTGACGCCAACAAGCCAATTTATAAGTGGAAAGATAGTCAGGGGAATATTAAGTACACGCAATCAAAACCACCTCGCGGGACTGAGTTTGAAACTATTTATCAGCGACAAAGCAACAGTGAAGAAAAGACTCAAACCAGTAACTCAAAGTCATCTGACAGTGTCGACGCTCAAGAGCAAATGCTATCTGAGCAAAAAACTGAAAAACAGCGAGTTCAAAAGGCAAACAAAGAAATTACACAAAAGAACTGCATGATTGCACAAAATAACTTAGATACATTAACTAATTCAGCAAGAGTATTTACTGAAACCGATGGCGAGCGCCGTTTACTAACCGATCAAGAGCGCTCTGACAAGCTTGAAGTAGCTCAGGCTAACGTTGATAAATACTGTAACAAATAACAAAAAGCCCTCCCAATGAGGGCCTTTTGTTGCTCAACTCATATCAAAGCGGGTAAGCTGAAACCCAAAGAATCCAACCGTAAGCGGTTTTTTCATTGGTTACTGTTCTTCCGGTATGTGACCAACGCTGATTTTCGTCCCATTTCATAATCTCAAACGCAACAGCAGTATTCCCCTCTCTTGCATGTGCAATTTTGTCGTCTGGAACTTTTATCATATAAGAACGAGACGCTGGCCCCTTCGCAGCAGCTATCGAAGTGTTTAAAACTAAAACACCATATAAAGGCTCTGGGTTATTTCCGTGAAACACATGAACTTTTTTACCGCCACAACGAAGCCCTTTGTCCGAGCTATTTAAGACGTTCTTACCATTGATACTACTCAGGTCACAGCCATAGGTCCATAAATTAGACTGAAACGGTGAACGGAAACGCTGCCCACTCTTTATCTCAAATGACTTATCTTCAGCAACGATAGTTAGCCCCTCTTCAATTACGCCATGTTCAATGGGCATTGCCGTTTTATTAGTATAATTGATCAAGCGTGGGGATGGATCATCCGAGCCCACCGCCAATAATAACATCCCTGAAACGGCAATGACGCTAGAGGTAATCTTCAACCAGGTCTTCATGTTTTTCTCCTCAGATTTAATACTTTAGAATTATGCTATCGTTAGATTGTTGATAACTTAAGAAGTCGTCCCCTGTTCTTACAGCCACAACCTCATGCCCAATTAAACCTGTTATGACAACAGAGTTAATTGCTGGAACTTTAATGCATTTGTATTGATTAGACTGGTTGCCAAACTCTCTGGAGTCTTCTGCGTTACCAAATTGACGGCTATCGGCCATATCACCAAATTGTCTAGAATCTTGGTCATCACCAAACTGCCTTGAATCTTGGGCGTTGCCAAACTGCCTTGAGTCAGCGTCATCACCGAATTGGCGAGAATCGGCATCATCACCGAATTGACGGTTTTCAGCTAAGTCTCCAAACTGCCTGGAGTCTTGATCGTCACCAAACTGCCTAGAGTCAGCGTCATCGCCGAACTGGCGTGATTCAGCGTCGTCACCGAATTGGCGCGAATCAGCATCATTACCAAATTGTCTGGAGTCTTGAGCGTCACCAAACTGCCTAGAATCAGCATCATCTCCAAATTGACGCGAGTCAGCACCTCCTCCAAACAGTCTAGACATGGAGCAAGGCTCTGGTAGCCCAAAATTAACACCATTTATAGTAATTAGAGGGCTGTTCTGGTCAGTAAGATTATCAGAGAGTTTTTGTAGAGGGAAAATACCTTTGTACGTTGGCTTTTGAGGAGCATGATATGCAGGGCTTGCACCACACGCCTGCAAAACAATAGCGCTAACCATTACACTCATTAAGCGAGCTTTCATTGTATTGTTCCTTGATATTATGCTTTTTTAATAACTTGTACGCCAGAAGTGTGCCGAGAAGTCCGCTACCCAAAGAGTAGAGCAAGTCCATGATATCGAATGTGCCCCGAGCAACCCCAACTAACTGTAATACTTCATAAAAAATAGCACAGGCCATTCCAACTAGCAATAAATTAAAAAATGAGAACTGGTTAACCCAAATACCACAAATTATCATTGCAAAGCTTATTGACCACATGATATCAGCTAGGTGATGCCCAACCCAGCCACCCTGATAGACCGTAGGACTATGCTTGGCTAAAGACTCAAACCAAGTAGCAACGGATGGAAAGTGTTCCTGTACCCAAAGTGTCCCCATGACCTCTCTTCCACTCTGCAAGTAACAGAGCGCCCCAGCAAGTAACAGAAGCACTATAAGCAACCCCCAAATGAAATACCGACTAAGCATAACAATCCCCCAAGTAGTATGGGCTTAATTATAAGGCTTATTTACCGTGAGGCGAGAAAAAAGCCCCATAACTAATGAGCTATGGGGCTTTATTGCATCAAGAGTAGTAAAATTACTCAGGGTTTATGGTTAACTCATCCGCTTTGATATCAAGTGTAATCGACGTGTTCGGTTGGATTTGTCCCGACAAAATGGCTTTTGATAGTGGGTCTTCCAACCTGCCCTGTATAGCACGCTTAAGTGGTCTTGCTCCGAATACAGGATCAAAGCCTGCCTCTGCTAATTTCTCTAGCACGGCATCAGAAACCGAAACTTCAAAGCCATTATCTTTCAAACGTTGCAATAATCGTTTTACCTGAATCGCAGCGATGGCTTTAATTTGTTCTTTGGCCAACGGGTGGAATACCACGATTTCATCAATACGATTAATGAATTCGGGTTGGAAGTGACTACCGATAACATCCATCAGCATATTCTTCATTTCATCGTAACTCTTACTTTCATCCGCAGCATTCGCATCAGTCGCCGCACTACTGTGCTGCTGAATTAAATCCGAGCCCATGTTGGATGTCATGACGATCACGGTATTTTTAAAGTCGACCGTCCGTCCTTGGCTATCAGTTAAGCGCCCATCTTCTAATACCTGCAATAAGATATTGAAAACGTCAGGATGAGCCTTTTCAACCTCATCAAAAAGAATAACCGAATAAGGTTTGCGACGAACCGCCTCTGTGAGGTAACCGCCTTGCTCATAGCCAACATAACCTGGAGGAGCACCGATTAAACGCGCTACAGCATGCTTTTCCATAAATTCGGACATATCAATCCGAACCATAGCTTCCTCAGTATCGAATAAGAATTTAGCTAAGGTTTTGCACAACTCTGTTTTACCCACACCAGTTGGCCCAAGGAACAAGAATGAACCATTAGGTCGGTTTGGATCCGACAAACCAGCCCTAGAACGTCTTACTGCGTTAGATACTGCTGATACTGCCTCACGCTGGCCAATGACCTGTTGATGCAACGCGTCTTCCATTTTCAAAAGCTTTTCACGTTCACCCTCAAGCATTTTGGATACAGGAACGCCCGTCCACTTAGAAACAACCTCGGCAATTTCGACATCTGACACTTTGTTTCTTAAAAGCTGCATTTCTTGAGTATCTTGCTCAGATACCTGCTCTAGCTTCGCTTCAAGTTCAGGTATTTTGCCGTATTGCAACTCAGACATCTTGGTTAAGTCACCCGTACGTTGAGCAGCTTCTAGCTCAACTCTGGCGCGATCTAGCTCCGCTTTAATATTTTGTGCACCATGAACAGATGCTTTTTCTGAACTCCAAATCTCATCAAGTTCAGCATACTCTTTTTCCAGCACATCAATTTGCTCTTCCAGATCCGTCAGACGCTTCACCGAACTGTCATCCGTTTCTTTTTTCAAAGCTTCACGCTGTATTTTTAACTGAATTAAACGGCGCTCTAATCGATCCATCGCTTCAGGTTTCGAGTCTATCTCCATGCGAATTCTACTCGCAGCTTCATCGATCAGATCAATAGCTTTATCTGGAAGCTGACGGTCAGTAATGTAGCGCTGTGACAAAGTGGTCGCTGCGACAATTGCTGGGTCGGTAATTTCAACGCCGTGATGCACTTCATAACGCTCCTTTAAGCCACGTAAAATAGCGATTGTATCTTCAGTTGAAGGCTCATCAACCAATACTTTCTGGAATCGACGCTCTAAAGCAGCATCTTTTTCTATGTACTGACGATACTCATCCAAGGTTGTTGCACCAACGCAATGCAGTTCACCGCGTGCAAGCGCTGGTTTTAGCATATTACTAGCATCCATTGCACCATCAGCTTTTCCCGCTCCTACCATCGTATGCAGCTCATCGATAAACAAGATCACTTGCCCTTCATGCTTTGACAGGTCGCTCAGCAATGCTTTCAGTCGTTCCTCGAATTCCCCTCGGAATTTCGCACCAGCGACTAATGCTCCTAAATCTAGTGACAAAACACGCTTGTCTTTTAAGCCTTCTGGAACTTCCCCATTAATAATTCGCTGAGCTAAGCCTTCGGCTATTGCTGTTTTACCAACACCCGGAGCACCAATTAAGACCGGATTATTCTTAGTGCGGCGCTGTAAAACTTGGATACAACGACGAATTTCGTCATCACGCCCAATAACAGGATCGAGCTTGCCACTTTCTGCTCGCTCAGTTAGATCGATGGTGTACTTTTCCAAAGCTTGACGGTTTTCCTCAGCACTGGGGTCATTAACTCCTTGTCCGCCACGAATTTTATTGATCGCGTCTTCTACCAATTGCTTGGTGATCCCATGATTGTTCAGTAGCTTGCTTAAGGCAGATTTAGTCTCAAGCACCGCTAATAAAACCAATTCCGAAGCGATATATTGATCTTGACGCTGCTGTGCAATTTTGTCGCAAAGATTCAGGACTTTACCTAGATCTTGCGATAAATGCACTTCGCCCGCACTTCCAGAAACTTGAGGCAATTTATTGATTTCTGCCTCTATTTCTTGCGACAAAGCCGACGGTGCTGCGCCGATTTGGTTTAGAATAGCTGAAACGCTATTGCCCTGCTGTTGAAGCATCGCCAACATTAGGTGCAAAGGCTCAATGTATTGGTGATCGCGACCCACAGCCAATGACTGTGCATCGGCTAAGGCCGATTGAAATTTACTGGTAAATTTGTCCATTCTCATCGTAAGACCTCATTGTGATTATCGATTAAATACCGACTCTCACGTTAAACATAAGATATGTCTTACAAAATGTGGGTATATTTTAGATTTTCAAGTACGAATATTAATCAACACTAGGAATTTTAGTTAATTCCGCACGATGGCCTAACAGCAATTCACCCAGTTCTTGCAAGGCCTCTGGGGACTCAAAGTAGTAGTAGGGAATGTTGGGGAATCGTATGACTGTGGTGTGAGAGCGCAGGAATAAAGGTTTAAAAACACTCCCCTGTCCGCGAACACCGGTAATACGGGCGACGACAATAGTTTTCTTTGTAAGCTCCGCTAATCGCTTAATCCCGGCTTTAACACGATAAGGCTCCACATCATCCAGGTGAATTTTACCGTGAGGAAATAAGGCGATAATGTCGCCTTTATCAAGAGCACGCTTTGCTTGGCGAAAGGCAATGTCTGCCCTGCCAGTTCGGTCAACTGGGATACAGCCAGCACCTTTAAAAATCCAGTTTAAGCCAAACCGCTCGTACTCTTCTTTAGCAATCATGAACCTTATGGGGCGATCACATGCAGCGATCAGTAATAAAGGATCCACTCCTGAGACATGATTTGAAATAAGGATAGCGCCGCCTGATTTTGGTAAATCAAACTTCTCAAGTTTCAGCCGGTGAAATTTGACGCAATAAGCACGACATAAACCATCAATAAAGTTTAGCTTCCTTGAGCCCCAATCGACATGATTATACTTTTTTGCTTTTACTTTAAGATAATAAGCTAGCAATACAAATAGTAAGGCTAGGGCTAGCCAAGTCACAAGAGTCAGGTTAGTCTGAAGCCACTCTGTCATACGTTTCTCATATCTTTATATTTATTGTTCAATCCAAATTACACTCGCCATTCGCCCGGTTGTTGCACCATGATCCTGTTGGTGGGTGGCGCGACGGTGTGAAAAAAAATCTTGATGGTTATGATACGTGCATAAATTACTCTCAAAAACTTCCACCCCCAAAGCTTCGAGCTCGTATTTAGCAATACCCACCATGTCACATAACCATTTCTGTCCAGGTTTAGCCTGAAAGTACGCCTCAAAGGAAGAGTTTTTGTCGACAAACTTTTCGCGTACCTCACTACCGACTTCAAAATACTGCTGACTAATAGCGGGACCAATCCACGCCAAGAGCTTTGATTGCTGGTGATAGGTGCCAACGGTTTGAGAGAGAATACCATCAAGCAGACCTCTCCAGCCGGCATGAGTCGCAGCAACCCAAGAACCTTCTTCATTGCAAAACAAGACAGGAAGGCAGTCAGCGGTCATTACAATACAGCTCTTTTTCAACTCAGTCGTAAAACAACCGTCGGCATCTATTAAACCTGTACTGTGTTCTGTAACTTTAGTGCTATGCGTTTGCGTTAACCATCGGGGGTTTGGGAGTTCTGTCGACTCTTGTAATAGACGCCTATTCTCATTAACAGCACTTAGCTCGTCTTTTACATGCAAAGCTAAGTTAAAACTATCCCAGGGCGCTCGACTAAAGCCACCGACACGAGTCGTACAAAAGGCTCTAATACTCTGGGGGGCATTCCAGCTAGGCTGTAAAAGCTTGAGCGACATAGGAACTATTCTGGATGACCAAAAGACTCTCGGTTAGCGACGAGTTGTTCACGGAGGTTTTGCATATCGTCTGGCATCGGAGCACGCCACTCAATATAGTCGCCCGTCGCTGGGTGCTTAAGGCCAAGCAAACTCGCGTGTAACGCTTGACGTTTGAAATTATCCAGCGCCTCTTTAAGTTGTGGCGTAATCTTTGTTGGCACGCGATAACGCCCGCTGTATAAAGGATCGCCCACAATCGGGAATTTCAAATGGCTCATATGAACACGGATTTGGTGTGTTCGGCCAGTTTCAAGACGTAGCTTTAGATGAGTATGATCTAAGAACTTTTCCGCCACTCGATAGTGTGTAATGGCGCGTCGCCCATCAGGAATCACCGCCATCGCTGTGCGTTTGGTTGGGTGACGGCCAATCGGCGCATCGATAGAACTTCCTGACACCATGACGCGATTGACCAGAGCATCATACTCACGAGTAAAAGCTCGGTTTTGTAGTTGCTCGACCAAATTAGTGTGAGCCGCAATCGTTTTAGCGACAACAAGCAGCCCGGTGGTTTCTTTGTCGAGTCGATGAATAATTCCTGCGCGCGGTAAGTTTTGTAACTCAGGTACATGGTGCAGCAAGGCATTGACCATGGTTCCTTCTTGATTACCCGCACCAGGATGAACGACTAATCCCGCAGGCTTATTGATCACCAGCAAATCATCATCTTCGTGGACAATGTTGAGTTCAATCGCTTCAGCTTTCCACTCGCCCGCCACTTCAATTTCCGCATTCACTTCAACCAGCTCAAAACCAGCCATTTTATATTTATTGGAAGTCACGACTTCATTATTGACTTTAACAAAGCCTCGCTTCACCCAGTCTTGAATTCTTGAGCGCGAATAATCCTCAAAAGTTTCAGAAAGTGCTAAATCGAGGCGTTTTCCGTAAACTTTTTCGTCAAATGTATGTCTTAGTTCGATAGATTGGGTAGTCATTGTAAATTCGCGTAAAAAGATTGGCGTATGACATGCTGTCAGTTAGAATGACTCACATTGTATCAGGCTTAATATAAACAGAAAGAATTAATATGCAAAAAATCGTTTTAGTATCAATTGCTAGCCTTATGTTAATTATTGCTGGCTGTTCTAGCACCCCAGAGAAGGAAGAAGAACTCAAGCTCGAAGTTTTGACAGCTCAACAGCTGTTTGATCGCGCCAAAGCTTCTTTACGTGGTGGTAACTACACCAGAGCCATTCAGATGCTTGAAGAGATAGATACCCGCTACCCTTTTGGTAGCATTTCAGAGCAAGCCAAGATGGATTTACTCTATGCCTATTTCAAGAAAGCAGATTACGAGGCAGGTCAAGCACTGGCTGACCGTTTCTTACGTCAACACCCACAGCATGATAACGCTGATTATGTTTACTATATGAAAGGTGTTATGCATTTTGAGTCTGAGGTTGGCTTCTTTAAGGAAACCTTCCAAGCAGATTTAGAAACTCGCGATACCACTAACTTAGAAGCGGCTTTTGATAATTTCAAGGCACTAGTCGAAGTCTATCCCGAAAGTAAATACTCTCCTGATGCCCGTAAACGCATGATCCAAATCCGAAACCTATTAGCAGAGAATCAACTGCATATTGCTCGCTACTACATGGAACGAGATATTTATGTTGCTGCGGCTAATCGCGCCAAATACATTGTAGAGAACTTTCCGCAAACACCTGCAGTTCCACACGCACTTGATATGTTAATCAAGGCGTATAATATCCTAGAAGTACAAGAACTAGCGGAGCAATACCGAAAAGTACTACTGTTAAACTACCCTGATTATGATTTTGCAGACTTATAAGCAAAGCAACTCTATAAAAAAAGCGGCTAACTAGCCGCTTTTTTATTATCTATTTTTATGACAAGCGCTTATTTATATTGCCTCACTGCTCTCCTCACCAGTTCTAATTCGCACAGCTCGCTCAACATTAGTCACAAAGATCTTCCCGTCCCCTATTTTCCCGGTGCGTGCTATTTCGATAATAGTCTCGACACATTTGTCGACTAACTCATCTTCAACTACAACCTCTACTTTTGCTTTGGGTAAAAAGTCGACCATGTACTCAGCACCACGATAAAGCTCAGTATGCCCTTTTTGACGACCAAATCCTTTGACCTCGGTAACAGTCATACCGGTAACGCCTAAATCTGTTAATGACTCTCGAATATCATCCAACTTGAATGGTTTGATAATCGCTTCAATCTTTTTCATTACTGCTTCCCCTGAAACTCCTACTAAAACTGTCGCCCAAAACCTGATGTGATGGGATATCGTCTATCACGACCAAACGCTCTTGAACTAATGCGTATTCCTAGTGGTGCTTGGCGGCGCTTATGTTCATTGATATCCACTAAACGAATCACACGCCTTACCGTCTCTTCGTCGTAGCCTAAAGCAACAATATCAGAAATGCTACTATCATTCTCAACATAGCCCTCAAGAATACCGTCCAAAATATCATATGGAGGTAAATTGTCTTCATCTTTTTGGTCAGGAGCCAACTCAGCAGACGGTGGCCTCGTGATGACCCGCTCAGGAATAACCTCAGACACAGTGTTGCGATATTTTGCTAGCTTATACACCATGGTCTTAGAAACATCCTTTAAAACGTCAAAGCCACCAGCCATATCACCATAAAGCGTGCAATAGCCAACGGCCACTTCAGATTTATTACCTGTCGTTAACACTAAACGTCCGAATTTGTTCGACAATCCCATCAAAATAGTACCGCGACAACGTGCTTGAATATTTTGTTCAGTAGTGTCCAGCTCCGTATCAGCAAGCTGCTCAGACATCTGCTGCATAAACGCTTCGTAAATAGGTTCAATAGATATAATATCGAAGTCAACACCAAGAGCCTCAGCCTCCTCTTTCGCGTCTTCAATACTCATATTAGAAGTGTATTTAAACGGCATCATGACAGCGTTAACATTGTCTTTGCCAAGGGCGTCCACAGCTACTGCAAGAGTCACTGCTGAATCGATCCCGCCCGACAACCCCAATAGCGCTCCTGGAAAGCCATTCTTCCTAACATAATCTTTTACGCCTAAGACAAGAGCCTGCCAAATCTCTTCTTCATCGTCCCACTGGCGCGAAGTTGGCTGTAGAGAGGTCAGCCTGTTAGTAGCTTTATCAAAATCTACACAAGCAAAATCCTCAGCCATCTCTGCTGCGGTAAAAATGCTCTCCCCACAAGAGTTATATGCGCTAGAACAACCATCAAAAATCAGCTCGTCTTGTCCGCCGACTTGGTTAACATAAATAACTGGGATATTATTTTCTTTTGCCCTACTCGCCATTTCGTCACCACGAACAGGTGCCTTACCGTAATAATAAGGCGAGGCATTGGGGCTTAATATCAATTCTGCACCCGCCAACTTAGCAACCTGCGCTGGCTCTTTGAACCACAAGTCTTCGCAAATAAGAATGCTAATGTTAACACCCTTAAAATTAATAACAGGGCAATCAGACGCTGGAGTAAAGTAACGTTTTTCATCAAAAACAGAATAGTTGGGCAAAAGCTGCTTGTCATAACAAAGAAGAGTGTCACCTTTGTGGATGAAACTCGCAGAGTTATAGGTCTTGCCAGCCTTATGTCTTGGGTGACCTACAACAACGGCGACCTCTGAATTCAGTGACTCTAGCTCATCCAGAGCCTCTTCAATAAGACCAAACAAATCAGGGCGAAGCAACAAATCTTCAGGTGGGTATCCTGAAAGAGCTAATTCTGACAAAACGACGATATCAGCTTTTGCACTTTGTGCTTGCTCAATGGACGACTTGATCAGGTTAAGGTTGTGGCGAATATCGCCTACTATATAGTTGTTTTGCGCAAGAGCTACACGCATTGACTTTCTCTACTCGAAATTATCTGTCTATTGTCTAATAATTATGCCATTTTTCAAAGTCTTAAAGACTCAAAACTTGAAAAGAAAGTGAACAAGACTTAATCTGTGCTATGACAACAAGTTATAAAGGATATTAAGTGTTAAATAACAATAAAAAAATTGAGTTCGGTTGGCAATTCCTCAGATATTACTCTGTTGTCAGGCTTGTTTTAGCCCTACTATTATTGCTTTTGCCTTATATCTTTAATGCTGAAAAGAACTTATACGACGTCGACACCTACACTTCGGTCGCTATTAGCTATTTAATTCTTGCTAATTTGCTCTTATTTATGGCCTTTGTCGAGTATCAGTTCCGCACACAAGCGCTCAGTCATCCGCTTATTGATATCGTCTTCATCGCGTTACTGGCCTATTCTGGCAACCAAAATACCGCCATTTATATATTGATGATGTCGCTAGTCTCTATCGTCGGCCTTTTCCTTACTCGACACCGTGGAGGCTTACTTTACGGCTTATTTGCCTGCGGAGCCGTTATCTTAATTCGTTATTATCGTGAAGATAATATCTCTATTTCAGACTTTTCAGATCTGAGCTTACAAATTGCGGGAATCCTTGCTGTGACAGTACTTGCTAACATATTAGCAAGACGCATGACAGATTATGAAGTTGAGACTTTAGAACAAAGTCAGTCAATTCATAAGATGCATCAGTTAAACAGTCAAATTATCGATAAAATGAATCGAGGCGTTATTGTCATCGATGCAGAAAATACGATTCAACACATCAATCAGACTGCATGGTATGGGCTTGGCCTTCCCGAAAATCCAATAGGCAAACCCCTGAAGCTTGTTGCAGATGAGCTTTCCTATCAGCTTGAAAAGGTTCGCAGTGGTAGAAAGCAATCAACTAATGAGTTTGACACTGAAGAGGGTCTCCCTTTCAGAACAACAAATACAGGCCCCCAGCTATTACCAAGGTTTATACCGTTAGTTGAGGGAGAAAGAGTTTTAATTACTTTGGATAACTACTCCGAGGTGATGAAAAGAGCTCACCAGCTAAAATTAGCGTCTTTAGGACAGCTGACCGCCAATATCGCGCATGAAGTTAAAAATCCATTAAGCGCCGTAAGCCAAGCAACGGCTCTATTGGCTGAAAAAGACTACATCCCCAATGAAGATAATCAGCTGATTGAGATTATTCAGAGACAATCCAAGCGTATCAATGAAATCATTGAAAATGTACAAAAAGTCTCTAAGAGTAAGCCACCGAACCGGGAAGCTATTGTCCTTAACCGATTCGTTAAACGTTTCATCAAGGAATATTGCCAAGGTTTAAAGTTTGAGCCAGGGATTACATTAGAAGAGATTGATGAAGAATTAATGGTCGCTTTTGATCAAGGCCAGCTTAAGCAGGTTTTGTCCAACCTATTCGATAATGGTTTAAAGTTCAGCTATATCAATACTAAAGAATATCGTCTTCACATAGCTGCGGGGCAAGATCCGGTCAGCGGAGATCTTTTCCTAGATGTTATTGATGAAGGAACAGGCGTCACACTCGAACAAAAAGAGAAAATATTTGAGCCTTTTTATACGACAGCACATGATGGTACAGGGTTAGGACTCTATATTTCAAAAGAATTGTGTGAGGCTAATCAGGCTCGTCTTGACTGCATACCCGTCGCGTTCGGTGGAGCCTGCTTCAGAATCAGTTTTGACAGCTATAACTAACAAGGAATGGTAATGAGTGAACCTAAGCCAAAAGTCATACTGATTGATGATGAAGCTGACATCCGACACTTATTAACAATGACTCTAATACAGATGAAACTTGATGTCGTCAGCTGTAAAGATTTGACCGAAGCTAAAAAAGTACTAGAAAGTGAGCCATTTGACTTTTGTCTTACAGATTTAAAGTTACCCGATGGTGATGGTCTAGATATGGTTGCGTATTGCAAAAAGCATTATCCGGACATGCCAATTGCAGTCATAACCGCTTATAGTAGTACTGAAAAAGCCATAGAAGCAATGAAGTTAGGAGCTTTTGACTTCCTCTCAAAACCCATTGACCTCAACCACTTAAGGCAACTACTAAAGCACGCTTTTAAATTTAACCGGAACAAAGATGAGCCGAAGAATGAAACAATCTATAAAGTTCTCGCCGGCAGCGACCATCACGCCACTGAGTTAAGGACAAAACTTAAAAAAGTTAAAGGCTCACAAGCACCTGTGGTAATAACTGGCCAACCCGGGACAGAAAAAGAAGCACTGGCAAGGGTGATTCATAAACAAAGCTCACGAGCCGAGAGTTCTTTAATCTTTCTAGACTTCGAAGCTCATCCTCCAGAAACTCAAGAGCAAGTTGTATTCAATAATACAAAAGCAGATACCTCACTTCTCTCGCAATCGGACCAAGGTACTTTGGTTATTAGCAACCTTCACCTGCTTTCTCAACCTTTGCAAAAGCGTTTTCTTCAGTTAATTGAAGACAAGAGTTTTCTTCATGACAATGAACTTGAAGCTACTCAACTCGATATACGCATCATAGTATGTAGCGAAGTAAGGTTGAGTGAGTTAGTAGAGAGTGGCTTATTACGAGAAGATTTATACTTCAGGCTTAATGTCATTAATTTTGATATCCCAGCCCTCAGTAAGCGTGAAGAAGACTTTGAAGCTATCATTAATTCATATTTGCAGGACTTTAATTGTGATAAAAAAATAAGCCCGGAAGCTTTAGAAAAACTCAGGCGACATAGCTTCCCTTACAATTATAGAGAAATGGAAAATGTCCTATTCAAGGCTACGACACTTGCCAATGAAGAGACAATAACACCTGACGATATCATACTCATAGATACCAACTTCACAAATAAGACAAATGGCACAATTGATACGAATGGTAGAGGAAGCTTGCCTTTAGAGGAGTACCTTGAAGAAATAGAAAGAAAAGAGATCGAAAAAGCTCTTGAGGAAACTCGCTGGAATAGAACCGAAGCAGCAAAGCTTTTACAAATCAGCTTTAGAACCATCCGCTATAAAATGAAAAAGCTTGGAATCCAATAACCTCTATGTATATCAGAGATGTCCCACACATCTAAACTCAGATCTCTCAGTGACTTAACGCTGGTAGTCTACTAACTTAGCAATTCACTTATACCCTCAGCAAAGGAATTATCATGGTAAAAGGATTTACCTTGATCGAATTATTAGTAACAGTCACAATTTTGGCAATAATTAGTGCTCTTTCAATCCCTTTTTTGTCTTACCTAATAGAGAAGAACCGAGTTGACAGCGATTTATTTACAGTTTCGAACATCATTCAAACTGCTCGGAGTAAGGCTATATCGGACAACACATCTATCACTATTTGTGGCGAACATATAAGCTCAAAGTGCTCAAGGGACTGGAGTAATCTGATTGTTTACAGCAAAGCGTCAAAAGACATTATTTATAATGCCAATCTCTCTGCTAGTTTCTCCTCAGTAACATGGTCAGCATTTCAAAACAAACCAGGGCTATCTATAGGCCCAACAGGTTATACCCATCATCAGAATGGTACTTTGTACCTTTGTCATAATAGTCAACCACGGTTGAATCGAGCTTTAATCATTAGTAAGTCGGGGCGCGTGACCATTGACAGTAAGTCAGCAAAACTAATAAAGCGATGTTCAAATTAAAGAACTTTGGTGACATAAACCTTTAATACTAAAGCTGTTGCTTGCCGTTTTAGATTCCTCTACAGTGATAGTAAAACACAGTATCACTAACTCAGACAAAAAATAAATGAAGCATATTGACATTGAAATAACTGCAGAGTCAGGCTTAGAACTTCTTACCAACGATGAAATTGCGAGACTTAGCGAACACTCCAAGGGCGGAGATCACGAGCTATTCAAAAAGTGTGTATTAGCCGTTTTAAATAGCACGCAAATAACCGACGAAATCAGCTACCACAAAGAGCAGCTCAAGAACTTTGATGTAACGGTAGTCCCTCTCAATAAAGGAGTTAAGCTCAAAATAAAGAATGCTCCGACGACAGCTTTAGTTGACGGGTTTATGATCCAAGGCCTCAAAGAGCAGGTATTCAGCGTTTTACGTGATATTGTTTTTCTTAAACAAGAATTAGAGTCCAACTCTAGAATAGACTTTAATTCAAGCAATGGCTGCACCAACGCTATCTTTCATATTCTAAGGAATGCTAAGGCGTTACGCTCAGGCACTGACCCTAATATGGTTGTTTGCTGGGGTGGGCACGCTATACCCGAATTTGAATATCAATATACCAAAGAAGTCGGTTATCGATTAGGACTTAGAGGCTTTGATATTATAACTGGCTGTGGTATCGGCGCGATGAAAGGCCCCATGAAAGGAGCTCTAATAGGTCACTCCAAGCAGCGCATAAACAATGCTCGATACATCGGTATTACTGAACCGGGTATTATTGCCGCAGAGTCACCTAACCCAATCGTTAATGAGCTTATCGTAATGCCTGATATCGAAAAGCGCTTAGAAGCTTTTGTCAGACTAGGCCATGGATTTGTGGTTTTCCCCGGTGGCGTAGGAACAGCCGAAGAGATCTTATATATTTTAGGCATATTATTACATCCTGAGAACAGAGACACCCCCTTCCCTTTAATTTTCACGGGACCCAAAGAAAGTGCCACATACTTTGAGCATATCGATAGATTTATAGGCGACACTCTTGGGCAAGAGGCACAATCAAAGTATCAAATCATCATTGATGATCCGGTAGCAGTAGCAAGAGCGATACAAAAAGGAATCGCGGAAGTTCGAGAGTATAGAAAAGATGTACATGATGCGTATCACTTTAACTGGCAACTAGAAATTCTATGGGATTTCCAAGAAGAGTTTGTACCAACTCATGAAAATATGAGCAAACTTAATCTAAGCTCTGCTCAACCACTGCACCTATTAGCAGCAAACTTGCGCAAAGCTTTCTCAGGAATTGTGTCCGGAAACGTTAAAGAACAAGGTATTCGTGAAGTGAGTGAACATGGTCCTTATCAAATTACAGGTGATACCCACATCATGGATCAGCTTGATGCACTGCTTGAATCATTTGTCACTCAGAAGCGCATGAAACTAAATGCTGAGAATTATGTGCCCTGCTATCAAGTCAACAACCCTTCGAAGGCACGAAAAACACAGTAGTATTAAACGAACTAGTTGTTCTCAATGGCTTCGGTACTTTCAACCGGAGCCTTTTCGCTAGCGATGTAAACAACCCAGTAATCTACGTGGGGGCTTTGCCAATTATAAGCATAACCGACCCCTATCTGATCTTGCCCCAAGAAAAAATCATGCTCACCAAAAAGATGAACTCTATGTTGATAAGAGTTTTTGAATTTGTCCAAAACAGTAACGGGGATCGCTTCACCGCCCTGCACAGCTTCGACATAGTTCGAACCCATTGCGTCTTCAGGAATGTCTAGTTGATACCCTTCCTTGATTAAGCGCTCATTTGGAGAGCCCCATTCGCCATAATGAGTAACCTCGCCAGCCTCAGCCATCTCCTCAGCTTTATTCTGCGCAATTTTGCTCAATACAATACTGCAGCTAAGCCTATCTCTCAGTTGCTCTTGGTCTTCTCTTATCAGTTTCGCAAGTGTGCGAGACTTTTTGTTTAACCCGCAGTCCTCGTAAAACTGTTGAGTTACCTTTATCTCATCATTGCCAATTGAGTGTGCTATAGGCAAAAGCAAGAAAGTAATACCGAAACTACTGAGGAGAGTTAGGCCACTCTTTAACATATAAGTCCTGTTTGCTATAAGGTATCTCAATACCTTTTTCGTTAAATAATTTATGGAT
>CATNCP010000045.1 GCA_950096615.1 uncultured Kangiella sp. | reverse complement strand
CGGCTCGTACTGGCAAGGTCCACACCAAAATTTTTCAGGAAGAGCGCGAACGTCCTGTCTACATAGTGACAGACTTACAAGACACCATGTTTTTTGGCTCGCGTAATCGCTTTAAGTCCACCTTAGCCTGCTTACATTCGGCACGTGCCTTTTGGGCGGCCTTCAACACCGGTAATCGTGTTGCTGGACTTTTCAGCACCGCTAACGAACATATCGAGTTAAAGCCTTCAAACCGCCGTCAGAACGGTTTGAGATTACTGCAACGCTTGATGGAGCTGCACAACCAGCGACTGGAATCGGTTTATACCGAAGCCGAGGCCTATAACATCAATCAAAACTCTCTGCAGGAAATGTTGATGCGACTGCGCCACCTGGTTAAAGGCGGTAGTTTGATTTACATTTTTAGCGACTTTATGAACCTGAACGACGATTGTCGGCAGTACCTAACCTATTTAGCCCAGCACAACGATATTTACGGCGTCATGATTGCCGATCCACTAGAAGCATCAATACCCTTGCCGGGGCAGTACACCCTGACCGATGGTCTGCGCCATATTCGGATTGATGCCAGCAATCAACGTGATATGCAAAAACATCAGCAAGTATTCGAACAGCGTGTAGCACAAGTACGACAGAATTTTACGCTGTCGCAATCTGCTTTCGCACTGTGTAGCACCGCAGATTCCATCACGGATCTATCGCTTGATCCCACTATTCAAAATAGTCTGTCGTTGATGCATGCGGAGGGTAAGTAAGTGTTGACTGCGTTAAACTCCGCCCAAAGCCAACTCTTGCAGCAGCTGCGCGATATTCATCCGCCAGAAGCGGTGAATTGGTGGCCCCTAGCGACAGGTTGGTGGATTATCATTGGCCTTATTGCCTTAATTGCCCTTTTATTGCTTATTCGATTTTTGCTCAAAAGACACCATTATCGATTTGTTCGCTTCGCATCGGCAGAGTTGCATCAACTAAGAAAAAGCGACGACCCACGCTGGTTAGCTAAAAGCCACAATGTTATGCGACGCCTCGGCTTATGTTATGTGGACGAAGAGCTGGCAGGCTCTATGAACCAGCAACAGTGGATGCAGTTTTTACAAGACACTCAAGGTCAGCAACTGAGCAATGAAACTATAGCAGTCTTTGTCGACTTACCTTATAAGCCCGCTACAGCCAGCGACGACGTGGATAAAGATAGCGTCATGCGTGACATTATCAACTGGGCAGAGCAGTTACCTGAGCAGGTCAAAGAGTATACCCAGCGACGCCAGGAGGAACATCATCATGTTTGAGTTCCAGTGGCCTTGGTTGTTACTGTTATTACCACTCCCTTTATTCGTGTGGTGGCTTGAGGAGCGCAAGCAACGGCAGCAAGCGCTAAGGGCACCATTGTTTCTTTATTGGAAAATGCAGCGCCAGCAAGGAAAAAAGGTCAAGAGTCACTTTCCTTGGTATAACTTCTTACTTTGGGTATTACTCGTCATTGCAGTAGCAAGACCTACTTGGGTTGGTGACTCCGTCGCCCTGCCCAGCAGTGGCCGCGATCTCATGGTGAGTATCGATATTTCTGGCTCCATGGAGATGGAGGATATGATGATCGATAATCAACAAGTGAATCGTTTAGTGGCGGTGAAAGCGTTAATGAAGGAGTTCATCGAGCGCCGTGATGGCGATCGCCTTGGTTTGATTCTATTTGGTGAGCAAGCTTACTTACAAACGCCTCTGACGTTCGATTTAAAAACCGTACAGCTCATGCTGGATGAAACAGAGATTGGCTTAGCCGGTTCATCAAGAACAGCTATCGGCGACAGTATTGGTCTAGCGGTAAAACGCCTAAAAGACCGCGATGCAGAAAACCGAGTACTTATTTTATTAACTGATGGCCAAAACAATACGGGGGTTTTGAACCCGATTCAAGCAGCAGAACTTGCAGAGCACGCAGGCGTGACCATTTACACCATTGGTGTAGGCGCCGAAAGAATGGTGGTAAGGAATAGCTTCTTTGGAAATCGCACCATTAACCCGTCGAAAGAATTAGATGAAGCGACCCTAAAAGCTGTAGCCGAGAAAACTGGTGGGCAGTATTTCAGAGCAAAAAACACCCAAGAGTTGCAACAAATTTATGCAAAACTGGATGAGCTCGAACCGGTGGAAGATCTCGACCAAAGTTATCGCCCAAGCAAAGCGCTTTTCTTCATTCCACTGCTTTTAGCAATAGTACTTAGCTTATTTAAAGTGCTACTACGTATTCTGGTAAACCCGAAGAAGCGCAACGAGACTCTTCACCACAAGACTCAGCAGGAGACGCGTCATGCCTGATTTGAGCTTATTCCATTTCATACGCCCTTGGGCCTTATTACTGATTATTCCAGCAGCGATACTGTATTGGTTCTATCGCAAACAAAGCCATGCTCAAGAAGGCTGGGCAGCGATTATCGATCCCCACTTGTTAAACTGGATAATGCCACGCTCTGACAATGCCAAGGGATTGAAGCATTTACCAATAATGCTTTTGATATTTTGGATTGTCGCCAGCATTGCATTAGCTGGGCCTACTTGGAAGAAAACTCCACAACCTGTTTTTTCTAGTAAAGCGACTCAGGTAATACTGCTCGACTTATCGCTATCAATGGATGCTGACGATATTAAGCCCAGTCGCTTAGAGCGCGCAAAATTTAAGATTAAAGATTACTTAAAACTGCACCATGAAGGATTAACCGGTTTAGTGGTTTATGCCGGAGATGGATTTATTCTTAGCCCACTGACCACGGATAAAGATACGATTGAAAACCTTTTAGGTGCAGTTTCAACGAAAATCATGCCGCTACTTGGTAGCAGGCCTGAAGCAGGTTTCGAGCACGCCATCGAGTTGTTAGATAATACAGGGTTGGCTCAAGGAAAAATCCTTTGGTTCACAGACGGCGCTGACAAAGAAAGCTTGGATCAGGTTACCGATCTTCTTGATGGCACTCCGTACCAGCTCAATATTTTGGCACTAGGAACAGAGGACGGAGCACCGATCAAGCTGTCTGATGAAGAAGGCTTCCTTAAAGATCGTAATGGTAATATTGTTATTCCGCAGCTCGACTACGCGTTAATGACCAGCTTTGCTGAAGAGGTGGGTGCTGTATTAACCCCAGTAACCGTTGATAATGAAGATGTGCAACTGATGGCACAAGCGTCCAGTATTCATACTGCGGACTCTGCTAAAGATAATACCTTCGCTGACGACTGGTTTGATCTGGGTTACTGGTTAATCATTCTTCTATTACCCATTGTTTTGCTTAGCTTTAAACACCGAAGCCTACTGGGTTGTTTATGCATTATGATGTTTGCAGGCTTAACCACACCAAGCGTTCAAGCCAATGAAGCATCAACTGATAGCGAGGTTGGTACTGTTCAGAAACTGTTTTTGAATAAGGACCAACAAGGAAAAAAGCTTCTCGACCAAGGCAACTCGACCGAAGCTTATAATCAATTCCAAGATCCTCGTTGGAAAGCTACTGCGGCATACCGTATGGGCAGTTATAAAGCTGCTCAGAGCTTACTTGATAAGATTCCAGACGATGCGCTGAGTGCAGAAGACTACTATAATCAAGGCAATGCCTTGGCTTTAGATGGGCAGTATGAACCAGCAATTGCTGCTTATGAAAAGGCTCTTACAATGCGCCCTTCTCACGAAGATGCCCAATACAATAAAGATATTATTGAACAATTGAAGCAAGAGCAAGAGCAACAGAAGCAACAAGATCAGAACCAAGAAGGTGAGTCAGAAAATCAGCAAGACCAGGAGCAGCAGTCAAAACAAGAGAGTCAGCAGGATTCTCAGCAAGACTCCTCTGATGAACAAAGCGACTCACAAGAGGAGCAACAACAAGAACAGCAGCAACAGCCTGAGCCCACACCAGAGCAATTAGAAGAGCAGTTCAAGGAAGAAGAAAAAGATCAAGAAATGGAACAGTGGCTCAAACGACTTTCAGATGATCCTGGCGGGTTACTAAGACGCAAAATGTACCGTGAGTATCAACGCCGCGGACACAAGCAGCATGTTGAAGAAAATTGGTAATATTCGATGAAATATAAACAGTCTATCATTCAGCTTATCTCTATGATGCTACTAACACTAGTAGCATCAACGGCATCTGCAAAAATAACACTGGCACTAGACCGAACGGATATCCATGAGAATGAAACCTTTCATCTCAGAGTCCAAGTAGAAGATTCCAGCACTTTGAGCGCTGGTGCATCTAAAAACTTCATTCCTGAGGCTATTACAATCCGCAGCCGCCAAGAGTTTAATAGTAGCGTTATCATTAATGGTCAATATAACTCTCAAATGGGCTGGGACTTTGAATTGCTGGCAAAAGAAGCCGGCATTTATACTATCCCCGCACTCAAAATTGGCAACGAGCACTCAGACCCTTTTACGATTCGCATTATGCCGCAGCAGGATGATATCGCAGATACTTCGAACGCTAAAATTAAGCTACGAGCTAAACTCAGCGACGAAGAGGTGTATGTCCAACAGCAGCTGATGTTTACCGTGCGTATCTACCGCTCAGTTGTAGCTCGCAACCAGAAAATCACTCCTATTCGTGTCAGTAATGCACTAGTCGAACAACTGGGTGATAATAAAACCTTTGATGTTGTTCAAAACGGTAATAACTTTCGCGTGGTGGAACAGCGTTATGCTATTTTCCCGCAACAAAGCGGTGAGATGGTTATTGAACCCATTACTTATAGCGCCACCATTTTGGAAGAAGATTCGGGACGCTCACCATGGCAGCGGTCCCAACTTAAACCTATCAACCTCAGTACACAGAAATACAGCGTTAAGGTAAAACCTAAACCACAAAATGCTGCTGAACCGTGGTTACCAGCGTCGAAACTAGAGTTAGAGGCGGAATGGCAGCCAAAAAATCAGACCTTCAGAGTAGGCGATCCTGCAAACCTAGACTTTATCATTAAGGGTACTGGGTTACTTAAAACTCAATTACCAACGGTCACCTTCCCCGACCAAGAGGGAGTTACGATTTACCGCGATACTCCACAATATCGCCAGCGAATCAACCGCTTCGGTGTTAACAGCTATCACTTTGAAAAAGTGGCCATCATCCCAAATCAGGCAGGCGATATTACGATTCCTGAAGTCAAAGTACCATGGTGGAACGTTAAAACGGATCAACAAGAATACGCCGTACTACCGGCACAAACTATCCGTGTCGAACAAAGCAGCCAGCAAATTGCTGATAATAAAGCCCAGACCGTTATTCCTGAAGCGCAGCAAAAAGCAATACAGCAAAAAAACTCAACAACACCTAGCGTTTCAACCAATAACGCCGAAACAGCTGGTCAATCGACTACTTATTGGCAATATATTTCATATGGTCTTGCAGCTTTATGGCTGCTAACCTTGCTGTTATTCATAAAGCGTCGACACAACAGCCAAGTACAGGGCTCACACACTACTGAAACACTTCAGCCAGCTCAAGAGTTAGCTCAGAGTTCGAGCTTAAAAGACTCAATAAGCGCAGCAAAAAGTAATAATGCTAGAGCGACTGCACAGCACCTTTCCGCTTGGTTAATGAGCAAGTCGAGCCCTGCCTCGATAAGCAATATTACTCAATTGATTCAATTGTGCCGCAATCAGAACCAGCCTCAACTTGCCGAAGAATTGGCAAACTTACAACAGGCATGTTATTCAAAGTCAGCCAACGAACTACAATCTCAGCGCAGTTGGCAGGGACAAAAATTAGCGAAATACCTCTCCGCATTTAAGTGGACGCGGCATAATCAGAACGATAAGTCCCTCCCCGGCCTTTACGACAAACGCCATTAAAAAACCGCTCCCCTGCGAGCTTTGCCGAATTGGCATGCTTCGCAGGGGTTGGTACAATGCCACACCTTATACGCACATAACGATGAGTAGAATAGATTATGGATTTCTCACAATCAAAAGCTTTGATTAGTGGCGGAGCTTCAGGCCTTGGTTTAACCACCGCAAAGCATATTATTGCTGCCGGCGGAAAAGTTGCATTACTGGATATAAATCAAGAGCAAGGCGATGCCGTCGCTAAAGAACTTGGTGACAACGCCATTTTTATCACCACCGATATCAGCAAAGAGCAACAAGTAGAAGATGCTGCTGATAAAGCCGCAGAGTTTATGGGTGGTATTAATCTTGCCGTAGGGTGCGCAGGAGTATTAGGCGCGGGCTTGATTCATAGCAAGAAAGGTCCTATGCCGGCTGATTACTTCCAGAAAGTGGTTGATATCAATCTTGTTGGTAGTTTTCTTCTAACGCGTGCTGCCTCTAAACACATGCAAGAGAATGAGGAAGTTAACGGCGAGCGCGGTGTTATAGTTCATACCGCATCTATCGCGGCTTACGAAGGTCAGATCGGCCAAACTGCTTATTCGGCAACCAAGTCGGCGATTGTTGGTATGGTATTGCCACTAGCGCGTGAATTCGCACGTATTAAGGTTCGTGTCATGGCAGTGGCTCCAGGGGTTTTCGAAACACCAATGATGGAGAAAATCACGCCAGAAGTTTGCGAACAAATTGCAGCAGGTATTCCTAATCCTTCACGCTTTGGTACGCCAGAAGAGTACGCGAAGTTAGTTCAGCATATCGTCGAGAATGCTTACCTAAACGGTACGACTATCCGTCTAGATGCTGCTGCCAGACTTCAATAAAGCCTAGGTTTTATTAGTCTAAATCTTAAAGCACCCAGCTTATTGCTTGGTGCTTTTTTTCACCATACTTAAAAAAGAACGGTCTTTCACACGCTCAGCTGCGACTAATTCAACTTTATCTTTTTGTTGTTCTTGCCAATAAGCTTCGAATACTTCCGTATACTGCTTGGATTGCTTCATCTCATCCGGCACTACTAAAACACACATGTTTGACTCCTGGTTCTTTATAAAAGATTACTATCTATATCGTTTTGTTGAGTCTAGTAGAACAAAGGAATCTGAAGTTTCAATGAATGAATTATGGCGAATTATGGCAATTGTGGCATTTGATGTTCCAAACACAAAAAAGCCCGATTTCTCGGGCTTTCAGTAAGGTTTACAGCCTTCTTTACTTAATCAGACGATGACTTCGCTGTACAAGAATCTGCAATTCTCTTAATGCTACCGAGAATTTAGCAAACTCATGTGTATTGCTTTGCTTAAAGTCGCTAACCATCTCACTCCAACGCGACAACAAATCATCATGATCCGCCAAGAAGTGCTTAATACGCGTCTCAGGAGACTTATATTTAGCCGTTAATGGCAGAACCGCCTCAATCAAATTGCGTTGCTGGTAGTCCAATTCCTCGCGGAATGCTGCACGAGCAAATGCTTGCCAGTGGTTAGACACAGGTTGTGCAATAATTTGATTTAAGAACCAGTGCAGATCGATTTGTGCACCCAGCTTGTAGTAAACCTCAGCAACGGTCAAAATCGGCAACTTGTATTGAGTCGATAACTCAACGATATCCATTGATGAGAACATGGTGCTGAGGTAACCCACTTGCTTTGCAAGCTTCTCAGGAACTCCCTGCTCCACCAATAACTTGATGTCCTTTTCAATGCCCTGAGCCTCTTTCGCCTCCAGAGTCTTGTGGACATTTTTCTGAAGCTCTGAGACCCCTTTCTTAAAGAAGCTAATCACTTCCTCAATCGTTTGGTCTTTACTGCGGTTACGGACAAACCATCGTGTTGCGCGACGCACAATACGTCGTGCCTGGAACATCATCTTAGTCTGAACTTCGGCCGGAACCTTATTGTCCAACGCTTCAATGCTTTCACACAGGCCAGTCAGGTTGAATGTTTCTTTTGCCATGACATAACACTGGGCAACCTCACCGATATTCGCACCGACTTCGTCAATCACTCGGAAAGCAAAGTTGGTCCCCATTAAGTTAACCATTTCATTGGCTAAGCACATGGCGATAATTTCATCCTTCAGCGGATGCTTCTTCATATTATCGATGTAATTCTTACGCAATGGCTTTGGGAAATACTCTAATAAGTAGCTCTCAAAATAGCTGTTTTCTGTCACTTCAGGAATGCACAGCGAATCTTTCAATTCGATTTTTCCATAAGCCAGCAACACGGCTAATTCTGCGCGCGTAAGTCCGCGACCGTTCGCTTCACGTTCAAGCAACTCTTCGTCACTCGGTAGAAACTCAAGGCCACGATCCAAACCGACGGTTTTTTCAAGGCCATGGATAAAGCGCATATGCTCTTTAACCATTGATGGCGCACGTGACTCAGTAATACTGATGGACTGAGTTTGACGATAATTATCTTGTATTACGATGTCCGATACTTCGTCGGTCATACGTGCTAGTAAGTTGTTACGACGTTTAACGGTTAAACCGCCATCAGACACAACACCATTCAACAGAATCTTGATATTAACTTCGTTATCAGAACAGTTAACACCACCGGCATTATCGATGAAGTCCGCATTAGCACGACCTCCGTGCTGCATGTATTCAATGCGCCCTAGTTGTGTACAACCTAAGTTACCACCCTCGCCTATCACCTTAACCTGCATGTCTTTACCGTCGACACGTAAGTTATCGTTAGCTCTATCACCAACTTGCTGGTTAGTTTCTTTAGAAGACTTCACATAAGTTCCGATACCACCGTTCCAGAACAGATCAGCCTTCATTTTCAGCGCAGCATTAATAAACTCATTAGGTGCTAATGACTTAGCTTTAACACCTAACATCTCTTGGATTTCAGGTGTTAACTCAATCTTCTTAGAGCTGCGTTCAAAAATACCGCCACCCTTAGAGATAAGTTTACTGTTGTAGTCATTCCAACCCGAACGAGGCAGATTAAATAAGCGTTCACGTTCTTTATAGCTTTCTGCAGCGTCTGGATTCGGATCAACGAAGATATGCATATGGTTGAAAGCGACTTGCAAACGAATATGTTTCGATAACAACATACCGTTACCAAACACATCGCCTGACATATCACCGCAAGCAACGACAGTGAAGTCTTCACTCTGACAGTCGACGCCCATCTCGCGGAAGTGTTGTTTAACAGACTCCCAAGCGCCTTTAGCGGTAATTCCCATTGCTTTGTGGTCATAACCATTACTGCCACCTGAAGCGAATGCATCGCCTAGCCAGTGCTCATATTCCTCTGAAATACCGTTAGCAATGTCAGAGAAGGTTGCGGTTCCTTTATCTGCCGCGACGACTAAGTAAGCATCAGGATCATCATGAACGACCACATCACGCGGCTGAACCAGCTTGTCATTAACATAATTATCAGTAATGTCTAGCAAAGCTCGAATAAAGGTTTTATAGCACTCTACGCCTTCTGCAAAGAACGCTTCGCGGCCACCTGAGTTCGGCAGTTGCTTACAAACAAAACCACCCTTAGCACCGACAGGAACAATCACTGAGTTTTTAACTTGCTGAGCTTTAACTAAGCCGAGGATTTCTGTTCTAAAGTCTTCACGACGATCCGACCAACGTAATCCACCACGCGCGACCTTGCCACCGCGTAGGTGCACACCTTCGACGCGAGGTGAGTAAACAAAAATTTCGTACATCAGTACCGGCTTTGGCATTTCAGTGATAATACTTGGGTTTAGCTTGAATGAAATGTACGGTTTATCTTTACCGTTCTCGTCGGCTTGGAAGAAGTTAGTCCGCAAAGTCGCTTCAATTAACTCAATATACTTGTTGATGATTTTGTCTTGATCTAGACTTTCAACTTCTTGAACGTCTTTGAGCAACTGACTTTTCTTCAGCGCATACTTTCTCTGGCTAAATTCTTCGTGCGGATTGAACTTAAGCTCGAATAACTCAACCAAGCCAGTAGCAATTTCAGGATATTGAGACAAAGTCTGCTCGATGTAAACTTGACTGAAGGTAAAGTTTATCTGCCACATATACTTGGCGTAAGCACGAAGAATGGCAACTTGTCGCCAATCCATACCAGCAGCCATAATAAGACGGTTAAAGCCGTCATTCTCAGCTTGTTTATACCAAGCTTTGCCGAACGCTTTATGGAACTTGTCGCGAATCGTTTCGACATCAATATCGGATTCCGTATATTGGACGTCAAAATCTAGAATTCGATAGTCACCCAAAAACTCTGACGACACTTCATATGGGGTTTCATCAATAACCGTTAGGCCCATATTCTCAAGCATTGGCATCACTGCCGATAACGGTAATGGCGTGTCTTTGTGGTATAGCTTAAAGCGTAACGACTGCCCATCTCCGGAACGGTAAAGGAACATGCCCAAAGGCCAGTCGTCACTAAGATTTTCAATGTTTTTGATATCAACCATTGCAGAATCAACACTTTGTTGATTCTGGAAGCTAGGCGGGAACGCTTGACGGTATTTTTTCAATAGTACCGCAGCTTCCTCACCGTCAAAGGCTTTATTAATCTCGTCGGATAAGACCTCTTCCCAACTTAAGGCAGACTTAGCCAGATTGGTTTCAAGCTTTTCAATGTCATACTCAATTGCTTCAGTATTTTCCACAGGCACGCGGAAATGAGTACGGACTAGATTTGACTCTGAGAAGTAGGTAGTAAATTCTATCTCGCCTTTGCTATCAAAGGTTTCTGAAAGAATCTCCGTCATTTTTAAACGAATTCGAGTGTTGTAAGTATCGCGTGGGACAAAAGTCAGCACCGAGAAATAACGCCCGAAAGGATCACGACGTACAAAAGCTCGTACTTGGCGACGCTCTTGGATGTGCAAAATCCCCATAACGACATCTAATAACTTCAACGTTGGAATTTGGAATAGCTCATCTCTTGGATAAGTTTCCAAAATATTTTTCAACGCTTTATAGTCATGACCGCCTGGTTTTAACTTCGATTCCGTCAATACATTGTTAATCTTCTTTCGCAATACAGGGATTAATTGAGGATCCATATTGTATGCAGCAGAAGTAAACAGGCCAAAGAAACGATGCTCGCCAATGACTTTGCCTTTATCGTCAAAACGTTTGACACCGATATAGTCGACATGGCTAGAGCGGTGGACGGTTGATAGAGTACTGGTTTTGGTTAGTACCAAAATATGCTCTGCTGACAAGGCCAGCTTTTGCGCACCTTTGGGCGAGCGAGATAAATGGTACTCAGAGTACTTTCGCTCATCAGCTAAAATACCTAGGCCAGAACCTTTAACAGATTTTAAGTGAAGGTCTTCGCCTTTACCTTTTAAATCATAAGTTCGAGCGCCCATAAAAACAAAATGATTCTCTTTAACCCAACGTAAGAAATCTACGGCTTCCTGTATACGATCTTGTCGTAGTGGCGGTGGCCCCGAATCAAGCTCATCAATGATATCAATCATTTTCTCGCGCATCGGCTTCCAGTCAGTCACCGCTGATCGTACGTCACGTAAAATACGGACAAGGTCTTCTTCCAACGTCTTCATGAACTTAGAGTCAATCATTCGATCAACTTCTAAATACATCGGCGTTTCAATACTTTCGCCTTCGTTAGTCCCTTTATCGTACGACACGTCTAACTTTGACACTTTGCCAGTTTTAGTACGCTTGATGTACATCGGCACGTGGATATGAAGCAACACATCAACACCATGACGATTTAGCTCCATACGAATGGAGTCTACCAAAAACGGAATGTCTTTATGGTTGATTTGAATGATGGTGTTGCGTGACTCCCAGCCATCTTTCTTAAGGTCAGGGTTAAATACCTTAACCTTAGACGAGCCATCGAAATCTTGTATAAACCCCCATAAACTACTAATAGAGTCAAAATACTCTTCAGCCGTGCGTTCACTGAATTCATATTCTGAAACACTAGAGTAAATAAGTTGGGAGAATTGCTTAACAAGCTCAGCTTGTTTTTTTGAGAATTTTTGATCGCAGATTTGCTGGACGTTTTCCAACAATTTGGAAGTATTGCTTACACTGGCCATTGTCCTGTCCAAGAATAATTATGGGTTAAATCACGTTAGTTAAACGTTACCTAATTCTAGGACATTTAGATACGAAATGGCACCTTAATTTACGATTAAGGTGCCTTTTTTACAACTGTTACTACCAGTTGAGATTATTTAGCGACGATAGAATAATGCAGCTAATGCGGGTAATAAGAAAATTGCACCTAACATGTTCACTAAGAACATAAAGGTTAGCATGATTCCCATGTCAGCTTGATACTGAAGTGCAGAGAAAATCCAGGTGCTGACACCAATTGCCAACGTTAGACCTGTAAATAATACGGCATTACCGGTTAACTTTAGTGTTTCAAAGTAAGCCTCTGACACTGAGCGCCCCTCTCGAATAAAACCAACCATCCGCGAGAAGATATAGATACCGTAATCAACACCAATACCGACACCTAGCGCAATCACCGGTAGCGTTGCCACGGTCAAGCCGATCTCTAACCAAGTCATCAAGGTTTGCGCCAACAGCGACACGACAACTAGCGGTAATACCACACAAATCGTACCTCTAATCGAGCGGAAGCTGATCAAACACAACAAGGTTACCGCTAAGTAAACCCAGATCATCATTGGCACTTGTGCTGCTTCAACGGCTTCGTTAGTCGCCGCCATAACACCAACAGCGCCTGTCGCCAATCTAAACTTGACGGGCTTAAAGCCACTTGCCGGTAGCTGCTCCTTAATAGTAGCTTGAATTTCGGTAACTTGCTCTGTGCTAACTTCTGAGCTTTCTGCTAACTGCTCACCAACATAGTTTTCAAGTGATGGTCGTTCAGAATCTTCACTGTAAGAAAGTTCAGCGTAACTATTCATCAATGAGTCTAGCTGATTATTGATGGTGTTTTGCTGTTGCTCATCAAGCTGAGCAAAAGTTTCTGACACAGCATTAAGAACCTTACTTTTTTCTTTTTCCAAATAATTGCCTTGGAAAGACTTCACTGAGCCAACAACACGCTCAATAGTCTCAGCTTTATGGTCTTTTAGGAACACCATAACTGGCATTACGCTACAACCCGAGTTCAGGAGCCCCGTACTGGTTTCAACACGCGCAATGGTATAAGGCAGTACAGCTTCATCCTTCGGCAGCATTTTCCACTTGAGATTACCTTCACTTAATAGACCATTCACCACTTTCGAGATTTGAGGCAAGCTTAAAGTAGACTGCACACCTTCAACATTGGCCATTTGCCACTGAAAATCATCAATGGTTTCCATGATATTATAATAAGTACAGCCATCGGCACGAGTTTCAGCAAGTATTGAAATAACATCCGTACCAATCGAATACTTATCAGTCACAAACTTGGTGTCGATATTATAAGGAGAGTCCTGCTTTAGTGCTGGAGCGCCCGCATGTAAGTCACCGACTTTCATGTTTTGTGAGCCCCAATAGCCCAGAAGGCCCAATAGAACACTGATAACCACTACGATGGTAGCCATTGGACGTTTCGCGAATACCGCTAACTTATGCCAAATAGCTTCATGAGCTTTCTCGCGCTTTTGTACGCTGGTTACAAACTTATCACTAAAGTGAGTATAAGAAAGTAGTAACGGTAATAAGATTAAGTTGGTCAGGATTAATACGGCAACACCGATACTGGCAGTAATAGCCAGCTCACGAATAATGTCAATCTCGATCAACTGCAATGTTAAGAACCCAATGGTATCGCTCAGCAAGGCGACGCCACCCGGCACGATTAACCCAGCACAAGCGACAATCGATGCATCGAATACTTTTAACCCTTTGCCCACATTATGTTGCACGCCATTAATCATCTGTACGCCATGGCTCACGCCGATAGCGAAGATTAAGAACGGAATCAAAATAGACATAGGGTCTATGCCATAACCTAAAGCAGTCAGGATACCCAACTGCCAAACCACTGCGACACTAGAGGTTAGTAACGGTAATAATGTTAATTTAATAGAGCGCGAGTACCAGAAAACTAACAACGCAGTGATAAGAAATGCAATCAAGAAGAAAAAGATAACATTGCCAGCACCATCGCTGACATCACCAATCATTTTAGCAAAGCCGATGATATGGACTTCAATGCCAGGATAATCCGCCTCAATATCGGTTCGGAGCTTCTCAAGCTGGTGGGCCACCTTTACATAGTCAGTTTGCACCATTTGTGAGGCCGCATTACCATCAGCATCAAGCTTAAGTTCGGCATTAGGGTCATTGTATTCCGAGAACAGCTGTGCAGAAATCATTGCCGAGGTAAAGTCGTTAGAGACTAAACGTCCTCGGATACCGGCTTTTAAAATATTCTCTCTTACTTTAGTGAAGGCTTGTTCTTTATCTACCTGTTCAAACTCTGGTGGAATAACTGGGCCGCCTTCTAAGCCTTGCTCGCTTGCTTCTATATATCGTACCGAAGGAGAAAACAATGACTGCACTTGTGACTGATTAACGCCTTCAATACCTTCAACTCGGTCATCCGCTTGCCTCAATGCTTCAAAAAAATTCTCAGTGAAGATTTCACCTTCTTTGGCCTCAAGCGCAACAAATACTCGGTTAGCACCACCAAACTCTTCTTGGTACTGTAAATAAGTTTGCATGTACTCATGCTTGAGGGGGATATTTTTTTCAAAGCTTGCGTCAATTCTAAGCTGAGACACAAAGTAGGCCATAACCGCCGTAACAATGGCGAATAACGCCACCCACAGGCCTCGTTTAGAGAAAAATAAAGACTTAACTAAAGGTTCTAGTTTATTGTTCGCCATCTTATTGACCTTTCTCTACTGATTTTTCTAAACCCGCGTTCGCAAAAGTTTCGACCCCACCTTCACCAACAATAATGTAATGCTCACCACCAACACTAACTAAAGCCGCACGACCTTTTAGATCGGTACGCTTCTCCAGCGTAATATTACTTCCGTCTTTAGTCACTAGCACGCCGCCAGTCCCAACTAATACAAGCTTACCGTCCTCAAGAACGATCATGTCATGCAAGCCAGCCTCATTGTTCAGGCCTATGCGCTGCCAAGTATCTCCTTCATTGATGGAATGAAAAAGGTTGCCCCTTAGGCCATAAACATAGATATCACTATTTTTAACCGTAATCCCAAAGAACGAGCCTTCATACGGCGAATTGACTTTTTCCCACGTTTTGCCTGCGTCCTTTGTTACTGCGATCATCCCTTTACTAGACTCATCACCATCTTCTTTGGCTTCTGCGATAAATTTCTCACCGGCGATATACCAAGTGTTATCGTTAAGCCTTTCTAAATCATAAAAGTGGCTAAAACCATCGTAGACATCACTTAGACTCGTAACTTCACGATTATCCCATGTCTTACCGCCATCGCTTGATTCTAAGTAGAGCCCGTAAGAACCTACCGCGGTGATGTTATCTTTCGAGGCATACAAAACACTGAATAAAGCAGGTTGGAAATTAGATATCTCTTGATGGCTCTTACTCCAAGTATCGCCGCCATCCTCTGTTAGCAAGATGGTTTGGTCAAAGCCAACCGCAACACCATGATTTTGGTCTAAGAAATCAATAGCTGTTAAATTAACGCTGACGGGAACAGCAACTTGTTGCCAAGAATTCCCCTGGTTATTAGACACCAAAATATGGCCTCTTTGGCCGACCGCAACAAATCGCTCATCAGACACTTTAACGATATCTAATAATAACGAATCTTTAGCTTTTGGAGCTATGATTGCTGGTTCTGCCTGACTCACGAAGGATGCTACAAGAGCCAAGCCACTAAATAGAACTTGTAGGACAGTTTTCATTGTTTTGATTTTTTCTTGGAGTTAAAAACAAAGCGGCCGGTGAACCCGACCGCTGATGTTATATTATCGACGACCAATTCTACGCAGTGCCGATGGAGTGAAGTGCGAACCTCTAAAGTCAACATTGAAGTCATACATGTCTTCTTGGTTGTCCAAACCGATAACAAGGTAACGGCCTGAAGGAAGATCATAGTAAGTTTCTAGCGTTGACCACAATGTTGGCACATCGTAGTAGTTGATCGGGTAAGCCTGTGCTACGCGCCACAAATCACCGCGCTCATCGTACATCTCTTCAGCAACGATTTGATAGCTATCTTCGTCAATATAGAAAACACGCTTCTTATATTGATGACGAGTATCAGCCTTCAAGTTAGCTTCAAGAACCCACACGCGGTGTTTCTCATAGCGCACTAAGTCTGAGTTGATGACGCCGGGCTTAACGATTTCTTCGTATTCAAGCTGATCAGAGTGAAGTTTATAGTTGTTATATGGAATATAAACCTCTTTTTTACCCTTGATTGTCCAGTTGTAGCGATCTGGCGCACCATTGAACATATCAAAGTCATCAGTTGTTCTTAAACCATCCGAAGCAGTACCTGGAGCATCATAAGCAACATTAGGCGCACGACGTACACGACGTTGGCCAGGGTTGTATGTCCAAGCTTTACGCGGCTCTTTAACTTGGTCCATAGTTTCATGAACTAAAAGTGCCGTACCTGCTAAACGCGCTGGAGCCTCTACAATTTGGCGGAACAAGAATAGAACGTTGCCTTCAGCCAATTTTTCTGGCGTCATATCAGGCTCGTTATAGATGTGGTGAAGCTCATCTTTTAGCTTAACTAAAACAAAGTCACCATCAGGTAAAGGTGATGCCTGACCGACTTCTCGCTCAACGGATACACCACGGTAACGAGTGATAGCGTTCCAAATAAGTTGCAAGCCATTCTCAGGGAATGGGAAAGGCACACCAATTGAAGTGCCTTTAATACCATTACCACCTTGGACTAGCTCTGCTCTTGGAGCATTTGCCTTAATCGCATCATAAACGTGTTGTGGGAATGATGCCGAACGACGACTGGTGTAAACATTCATTTTGAAGTTTTCAGGGTAAGTCTTGAATAGTGCAACTTGACCTACCGTTAAGAAATCTTCGTAATCTTTATAGTTAGAAGCAGTAATGGTGAATTCAACTTCATCGTCAGCGAATGGATCAGGGTGATGATCACCCACTTCATACCCTTCCGGAGCTTGTTGGATACCACCGTTCCATGCAGGAATAGAACCGTCTTCATTACCAGCTCTTTCGGAGCCCATTGGGGTATAAACATCTCCACCTAGCTGAGCAGCCTTTTCCTCTGACACTTTTGCAGATGCCACACCAGAAAAGAGTACCGAAGCGACTGCACTCGCCAATAACCATTTATTCATAATATTAGCCATAAACTGTTAATACCCTTATTAGAATGAATAACTTAGTGCTAGAGAAACATAATCTCGGTCAGAAATTAAGTTCTTATCTCCAGCGCCAAAGAATGCATTGTATGCGAAATCGACTTTCCAACGACGTTGATAATCAAAACTTGTACCTAATGCTACTGACTGACGATCTTCTAAGAAGTTCGAAATAGGTGCAGGTGTATTACCTTTTACATCATGTTGAAATACGATTCTTGGCTGCATATTCCAACCACTAAAGACATCGTTATAGTCCCAACGCATTGCTATACGATAGCCCCAAGAGAAATCGTCAGCGAATCCATCCGTTGTGCCTTCACACTCGGTTGTGACACGCTGGCCATTAGCTGGGTTCGTAAAGCCACAAGGCGTGCTACCTGGAGGTGCCAACTCGAACACACCGCCCACAGTACCATTACCGTTAGCATCAACGCCACGTGCCGGATTACCTGAACGGAACGTACCTTCAGCTTCATATCGAAGCTCACTCTTTTCAGGCATATCTAATATCTTGTTCATGCCCACTTCAATCAAGAATACTGTTTGATCAGATCCCCACACAGAACCTAACAGGTTCGTGATAGTCATCTGAGCCTGAATAGTATCATGCAAACGATAACCTGAAATTTCTTCGCCTAGACCAACACCATTAGCTACTTGGCTGGTTCCGCTAGGTATCTGACCGATTGGCTCAAGAGTGGCAAACAATAACTCAACGTCATCTACCTGTAGAGGCTCATCTTTACGGTAAGACATTTCGCCAGCAATCGATAAGCCGCTATCAGTTGCAGTATTAAAGCTCACACCACCCATCTGAATATCTTCAGGGTATTCTAAGAAGCCATAAACTGTACCCGTATTATCAGCAGCGTTTGCCGAAATAATCGGTCGACGATTGTGGTAGTTCATGTAGTAGAAGCCCCACTCTGTTCCACCTTCGGTGAAATAACCGAGCTTCATACCATACTGTCCATTATCATCTGCTTCACGAGTGTCGCGACGAATCGCAACGGTTCCAGGCTGTCCTTCAGGGAACTGAGCAAAACCTAAGTGTACCTCAGAGCCTTTAAGTCCTAGGAAATCACGCGTTGCAAAATATGTACCTGGCTCGTCTGTCCGAACTGGCTCCCATTCAAACTGATAAAAAGCTTGGGCTGACCAGCTTTCAGAAAGGTCAATAGAGGCCCATAACATGCTTGAAGGAATAAACGCTTCTTTTAATTCTGCGCCAGGATTTCTAAGTGTTCTCAAATCAACTGCATTTGCTTCTGACAAACTGTGCTGAATGAAAGTACTTTCACCCCAGCTAACCACCTGTTCACCTAAGCGAACTTGTAAAATACTGTAATCACCGACTTCAAAGTTAGCCCATGCATAAACGTCTAGCATACGAGCATCGTAACCTTGCTCTTTACGCGCTGTCGTTTCGCCAGCAGCGTAAGCACCTTCAGGATACGTATCTAAATCACGAAAACGTAATTCTTTATCCATTAGTACGCGATCGTAATACCATAAGCCACGAGCAAAGAAACCGTAGTCGCCATCTTTATGGCGCATATCGAATTCATGAGTCCCTTTGATTACTTGAGAGAAGAAATCACCTTTATCAAAGTTCAAGTTGCCGTCATCAGAGTTATTAGACCAAGCACCATCAGGAACAATGCCCGAGCCATATAAACTCGTCACAGGCATACCTGTTTCTATTTGGTAAAGATTTGCCTTACCAACTAGGTTGCGGTCACGCTCTTCAACACGCATGCTTGCACCAACAGAAATAGTTGAGTCGAAGCTATAATCAAAGTTTTCACTTTCCCAACCCACTGCATTGGATGCAGACGCAGCCACCGCCAAAGAAACACCAGCAGCAATCTTAGATAAGGTCATTAGAGGTTTATTTCTATTCATATAATTCCTTCCCCCATCGACAGGAATCAGCTGTTTATTACATTATTCGAAAGTGGCTTTCCATAAGACGTCATACCACTTGTTAATTTGCATACTATCAATAATCTCCACTTTTTAGCAAGAAATATAACTGAGCAAAGAGTTTAGACGGCTAAACTCAAAAAACTGATGCTAAAAAAGAGAGGATATTGAAATACGAGATGGAGAGTAAGGGTGCTTAAACCACATACTCTCCACAATAGAAAGGTTATTTTATTTACTGGATAAGCCAGTGACCGTTAGAGGCAAATGCTACTAACACTTGCTTGAACATTTTCAACTCATATTAGATGAAAATACTTTTAAAGCCTTTATGAATTGTCTCAACAGCTTCTAATGAGTCAAGTACACCCAGTTCAGGTTTCACTCTATTCATCTTTGCAGCAACGATATACCCTATTGCTGCAATCGCGATATACAAACAAATCTGGTTCACGCGTTTACTTGTTTTCCTGTTATAAGTCATCTCTCTCTCCTATTAATTCCGTGTCGATTAAAACGCTTCGTCACGGAAACGACGGATATAAATAGCACCAGCTATCATCGCAGCGCCTAGAATCAAACCAATCCAGAAACCACTATCTTGGAACTGTTGACCAAATGACATGAATTCGAACTCATCGAAAATAGGAATGTCATCTTCAACATCAGCACGCTTCTGCGAAAACTCTCTTGCTAAAGAGTTAAACGGGGCTACTAATGCTTGCACCACACCAAACATCTTCGTTCCTAGGAAGCTAAGTACGTGCGCAGTTTTGAAAATCATGCCTTCAGCTATCACAACCAACACCGGCGGCACTGTTGCTACTAAGAAGGGGACTTTTTTAGTCCAACTTGATACCAGCAATAAGTATCCTACAAATGGTATTGCCCAAAACATTGCCATATAAATAGCAGCAAATTGATAGGCGGCAACTTTAAAGAACCCTGAGTTTGCCCATAAAGCGCTCCAAGCATCAACTCCTGACAACCAAGCAAATATGGTTCCAATAATCAGCATTAAAAAGTTGGTCGTTATAATCACTAACCAGTAAAGTAACGGCGCTACCACTGCAACCGACACAAACTTCGAAATCACTGTTAGCGAATCTGATACCGGCATTGATTTCCAGAACAAGATACTTTTGTCTTTCCTGTCGTCATATAAAGCACCCAGACAATAGAAGAATCCAACAATCGCCAAAACAAAGTAGTATGTGTAAACGCCCGAATACAATGCGCTTTGAGTTGCGAATGCTTTAATATCTGGGTCAACAGATACGTCATAAAGCTTGAATAAACTGCCCAAATCATGAGAACCATATTCAACAGTCTCAATATTACCGGTAGAGACAATGATCAATCCCAATACCGCAGTAAATAGCGTGATTCCTGTAATAAC
>CATNCP010000044.1 GCA_950096615.1 uncultured Kangiella sp. | reverse complement strand
TAATCACATTTAATAACTAAAGATTTTCAGACAATGCAACTAACTGAGCACTACCAACCTTCTGAAATTGAAGGGAAAATTCAAGAGAAGTGGCAAAAAAATCAAACCTTTAAGGCGGTCGAGGATGCTTCGAAAGAGAAGTTTTACTGCCTGAGCATGTTTCCGTACCCGAGTGGTCGATTACACATGGGCCACGTTCGTAACTATACGATCGGTGATGTGGTGTCGCGTTTCCAGCGTATGCAGGGCAAAAATGTGATGCAGCCGTTTGGTTGGGATGCTTTTGGCTTGCCTGCTGAAAATGCGGCGGTGAAGAATAATGCCTCGCCTGCGCCTTGGACTTATGAAAATATTGAGTACATGAAAGGTCAGTTGCAGACGTTGGGCTTTGCCTTTGATTGGGATCGTGAGTTTGCGACGTGCCAACCTGAGTATTACCGCTGGGAGCAGTGGTTTTTCACTAAGCTCTACGAAAAAGGCCTAGTCTATAAAAAGACGTCATCGGTTAACTGGTGTCCGAATGATCAGACGGTACTGGCTAATGAGCAGGTGGTGGACGGCACTTGCTGGCGCTGTGATACGCCAGTGGAGCAGAAAGAAATTCCACAGTGGTTTATTAAAATCACGGACTATGCGGAAGAGCTGTTAGAAGATATCGAGAAGCTAGAAGGTTGGCCTGACATGGTGAAAACCATGCAGAAGAACTGGATTGGTCGCTCGGAAGGCGTTGAAGTTGAGTTTGGCTTTGGCTTTGGTGATGAAAGTGATCATAGCGACAACCTTCGTGTTTATACCACGCGCCCAGACACTTTGTATGGCGTGACTTATCTTGCGGTTGCAGCGGGACATCCGATTGCGACGATGGCGGCTGAGAAGAATGCTGAGCTTGCTGATTTTGTACACGAGTGCAAAAACAGCAAGGTGTCGGAAGCCGAAATGGCGACCATGGAAAAGAAAGGTATGGCGACTGGCTTATACGCCAAGCACCCGCTTACCGGTAAGGACGTGCCTATTTGGGTGGCGAACTTTGTCTTAATGGATTATGGCACGGGCGCTGTGATGGCGGTTCCTGCGCATGACCAACGTGATTATGAATTCGCCACAAAATACGGTATTGATAAAGCCGAAGTGGTAAAGCCTGCTGATGGTTCTGAGCTAGATATTAGTGAAGTGGCTTATACCGAGAAAGGCATCGTGATTAATTCGGACGAATTTTCGGAGATGCCTTTTGAGAAAGCTTTTGATGCGATTGCTGAAAAATTAGAATCGATTGGTAAGGGTAACAAAACCGTTAACTATCGTCTGCGTGACTGGGGCGTGTCGCGTCAGCGTTATTGGGGCGCACCGATTCCAATGATTAATATGCCGGATGGTTCGGTCGTTCCTGCGCCGGAAGACCAGCTTCCTGTTCGCCTACCAGAAGATGTTTCGATGGATGGCGTGACCAGTCCGCTAAACACTGATGAAGAGTGGAAAAAAGCGGTGGTTGATGGTGTCGAGGGCGTTCGTGAAACGGATACGTTCGATACCTTTATGGAATCCAGCTGGTACTATGCGCGTTTTACTTGCCCGAATTATGAAGATGGCATGCTTGACCCTGAGAAAGCGAATCATTGGCTTCCTGTCGATCAGTATATTGGCGGCATCGAGCACGCAACGATGCACTTGTTGTATTTCCGCTTCTTCCACAAATTATTGCGCGATATGGGTTTAGTCAATTCTGATGAGCCAGCGAAAAAGCTATTGTGTCAGGGCATGGTGTTGGCGGATGCTTATTACTATGTGGATGACAAGGGCGCGCGTCACTGGGTGTCGCCGCTAGAAGTTGAAGTTGTTGAGCGTGATGACAAAGGTCATGTCGTTAAAGCGGTTGATAAAGACGGCAATGAAGTCACGCACGCTGGCATGACGAAAATGTCGAAGTCGAAAAACAATGGTATCGATCCGCAATCGATGGTCGAACAATATGGTGCGGACACCATGCGTTTATACACCATGTTCGCCTCGCCACCGGATCAATCCTTGGAGTGGCAAGACTCTGCAGTAGAAGGTTCGTTACGCTTCTTACGTCGTTTGTGGAAGATGGTACAGTCGCATCAACATAAAGGTGCGGTCAGTGAGCTAGACGTTTCGAACCTGAATGGTGATCAAAAAGCATTGCGTCGTAAGACACACGAAACGATTGCTAAAGTCACAGATGATTACGACCGTCGCTTTACCTTTAATACGGCGATTGCGGCAGTGATGGAACTGTTGAATCATGCGGCGAAAGCTGAGGAAATGTCTGAGCAAGACCGAGCGGTATTGCACGAAGCTTTAGAGACTGCAGTTTTACTATTAGCGCCAATCGTGCCACACGTGTGTTCTGAATTGTGGACAGCCCTTGGCGAGTTAGTTGATGATGCTGAGCGCTCGGATGTTGTTGACGCCAAGTGGCCTGTGGCGGATAAGTCTGCCATGGTGCAAGATGAAAAGCTGATTGTTGTGCAGGTCAACGGTAAAGTTCGTGCCAAAATTACTGTGTCGGCAAGTGCCTCGAAAGAAGAGGTTGAAGCGCTAGCTCTGGAAGACGAGCATGTCATCAAGTTTACCGACGGCAATACCATTCGCAAAGTGATTGTGGTTCCGGGTAAACTGGTGAATATTGTTGCTAATTAAGCTGCTAATTAAAGCTGGATGTTAGGATTAGAATGAAGATTCGTTTATTACTGATTGTCGTTGTTGTAAGTGGTTTACTCACGGCTTGTGGCTTTCACTTGCGAGGTGCTGGCACCGATCTTGATGGTGCAAAAGTTTGGCTGTTAAGTAAAACACCAAACGCTGAGTTTGAACGTACCTTGAAGCAGCGCCTGGCTTATCAGGGAGCTGAAGTGGTAACTGCCGCTGAAGACTCGAAAATTCAGTTAGCAGTGGTGGGCTACGATACTGAAAAGCGGACCGTGGCTCGTGATAGCTTTGGTCGTGCCAGCGAGTTAGAGTTGATTTTTACGCTGAAATATCAGTTACTGACACCTAACATGGTGACTGAAGGGGAGCCGGAAACACAAACCTTAACCAGTCGCCGTGAGTTTGCTTACCAGCGAACTCTTGAGTCGGGTCAGGTCAATGAGCAGCAGCGTTTAATCGATGATATGTACCAAGATGCGATCAATCGCCTGTTGTTGCAGATGGCGACGACGCTACATCTAAAGCCTAACTCTTAAACACTCTTTAATGCCAAGGCAAACGTGAAAGTTTATCCCGAGAAATTACAGCAAGCACTGAACCAAAGCTACTCAGTTTATCTCGTAGCTGGTGATGAGCCTTGGCAAAAAATGGAAGCGGCAGATCAGATCCGCGCCCATTGCAAAAAACAGGGTATCTTAGAGCGTCAAATCATTGAAGACTCGAATACAGCAAACCCTCTAACCGATCAGGCAGGCACCATGTCATTGTTTGCCGAGAGTCGTTTACTCGAGTGGCGCTTTGATAAATCGATTAAGAAAGCCCAAGGCGAAGCGATTCAAAGCTTTATCAACAATCAGCCTACTGATGTTTTACTGATAATCGCACCAAAATTGTCCAACGAGAAGCGTACCTCTTGGTTTAAAACGTTAGAGCAAGCTGGCATCGTGGTTGAAGTTTGGCCTATCCCAGCGGAACGTCTGGGTGGCTGGCTGCGTCAACGGGCGACTAACTTGAATGTTCAGTTGGATAATGATGCGGTTCAGGTGCTAATTGAACGCTGTGAAGGTAACTTATTAGCAGCACATCAAGATTTGCAAATGCTTTCGTTGTTAGCGGAAGGAAACGTCATTACCGGCGACAATATTCGTGAGTATGTGGGTGAAAATGCTCGTTACTCGACTTTTGAGTTGGGTGATGCTTGTTTAGCAGGACAGGCGGATCGAGCCTTGCGCATGCTAGCCAGTATCGAAGCGGAAGGCACTTACCCTTTGCCTATCGTTAATCAGCTGTTACGCGAGTGCCAAAGTCTCGCTAAATGGTCTGAAGAAATTGCCGCTGGCACACCAATCCCTGAGATTTTCAAAGCCAATCGTGTGTGGCCTAAGAAACAAAAAGTGTTACAGGTGGCTCTATCCAAGGGCAGCGTGAAAAAATGGTATGCCATGATTCAGCGCTTAACCATGATTGATAAAGGTGTTAAAGGGCAGGCCGATGTTGATGTGTGGCAGGAGCTGTCATACGTGGTCTGCTTAATCGCAGGTGTGAACCCTTTTAGAGCTAAAAAAGCTCAAGTTGCGGTACAAAAAGCTGGCGGCCAAAAGCCGTCACAGGCCGCAACGGATGGATTAAACGATATTAAGAAAGCTTTTGGGATGTCTTGATGTCAGGGGCTAGTAAAAGCAAAAAGCCAATGCACATAGTATTAGGCGGAACTTTTGACCCTGTTCACTTTGGTCATCTGCGCATGACCCAAGAAATGCTGAACCGCTTTCCTTATGCCAAAGTGGCTTTGATGCCAGCAGCATACCCGCCGCACCGGCCTCAGCCAGGCGCAACACCACAACAGCGTATAGAAATGTTAGAGTTGGTACTGGGTAAATACCCACAGCTGAGCGTTGATACTCGTGAACTACGACGGAAAGATCCTAGTTATAGCGTTGTTACTCTGCGTGAGATTCGTCAGGAATTCAATGAAGCAGGAACAGGCGATGAGTGTTTGGTCTTTTTAATGGGGACTGACGCTTTCGCTAAGCTCAACGAGTGGTACGAATGGCAAGAGTTAATCAAGCTGACCAATATATTAGTGGTTGGCCGCCCCAGTAGTGAATTACCAAAGGATGGCGCAGTCGCTGAGTTTTATCAGCAGCATGCTATCGACAAGCTAGAGGAACTACCTCGGTACAGTTGTGGCAAGGTTGGTTACTGCCAGATGCCACAACTGGATATTTCATCAACCTATATCCGAGAGCAAATAAATCAAGGCTTTTCACCCCGATTTTTATTGCCAGATGGTATACTAGACTACATGAATCAGCATGGCCTATATGGCTTAAACCCTAAGAGTTAAGGTAATTAATGCAAGTCGAGCAATTAAAGAATGTTGTTGTTGAGCAACTAGAAGACCTAAAAGCTAAAGAAATCAGTGTGTTAGATGTTAAGGAACTCAGCACTGTGACCGATTATATGGTAGTCGCTAGCGGTACTTCGAATCGTCACGTTAAGTCTGTGGCGCATAACTTGGTTAGCGAAATGAAGGATCAAGGCATACAACCGCTTGGTGTTGAAGGTGATGATGTTTCTGAGTGGGTGTTAGTTGATTTAGGCGATGTGGTGGTACACATCATGCTGGCGCAAACTCGTGACTTTTATCAGTTAGAAAAGTTGTGGGACCCCAACTGGAAAGAAGCTCGTTCTAACTAATCTTTCGTGACCTTGAACTGCGGAGTACTGTTCTTCATGAGAGATAGCTTAAAGCAAAAGATCATCGATGTTTGCGAACAAAAAATCCAGAGCAAAGGTGATACTGTGGGTTTATCCTTTTATGCGTTTTTCGCTAATAAAAACGATGACCCTGAATTGCTGATGGAAGCTGCTACCTGGTGGATTAAAGAACATCAACTCGATCATTTTGAGAAAGCCGCTAAGATAAAGCAAATGGTTCAATCTTCATGAGCTTAGTGGGATACATTGACACGCCTTTATGCAAATACGCTTAATTACTGTTGGCCAAAAAATGCCCAGTTGGGTCGAGCAGGGCTATGACGAATATGCTCGTCGTTTCCCGAGAGACTTCCAGCTGGAACTGATTGAGGTTCCAGCGGTCAAACGCGGTAAGAACGCGGATATCGCACGGTTAACGGATAAAGAAGGCGAAGCCATGTTGTCACATGTGTCGAGTGGCGACTGGGTTATTGCTTTGGATGTGAAAGGTAAGCAACTTTCAACTCCACAACTTGCGCAGCAAATTGAGCATTGGCAACAACATCACCCGAGTGTGGTTTTATTTGTGGGTGGCCCTGAAGGCTTGGCACCAGCATGTCTGGAAAGAGCCAACCAGAAATTCTCTTTGTCGAATCTGACGTTTCCGCACCCTTTGGTTCGTGTGATTATTGCTGAATCGCTATACCGCGCATGGTCTGTGACGGTAAATCATCCGTATCATCGAGAATAATAGATAACACTGAAGGTCAACTAAACGACCAAACCACGTACTATGTTAAAACGCCGCGAAGCCATAAAAGATGTTGGTCGAGAAACTTCAATGTTTTTCGTGCGCTGTGTGATCGCGCTCGGCATTGTTATTGGTTTGATGGTCTTTTTATTAGTTCGTGAGTTCAAGTTACAAGTCATTGACCACAATAAATATCAAACCCAATCTGAAAATAACCGCATCCGAGTTCAGCCTATAGCGCCCGTTCGTGGGCTTATTTACGACCAGACCGGAAAGCTACTCGCACAAAACCGTTCAATTTTTGCTTTGGAAATCGTGCCTGAGCAAGTCGATGACATGAACGACACTGTTGAACGCTTGCGGCAGATGTTTGACATCACTGATGAGCAGGTTGAAAAGTTTTTAGAGCAAGTAAAGTTTCGTCCCAAGTTTAATTCCTACGCCATCAAAACTAATCTCGATGAACAAGAAGTCGCTATCTTTTCTGCTAACCAGCACTTCTTTGCTGGCGTCAGCGTTGAGGCGCGCTTAGAGCGTTATTACCCTTACGCAGCAAGCTTGGTTCATGTATTAGGTCGCATGGGCGCGATTACCCAAGATGATCTAGTCCGTATGGATGAAAAGGACGTTAGAGAAAAGAAAGAAATGGGGACCACGCGTCAGCGTTATGCTGCCACGGGGAAGATGGGTAAGCTGGGTTTAGAGCGCTACTATGAGAACAGACTGCACGGTGAGGTCGGTAGCGAGAAAGTAGAAACTGACGTGCGCGGCAGAATTGTCAGGGTTCTTGAGCGTGAAGAGCCACAAGCTGGAGAAGACCTGCACCTTTACTTGCACTTAGGCTTGCAGCAGAAAATTAGTCAGTTGATGAAAGAAAAAGGTGTGCGTGGTGCTGTTGTTGCCGTTGAGCCGTCCACGGGTGGTGTACTAGCGATGGTTAGTGAGCCGTCTTACGACCCTAATATGTTCACGGGCGGCATCTCCAGCAAGGATTACCAAAAGCTACTAACTCCCGAACGTCCTTTGTATAACCGTGCGGTTCAAGGCACTTATCCGCCAGCATCAACGATAAAGCCTCACTTAGCATTTTTAGGCTTAAAAGAAGGGGTTATTACGCCGAGTACTCGTATTGCCGACCCAGGGTGGTTCTCTTTACCGAACAATGATCACCGTTATCGTGATTGGAAAGCCTGGGGCCATGGCGCCACGGTTGGGGTGATGCAGGCGATTGTTGAGTCCTGTGATACGTTTTTCTATGATCTATCGGTGCGCTTGGGAATTAATAATATTTACGATGGCATGAGGCAGTTTGGCTTTGGTCAAAAAACTGGGATTGATATTGTTGAAGAAAAAGTTGGCATTATGCCGTCGCGTGACTGGAAAAAGTCTGCTCGTGGAGAGCCTTGGTACAACGGAGACACAGTAAACATCGGTATTGGGCAAGGCTTCTGGACCGTGACGCCATTACAGCTTGCTAACGCGACCGCTGTATTAGCTAACGATGGTATTCGTTATAACTTACAACTGGTTAGAGAGTTTTCCCAGGATAATCGCTTCGAGGCGAACACCCCAGTAATGGCGTATCATCAAATCGATACCAGCGATGGTAGTTGGCTTGATTTAGTTAAAGACAGCATGAAAAAAGTCACAGAACCGCCACGAGGTACGGCCCGAAGTGCTTTTGCCGATGCTGAATATATTGCCGCGGGTAAAACTGGCACGGCTCAGGTCAAGAGTATTGCGCAAGACGAAGAGTACGATGCCACAAAAATAGCAGAAAAATTCCATGATAATGCCCTATTTATCGGTTACGCTCCTTTTGAGCAGCCAAAGATTGCACTGGCGGTGATGATGGAAAACGCCGGCGGCGGTGGCTCGAATGCTGCACCATTAGCTCGTGACATCATGGATTATTATTTGTTAGACGTTTTAAAGGTTAATCAGGCAGAGACAGCGAGCACTGACGAGGAGAGCAAAGATGGCGCTGCGAACTAGTGCGGCTAATACCCATAAAGCGCGCAGAAGCTTGCTTTGGCGCTTGCATATTGATGTGCCTCTTTTATTAGGCTTGCTGGCGCTTATGGCGTTTAGTTTGTTGGTGGTCTACAGCGCTGGTGGTGAAAGTTTAGCGTTAGTTGAGCGACAGGTTATTCGCTTCGGCGCCGGTTTAACAGTGATGTTTTTGTTGGCACAAGTGGCTCCGAGGACGCTAAAAGAGTGGGCACCCTTATTCTTTTTAATCGGTATCGTGTTTTTGTTGGCGGTCATATTTTTTGGTGAGTCGAGCAAAGGCGCACAGCGCTGGATTGATTTAGGTGTTCGCTTTCAGCCTTCGGAAATTATGAAGTTAGCAGTGCCAATTATGGTGGCGGCTTATCTGGCGGATAAAGCACTCCCCCCGACTTTAAAACACCTGGTGATTAGCTTGGCTCTAGTGTTAACTCCAACTGTGTTGATCATGATACAGCCAGATTTAGGAACGTCATTATTAATTGCGGCTTCTGGGTTTTTCGTGATTTTCTTCGCCGGCTTGAAATGGCGTTATATTGTTGGCGCACTTGGCATTGGGATGATTTTAGCGCCCATCATGTGGTACTTCACGATGGAGGAGTATCAGAAAGGGCGCGTACTGACTTTTTTGAACCCTGAAAGTGATCCATTGGGTTCTGGTTACCACATTATTCAGTCGCAAATTGCGATTGGTTCAGGTGGTATATACGGTAAAGGTTGGCTCAACGGCACTCAGTCCCAGTTAGAGTTTTTGCCAGAACGCCATACTGATTTTATTTTTGCCGTATTGGGTGAAGAGTTTGGTTTAATTGGCATTATCATATTACTGGCTTTGTACTTGTTCGTGATTTGGCGCGGGCTTTACATTAGCTTGCAGGGACAAGATAGTTTTAGTCGTTTACTAGGCGCAGCATTGACCTTGACGTTTTTTGTTTATTTGTTCGTAAATATAGGCATGGTCAGTGGCTTGTTACCAGTGGTCGGGTTACCATTGCCTTTGATTAGTTATGGCGGAACCTCGATTGTGACCTTGATGGCGAGTTTTGGCATATTGATGTCGATTCAAACTCATCGACGGCTACATTCGGCCTAAAATGGTTGATTGTTGTTGATACAAAAATAACTGGCTCCAGGAGAGTTCAATGAAAAAAATTCTAGCGACAGTGTTGTTGAGTTCAGGACTTGGCTTGTTCGGTTACGCAGCGAATGCTGGCGAAGCACCGACTGATAAAGAAGCGTTTGCCAAGTACATGGCAAAAGAGCATGGATTCACAGAGAGTTATATTTCCACCGTATTGGCTAAAGCCGAGAAACGACAGAGTATTTTGGATGCCATCAGTCGCCCAGCAGAAGGTAAAGACTGGTATCAATACCGGCCTATCTTTGTTCAACAAAAACGTATCAAACAAGGTGTTGAATTTTTAGAGGCAAACCGAGAGCTGTTAGAGAAAGCTGAGCAAGAGTTCAACGTTCCAGCAGAAATTATCACTGCCATTATTGGCGTTGAAACTTACTACGGTCGGATTCAGGGAAGTTACCCAGTTATTGACGCTATCAGCACCTTGGCATTTCACTACCCGAAGCGCGGCAAGTTTTTTGCAGGCGAGTTAGCGGAATATTTCGTGTTGGCTCGTGAGCAAGGTTGGAAGTTGGATGAGCCTAAAGGGTCTTATGCTGGCGCCATGGGCATGGGGCAGTTTATTCCTACCTCGTACCGTCATTACACCGTAGATTTCGATGGCGATGGCAAGATTAACTTATTCGACAGTAAGGCAGATGCTATTGGTAGTGTCGCCAATTATTTCAAAATGCACGGCTGGCGTTTAGGCGAGCCGGTGGCTGAGTTTGTTGATGTTGAAGAAAGCATGGCTACTCGATTCAAAAACTATCAACTCAAGCCAAAATTTAAAGTATCTGACTTAAAACAAGCTGGGTTGGAATATCAAGGAAAGGCGAATGATCAGGACATTACCGGGATCTATCACTATAAACAGGAAGATCGCTATGATTATTGGCTAGGCTTCCACAACTTTTATGTGATTACTCGTTATAATCGTAGCCCTATGTACGCTATGGCTGTTTATCAATTAAGCCAAGAAATCAAAGCAGAGTATGATGTAAAGCAACAAAAAACTTTAGCGGCAAAACAAACAACGAATAACAGTGAATCCTAGTTCTTTAAATAAGACTGTTAGTATAGAACGGTTAGGTAGACAAAATGTTATTAAAGCAGACAACACAATTAATTAGCGCATTAACTTTATTAGGTGTCTTGAGCGCCTGTACCACGACTAGTGGTGGACGTGAATCTGATGACGATGCACCTGAGTATGGCAGTGCTGCGGATCGCAAGATTCCAGACTATGCTCCCGATGGCACCGCAAGCTCGTTCCAAGATGGGCCTGCATCAGAACCAACGCCGCGAGTTGAGGAAAAAAGCCCTTTTGGTAATCCACCTTATTACGAGGTTGATGGTGTGGTTTACCACGTTCTTGCCAATGGTTACGGCTACACTGAAGAAGGCACCGCAAGTTGGTATGGTCAAAAGTTTCATGGCCGTCGCACCTCTTCTGGCGAAGTGTATGATATGTATCAATTTACAGCGGCCCATAAAACTTTGCCGCTACCGAGTTATGCTCGAGTGACGAATATTGATACCGGTGATTCTGTGGTCGTGAAAATTAATGACCGCGGGCCATTCGCTAAAAACCGTATTATTGATTTATCCTATGCCGCTGCGAAAAAACTGGGTTATGAAAATCGTGGTACCGCGCGTGTCGAGGTTAAAGTTCTAGCCTCACCAGACGGCGCACAGAAAGCTAGTAGCGGAGAGGGTGAATTAGAAATCCCACCGATGGAGCAGCAGCAGGATAACGCTGAGCTCTATGTTCAGGTTGGAGCTTTCGCTGATGAAATGAAGGCAGATACATTAGCATCGCGCTTGCGTGAACACTTCCGCCAGCCGATTAGCTTGACGCCGATTGATGTTAATGGACAACGTTTGCAGCGTGTTCGCATTGGGCCTTTAGAAGATGCTCGTGCAGCAGAAGCGATTTTATCGCAGTTGAAACAATACAGTTTTGGTTCCCCGCGTGTTGTGACCGATTAACCGTCGCATCAACGTCAAAGGAACGAGAAATAATAGTGGTGACTGACAAACGTCGGTCGAGTATTAATGAAGTATTCAATTAAATAGATAGTGTTGAAAATGATGAAGCGTAATTTTTTAAACATCGTGGTACTAGGATTGGTTTTATGGGCTTTTTCGGGCGTCGCAGCAGCGATTCAACCGGCCAAGCCAAGCGTTGATGCAAGCTCATGGTTACTGATGGACTTTGAGACTGGGCAGATCATTATCGAGGAAAATGCGGATCAGCAACTTCCTCCGGCGAGTTTAACCAAGATGATGACCAGCTATATCATTGCGGACCAATTGCACAAGGGCAATATCAGTGATGACGATAAGGTGCTGATTAGTGAAAATGCTTGGGCGCAAAATCCAAAGCTAAAAGGTAGCTCCTTGATGTTTGTCGAGGTCAATAAGTACGTTACGGTGGAAGATTTACATCGAGGTATTGTGATTCAGTCGGGTAACGATGCCAGTATCGCCATGGCTGAGCATATTGCTGGTAGCGAAGAAGCTTTTGCTGACTTGATGAATCAGTACGCTAAACGACTTGGCATGAACAGCACGCACTTTATGAATAGTACTGGCTTGCCGCATGAGCAACACAACACGACTGCGCGAGACTTAGCTAAACTAGCAAGAGCTTTGATCGTTGATTTCCCAGAAGATTATAGCTTGTACGCGGAGCGTGAATTTGTGTACAACGGCATCACCCAGCAAAACCGTAATGAATTATTAGGCGACACGACGTTAGGCGTGGATGGAATCAAAACAGGCCACACAGAAGCAGCTGGTTACTGCCTGGTGTCTTCTGCAGAAAAGCAGGGTATGCGTTTAATTTCTGTCGTTATGGGTACAGACAGCATGGGATCGCGTGCTAGTGAGAGCCGCAAACTATTGAATTATGGTTTTCGCTTTTACACCAATGTTAAAGCTTTTGCGGCGGGTAAGCCATTAAAGCAGGCTGAAGTCTGGAAAGGTGAAGAAGAATTAGTTGGTGTGGGTTTAGCGCAAGATGCGGTGCTTACTGTGTTAAAAAGCGAGAAAGACCAACTGAAAGCCAACTACAAATTAAGTGGTAAATTGATGGCGCCGATTCAGAAAGGCCAGGTTGTCGGTGAAGTTTATTTCCAGATGGGTGATAAGGTCGTTAAACGCATGCCAATGGTTGCTTTGAATAAAGTCGAAGAGGCGGGATTCTTCGGCCGTATGTGGGATTCGATGGCGCTTTGGTTTGAGGACTAAAGCTTGAAGACCAATGCGTGAAGATTAACGCGCTATAAATGATAACTAATTGATATAAGATGGAAAAATGTCAGTAGCCTATTTAAACGGTGAGTATCAGAATCTTGAACAAGCAACAGTCCCGGTCTTAGATCGGGGCTTTTTGTTTGGCGACGGGGTTTATGAAGTAATACCTGTGTATGCTGGAAAACCCTTCCGTTTTTCGAGTCATATCAAGCGTTTACATAAAAGCTTATCTGCGATTTTGATGTCGTTTGAGCTGCCGGAGTCAGAATGGCTCGGGATATGTGAAGAGTTGATTGCGCGAAATGAGTTTGATAATGCTTCGATTTACTTACAAGTGACTCGGGGCAGCTATATTGACCGCCATCACGACATCCCAGCGTTAGATACGCCGACCGTTTTTGCCATGATATCGCCATTGCCTCCGGTGCAAAAAGACTGGCAAGTTGCTGATATTAAAAGTTATTCCGTAATTACTGAAGAGGATATACGGTGGCAGCGCTGCGATATTAAAGCGATCACCTTGCTAGCAAACTGCATGCTAAAACAAAAGGCGCTTGAATCTGGCGCTGATGACACCATATTAGTCCGCAACAACGAAGCGAGCGAAGCAACATCAAGCAACCTGTTTATTGTGCGTGATGGTGTTATTATTACGCCGCCGTTGAGTGAGCATTTACTAGCAGGGGTCACTCGTGAGTTTATTTTAGCTTTGGCTAAACAACACGAGATTCCTTACGAAGAAAGGCCAATACCTGAGCATGAATTAGAGTTAGCGGATGAAGTATGGCTAACCAGTTCCACCAAGGAAATCCGCCCAGTGATTCGAGTAAATGGTGTTACAATAGGTGAAGGCGTCGCAGGTCCTGTGTGGTGCCGAATGTATCAATATTACCAAGAGCTGAAAGAGCAGCTGTATTTGGGACAAATTAGTGATGAGGCAGTGTTATGACACAATATGATCGCGATAAAGTGTGGGAATTTCCGTGCGAAATTTGCTTTAAAGTTATGGCTGCCAACCGTGATGGTATTGATATGGAAGTGGCGGAAGTCGTTAATCGTCATGCGCCAAGTGATTATTCACCAACCTCAAAGCTGAGCCGAGACGGTAATTATGTATCGTTATCGTTTATGGTTACGGTCGAAAACCGTGATCAAGTCGATGCGATGTACAAAGACGTATTTACGGTTGATGGCGTTAAGATGACCCTATAGAGGGCATTATTTTCTTTAGCCTGCACCATGGCCAACATTCTATGAGCAACGACAATACTATTATTATCCGCGAGCTGGGGCATGAAACCTATGTGCCAGTATGGAAGCGGATGCAGCGTTTTACTGATGAGCGTGATGACAATACGACAGATGAGATCTGGTTAGTCGAGCATGATCCTGTTTTTACCCAGGGACAGGCTGGAAAACCGGAACATTTACTGTTTCCGGGCGATATTCCAGTGGTACAGGTGGATCGTGGCGGCCAAGTCACTTATCATGGCCCCGGCCAGTTGGTTGCCTACTTTATGATCGATTTACGACGTAAAAGTATGGGGCCGAGAGATTTAGTGTCGGCGATTGAAGATGCCGTTGTCGATACCATGGCGATGTACGGTATTGAGGCTTATCCGCGCTCTGATGCGCCGGGTGTCTATACTGATGAGGCAAAAATTTGCTCATTAGGATTAAGAATTCGAAAGGGCAAGTCGTTTCATGGCTTGGCCTTGAATGTTAATATGGATCTTGAGCCGTTTGCTCGGATCAATCCTTGTGGATATCAAGGAATGGCGATGACGCACATCGCCGAGCGTGGTGGTCCCGAAACTCTGGAGCGTGTTCAGCCAGATTTAGTGGATCAATTATGCGGCAAACTAGGCTATAATAGCCGTCTAGAAATGAAGGGCCTACCTGAGTAATTGGGTAAGGTTTGAGTGCTTTTTATGTCAAAACCTGAGTCTGTTGCACAGGCTACTCCTCGTAAGAAAAAAGTTACAGGAAAAGTCGTACCGGGTCATAAGATGCGTGCCGAAGAGAAAATGGCGCGTATACCAGTGAAAATCATGCCTACAGAAGAGATGCCACGTAAGCCGGACTGGATTCGTGTGCGTTTACCGAATGGTAATCAAATCACTAAAATTAAGGATATGTTGCGAGACAACAAGCTCCACACCGTGTGTGAGGAAGCTTCTTGTCCAAACTTACCTGAGTGCTTTGGTCACGGTACTGCAACCTTCATGATCATGGGTGATATTTGTACTCGTCGTTGTCCTTTCTGTGACGTGGCGCATGGTCGTCCATTAGCGCTGGATCCAGAAGAGCCGCAGAACTTAGCGGACTCAGTGACGTCGATGGGCTTGAACTATGTAGTGATTACATCGGTTGACCGTGATGATTTGCGCGATGGTGGCTCTGAGCACATCAGTGACTGCGTGCGCGTTGCTCGTGAGCAAAACCCAGGCTTAAAAATTGAAGTTCTGGTGCCAGATTTCCGTGGTCGTATGGAAGTGGCGCTAGATAAGATGGAAGCTGGTTTACCGGATGTCTTTAACCACAATCTAGAGACAGTACCTCGCCTTTATAAGCAGGCTCGCCCTGGTGCGGATTATCAATGGTCGCTTGACCTGCTTAAGAAGTTTAAAGAGCGCTACCCAGGTATTCCAACTAAGTCAGGCTTGATGATTGGCTTAGGTGAGACTAACGAAGAGATTATCGAGGTCTTAAAAGACTTGCGAGCGCATGGCGTTGATATGTTAACCATGGGGCAGTATTTGCAACCAAGTAAATACCACCATCCGGTTATGCGTTTTATGCCGCCGAAAGAGTTCGATGAGTTAGGTAAGATCGCTGAAGATTTAGGTTTCACCAATGTGGCGAGTGGGCCGATGGTGAGATCGTCGTATCATGCGGATCAGCAAGCAGCGGGCAAGAAAGTCAGCTAAAAGCTGTCTTTTTACTCAATAACTGCGTTACTTGTGATAAAAAACTCGGTTCTGTATTTGATATACACGCCCTCGCTTTTTATCACAAAAGCCTTGTTCTTGAGCAAAAATATCAGCTTTCTTAGTTTTGTATGTGTATGGGTTTATAAGTTCGGTCATGTATTTATATATACACTCCCTCACTTCTAAACCCAAAAGCCTTGCCCTAGAACAAAAATCTAACTTCTTGGTGTGCTGTAGTTGCGAAAATGCCGCGCTCTAAGGCAAAAGTTCGGGCTTTTGAGCTTTAAGTCACAAGCTTGGTGCTTATAGTAAATATTTAGCTCCTGAGCAGCTTGTCCGCGAGAAAGCCAAGGGGCTGTTCTGGTTTGGACTCTTGATTGCTAAGAGTATTTAAAACCGGGGTTGTAATTAAAGTTACCACCCCCATGTCTATTTCTAGTGATGAACTAGTCAAAATTTGTTTGCTCTAATAGAAGAGCCACTCTGTATTAAGAGTTTCCCTGTAGAAGTTAAGCTTCATATTCTTTTTCCCCAGAGTTTAGTATTCCGTACCCGGTAGCTTGCGTCATTGATGCGTGATGTCCGGGTAAAATTTTATAGATATAAAGTGAGTTGATTATGCAAATTGAAGAAAACAAAGTCGTATTGATTGAATACACAGTGAAAACAGAAGAGGGTGTATTGGTTGATACATCTGAAGGTAACGAGCCATTGGCCTACTTGCATGGTCATAAGAACATTATCCCTGGCTTAGAAAATGCTTTAGTTGGCAAAGCTGTAGAAGATGAATTGTCGGTAACAGTAACTCCTGAAGAAGCTTATGGCGAGCGCCACGAGCAACTTATCAAAGAAGTCCCTATGCAAGCGTTCCAAGGCGTAGACAAAGTTGAGCCGGGTATGCAGTTTAACGCTGAATCTCCACAAGGCCCACAGTTAATCACTGTGACTAAAGTTGAAGGCGATACAGTAACTGTTGATGGCAACCATCCGTTAGCGGGCGTTACATTGAATTTCGACGTTAAAGTAGTTGAAGTTAGAGAGCCAAGCGAAGAAGAATTATCGCATGGCCACGTTCATGGCGCAGGTGGCCACGAGCACTAAAATTAAAAAAGGCTTTCTTCGGAAAGCCTTTTTTATATGGGATTCAAAAGCCAAAAGGTTAGTTGCTTTTCTAGCAAAACCGTTTTACATTAGCCTTAGATACTAACTTAAAGTTGTGGATATGACTTCTTTAGAACAACCAATTTTAATAAGCTTTAAGCTGTGCCCTTTTGTACAAAGAGCAGTTATCACTTTATTGCACAAGAAGATTGATTACACCATCGAGTACATCAATTTACAGAAAAAGCCAGATTGGTTTTTAGAAATTTCTCCTCTTGGTAAAGTGCCGTTGCTACGCGTGAAAGATCATGTGTTATTTGAGTCAGCGGTGATTAATGAGTACCTTGATGAGACTCATGGTGAGCCGATGTTACCTAAAGATCCTTTAGAAAAAGCTGAACATCGTGCTTGGATTGAGTTTAGTAGTAGCCTGTTTAATGCTCAACATCAACTAACTCAGGCCAGACGCGAAGAAACCTACCTGAAAATTGAAGAAGACCTTACCAAAAAGTTAGCGCCTTTAGAGCGCAAAATTGGCAATGATGGCTTCTTTGAAGGTAAAACATTTAGTTTGGTTGACAGTGCTTTCGCACCGTTTTTGATGCGTTCTAAAATTGTTGCTGACAATATTGGTATTGACCCAGTTAGTGATTATAAGAAAATTTCTAAATGGCGAGATAACTTGTTAGCGTTACCTGAGGTTCAAAAGTCCGTAGTCGAAGATTTTGAAGATTTGTACATGGAAGGTATCTATGAACGTGGCGGTTATTTAGCCGACCAATAAGATATTATCTTTGCAGCTTTAGAATGATGTATAAAATAAGGGACCATTTGGTCCCTTATTTGTTGAGTATAGAGTAACTGCTAAAGACGACAGTTAGGTCTTTTGCCTTGTGCTTTTGCCTGCTGATACAGCTTTAAAGCATCGTTCATTTGAGCTTGTAAGTCTCTGATTCGTGTATCCGTAGCGGGGTGAGTCGATAAAAACTCAGGTGCGTTACTACCACCTTGTTTGGCCATATTTTTCCATAGCTCCACACTTTCTCTTGGATCAAAACCTGCTCGTGCCATGAGTGTTAAACCAATTTCATCGGCTTCAGATTCATGGGTGCGGCTAAATTTTAATACCCCTACCTGTGTTCCAACACCTAACAGGCCGAGAATTTGTTGCTTTTCTGCTGTTGGCTCACCGGATAGCACTGAAGCCAGCTGTAACCCTGCGGTGCCTATATATTGGTGTGAAACACGCTCATTACCGTGTCGCGCCCATACGTGCCCGATTTCATGACCTAGCACTGATGCCAATTGACTGGCGTTGTCAGCGACCTTAAACATGCCTGTATGGACACCTATCTTGCCGCCAGGGAGTGCAAAAGCATTAGCGCTATCATCAACGAACACTTTCGTTTCCCAACGCGTAGAGCGCATATCTGGAGCTACAGTGTTGAGTTCAGGGATTAAAGCGTTAACGATGCAGTTGACATAACGGTTCTGTCCGGAGTCTTTGGACACTTTTTCACTTTGCTTCATCGAGGTAAAAGCTGCTGAGCCCATTTGAGACATTTGCGACTCAGGAAATAAAGTGACTTGATTTCGTCCTGTCGGCGATGTGGCGCACGCACTGATGAGTGTTGCCGTTGCTAATGTGAGTACAAATTTTTTCATGTTGCGACTCCTTTGCTTTGATATATCAACATATTAGAAGTTGCGGCAAAGGAAGGCAATAATGATCTGTAACATTTAACAAAGCTTTGTTATTTGCATCACAGCTCAAAATGTAGTAATTTTTTAGTGTGCTGGTGGAATAAATGGAGTGTTATAGAATGCGCAACGAAACTAATCGTGGTGAAAGTTTGCGGTATTCAGAGCAGGAAGACATGGAAGTGATCGTTTCTGTGACAGGAAGTGATAACGAGTTAATTATTGTCACCCTCTCTGAGATTATCAATCGTTTTAACGGACGGTTACAGGCTTCTCGGTTCAATAGAATCGACAAGACTTTTAATGGACTGTTTTATATTTCAATCAATCTCGCCTATTTCGGCCCATTTCGGGCATGTCTTGAGAGTCTAAACTCAGATCGATTACATTTTGAGTTTTCTCCCGCTAATTCATCGAACAATACGATATCCAACGATAAGATCAGCTTTGAGATCGAGTTATACGGTCTTAGAGATAAAGTTGTTGATGTTGAGTTGTTACGTGCTTTGGCGCATAACCAATTGGTGGTGGATGAGCTAAGTCGTAAGAGTTATATCTGCGACAAGGGAAAGCAGGCTTATAAAGTTAGGTTGCAAGTGTCTACGGACTATATTTTCGATATTGACGATGTAGAACGTGAGTTGCAATTGCTCGCCGAAAAATTAGATGTCCACTTGGTCGTGAATTTTGACGAAGAGTTACAGGAAGCTATTTAGTTAAACAGCCCCTGTAACCTAAGATCAATTATTCTTCGGTTTCCTCGCCATCAATGACGAAGCCGATGCGGCGATCTGGCTCTTCTTCAGGAACTTTTTGTACGTAACAGAGAAGTTCTACATTATTTTGGTGCGATAAGACCATGCATGGATTGCCGCCGGCAGTTCCCTCGATACGGATCCCATGAAACGACTCTTGTACTAATCGTGCAACTTGTATTTGTAGGCCACCATTCAACATGGCCACAATAGTTGGCTCTGCATCTTTTGGCATGTGCTTTCGCCATTGCTTGATAGTATTTGCCAAACTGCGAATTAATTCGCCTGATGAACGGTAATCATTAATTTCTTCATGATTATGATACAAATCATCTAAGTCAGTCTTAGGTGGCTTTACATCAGGATGAACGTTATGAAAAATTTCAACGTCTTCAGGCTGGCGTTGCTGGATAATGGTTTTATAGCTGTCACTCATGGATTTTTGAGTCCCTAATAGACAAAAGTAGATAGGCAAACGATAAACGAGCCCTGAAAAATAAGCAAGTGGTGGCGAGTGATAACTCGTCTGTCATAGGAGCTTACAAAAATAGATCGACTTTTGAGGGAAGTTTATTCATTATTAGCTCCCATGGAAGAGATCGTAAATAACATTATTGAGTGGATTCGAACAAACCCCCATTGGGCGGGAGTTGTCGTGTTCGCTATTGCATTCTTAGAGTCACTAGCCATCATTGGCTTGGCCATGCCTGGCTGGTTGCTGCTGGTTGGCGTGGGTAGTCTTATTGGTGCTGGGACTTTAGGGTTTTGGCCTATTGCATTTTTTAGCTTTGCTGGGGCTACCTTGGGGCAGGCTGTATCTTATCTTGTTGGTACTGCATTTAAAGATCGAGTTCATCATTGGCCATGGGTCGAGCGCCACCAGAATTTGCTGCACCGCTCAGAAACCTTTTTCAAAAAGCATGGTTTCGCCGGTATCTTGATCGGGCAGTTTATTGGTCCGATTCGTGCCGTTATCTCACTTATTGCTGGCATATTGGATATGCCAGCAAAGAAATTTTTACTCGCCGTTGTTATTGCCACCTTAATATGGGCTCCTGTCTACTTAATGCCTGGAGTGGTGTTAGGGGCTGCCTTAACCTTTGAGAAGCTGGAAGTCATCATCTTAGTCAGTTGTTTAATCGTGATGGCTGTATGTTTATGGCTCCTTGGGGGCTATGTTCGTCAGCTCATTGCGGCTAATAAAGCGCAAAAAAATCATGAGTCGTATCAGCTCAGTAATTATTTCGGGTTGAAACTCACTCTCTGTATTTCGAGCTTTTTGGCTGTTATTCTTTTCTTGGTTGTTAGTTCTTATGGTCCGTTAATGGTTGAGCTTTCGAAGAAAATTATTGAAGTAATAGGTTAAGACTCTTGCAAGATTTAATACATAACATTGGGGATTACTGGCAGCAGTTCTTGCTCATTGCTTCAGCGCATTTGTTAGCGGTGATGAGTCCAGGGCCTGATTTTGCTATTGTGATGAGGCAGTCATTGGTTTTTGGAAAGCGATTCGCCATTATTACCAGCCTTGGG
>CATNCP010000043.1 GCA_950096615.1 uncultured Kangiella sp. | reverse complement strand
CAGTGAGTTGCGTCCAGTCGATGCCCAGTAGCTTGGTTGCTTTTTGCCAGCGTTGCTGCGGTGTGGTGTGAAAGATAATGTCCTTATTGGCTGGAACAATTAACCAAGAATTTTCTTCAATTTCTTTTTCCAGCTGACCTTTATCCCAGCCAGAGTAACCTAGCGCAATCACCGCTTCTTCGGGGCCTTCCCTATTAGCAATAGCGGCTAAAATATCCTCCGAGGTGGAAAGAGCAATCTCGTCGCTAATAGTCATTGATGAGTCCCAACTGCCTAAAGGGCTGTGTAGGATAAAGCCGCGCTCTTTATCCACTGGGCCGCCGGCTAACAAAGAATAATCGAGAACTTCTTGGTTGGTGCTAGAAATTTTAAGGTGGTCAAACAGCTCATGATAGGTCGCTTCCAGTGGTTGACTCAGCATGATCCCTAAAGCACCTTCTTCTGAATGCTCACAGATGTAAGTGACGCTGCGTGAGAAGAACGAGTCTTCTAATGTCGGCATGGCGATCAGCAGGTGATCGGCCAAAGAATGAATAGATTCCATGGTTAAATTATATCAGCTTTATAGTGAGTCGCTTAGTCTTGTTCTTAATATTAGGGCTTTTTCTCAAAATTCCAGAGGCGCACGATTTCTAGAACGTCAGCGGTAGCACGGATTGAGTCTGGTAAAGGCTCGAAAGGCGCGGAGAGTCGTACAATCTGTAGTGCTGCTTGGTCTAAAACCTCTTTTCCTGACGACTCAAGAATTTCTACGCTAACCAGCTCGCCAGTCTTGTTGATAGCCACTTTTAGCTTTAGGTCACCATAAATTCCGAGACGGTTTGCTTGTTCGGGATAATGGAGGTTGCCCACTTGTTCGATCTTCCGTCGCCAACCTTCTAGATAAGCTGCGTCGGCCGGTGATTGTTTAATCGCTGCAGAGATTTGACGAGTTCTGGTACCACGAGTTTTTAGCTTGTCGGTAGCATCTTGCTCTAGATTACGTTTCTTCAAATCCTCTGGAGGTGGGCTGACAATAGTTGGTAAATCGAGATCTGCAACAGTCTCATCGGGGTCAATGCTGGTCGAGGCGCTCCAATCTGCGGTAATGCTGGTGACGAAGTCGAGCTTTTGCTGTTTTTGACTCGGCTTAGGCAGAACTTCAAGTGACGGTGTATTGGTGGTGCCGTCAGTGTTCTTGAAGTGTTCTAACTGGGTCGTAGGGCGACTCGCTTCGGCAGCATCACCAGCACCTTCCTGATTTTTTTGACCAATAAAGTCGGCATCTTCAGGTGCTTTGAGGCTTTCCCGCTGAGCGAGGGTAACGTCCAGTGATAGCGGAATTTGGCTAGGTTTAGTCTCGGGAAGGGTGAAGCGAATACCGAGTAAGACAATCAAGTGGAAACAAACTGCCATAAACAAAGTAAACTTTAGCCGATCGCCCGACTTAATCGGGGATACTTTTAAAGTAACGGCGTCTTTAGACCGCGCCTGAGATTGAGTAGCAGCTTGATTCATGAAGGTTATTTATCGCTCAGCCCTAAATTATACCGCGAGTTGTTGTTCTAATGCGGTAAACAGTTTTTCGCCAATGTTTATATTGTATTCGTTTTCTAATTCTCGCATACAAGTTGGACTGGTAACGTTAATTTCTGTCACATAACGACCAATTACATCCAGCCCGACAAACAATAATCCTCTTTTTACTAGCTCGGGAGCAATAGCTTCACCAATTGCCTTTTCTTCGGCTGTGATTGGCATCGGCACGCCGCTACCACCGGCTGCTAAATTACCACGAGTTTCGCCTTTCGACGGAATTCGGGCCAGCGTGTAAGGAATGACTTCCCCATTCACAATTAAAATGCGCTTGTCGCCTTCGGTGATTTCGGGGATGAATTGTTGGGCCATGGCTAAATCTTTGCCATGATCGGTCAATGTTTCGATGATGACTGATAAATTAGGATCGTCAGCTTTGACTCTAAAAATAGAGGCACCACCCATGCCGTCAAGAGGCTTAAGAATGACATCCCCCAGTTCTTTGGCAAAGGCTTTTAACTTTTCAGAGTTGGCGCTTACTAACGTTCTAGGTGTGTGTTCTGGGAACCAAGCCGTAAACAACTTTTCGTTACAATCGCGCAAGCTGGCTGGGTCGTTAACCACTAAAGCGCCTTGCTTTTGAGCCAACTCTAGCAAATAAGTGCTATAGATATAATTCATATTGAACGGTGGATCTTTGCGCATCAAAATCGCTGAAAAGTCGCCACAATTCACCTCTACAGGAGCTGCGTCAATATAGCTAAACCAGTCTTCAGGGTTGTCTTGCAATTTAACCTGCTGACAGGTTGCAAAAACTTGCCCCTTGGTTAAATACAGATCTTGGGGTTGGCAGTAATGAACTTGCCAATTACGACGTTGAGCTTCCAACATTAGGGCAAAAGTCGTGTCTTTTTTCGTTTTGATGGAAACAATAGGATCCATCACCACAAGCACAGAATGGGACATATTAAAAAATAGTTGTCATTTTGTAATAAATTACCACGTTATTGTAATAAGCTAAATACATAATATTAGGAGAAAAAGCTTGCAAGCAATTGGCAAGCGAATTAGTCTGGAAATGTGATCTACTTTGCGACTTTGCTACTTTTGTGGTAAAAGGTAGCTATAAAGTTAAAAAACAGTTGAAGAAAGGTCGCTAACTTATTATTAAATAGTGGATTTTCACTATTCATAGGTAACCAGTAGATGAGTGATTTATTTAATGGATTAAAAGTGATGGTGGTGGACGATAGTAAAACCATCCGACGCACCGCGGAAACACTTTTAAAGAAGCAAGGCTGTGATGTTGTAACGGGAGTCGACGGCTACGATGCGCTCTCAAAAATTGCAGATTACAAGCCTGATATCATTTTTATTGATATAATGATGCCAAGGCTCGATGGGTATCAAACCTGCGCCTTGGTCAAGAGTAATCAAGCTTTCAAGAAAACCCCGATAATAATGCTTTCCAGTAAAGATGGGGTGTTCGACAAGGCGAAAGGCCGAGTTGTGGGTTCGGATAATTATTTAACTAAACCTTTCAGCCGTGACGAATTATTAAATGCTATTTCCACACAATTAGACGGTAATGCAGCAACTGCCGTGTAATTGTTTGTGGCTGTTATTTTAAAGAGAGGTAGAAAAAATGGCGCGTGTACTGATAGTTGACGATTCTCCAGCAGAAGCGCACAGTTTGACCAAGATTTTAGAAAAGAATGGTCATCAGGTAATTACGGCTCCAGATGGTGAATCTGGTATCGCATCAGCAAAAGCTAATACACCAGATTTAATTTTAATGGACGTGGTAATGCCGGGCCTTAATGGTTTCCAAGCGACTCGTCAGCTGAAAAAAGATTCTAGCACTTCAGCCATTCCTATTATTATTGTCTCCACCAAATCACAAGCGACTGATCGTGTTTGGGGTATGCGTCAAGGAGCCAATGACTATATTACTAAGCCAGTGGATGAGTCGGCGTTAGTTGAATCTATTAATAACGTACTAGGATCATAAGAGCTTATGCCTGAAACACACATGAGCAGTGTTGTCCAACTACTCGACGATATCCGTCAGCGTGGACAGGATCACAAGGATTCATTGCCTCAGCGTGATGTTCGAGGCGAAGCCTTTTGGAGCGGGATCGGCTTTAGCTTAAGTGGGGTTAACTACATAGTTCCAATTGATGAAATTGTTGAGCTAATCCCTGTTCCGCAAACCACGAAAGTTCCAGGAACTAAACCTTGGCATAAAGGCGTTGCGAATCTTCGTGGTGTCTTACTTTCGTTGGTCGATTTACAAGAATATCTCGGGCGTTCAAGCTCACGAAGCATCCTTAAACAACGCGTTCTGGTCGTCGATCAGGACGGTTCTTATTTGGGGCTGGTTGTGGATGACATTCGTGGCTTGCATCATTTTGACGAAGATGAGCAAGTTGACAAGGGCTTGACCGCTGACGCTGTATTAGCACCGTATATTATCGGTGCTTTTGAGCGTGACGGAGAACTATGGCGAATTTTTGGAATTAAAGAACTGTTTGAAAGTCCTGAATTCCATCAGGTCGCCGTCTAATTTTTACAACAATATGAAGTCAAGAAGTCTCGGGAGCAACCTATGAGTGAGACCACAAAAAACAGGAAAAAAGCAGGCCGTTCTGGTATCGGTATCTATGCGTTTCTTTTGGTCGTAATTTTGATTGCGCTAGCGGCGAACGCTGGTTATGGCTTTTTACAAGGTCAAAACCAGAGTAAGCGTATTGAGCTAGCATCGGATATGAAGGTATTGTCGCAGCAGATCGCGACCAACGCCTCGGAGGCCGCACAGGGTACACAAAGCGCTTTTGGCGATTTGGAATCTGCGGCTAGACAGTTTGGGGGTAACCTGCGCGATCTAATCGATGGCGAAACGGTTAGTAACCTACCACCTGCGCCGGATAGTATTCGTAGTGGTGAGTTAGCTGCTCTAGAAGAAAACTGGAATAAAGTTCAACCTCAAACTACTTCGATTCTTGCGAACCGAGAAGTTGTTAACCGCATGTTTACCGCGGCTGACGAATTGGCTGAACAAATTCCAACCATGCAACGTAAATACGATAGCGTGATCGATATTCTGCTTGATAACCGAGCCAACGCAGAAGAGGTTCACCAAGCAACTCGTCAGAAGTGGTTGGCAGAGCGTATTTCATCTGGCATGCAGAAAGTACTGCGTGGTGGTGAAGAAGCGGAAATCGCTGCTGAAGACTTCGGTCAAGACGTGGGAACGTTCGGTGTTTATCTTGAAGGTCAGTTAAATGGCGATGACTTGTTGGAAATTCGCCGTGTTGCTAACTCAGAAGCCCGAGCTGCTCTAGAATCTATCGTAGATGACTATCAAAGTGTTAACGAAAAAGTTGATTACATTGTTTTCAGTACACCTAAGTTATTTGAGGTGCAAAATGCATCGGATAACGTTTTTGCGAACGCGCAAGCGCTACTAGCAACGACGAGTGCCGTGGAAGAAGCCTTTGCGGGGCAATCTACCAGCTTCACGGAATTCGGTAGTGTGTATATTTCGGCCGCTTTATTCGGATTAATTATCTTGTTACTGATTGCGATGTACTTATCGCAACGTAAAGCTGAGAAAAAACGTCTTCAAGAATCTGAAGTATCGGCAGAGCGAGAGAAAGAAGAAAACGCGCAGAACCAGGAAGCGATTATTCGACTACTGGACGAGATTGATAGCTTGGCAGATGGTGACTTGACGGTAAAAGCAACGGTAACCGAGGACTTCACGGGTGCGATTGCTGACTCCTTCAACTTAACCATTGACCAACTTCGTGGCGTGGTAAGTGCGATTAACGAAGCGGTTGACCAAGTATCGAAATCTGCCGAAGAGTCGCAGCAAACATCGACGGCACTGGCTGACGCATCTCGCCAGCAGGCGCAAGAGATTACCGGTGCATCTGCCGCGATTAACGAAATGGCGGTGTCGATTGAGCAGGTATCTGCGAATGCATCTGAGTCCTCTCAGGTTGCGGAAAAGTCGGTGGAAATTGCGAAGAAAGGTGGCTCGGTTGTACGAAATACCATTCGAGGCATGGACACGATTCGTGAGCAGATTCAAGAAACATCAAAACGTATTAAACGTCTAGGTGAGTCGTCACAAGAGATTGGTAACATCGTATCCTTGATTAACGATATTGCTGACCAAACGAACATTCTGGCATTGAACGCGGCGATTCAGGCATCGGCAGCGGGTGAGGCCGGTCGTGGTTTCGCGGTTGTTGCGGATGAGGTACAGCGACTGGCGGAGCGTTCTGGTAACGCAACCAAGCAGATTGAAGCACTGGTTAAAACGATTCAGACGGATACCAACGAAGCGGTAATCTCGATGGAGGATACGACTTCTGAGGTTGTTCGAGGAGCGCGCTTAGCACAAGATGCGGGTGTGGCACTGGAAGAAATTGAGTCAGTATCAACCAATCTCGCTGACTTGATTCAGTCGATTTCGAATGCAGCACGTCAACAGGCCGCGTCAGCGGGTCACGTATCGAATACGATGACTGTTATTCAGGAAATTACCACTCAAACGTCTGAAGGTACGCAAGAGACTGCGAAGTCGATTGGTCAGTTGACCTTATTGTCGGATGAGCTACGTCGTTCAGTATCTGGTTTCAAACTTGATTCAACGAATGATGATATCTTCAGTGGCGATGACTCGAGTTTCGAGGAGTTCGGTGATGACTTTGATTCGGGCGATGAGCAAGCTTCAGAAACCGCATTTGCTGAAGAGTCAGCAGAAGATGATGACACGTCGTTAGAAGACTTCTTAGAGCAAGGTGAAGAATCTGATGACTCAAGCGACACAGATAGCACTGAATCGTTTGATGATTTGACAGATTCGGACGATGATTCAGATGAAGATATCTTCAGCGAAGAAGAGTTGAAAGATTTCAACGACGACGAAGAAGACTTCTTAAAAGAAATTGACGAGACTTTGGATGGTCTTGATGAGAATGAGGATGATTCTACTGACGGTGAAAAACCTCGTACATAAGGTAGAAGCATTTGAGGCAGAACTCACTCACTCATGTTCCTGAGATGAAGTCTGGCAGCTTTAAACGCTGGCAGGCTTTAATCAGACAATACTCAGGAATTTGGATCCCGACAAATCGAGCACTCTTCTTAAAAACAAGTTTATTGAGAAGAATTAGAGCTTTAGATTTGTCAGATTATGAAGAGTATTACCAAAAACTACAGGACAAAAACTGGGCTTCTTTGGAATGGTTTCAGTTAATTGATGCTTTAACGATTCATGAAACCAGTTTTTTTCGGCATAAGGAATCTTTCGACTTAGTTCAACATGTATGCCAACAAAAAATAATACAATCCGCGAACGCAAACAGTGATTGTAATATTCAAATTTGGAGCGTTGGCTGTTCAACGGGCGAAGAACCTTATAGTTTAGCAATAGCATTGGAAGAGTTAGCCTTAGGTAGTTTGAATGAAAAAGGCTTACGTTTTTTCTACGGTATTACAGGGGTAGATATTAGTTATCCCGCCCTTACTGCCGCAAGAAAGGCAATCTATAGTGAGCGAAAAATTCACATGATTGCTCCAGAAATTCGTGAGCGATATTTTAACCGTCACGATTCGGATCATTGGCGAATTAAAGAAAAACTTCGTAACCGTGTGCTTTATTTGCAAAGTAACTTAAATCAGTTAACGAAAGCACCAAAACGTAATTACGATGTGATTTATTGCCAGAATGTATTGATCTATTTTAGACCAGAAGATCGAGTGGAGATCTTAAGCGAATTGGTCGAGCGATTGATACCTGGCGGTGTGCTAGTGTTGGGGTTAGGCGAAATAATTAACTGGCAGCATCCCGAGTTGGTTCGAATTGACGAAAAGAATTGTTTGGCATTTCAGCGGCAATTATAGCTACAAAGAACGGTGTAGGCATGAAAGATAATCAAACAAAAGTAGCTTTTAACTGGGTTAAAGAAGAAGTCGAAACGACTTTGGAACAGGCTCAACAAGCGATTAATGCGTTTGCTGATGATGAGTCTGACAAAACTCAGATTCATTTTTGTGCAAACTGTATGCATCAAATTAGCGGTACGATGCAGATTCTTGAGTTTGCAGGAGCTTCGTTATTAGCCCAAGAGATGGAAGCTCTGGCAGAAGCCATTGGTGATGAGACTGTTGAGTCGAATGAAGCTGCTTATGAAGAGTTTTTATCGGCTGTTATGCGCTTGCGTAGCTATCTTGCTCGTTACAGCGAAGGCAAAGCAGACTTACCTGTGTTGCTGTTACCTATTATAAATTCCATAAGAACTTGCCGTAAAGCGGAACCGTTAGGTGCCGGTGATTTAATTAAAATTGAAGTGGAAGGTGTTACTGCACCTGAAGCGCCACAAGCGACACAGCTTGATGGAGATATTGTCGCAGAAGTGAAAAGCATGCGCATGAAATTCCAGCAGTCTTTGCTTGGAGTTATGCGTGAGATTGATACTAGCGCCAATATCAAACAAATGGAAAGCATTACTCAAAAACTGTGGGGACTTGGAGAAAGAGTTCCTTATAACACTCTATGGTGGGTAGCAACAGTATTCTTGAGTCATGTTGAACCATTATTAAGTGAACAAAAGAATTCTATTAAAGGCCTATTCGGTCAGCTAGATCGTCGTATCCGCGAACTTATTGAGCAGAATGTTAACGCAGAGGGCGAGAAGAAATTACTCGCGAATATGCTGTTTTATGTTGCGCAGATGGATAGCGATGACCAAGCCGTAAAAGATGTACAGAATAAGTTTAAGCTAAACCAATTGTTAGAGTCGCTGGGTGATTTTGAAGCTGAAACAGAACAACTTCAAGGACCTGGCGCTGAAAGTCTCAAGATTGCGCTAGGTGCAATCAGTCAAGACCTGTCAGAAATTAAAGAGTCTTTAGACCTCTATATTCGAACCAAATCTTTAGACGATGAGCCCTTGGAAGAAATGCTTCCAGTGATGCAGAAAATTTCAGACACATTAGCGATGCTTGGTTTGACGGAATCTCGCGATATCGTTGAGCAAAAAATGAAGGCTGTGTCGGATTTAGTCGATGGTACTCAATCTGATCGTCATCAAGGGTTAGTGTCAATCGCAGAAACGGTCTTAAAGCTAGAAGATTATATCCAGCGCGCAATGTCCATGGACAGCCATCAGCTGGCGAAAGAGACTAAAGGCTCGGACATATCAGATTCCTTGCAGTTGGTTAACGCACGTTATCAACTGGTCCAAGAAAGCCGTGGTAATTTATACAAAGTAAAAGACGCCATTACCGATTACTTGGACGAAAGCCATAACATTAGACGCCTAGAGCGTGTTCCTGAGTTGTTATCTGATGTCGAAGGTGCTTTAAACTTTGCTCAGCTGGATAACCTACTTGAGGTCGTACAAAAAACTAACCGTTTTATTAGTAAGTATCTCATCAGCGAAAAAGTAGTGTTGAGCGATAGCGAAGTAGAAACTTTGGCGGATGCTTTAAGCTCGGTTGACTATTACCTTGAAGGGTTAATGTCGTCAGGCTTACACGGCTTGCCAATCGTATTGCAGCGAGCAGTTAACAGTATTGAAGAGCTTGAAAACCATTATGGAAGCCTTGAGTCAGATGCACTGCCAGTGCTTCAAGATTCATTGGACATGCCAGACATTGAGATGGTCGGTAAGCAAGAGCCGGAAGAAGACCTGATTGATGATAATTATGGTGCAAAGGACCAGCCTACAGAAGAAGTTGCTTCAAGCGAGCAAGACGATGATGATGATTTAATTGACGACGAAGTTCGTGAAATCTTCATTGAAGAAGCAGAGGAAGTTCTTGAAGAGATGCACAGTTTACTTCCTGTGTGGAAAAACGACCAAACCAATGAAGATGCTTTAACCACGATTCGACGGAACTTCCACACCCTGAAGGGTAGTGGTCGCATGGTTGGCGCCATGGATGTTGGTGAGTTGAGTTGGTCTGTGGAAAATATGCTAAATCGCCTTATCGACAACAGCATCGACTTCAGTCAAGAATTGATGGAAACCGTTGAGGCGGTGGCCAATAAATTGCCGGGTATGGTTAAAGAGTACGCGGAAGGAAAACCAACTGACTTCCCACAAGATCTAGCAGACCGTGCTGATAAAATCAGTAAAGGCGAGCTAGTGGCGGCAGAGCCAGCAGAAGAAGAGATTTCGGAAGAGCCTGTTGAAGAGTTAACTGAAACTACAGAAGTCGCGGATGATTCTTCAATAGAAGTGGAGCTTGAAGAGCAAACGCCTGAACAAGAATTGTTTGAGGTGTTTAGACAGGAAGCCGATGACCATATTGCGAATTTAGGTGCGTTTGCTAAGCAACTAGATCAAGGCATTACTCAGAGTCACATAAGCGATAATTTACTTCGTTCATTACACACCCTTAAAGGTGTTGCACATATTGCCGACTTGAAGTCGCTGGCTAATGTTATAGGCCCAGTAGAAAGTTATTTCCAAGAGTTGAATGCTCGTGGAATCATGGCAGAAAAAGAAGATATGTCTTTAGTAGCTCACACCAAAGAGCTGTTACAACACATCATAGCTGCACCTGAAGATGACTCCGTTATTGAAGCGCATGAAGCGGCTTTACTTGAACAATTAGCTAAGGCGAGAACTCGCTTTGACAATGATGCTGACAGTTCAGATGAGGGTCGTGACCCAGAATTATTAAAAGATGTCTTCAATATTGCTGCTGATGTTTTGGCTGATATTGATGCAACTAATTTACATGAGACACCTAAAGCAGAGCGAGCCGATGCTGTTGGTAATATTTTGGCTTCAGTTGATCGACTATCAGGCATCCTGATGGAGCTTGATATTGATGAGATTCAAGCAGTCGTTGATAGCTTAAGCGGTGCACTACAGCGCAACTTAGGTGCGACTGAAGTTGATACATCGTTAGGTGTTTTACTAACAGAAAGCTACTCCCAGCTTGAAAATCAGTTTGATTGTTTAGCCGCTAACTTATCAATACCTGCAGCTAAAGATTTAGTCCAAGCTCTTGATACATGGGCGCCAGAAGAAGAAACAGAGAAGTCTGATTTTGATTTCATCGATTTAGAACTCGAAGACTTAGACTCCTCAGAAGACGCAGATGAATTAACATCAGAAGAGACTACTGAAGATGCTGAGGCAGTCACAGAAAGTGATTCAGATGACGAATTAGAAAGTGAGAGTGAATCTAGCGATGAGCTTCAGTTATTGGATGATGCTTTATTTGCAGGTGCTAGTGAAGAAGAAGTGGAAACGGTTGATTCTGATGAAAGCGATACGTCGGAAACAGAAAGCGACGAATCCTCAGAAGATCTTGAACAAGAGCTAGACGGTTTAGAGTTAGTGGATTGGTCTGCGGTTGAGGGTGAAGAATCTGACGAAGACGCGACTGATGACACTCAAGACGATGAGTCTGATCTGGACTGGGACCTAGACCTTGAGGGAATTAGTGTTGAATCTTCTGACGAAGACGAAACTGAAGTAACAGAAAAGACTTCTGTTGATAGCCCAGAAGAAGAGATCACAGAAGAGATCGATTCAGGTGAAAGCACGGCTGAACAAGATTTTGTTGAAGAAAGTATAAATGAAGAAGCTTCTGATGAAAACATTAGCTCTGAAGAGCCAGCTGAAGAACATTTAGAAAGTGACTCAGGTGAAGATCAAGATGGCGTTGAAGTAGCGGAACAAGATGCTGAAGACATTGAATCGGAACTTGATGAAACTGTTACTGAAGAGTTGTCTGATGAAGAAGCTCAGGATTCCAGCGAAGACGAATCTATCGAGACTGAAGCTCTTGATTCTGATTCTAGCGACGTTACGGAAGAGACAACTCAGGAAGATACAGCTCCGGAAGAAACAGATTCAACTGAATTAGATGATGCTGATGAAGAGCCTGTGAAAGAGGTTGAGCAACCTGCCGCTGCGAAGCATAGCATTGATACAGTCAGTTTAGATTTCGAAATGGATGATGAATTACTAGAAATCTTTACAGAGGAAGCGGAAGAATTATTCGATAGCGATGCACAGCTATTAGAGCAATGGCGCAGCAAGCCTTCAGATATAGCCCCAATTGGCGAGTTACAACGTAACTTGCATACGTTGAAGGGTAGCGCTCGCATGGCTGGCTTCACACCAATTGGTGATTTAGCACATGGCCTAGAAGATCTTTACACTGCGATTATGGAAAAGCGTATTAGTGCTTCTCCTCAAGCTATTAAGTTAGCAACCAAAGCAGAAGATAAGCTGATGGAGATCTTTGCTTCACGAAATACTCCTGAAAGTATTCCTTCACCGCAGTCACTTCTGACTGAAATAGATCAGTTCATTGAAATTGAAAAGTCTGGCGGTACGGCTACTGTCGAAGAGGCCGAGCCAGCGGATGACGTTGAAGAAGTAGAAACTGTAGCGGAAGAAACTGAGACTTCAAGCGATGAGACAGCAGAGCCAGTAAAAGAAGAAGAGAAAGACGATATCTGGGAACAGGAATTGGTCGATTTATTCTTAGGAGAAGCGCCTGAGCTGTTGAGTGGTTATTACGCTGCCATTGAAACTTGGGCTGGCGGCTTCTCAAAAACAGAACCTTTGAAAGAGGCTCACCGAAGCCTGCATACCTTGAAGGGTGGCGCAAAACTGGCGTTAATCAAGCCAATCGCCGTTATTTCTGATTCGTTGGAAGACTGTGTTGAGCTGCTACAACGAGATGCTCGTGCCGGGCAACAACGTTGGGTTGAGTTATTAAAAACAGGTCATGAGCAACTGACCGACATGGTGGATGCAGTCAAAGAAGGCCGAATGCCTGTACTGCCTCATGAATTTGAACGTCGTTTATCAAACGACCAGGATGCAATTCGAGCACAACTGGATCAGCTGGATAAGCGAGATCTTGCAGAGTCAGATGAACAAGCAGATGTTAATGTTGTTTCTCTGGTAGATCGTCAGAAAGAAAAAGAAGAAGCTGCGAAAGACGCCGCTAGCCGAGATGTTATTCGTGTTCGCTCTGAAATTTTAGATAACCTGGTGAATTTATCAGGCGAGAGCTCGATTTTCTGTTCACGATTAGAGCAGCAAGTGGCTGACTTAAACTTCAACCTAGGCGAGATGTCGTCGACGGTTGATCGTTTGCGTGATCAGTTACGTAACCTTGAAATTGAGACGGAAGCACAGGTCTTGTATCGTCGAGAGATCTCAGGCGACTTTGATGACTTCGATCCATTAGAAATGGACCGATACACGCGTCAGCAAGAGTTAACCCGAAGCTTGCTAGAGGCCGCGAGTGACTTAGTTTCGATTCAGGAAACACTAGACACTAAAGTAGGCGATGCGGAAGCAACCTTATTGGCGCAAGGTCGCGTCAATACTGAATTACAAGATCGCTTGATTCGTACTCGAATGGTACCGTTTAACAGTATTGAAAGTCGTCTTCGCCGCATGGTTCGCCAAATTTCAAGCGAACTGAACAAAGATGTAGATTTGATTCTAACTTCAGAAGGCGAGATGGACCGTACGGTAATTGAGCGTATGGTTGCGCCACTTGATCACATGCTGCGTAACGCGATTGACCATGGTATCGAAAGCAAAGCTGATCGTAAGCGTGCGGGCAAACCAGAAAAAGGTCAGGTAAAACTGAACTTGAGTCGTCGTGGTAATGAGGTTTATATCGAAATTGCCGATGATGGCGCCGGTATCCGCAAAGATAAAGTTAAAGCACGTGCTGTGGCGCAAGGCATGATTGATGAGTCATACCAGCCATCGGATCGTGAGCTATATCGTTTGATTTTACAGCCTGGTTTCTCTACGGCGGACAAAGTCACACAGATTTCAGGTCGTGGTGTTGGTATGGACGTGGTTCACAGCGAAATTCTTCAGCTAGGTGGTTCCTTAAATGTGAACTCTGAAGACGGTCAAGGCACGACGATGACTGTTCGTTTACCATTCACCTTGTCATCGAACCAAGCATTAATGGTTAAAGTGAAAGGCGAGCCGTATGCCATTCCATTGTCTAACATCACAACGGTGGCGCGTGTTAAAGCCGATGAATTATTAGAAATTTATCAAAGTAAGAAAGACACGTTTGAGCACTTAGGCGAAGAATTTGAGTTGCGTTACCTCGGTCAGATTCTAGAGCGTAACTCAGAGATTGTGCCGCCTGTTGATGAATACGTGCCGGTATTAATTATTCACGGTGAAGGCAAGCCAATTGCTGTACACGTCGATGAATTACTAGGCTCGAGAGAGATTATTGTTAAGAACGTAGGTCGTCAGATTTCAACAGTTCCTGGTATTTCAGGTGCGTCGATTACTGGTGATGGTACTGTTGTACTCATTCTTGATATGCAAACTCTGGTTGACCGTTTCCACGAGTGGGATTTCGCTCATGAAGCAGGCCTAGTCGAGGAAGTGACTCAAGAAGATCGCATTCCTACGGTCATGGTTGTGGATGATTCGATTACGGTACGTAAGGTTACGGCCCGTTTATTACAGCGTCACCAGTATCAAGTGCTAACGGCGAAAGACGGTGTCGATGCGATTACCCAGCTGCACGATGATGTCCCAGATGTTATGTTGCTGGACATTGAAATGCCACGCATGGATGGTTTCGAGTTAGCAACGATTATACGTCACGATGAACGCTTAAAGCATATTCCAATCATCATGATTACATCGCGTACGGGTGAGAAACACCGTGAGCGAGCTCAAGAGATTGGCGTAAATCAATATTTAGGTAAGCCGTATAACGAAGAGAAACTGCTTTCGACGATTGAGGAGATGTTGGAGCTAGACATTTAGTAAAGGACGCCAATGAATACAGTATTAGTATTATTAGGAGGCTCGACAGGAGGTCCGGCGGCAGTTAAAGCATTTATTGATGCTTTACCGAATGACGCTTTGCCAGTGTGCTTTGTGTTGGGGAATCACATCACTCAAGAGTTTTTACCAAGTCTTGAGGCGATGTTAAATGAACACCCCTTTTTTAGTGCAGAAATTATTGATGGCAATAAACAGATACTTCCGGGGAAGCTTTACATAGCACCTATCGACCGGAAAATTAGTTTTAATCCAGAAGGCCGGATTTATTTGTCTGAGCAATCGTGGGACGCGCCTTACGCGCCCAACATTAATCAGATGTTTGAGTCGTCCTTAGAGTTGCCAAACGTGCAGAAACTGGCGATTGTGTTTAGCGGGATGGATGACGACGGCGCAGCGAGCGCTGATATTCTCGATGAGAACGATGTTGAAATTTGGTGCCAAACGCTGGAAACCTGTGTGCAAGCATCAATGCCATTAAACATGATGCGAACGGGGAAGGTAATTTACAAAGACAGCCCCGAAGGATTAGCGAGACAATTGTGTGATTTTTTAGAGAGTCACAGTTCACTTGATCAATATGCGTGAGAAGTTGCATGACTGAGACAGTTAAAGATGTATATAGCTTTTTGGTACCAATGCTAGAAGATAGCTTGCTGCTACCAAACACTGTAATTGCAGAAATTGTACCCTTTATGAATGTATCGCTGGACGATGACATTGAAAACAGCGACCAGTGGAAAGTCGGTACGGTAATTTGGCGTAACCAAACGATTCCTGTTGTCGCCTTAGAGCGCTTGCAGGGCAAGAACGAGTTAGGCGATATTAAGCGTTCTCGAATTGCTATTTGCTATACTCTGAATGGTAATGAAGAAGTGCCATTTGTAGCGCTGATGGTGCGAGGTATCCCGCGACTTGTTCCAGTGGATGATAAGAATGCAGAGTTTATTGCTGATGAGATCCAAGGACAAGATAATGGCGTTAAAGCTTGGGTGAACGTTGATGGTAAAAAAGCTTTGATCCCGGACTTAGATTTTATTGAATCAAAATTAGCCTAAGTCTAGTCAGGTGTAGCACTTAAAATAAAAGCAGCGATTACGCTGCTTTTTTTGTGCTTAACCCATGCTAACACTAAGCCTAAACTAGTAGGAATAAGTTTAAAAATCACCCCACAGCGTATTCATTACTGAAACAGCGGCTAGAGCAGCAGTTTCAGTCCGCAACACACGCGGTCCCAGTTGAACAGGCGTTATGCTGTTAGTAAGCGCTTGTTCTACTTCTATATCACTGAACCCCCCTTCAGGCCCAACCCATAAAGTTATTGCGCCAGAAGGCTTGCTCTCAGAGTAGGAACGAAAAGAGTCATTAGCTTCAGGGTGAAGAAAGAAGTGGTGCGAGCTATTTGCTTGCTCTAACGCAATGGATAAGTCAATAACTGGGTTCAGTTTTGGCAATGCTGAGCGTCCACATTGCTCACAAGCACTTTGGATCACTTTCTCCCAGTGCTGAACTTTCCTTTCCCAACGTTTCGGCTCAAGCTTGACGCCACAGCGTTCGGTCAATAACGGTGTAAATTCTTTTATACCTAGCTCAACACCTTTCTGAAGCGTTAAATCCATCTTGTCGCCACGAGAAACCCCTTGGTAGAGATGAATATACAGTGGCGACTCAACATCGACGGGTTTGTGGTCTTTGAGGTGGACACTGACTTGGTTTCGGTCAATGGCTTCGATGACGCCATGATAATCGGCGCCATCGCCATTGAATAAGATAACAGGATTGCCCACCTTTAAGCGCAATACACGACTTAAATGGTTACTGGCTTCACGATCAAGCTTGAGTAGTTTGCCAACCGCTAAAGCATCAGCCGTGTAGATACGAGAAACGCGCATTATAGCTTCCTGTGGTTAATCTTTAGTCGCCAGTTGAATGCCTTTCCAGGCGATATCAGCTAACTTATCGATTTCTTCAGGTGTAATCACATACGGCGGCATGAAATAAACCACGTTGCCTAATGGACGTAATAGAGCGCCACGAGACAAGGCATATTCATAAACGCGCATACCACGACGTTCTTTCCAGTCATAACCCTGGCGAGTCTTTTTGTCTTGCACCATCTCTGCCGCCAGAATCATACCCGTCTGACGCACTTCAGCAACATTTGGGTGATCAGCGAAGTGAGCGGTTGCTTGCGCCATGTGCTTGGCTAGTTCTTGGTTATTTTCAATAATTGGCTGCTCACGGAAGATCTTGAGCGTCGCATTAGCGACCGCGCAACCTGTGGCATAACCTGTGTAACTGTGTGAATGAAGAAACGCTTTTAAGGTTTCATAATCATCGTAAAATGCTTCAAAAATCTCTTCACGCGTCATCATCACCGACAGTGGCAAGAAGCCAGCGGTTAACCCCTTCGACAGACACATAAAGTCTGGCGTGATATCCGCTTGTTCACAAGCGAACAGAGTACCCGTACGACCAAAGCCCACTGCAATTTCATCGGCAATTAAATGCACGCCGTATTCATCACACAGTTTGCGCAGCTCGGTTAAATACACCGGATGGTACATACGCATGCCCGTAGCGCACTGTACGAGGGGCTCAAGAATAACCGCCGCAACGGTTTCATGCTTTTCTTCGATAAGCTTACGCATATGCACAAACTGACGCAGCGAATACTCTTCCCAGCTTTCGCCTTCTTCGCGGTAATAACAATCCGGCGAAGGGACCGTCATAACGTCAAACATCATGGTTTCATAAGGCTCTTTATAGAGTCCCACGTCCGAAACCGCCAAGGCACCCGTGGTTTCGCCGTGATAACCATTTTCTAGCGTCACGAACTGAGTCTTTTCAGGCTTATCTTTTAACTGCCAGTAGTGAATGCTCATCTTCAGCGCGATTTCCACCGCTGACGAGCCATTTTCACCATAAAACACGCGGTCTAAGCCAGGTGGTGTAATTTTGACGAGATTTTCCGCCAGCTCAATCGCAGGCTCGTGGGTAAAACCAGAGAAAATAACGTGTTCCAGCTGATCGACCTGATCCTTCATCGCCTGCGCAATGGTGGGGTTGGCATGACCAAATATATTGACCCACCATGAGCTCACCGCATCAATATAACGATTACCATCAAAATCTTCGAGATAGACACCATCGCCTTTCTTAATAGGCGTCATCGGGTATTTCTCGTAGTCCTTCATTTGACTACATGGGTGCCATAAAACGGCCAGATCGCGCTCTTTCAGACTTGCGTTATTCATAAGTTAAATCTTGTGATTGAATCAATCGTGGCGCTATTATCGCGTATTTGAAGATAAGTCTCAAAGGGGGTTATTTAACAACAACCTCAAACTTCTTAGACCCAATGAGTTGCCCATTGTGGTGTAGTTCTAGAATCCAAGTCCCTTCAACCACTTCCCATTCGTGAGAGAACCTGTATGCGTGAAGGAAACCGTGTCCTACGTTAGCTTCTAGACTGTATTCGTCAGTCAGAAAAACCTTACCTATCTCCGGGTTCGTTACTCCTTGTTCAGGATATCTTGTGACAACTCTAATTGTGACTGGAACACCAACATCGTCTCCTAAGATTGCAAACTTTGCGCCGAAAGAGGTACCAACCTTTGCTGGAACAATATTAGTCTTTTTAACAAACTGAACTTTGGATGGTACTGAGCGATACCCAGTTGCAGCATCCTTTTCATTAATTTTTTCACCACCAGTGAGTGCGTAGATACCATATTCATAAATGTACGTAGAGAGCTCTTTAGAAGAGGTCTTATTCAAGTTTGCCATTAATGTCGAGGTGGTAAATAGTAAGAATAGAGACACGAGAGTTTTTTGCATAAACGATTCCTTCGTTATTTAAATTGAGTGCTATTTTTAGTTAGTTCAGTAACATTAATTGTGGGTAGTTAACTTTAAGTTAGAATATATTAGCTGAAAAATACCCTGCGCCCATGCCTAAGCAAAGCAAAGACGTGACTCGTAAAACTTTCATGAGCTTGGCGATGGAGTAAATGCTTTTACCTTTGAGTAACGAGTCGACCATGTGATCTTGACCTGTTAGTGAGATCAAAATGGATAATCCTAATAGGCCGAGTGATACAAACACATGGACATTCATCTCTGTAACGCCGATTTGCGCTAGGATGATAATGGCGCCGATGATTGCTGAGGAAAGCCATGCGTAATGTTTTAATAAATCAAAGTGTAGCTCAGTGATGACGGTTTCATTCTTGGCTTTATTGTTTTCTATTTCATTACTCTGCTGTTGTTCTTCTTTTGCCGTAGCCATGATGTTTTGCTCTCCGTGTACTTTTTAAAATAGTAAATTGATTATACGAAAAAGGCGTAAACACTCCAGATATTTGTTTTAGGGGAAGTAATTATACTCTGAACCCATTTATTAAACGCCGCGCTCACCGGAAATTTTTAAGCACAGCGCTTTTTTAGAGCTTAGAACCATCTCAGGCTGCCCAAGACCTCAGTTTGATAATGCTCAGCCACCTCTTCAAATCTCTCATATTGACCTCCAAACATTCCTGCTTTTATAGGCCCCCAGTTGTTTTTATACTGAGCAGCTTCATTTCTCAATTTTTGAAATGGAGGTGTTCCATGCCTGCGATTTTTCCAACCAAATCTACCTATTGGCCCCCAAACATAGCTATCTACTTGTTTCTTGAGGTCAGCTACAACTAACGCGAAAAGAATTTCGAATTCATCAAAGACATCCTCATACCCTTTGCCAAGGAAAAGCATGTCGTCCAGTTCTGGTTGAACTAACTTATAAAGGTATTCACTTAAAGGCGTGTATTTCCGTTCGTGATCAGGAATTATCTTAAAAACATCCACTAGATCTCCTGCGGCACTAGCTAACTTTAGAGCAAAAAATGACCCGCTATCGTCATATTCAGATGAGCCCAATTTTGTATAAAAAATAGAGGCTAAGCTTTTATAGTTTTTCCCTTCTAAAGCCGCAATTCCAGCATGGTAAGTAATTAATAGAAGTGGATACCATCTTAGATTGACCCACACTATCAACCCTCCACGGCTCTCTAACAAGCGGTCGCAGGATCTTGAAACAATCTTTGTCAGGGAGCCCAATTGGTCATCGTTTGCCCAGTGGGCCAAACAAGCCACTATCATGGACAGGTCTTTTGAATGAAACTCATAGGATGATATCCGTTCTAAAAACTCTTCATCTGAGAATTGGCCACTAGTTGTAAAGCTATCTTCACTAGTGGCAGATAAAAACCTACGCACTTCTTCGATCGAAAAGTCATGAAGTTTAATTTGCGAATTATTCGAAGAAATTAGTTCTTTGATGTATTCAACTTTCTCTTCAGTAGTTTTTGAAGTTTTAACCTCATCCACATATGGAATTGTAATTAATTCATCTGTATCTTTCGTTTCAACATATTCAGCAGCTTCATTAACCGGGACTGAAATTATAAAATCTCCATCACCGTCAAACTGACCGTAATGCGGCGTTTGTTCAGAGTTTATGTCATTGGCCACTTTTGAATAAACGTATGCCATTAAACCACTGGCCGTGATAACTCCATATTCGTTTGCAGCTTTACCTCGAATTCCTTCAATTAAATGGCCTGTAAATACCGAATGATTAGGTAAAGGACCACCAGCATCCGAAACAACCTCATTAGCCTTTCCTGCTGTAATTACCTGCCTCGAAAATCTTTGATACATATCTCTTAGAAACCTACTGCTTCCTGGCCGTAAATCCCTATGAACTGCGAGACCACCATAGCAAGCGTCCATTACGAATAAGATATGCTTGGCGCGAACCAATTCTGCATTTCTAGTTAATTCATCCCAGCGAATGAATGTAGAATAGTCATTCATATCAGCGTCATAGGGTACTAGATACCCAACTTCGCCTTTTACACCGGATTTTGTATGGCCGTGACCAGCAAAGAATACAAATAAACGATCATCCACTTTAACGTCGTCATTTGAGAACCGTAGAAATGATTTAAGTATGTTAGACTTCGTTGCATCTTGTTCTGCAAGGTATATGACGTTTTCTGCTTCGAAGCCAAGTTCCTCTACGAGAATTTCTCTAACATCGTCAGCATCATTTACTGCGTAACCTAAAGGCGAAGCATTCTTATATTGATTTATACCAATAACTAACGCTCTACTTGTCTCATACCTTTGTTGAAGTATAAATTTTAAATCACGCACTGAACCTAATCCTTGTCTGCTCTAACATTTTATTATACGAATTTATTCGTAACACTTTATTGTTCTTGATGTTTTTTTACAAGTGTCTATTTGTAGCGCCAAGGCACTTCCTGTCGTCGTATTTTGGGTTAGCGGACCTTCAGGGCGCTGTATCAAGTATATTTTAGGTACAAATTAGGCACAAAAAAGCCGGCAAGAGCCGGCTTCCTTAAATCACGAAATAGTGATTAATAACGATAGTGTTCAGGCTTGTAGGGGCCTTCAACCTCGACGTTGATGTAAGCTGCTTGCTTGTCGGTTAGCGTGGTTAAACGCGCGCCGATGCGTTCTAGGTGTAGCTTGGCAACTTTTTCATCCAGGTGTTTCGGTAGGATGTAAACGTCGTTGTCGTATTTGTCACCATTCTTCCAAAGTTCGATTTGCGCTAGAACTTGGTTAGTGAAGGAGTTAGACATCACGAAGCTTGGGTGGCCTGTGGCACAACCAAGGTTGACCAGACGACCTTTGGCTAACAAGGTAATACGTTTACCGTCAGGGAATACCACTTGGTCAACTTGGTCTTTAATGTTGATCCATTCGTAGTCTTCTAAACTAGCGATGTTGATTTCGTTATCGAAGTGACCGATGTTACAAACGATTGCTTGGTCTTTCATGCGCTCCATGTGCTCATGGCGAAT
>CATNCP010000042.1 GCA_950096615.1 uncultured Kangiella sp. | reverse complement strand
CTCTTTAATCCTAGCAATGAAACTCAATTTTAACTACTTATAGTTTGTAAACAACTGTAAGCTTATGATTATCAACAGGTTATAGCATATATTGCGAAAAGCTTAAATTGATTTATGAGCGATATCAACGTATTGTCATAACATCTAAGATTTCCCACTATTGTAAGCTTATAAATACGCATGAGAACTGATTTTAGCCTCCCAACGTCGCTTCAAGAACTCGCCGATAAACGCTATCGCGAGTGGCGTGACGCTTTAACGTCTGAAGAAACCTTTGATGAGGATAAAGTGAGGCTGGTATTAGCGTCGAGCGATTACATCTCACGCTGGGCTGTGAAAAAGCCAGAGTGGTTGCTGGATGCGGTCAATGGTGTGTCTATTGAACAAGGACTGAGTCAACTTCAGGATAAGTTTGAGTTGAGTTTGTCTGAGTTTGATATCAAGCAGAAGCTGCGGCTAGAGCGCCATTACTGGTCAATATTAATAGCAGTCAACGATATGTTTCAGCTGGCTGATATCAAAGCCATTACTTTCTATCAATCGACGTTGGCCGATATTTTGATTCAAGCTGCTTACCAATGGGCTGAGCACCACCATCACCAACAATATGGCAAGCCGTACGCTGCTAATGGCGATTTGCAGCAGATGTTGATTTTAGCCATGGGCAAGCTGGGTGGGCGTGAGCTTAACTTTTCTTCTGATATTGACCTGATTTTTGCCTACCCTGAAGAGGGTGAAACCGATAGGCAGTCGAAACCTGTCGAAAATCAAAAATTCTTTATTCGCCTTGGGCAAAAGTTGATTAGCTTGTTGTCTGATGTGACCTACGATGGTTTTGTTTACCGAGTCGACATGCGGCTGAGGCCTTATGGGCAAAGTGGCGCTTTGGTCACAAACTTTAATGCGCTACAAGATTACTACCTTGAGCAGGGGCGAGAGTGGGAACGGTTCGCCATGATCAAGGCCCGAGTGGTGAATGGTAGTGATGAGAATAAAGCTGAGCTTGAGCAGATCATTCGACCGTTTAGTTATCGGCGATATATTGATTTCAGTGTGTTGGAGTCGATCCGTCAGCTGAAACAGAAAATTGCCAGCGAGCTTCTGCGAAAAAATGCGAAGGGAAACATCAAGCTTGGTGAGGGTGGTATTCGTGAGCTTGAGTTTATTGTGCAGTCACTGCAGCTTATTGGCGGCGGTCGTCACCCTGTTCTACAAACTAAAAATTGGTGGCATAGCCTTGATACCCTGCAGGTTAAAGCATTTATTCCCCCGCAAGAAGCAAAGCCTCTTAAGCAGGCCTATGAGTTTTTGCGCAAGCTGGAGAACGCGATACAAATTAGGGATGAAGAACAAACCCAAGACGTTCCCACAGATGTATTAGAGCAACAGCAGGTTGCAGCGATGCTTGGGCATGAAGATTGGGATGAAGTAGCTAAAAGCTTGAGTCACCATCAGAATCACGTGGCAAATTTCTTTAAAGGCCTATTCCACGACCCGCACGATGAAGATAAAGTCGATGAGGATTGTGAGCGTGTCAGTAAGTGGTTAGAAGGAAGCCTTGAGCAAAGTGCGGAGAAGGCGTTAGCGCAAAAACTATCTATCTCGCCAGACATGGTGGTTATGGTTAACCAGTTTCGGAGCGAGTTCTCGGAGCGAAAAATAGGTAGCAGAGGGTTGGTACGTTTGGACCAACTGTTGCCGCATTTACTGATAGAGGCTGGCGCTCAGCCAGAGCCTGAAACGACCTTACAGCGATGTATCGAGTTACTCCAAGGCGTAGGACGCAGAACAGCCTATTTCGAGATGCTGGCGGAAAATTTACCGGTCTTGGAGTACTTGGTGCAACTGGTGTCACGTTCTCGCTGGTTAGCAAAACAAATGTCGATTTACCCCTCCTTGCTGGATGAACTGCTATTTCCAAGTAACTTTGGCAAGCAGTTAAGTAAAGCGGATTTAGCCAGCCAGTTACGCCAAGCCTTAATTCGAATTGAGGCGGATGATATCGAAGGGCAACTAGTGGCGCTCGGCGGATTTAAGCAATCAAGCCAGTTTAAAATAGCCGCGGGTGACTTGACCGGCAGGTTTGATATTAGCGCTGTATCACAGCAACTAACCGATCTTGCCGAAGTGATTGTTGAGTATTTACTGCAATTTGCTTGGCGTGAGACCGTATCAAAATTCGGCGTCCCGCCAGACTGTGAAGAAGGTTTGGCTTCCGGCTTTCTAGTCTTAGGTTACGGCAAGCTTGGTGGCGATGAGCTCGGCTATGGCTCTGACTTGGACTTGGTATTTTTATACCAAGGCGATGCTCAGTCCGAAACCTCGGGAAGGAACCATTCGGGCGAGAAGTCGCTAGAGCTGCATCAGTTTTACACCCGATTGGCGCAACGGTTGGTGCATTATCTTGGCACTAGAACACAGCAAGGCATTATGTATGAGGTTGATACTCGGTTACGACCATCTGGGCGCGCAGGAATGCTGGTTAGCCATATCGATGCTTTCAAAAAGTACCAACATAACGAAGCTTGGACCTGGGAGCATCAGGCTCTCGTGCGCGCGAGGCCGATTGCCGGCGATGATCCGTTACGCGATGAGTACATGGCTTTACGCTCTGAGATTCTAGCAAAACCAAGCTCTCCACAGTCTGAGAACAATGACCTAGCGTCGGACGTGGTGGCGATGCGAAAAAAGATGCGCGATAACTTAAACAAATCAGACAGCAAGCTTTGGGACATCAAGCAAGGCGAAGGTGGTCTGGTTGATATTGAATTTTTGGTGCAGTTTTGGGCGCTCAGTCATTCGGCTATTTTGATGGAACACCTCAGCAATGAAGAGTTGCCATTTAACAATGTCGATTGGTTGCAGCTCTTAGCAAAACATGGATTGATTTCACAAGAAGTTCGAGACCAGTTAATGATGAATTACCGTGTTTTTCGTGAGGTTGGGAATCACAGTTCACTACAAAGTCAGCCACAGCTAATGCCAAAAGATGAACTGACTCAGGAGCGTAAACAGGTTAGCGAGTTGTGGCATTCGACTTTTGAAAATGTCGAGGTACAATGAATCATCAAGTGAAAACAGGGAGCTGACGGTGACTGAACAAAATGCTAAACCACAAGCTAACGAAGTTAATGAAAAGGTAAAGCAGCAAACCATCGAGGTTACGGCTGATGACTTACCTTTATCTTGCCCCATGCCGGATGTTACCTTGTGGAGTCAACATCCTCGTGTGTTTATTCCTATCGAAGACGGAAGAGGTCATTGCCCTTATTGTGGAAATACCTTTATCGTAAAATCTTAACCTTTCGGTTTTAATAAGAATCACCTTATATGGCACAAGATAATCTATGACACAAGATAATCAAAGACCTTCATGGGTTGTTCTAAAGTTTGGCGGCTCCAGTGTGTCGAGCCTCGATGATTGGAACAACATCGTTCAAATTGTTTCTGATAATCTACAGCAGGGTTATCAGGTTGCGGTGGTGCACTCTGCTTTTAAGAATGTCACCAATAGACTTGAGCGGTTAGCGCAGTTAGCGGTTAACAATGAGCATCAAGAGTTACTCGGCGAGCTAAAAGATTATCACCAAACAATGGCGAGTCAGCTAAAGCTAGAATCCTCGCTATTAACACCATGGCTGGATTCTTTAGAGGTTTCAGCAAAGAAAGTTGCCGACAGTGGAATGTTAACCTCGAAACTCAGAGCGGAATTAGTCGCTCATGGCGAACTGCTATCGTCGACACTAGGCGCTGCGTTTCTTGAACAGCAGTTAAGCGGCGACAAAAAAACTCAGTGGATTGATGCTCGTGAGTTGTTTGTGTCGGAGGTTGAAGTCAGCAATAACATCAATGACCAATACCTTAATGCGGTGTGCCATCCGCGTCCTGACCATGGTTTGTCAGAAAAGTGGGCAGAGCAGCATGATGTGGTACTGACGCAAGGCTTTATCGCGAGCAATGAAGCCGGCGAAACGGTATTGCTGGGTCGCGAAGGTTCCGATACCTCAGCGTCTTATGTTGCGGCTTTACTCGAAGCGAAAAAGTTGCAAATTTGGACAGACGTCGCTGGCATGTACACGACCGATCCAAACAAGTTAAGTGAAGCAAAAAAGCTTGAACAAGTGAGTTACGCCCAAGCTTTTGAAATGGCGGAAGCAGGGGCCAAGGTTTTGCACCCACGATGTTTAAGTACAGTCATGCCTTATCATATTCCTATTGAAATCAAGAACACGCACCAGCCATTAGAGGCAGGCACTCTAATTAACGGCGAAGAAACAGATTCGCGTTGGGTTAAGTCGATTGCCGTAAAGCAGAATGTTCCTGTGATGACATTGTTGTTAGGTCGCCGTGGTCAACAGCCTGAAACATTACAAAAAGTCTTTACCGTCTTTAATGAACTAGAGCTTGGTTGTGAACTCTTAGCTTCGACCAAAGAATCACTAGTTATGGCGGTCGAAACCAGTAACAGCATTCACGGCGAAGGCATACTCAACGAACTGTCCGTCAAGCTGGCCGAAATGTGTCGCAGTGTTTTGCTGTCGCACAGCGCGATTATCACACTAGTCGGCTGCAAATCGAGCCAAGCACTGTGGCATCTGTTGCAAATTGACGCCGAACTTCCTGACCAATGGTTATTGCTCAGCCACACCTCAAGCGACCAACACTTATCCTTCCTCGTCAGTGATGATGACGCTCTGGATATACTGAAATTACTGCATAAGCATTTAATACAATAATGGGGATGTTCTTATGAACCTGTATTGGGTGTTTTTAGTAGTTCTGTTGGCTGCATGTTCGCCCAACAGTGGAAACACAAAAGAACAAATGGTGCTTTCGCCGGAGTATACTTTAGAAATTTATGATGAAGCTCTCGCAAAGAAACTCCAAGAAACATTAAATGCGGAAGGTATATATTATAAAGTTATTGAAGATAATAGATTAAAAGTAAAAACAAAAAATAGAGTAGAAATAGATCGTCTGTTTCTTGAGTTGAGCCAAAAAGATTTACCTGTAGGCCGTTCAATTTCGTTGAAAATGCCAGGGCTCGAAGAAATGGTAATTGAAGAACTTGAAAAAAATCAGATTCCTTACGTAAGAAAGAAGCGTTATGGGGATTTTTGGATTGTATGGTTGCCTAGAGACATTGAAAAAGTAAATAAAATAATTGAGCAAAGTAGCCAAAAGGCAAGAATGAAGTTAATAAACAACCTTGAAAAAGGTGAGGGTTAGATGATTCTTTCAATAAGGTGGGGTAGGGGTATCCCGTAACCCATCAGACAATGCGTTGGGTTACGAAGGCAAGCTTCCAACCCAACTTATGGACGGGATAAATGTTTAATCCATAAAAAAGGCGCTGAAAAGCGCCTTTTTTTATCTGTAATTAATGAAATTAGTAATAGGGATTTTCACCTGCGGCGTGTTCAGTCACGTCTTTAACGCCTTTCACTTCAGGGACTTTTTCCATCAAGGTTTTTTCGATACCTTCTTTCAGCGTGACGTCAACCATGCCGCAGCCTTGGCAACCGCCGCCGAATTGAAGTACCGCAATACCGTCGTCGGTAAATTCTGTTAGAGCGACCTGACCACCGTGATTGGCAAGTTCTGGGTTGATCTCAGACTCTAAGTAGTAACGAATACGATCAACCGCCGGTGCGTCATCATCAACCTTACGCGCTTTGGCATTCGGTGCTTTTAGAGTTAATTGACCGCCCGTTGTTTCTTTCTGGTAGTCAATTTCGGCTTCTTCTAAGTAAGGTGCGCTGTCTTCATCGATAAACGCTGAGAAACCTTCAAACTTAAGCTCGGTATCGTTATCTTCAACTGCATCGGGCGGGCAGTAAGATACGCCACACTCTGCATGAGCCGTGCCAGGATTGACGACGAATACGCGGATCCCGGTATTTTCATCTTCCTGTCCAGCAAGTAAGCGGCGAAAGTGTTCTTGTGCTGCTTCTGAAACATTAATCATATATAACTAAACCGTTTTGCTATCAATAAATCTATTCATTTTCCTAGTATACCGTATGTGAGGGCTTGCAGCGATAATTGCAACCGTTAGAATGAAGAAAACGACTAAAAATTGCTGACAATGGCTTCTGTATTAAAAATTAAGATATTTCTATCATTATTAATAACTTGCGTAACATTTCCCTTACAATCCAAGGCCGACGAGCCGACATTGGATTATTACTTCAATCAATCCATAGAGTATTCCGATGATGTTTTAACGCCAAAAGATATTTTGGGGCATCAAGTCGGCACTTGGCATGTACGCCCCGATCAGTCTTTATCTTACTTTCAGTCTTTGTCTCACCTATCGGACAAGGTTGCGTTAAAAGAAATTGGACGCACCCATGAAAACCGTCCTTTGATCACGGCTTACATATCATCACCGGAAAATATTGCGCGCTTAGATGAGATCAAAGCTGCGCGTAATGATTTGGAGAATTATCAAGGGCCAAATTTAGTTTGGCTGGGTTACTCTGTGCACGGAAACGAGGCCAGTGGAGCTAACGCGGCATTGCTGGTGGCTTATCGCTTAGCCGCTTCAAAAGAGCCGTGGGTTCAAGAGCTTCTTGAAAATACGGTGGTGATGGTTGATCCGATGCTGAATCCTGATGGTATGGGGCGTTTTGCACAATGGGTGAATAGCTATAAGGGTAAGCAGTTGGTGGGTGACCCTAATTCAATGGAGCACACCGAAGCTTGGCCGATGGGCCGTACCAATCATTATTGGTTCGATTTAAACCGCGACTGGTTACTGCTGCAACACCCGGAAAGTCAGGCGCGAGTGAAGCATTTTTATGAGTGGCGTCCGCACATTGTGGGTGATTTTCATGAGATGGGCACCAACTCGACGTATTTCTTCCAGCCCGGCGTGCCAAGTCGTCAGAACCCTCTGACCTCAGATGCAAACTTTGATTTAACAGCGGATATCGCCGAGTTCCACGCCAAAGCCCTAGATGATTTAGGTGCGGCTTATTACAGCAAAGAAGGGTTCGATGATTTTTATTACGGTAAAGGTTCTACGTTCCCGGACATTAATGGTGGTGTAGGCATATTGTTCGAGCAAGCCAGTTCTCGTGGCCACTTACAAGAGTCGGTCAATGGCGACCTGAGCTTTCCCTATGCCATTCGTAATCAAGTCGCCACCTCGTTCTCAACCTTAAAAGCATCGCTGGCGATGAAAAATAAATTACAAAGCTATCAACGTGACTTCTTTGCCGGGCGCGGTGATGTGGCAGACGATGATTCAGTAAAAGGTGTGATTTTCACTTCTCAAGACAAAGGTCGTTTACAAGAGTTCTTGCGTATCCTAGAGAGCCATCAGGTCGCGGTTCGACAGGTGAATAAAACGATAAAAGTTAATGGTACTTCTTACCCTGCTGATTCGTCATATGTGGTGAACTTTAATCAACAGCAATATGGTTTGATCAAAGCCATGTTCGAAACTCGCAAAAAGTTTGAAGACAATACGTTCTACGATGTGTCTGCTTGGACTTTACCGCTGGCGTTTAATGTAGAGTTCACTCACCTCGATAGCGGTGAGTTGTCTGATGTCAGATCGAAAGAGCTGCAAGAGTTCGGGCAAGGTCGTTGGATAGGTAGCCAGAACCCAGTCGCAGTGATCATTCCTTGGGACAACTTCAATGCGGCGAAAGGCTTAAGTCGTGTGTTGAAAAAAGGTGTTCGCGCTAAAGTGAGCACGAAAAGTTTTAGCCTCAATGTAGCTAATGATAAGCAAGCCTTTGCGCCTGGTGCCTTGGTTATACAGCTTCCTGCGAACTCTGCGAAAAAGACCAAAACCATTGATGCGATTAAAGGTGCGTTTTTGGAGGCTGGAGTCGATGTCTACGGTGTTGACTCGGGCTTAGCGTTGAACGGCGTGGATTTGGGTAGCCCTAGCATCGAACCGATTATTATGCCGCGACCTTTGTTGCTAATAGGTGGCGAAGTGTCGCCGTATGAAGCCGGGGAAATGTGGCACCTAATGGATACGCGAATAGAAGTGCCGCTGTCGATGCAACATGCGAATCATATTGATTTCACGAAGATTGACCGCTATAGCCATTTAATACTGGTCAATGGTTTTTATGCCGATTTAAAACCTGAAGAGCACCAAGCACTAACAGAGTGGATCTCCGAAGGTGGCACTTTAGTGGTCACGCGCACAGCCGTTGAATGGGCCATTCGTAACCAGCTTGTCGACTTCCAAGTTGAAGTGGAAGAGCAGCCAAAGCCAGAAGGGCATGACTTTAGTCATCGTGATGATGTTATCGCGAAGGGCATCATTGGCGGCGCTATTTACCAAGCGGATTTGGATAATAGCCACCCGCTAGCTTATGGTTTGAGTAACGATACGATTGCGTTTACCAAAGCGGGGACACAGGTATTAAAACCAGCGGCTCAGGACTTTGTCACGGTAGCGACCTATGCCGATGCGCCATTGGCTGCAGGCTATACTTCCGCGGAAAACGTGAATCGCATAAAAAATACGCCAGCTGTCTTGGCTCAGCGCCTAGAACGTGGCAGTATCATAGTGTTTAATGACAATCCAGTTTTTCGGGGCTATTGGCTTGGGTCGGCTCGTTTGATGGTCAATAGTTTGTTTTTCAGCAGGGTCTTTTAATCATCGACTTTTGCGACATCATGAATGCTAAGAAAATATAAAGGGAATCGCTCATGCGACGTGTACTTCAGTCTACTTTTATTGCGCTAGTTTGCATTGCCTGCGTGAGCGTCAATGCCGCTAGCTGGTCAGAAATTCGAAACCAATCGAACCGTGTTAACGGTTTTATTCCATATCAGGTCAGTAATAGCCAAGGAAAGATCTGGCTGGAGGTCAGCGAGTTTGAGCAGCCGTTTATCATGTTTACTGGTTTACCTTACGGCATTGGCTCGAACGATATTGGTCTAGACCGTGGCCAAATGGGTCAGAGCCGTTTGGTACAGTTCGAAAAATATGGCGACAAGATTTTTCTTAAGCAGCTAAACACGCGCTACCGTGCTGACACCGATAACCAAGCGGAACGTTCCTCGGTAGAGCAAGCCTTCGCCAGTTCTGTGTTACACGGCTTTAAAGTCGAGGCGCGCTCTGGAAAGCGCCACCTGATCGATATGACGCCGTTCTTGCTGCAAGACTTGCACGGCGTGAGTAAGCGTTTACAAGCGACTAATCAAGGCTCCTATAGTGTCGATGGCACACGCTCGGCATTAGTGACTGATAGCAGCAAAAACTTCCCTAAGAATACGGTGTTCGAGGCGATTTTGACGTTCAAAGGCTCGAACCCTGGTGAATATGTTCGTCAGGTGACGCCGTCGCCTGAAGCCATCACCGTACAGCAACAGCTTCAATTCGTTGCCTTGCCGGATGAAGGGTATCAGCCTCGTAAGTTTCATCCTAAGAGTGGTTTCTTTGAGTTAACCTACGCGGATTACGCGACACCACTGACCGAAAACATTGAGAAGAAATTGATTTATCGTCATCGCATTACGCGTGATAAAGACGGCAATATCGAACCAATCACTTACTATCTTGATCCGGGTGCACCAGAGCCTGTTCGTACTGCTTTGTTGGACGGTGCTAAGTGGTGGGCAGATGCCTTTGAAGCAGCCGGTTTAGAAGGGGCTTATGAGGTCAAAGTGTTGCCGGAAGATGCCGATCCTTTAGACGTTCGTTATAACGTTATCCAGTGGGTTCACCGTGCGACCCGTGGCTGGTCTTATGGCATGGCGATGGCGGATCCTCGAACTGGCGAGATTTTGAAAGGTCACGTTACTTTAGGGTCGTTGCGTGTGCGTCAAGACTTGTTGATTGCTAATGCATTAACAGGCTCTGCGACTAGTGATGAAAAGCAGCAAAAGGCGTTAGACATGGCGCTAGCCCGTATTCGCCAACTGTCGGCGCATGAAGTCGGGCATACTTTAGGCATTGCTCATAATTTCTCAGCCAGCGCTAATAACCGTGCATCAGTGATGGACTATCCTCACCCGCTAGTAACGTTAAATAATGGAGATATATCGCTAGCAAACGCTTATGCCGAAGGTATTGGACGTTGGGATATTGAAGCTGTGCGCTATGGTTACAGTGAGTTTGAGGCTGATAAAGAAGCGCAAGCTCTGCGTGATATCGTACGTGATACCAGCGCAAAAGGACTGTTCTTTATTTCAGACCCTGATGCCCGCCCGCAAGGTGGCTCGCAAGCCGAGGCGCATCTTTGGGACAATGGGGCAAACCCTGCGGAAGAGCTTAGTCGCGTGTTACAAGTTCGCCAACAAGCATTACAGAATTTTGGTCATGCTAATTTATCCGATGGCCAGCCTTACTCTGAACTTGCTGAAACCATCGTTCCCCTGTACCTATTCCACCGTTACCAAGTTGAAGCTGCGGTTAAGTTATTGGGCGGTGTGCATTTTGAATACAGCGTAAAGGGCGATAGTTATAGACCTGTAAAGATGGTGGAGCGTGAACAGCAAGCCGCAGCACTAGAGATGTTGTTATCGACCTTGTCAGTTGAACAATTAACCGTGCCTGAGCATATTTTGAAGCTGATTCCACCGAAGGCTTACGGCTATTATAAAAACCGAGAAAGTTTCCCGACCCAAACGGGATCGAGCTTAGATCCAGTGGCAATGGCTGATGTGGCTGCGCAGCATACGTTAAAGCTGATGCTTAATCCGGAGCGGTTGGCACGTTTATTGCAACAAAAAGCTCAAGCCACGGAGCAGTTAGGGCTTGAGGAAATGCTTAGTGAGCTATTAGTGGCGACGCTTCGTAGCAATGAAAGTGAGGGCTTAGGGGGATTAATTCAGCAGCGTGTGGATTACCTAACGGTTAAGCACATACTAATGGCTGCTTCTAATCCTAAGGCTTCACCAGAAGTACGTGCTCACCTACATAGTGAAATTGGTAAGTTAAGCGCTTGGCTAGTTACTCAAGCTAAACGTAATCCAGTGCGTTACTTGTGGCTCAAGTCTTTGGTCGAGAAGTATCAAGCCGGCAACTTTGAGGTCGATTACGTGAAGCCGTTAGAGATACCGCCAGGTTCTCCTATTGGTCAGTAATTCTGAGTTGTAAAAAAAAGAAGCCGCGTAAAGCGGCTTTTTAAATGACGCTACCTTTAGAATAACGACTAGATAGCGTCAGGAGAGAAAAAGCTGATCTTGAGAGTGGGGAGTCGGATAACACTAAGGGGTATGTGTTAGGGGGAACTGAATATCCGAACCTCTCAAGATCAGGAAACACTCAATACGTCATGTCGCCTACCAGCCTATAACCGAGCCAAGGATGATACCAACTGCTAAAGGTTCCCAGTAACGGTGGTGACAGTGTCTTGTATGGATATGGTGCCTTGGGAACGGGTGGTAGTAACCACCATAGTAGTACCAATCCTGACCTAAGTAATAAACACTGACAGGGTAACTTCTTGGATGATGATAATGTCTGTAGTGACGGTGTTTATAACGTGGGCGGTGGTGATTACGGTAGCGATCATGGCTACGGTAACGTCTATCATGCGATATACGATGACGGCGATCATTGTCGCGGTAACGGTGCTCTCTGCGGTCGTGACGATTTGCGTGCCGATTAGCATCACGGCGCTCTGAACGACGGTCCGCACGACGATCGGCTCTTCGATCAGCCCTTCGGTCGGCTCTATGATTTGTGTCCCGGTGATTGCCACGATGACTTTCGCCTCGTTGTCTATTGCCACGGTCATGAGCACTACCTGAGCTGTAACTCGACCCTCTATCTGCCTTTGAGCCTTTATGTTCTTTGGCCTCACCGACTTGTGAGAATCCCAGTAACAGGGACGCAGTTATTGCAGATATGATGACTTTATTCATGGCTAACTCCTCGAAAAACACTATAATACGGTTACGAGTGAGGGGGCTGATTTGTTATGATGACCTTGCTCATTCGTTATCAGCTACTATATAAAATGTAAACTGAATTATTACTGAACACAATTTATACACTGAATAAGGACCTACCCTTGGATATTCGAGCCTGTACTATTGATGATTTAGAGCTGTTAGTGCCAGCGTTTGATCAATATCGCCAGTTTTATCGCCAAGAATCTCAGCTTGAGCAAGTTCGCGAATTTCTTAAGCCATTGATTGAAGAAGAGAAATCGAAGATTTTCCTGTCTTTCGAAGGAGATGAGCTGACCGGTTTTATTCAGTTGTATCCATCGTTTTCGAGTATCGGTTTGGCTCCTATTTGGGTGTTAAACGACTTCTTTATCTTTGGTGGTTCGGATCGTCGTCAGATTGCAAAAGATTTGCTGGATGCGGCAAAAATGTTGTGTGAAGCCAGTAAAGCGGTTCGTGTAGAGGTGACAACTCGTAAAGAAAATCACCGCTTACACAAGATTTACCGCGAATATGGCTTTGAAAAAGATTACAAGTACGACTATTACTTCCTACGCTTATCAAAGGATGAGCCGGCTTCAACCATGTTGAAATAGACTGCTAAACTGCTGTTTATTGAATTCACGGAGTAACTTGGTTATAGTTGCTCCTTGCGCTGATTTGTTCCGCTTGCGGGCGCACTCTTTTACAATCTACTAAAAGAGAAAATACTGCTAAAGAGAGCCTCTCAAAGAGTCATTTCTGTCCGCAAGCCTCAATCACAATCCTATTCAACTAGGTAAGTATGGTATGACAGAAAAGACAATTTCTACTGATGATAAGACTTCGGCTAACCCGAATATCCGCGACAGCCATTTAAGCCAAGAAGCTTCGTTGGTGGCGCCAAGCTTTATTCCACTCATCCCAATGCTGGTCTTTTTTGTGCTGTTTTTGGGCACGGGTATTTATTACAGCATGACCGGTGTGCAAGATGCTTTTTACCAGTTGCCAGCCCCTATCGCGATTTTACCAGCAATAGCGTTATCAATAATGTTAGCCAAGGACTCGGTTGAGAAAAGCATCAAACATCTGCTGGCTGGGATGGGCGACAGCAATATCATCGCCATGTGTTTGATCTACCTGCTTGCTGGTGCCTTTGGGGCTTTGACCACACAAATAGGCGCTGTTTCTGCGGTGGTGAATCTGTGTTTAGATTTAATCCCTGCGTCTTTTATCTTGCCAGGACTGTTTTTAATTGCTGCTGTGGTTTCTTTCTCGATGGGCACCTCGATGGGAACTCTTGCAGCTTTGGCGCCGATAGGTGTTGGGTTAACGGAGAGTCTTCAGGTGTCACCAGCTCTGGTGGCTGGGATTTTACTTAGCGGCGCTATGTTTGGTGATAACTTGTCCGTTATTTCGGATACCACTATTGCCGCTATCCGTACCCAAGGCGCGACAGCGACTGATAAGTTAAAGCAAAATGCTCGCTGGGCTATTCCGGCAGCAATAGTGACGGTGGTGCTATACAGTATTTTTGCTGGAGAAGGCGAGGCGGTCACTATCGGCAGTTACGAGTGGTACAACTTAATTCCTTACGCCTTTATTTTGGGGCTGGCTTTACTCGGCTGGAACGTTTTTGTCATTCTGACGGTTGGTATTGTCGTCGCGATCTTCATCGGCTTACTGGGTGGTGGCTTTAGTGCGGAAGCGGGCGTTGCGGTAACCATGTACCAAGGCTTCAGCAGTATGCAGGAGATCTTCTTGCTATCCATGTTGGTTGGTGGACTTGGGGGCTTAATTAAGGCGCAAGGAGGCCTGCAATGGTTGGTACAACAAATCAGTCGTCTGTTTAGCGTCGCTAAGTCGCAATTACGAGCAAAGCTGGCCATTCTAAGCACCACTGCGGTGACTAATCTTGCGATTGCCAATAATACGGTAAGCATTGTGTTAACAGGAGATGTTACCCACGAGTTGGCTAGAAAGAGTAAGGTATTACCGAAACAAAGCGCTAGTTTAGTGGATATTGGCGCTTGTAGTATTCAAGGCGTGTTGCCTTATGGTGCTCAGTGTTTGTTATTGGGCGCGAGTTTCTCTATTTCTCCGCTAGCGCCGGGACAGTACGCGTGGTACTTGCCAATTTTATTGATTATCGCCTTGGTCGGTACGGTAAAAACCAAAGCTACTGAAGTTGATGATAATGCATCAGCCAAGACGGCGGAAGCTTAATCGAACTGGATGCGGCTCCAACTGCGACGTTGCCACAGCCACACAAAGGCGCCAGTTTGTAACACTCGATAGACTGAGTAAGCAACCCAAATAATGGTTAGGCTCTTACCTAGGTAAGGGCCTAAGTACCAAGCCACTGGTAAGAATAGTATCCACTGTGAAATGATCGATACGTAAAGCGTCGATTTGGTGGAGCCTGCACCATTCAATGCGTTAAGAAAAACCAACCCCACGGCATCAATCACAATAATTAAAGCTGACAACTTGAAAGGCCAGTGTGCAAGCTTTAAAGCTTCGGGCTCTTTCAGAAAGATGCCCATGATTGGATCGGTGAATAAATAAAAGATTGTGCCTAAACCAATGGCGAAAACAATGGCCATTTTGGCGACATCCCATCCCCAAAGATAAGCATTCTGCGGATCTTTGCGTCCTAAAGATTGCCCCACTAACGTCGCCGCTCCGATGCCGAGAGCGATACACGGCAAAATCCCAACCAGCATAACGTTGGTGATGGCGTTAACCGCGGCCAGTTGATGGGTACCAACCATGCCGATAATCCAGAATAGCGCGGTAAAACCACCAGCAAAGAAAAGCTGCTGCAAGGCTGATGGGATTGAAATCTTTAAGATGCTACGAATCGTTGGCCAGCGCGCCAACTGCGCTAAGTAGCCGTATTGCTTCGTATGCTTGCTGGCTAAATAATGGTAATACAAAGTCCCCAAGGCAACAGAAACCGTGGTGCCTATGCCTGCGCCTAGCGTTCCCAATTCTGGCATACCGAAATGCCCAAATATCAGCGCATAGTTAAGGATGATATTGATGGTGTGCATGATCAGTAGGGTGCGCAAATAATATTGGGTTTGACTGATCGCGCTCCAGTAACTACGGAAACTGAAATTTAGGCCAACGGCAACAATACCGACAAACCGAGCCTGTAAATAAGGAATGCCTTCTTTGAGCAATTCAGGGTCATCATTCAGCAGGTGCAGAATTTTTGGAGCAAGAAAAAATAGAGCAATACTGGTCGGAAGCGCGAGTAGGGTAATAATCGCCAAGGCGGCGTTCATCGGGTAGGCGGCTTCTTCGCTTCGACCTTGGCCGATACGGCGCGATACCATCGCCTGAACACCTGCGGCGAAGCCGGTAAAAAAGGCTACTGCCATAAAATTGATAAAACCCGAAATGCCGATGGCTGCAATCGCTGCGCTACCTTGTGTGCCGACCATGGCTGCATCAACAAGGTTCAGGACATTTTGAGATACCATGCCACCAACGATAGGCAGAGATATTTCTAGGACCTGACGGGAGCGATCTTTATTTAGCAAACTGAGCGCCTGATGTGTATGACAAGAATTGCCCGCATTGTATCAGGTCTTGCAGCTTCATGTCCGTTTAAAAGCGGAATTAGCTTGGCTCTTGTGGCAAATGCCAATCGATCGGTTGTTTGCCATCATCAACCAGTAATTCATTAGCTTTTACGAAGTGGTTACAACCAAAAAAACCTCGGTGAGCGGACAATGGAGAAGGGTGTGGAGCGGTTAAAACATAGTGGCGACTGCGGTCGATCGCTTGCCCTTTTTTCTTAGCATGACTTCCCCACAGCATGAACACGATATTGTCACCGTGCTTATTCAGTGCTTCTATCACATTATCAGTAAAACGCTCCCAGCCAATTTTGGCATGTGAGTGCGCTTTGCCTTGTTCGACAGTTAAAACCGTATTGAGCAGTAAAACGCCTTGCTCTGCCCAACTTTGTAAATAACCGTGTTGTGGGATTTCGAAATTTGGAATCGAGTTACGCAGCTCTTTGTACATATTGGCTAAAGACGGCGGGGGCTTTATCCCAGGTAATACCGAAAAGCATAAGCCGTGCGCTTGGTTTGGGCCATGGTAAGGATCTTGGCCTAGTATCACTACTTTGACTTGGTCAAACTCAGTGGCTTTAAAAGCGTTAAACACTTGCTCTTTGGACGGGTAAATAGCCTTTCCAGATGCTCGCTCTCCGGCGACAAAATTCATAATCTCCAAGAAGTATTTCTTTTCTTTTTCCTGGCTAAGAACATCACTCCAAGCGGTCATGCTTCCCCCTTTGATACCAGCTTTAATCCAACGATGCCGCTGACAATAAGCAATAGGCACAGAATACGTAAAATATCTTTCGACTCGTTAAATAAAAACATACCCATAATCGCTACTCCGACGGCTCCAATACCGGTCCAGACGGCATAGGCCGTGCCCACGGGAATGGTTTTCATGGCAATGGATAACAACCAAAAGCTGATGCCCATGGCGATAACGGTTAAAACTGTTGGTAGTGGCTTACTGAAGCCCTCGGTGTACTTCAAGCCGATAGCCCAAGCACATTCAAACAACCCTGCAATAAATAAGTATAACCACGCCACGACGGACTCCGATGAAGTGTTACTTAAAGTGTGGTTGCCAGTTTAGCACTGGGGCTAGCAAAGGTTAACGCTAGTGAATTAAAAGTTGTCCGATAAGTCCCAGCAAGAAACCGGCGACAGCCCCCATCGGTGGTCCCCAGTGCTTTTCCAGCTTAGCTTGTGGCGCAATGTCTTGGAACGTTAGGTAGAGAATCCCGCCAGCGGCAAATACCATAATGGCGCCGACGGCGGTAGGGAAGGCGGCGAGCCAAAAGTAACCCGCTAAACCAGCGATAGGGCCGAGAAAAGCCATAGCTAAAAAGGCTAATATGATAACGCTGGGCTTAAAGGCTTTTGCGGCGTTCATTTCGCGGAAAGCATTGAACCCTTCAGGAAGGTTTTGCAGAGCAATCAATCCGGCTAGTAATATGCCAGCGGAGCCGCCTTCTGCAAACGCTGCGCCTAAAGCTAAAGCTTCGGGGATAAAGTCCGATAGCATAGCGGCGAGTTGGCTGGCAGGGCTTTTCAAGTAATCCAGTAATCGGTCTAAAGCCATGAATGCGAAGCCACCTAAAGCGAAATAGATAGCAGTTTCGGGGATTGTCAGTTTGGCACTACCCTCAGGAATGAGTACCAAAGCGATAGCAGATAGCAGGGCGCCACCACCGAAAGCAATAATGCTATGGCGTAACTCTTGTTCTAACCATTGTGGCCGGATATGTTCAATACGAGCAAGCAAGGCGCCAATTGGCATGGATAAGCCAGCGCTAAGTGTTAGTACAACAATAAGTAACCACTCGCTCATGTCAAAGCACCCTAATTATTTAACTTCCACTGGCCGTTACTTTTGCTAAACACCAGTTCGCGACGGGAAGATGGAACCTTAAACATTAATTCGGTTTGATCGTCTGAAACAATGGGAGTGATACCTTTCGCCTCTTTTAAATAAAGCAGTAGCGCTTCGGCTTTATCATCGGAAAAGTCGCGAGTCGTAATGTCTTGATTGTCAGGGATTACCGCGTACTCCTGAAGTATTCGTTTCCGATCCCCTGACTCTATGATGGCGATCATTTCGTCTAGGGTTTGCTGAATTTCTTCTTCCGGTGTGGCTTTTTGGCACCCCATTAGCAGCATTAGAGTAAGAAGAAGTATTAGGCAAAGGTGCTTTGGCATAAATGTCATGGGCTTTTACTCAGATAAAATGACTAAAAGAATAAGTTACCTTCATATTAACGATATAGCTTTATTTGTCAAAAACTTATATTTGTCAAAAGCTTAGGTCTTTGCGAGACACCAGACATCAACCTGTTTGACACCATTCTGTAAACATAACTTGGCCGCTTCGCTAACCGTAGAGCCGGTGGTGACGACATCATCAATCAAGGCAATGTGTGACGGTAGTGGTTTCTGTAGGTAAAACGCATTATTTAGATTCTTGCGTCGCTGTTTTTCGCTGAGACCTATTTGGTGGGGCGTGTCTTTGATCCGAGTAAGCGCATTATTGTGCGGAATACTCAAAGTGTTAGCTAAATGTTTAGTAATAATCTCTGATTGATTAAAGCCACGCTCGCTTAAGCGCTTGGGGTGAAGTGGTATGGCAACCAAGGCTTCTGGGTAAGATGTATCTTGATACGACAGCCTAACGCGACGTTCTAGAACATGGCTTAAGCTGCGCGCAAAATGCAGTTGTTTATTGAATTTAAGCTCACTTAACGCTTTATCGACGGGGAATTTATAGCGAGTGGCGGCGATAACCTTTTGAAAAGCTGGAGGTTTCTGTAAGCACTGCCCGCAACTGCTGCCGGCATCAGGTTCTGATTGTGCTGTTTGAGAAGCCTCAATAGGGCTTGCGCAAGTGCGACAGGAGCGACCCATGGGTTCTACCGCCGATAGGCAGGGTGTGCATATTCCAATTTCGGTTTGTTCGAGTCCGCAAAAAGAGCAATTGCTATAAGCAAGTGACTTTTCGGCAGCACGACGGAGGTTATCGAAGAAACTCATTGTAAACCTAAATTCCCTATTCTTGGTTGACAGTGTACTCTTGGGAAGTAAACTTGCACGCATATTCCTATTTCTTTATGCCAAGCGTGCAAAAAATATACTATAAGGGTAAATGAAACAATGAGCAATCTAGATTATTTAAATAGTGGCAAGGTTCGCAATGACTGGAGCTTGGCTGAGATAGAAGCTATCTATAATCAACCATTTAACGACTTATTGTTCGCTGCACAGCTGATCCATCGCCAGAATTTCAACCCGAATGAAGTACAAACCAGTACGCTATTAAGCATTAAAACCGGCGCTTGCCCTGAAGATTGCGCCTATTGCCCACAATCAGGCCATTACAACACGGGTTTATCGAAAGAAAAGTTGATGGCGGTACAGAAAGTCATCGAAAAAGCTCAGCAGGCCAAGAAGAATGGTGCTACACGTTTTTGCATGGGGGCTGCATGGCGCTCACCGCGTGAAAAAGATTTAGATGTTGTGATTGAGATGGTTCGTCAGGTTAAAGACTTAGGGCTTGAGACTTGTGTGACCCTTGGCATGTTAACGGATGAGCAGGCGGGCAAACTCGCTGAAGCGGGCTTGGACTACTACAACCACAACCTTGATACGTCACCTGAGTACTACGAGCAAATCATTACCACGCGTAGCTATGAGCATCGTCTCGATACGCTGCAAAATGTGCGTGACGCTGGAATTAATGTGTGTAGCGGCGGCATTATTGGTATGGGCGAAAAAATCAATGATCGCTACGGCTTGATTAAGCAACTAGCTAACATGCCAGAACACCCACAAAGTGTACCGATTAATATGTTGGTTGCGGTTCCAGGCACACCACTTGGCGAAGTAGAAAAATTAGACGAGTTCGACTTTATTCGCATGATCGCGACGGCCCGTATTGTTATGCCTAACTCGTACGTGCGTTTGTCGGCGGGGCGTGAAGATATGAACGAGCAAACTCAAGCTCTATGTTACTTCGCTGGAGCAAACTCGATCTTCTATGGTGAAAAACTCCTGACCACGGCTAACCCTGAAGCAGAAGCTGATTCGATCTTGTTTAAGCGCTTGGGCATTCAGCCAGAACAACGTCATCACTCGAAAGAACAGGTTGAAGAAGAAGCCGCAGAGATCGTTGCTAAAGGTGTCGCCAAAGCGGCTGAGGAAACAACGTCTAGCAAAAAGCCGTTGTTTTATGACGCGACAGAAGTGAACTAGTCGACGAGCTACCGCTCAAAACTACTTACTGAATTAACCGCTAGGATACCTATGTGGAGTAAGCTCGAAACTCGTCTTAATCAACGGCGGGCGCAGGATATGATGCGTCACCGTTTGACCTTAGAGAGTGGCCAAGACACTGAGATCAGTATTGCAGGTGAGCACTTTATTAACTTCAGCAGTAATGATTACCTCGGTTTGGCAAGCCACCCCAAATTAAGCGAAGCAACGCAGAAAGCTGTGCAACGTTATGGCTCAGGTAGCGGTGCTTCTCACTTAGTTGTGGGGCATAGCGAAGAGCATCACCGTCTTGAAGAAGAGTTGGCCGAATTTCTAGGCGTTGAACAAGCACTGTTATTTTCATCAGGCTTTATGGCTAACTACGGTGTGTTAACTAGTTTGTTCGATCGTAAAGACTTGCTGGTACAAGATAAGTTAAATCATGCATCCTTGATTGATGGTGGGCGTTCTAGTGAAGCGAAAATGCTTCGTTATGCTCACAACGACATGAATGCCCTAGAGCGTCAGTTAAAACACCAAGTCGATACCAAGCTCATCGTAACCGACGGTGTTTTCAGTATGGATGGAGATTTGGCGCCATTACCAGACATGCTTGAGTTATCTGAACAGTACAAAGCCAAAGTGATGGTGGATGATGCTCATGGCTTTGGAGTTTTGGGCGCGTCCGGTAAAGGAACTTTAGAGCATTTTGAACTTGAGCAGTCGCGAGCTGATATTTACATGGCGACCTTTGGGAAGGCGTTAGGCGGTTATGGCGCTTTTGTTGCGGGCAAAAGTTTGCTGATAGAAAGTCTGGTGCAGTTTGCGCGAAGTTACATTTATACTACCGCAATACCGCCAGCGGTGGCCGCCGCTAACCGAGCAGGCTTAGCACTGATCCAGTCGGAGCCGGAACGTCGCCAGCAACTACAACATAATATTGATTACTTTAAACAGTTGGCTGCTGAAAAGAATTTGCCTTTAATGCCGTCGGATACCGCGATTCAACCTATACTGCTAGGCTCCAATGAACGAGCGGTAGCAATAAGCCAAGGGTTACGAAATAAAGGTTTGCTGGTTGTGGCTATTAGGCCACCAACAGTTCCAGAAAATAGCGCTCGCCTTAGAGTGACGTTAACGGCCAATCATCAGCGGCAGCATATTGAGCAACTTATTGAAACCATCGCAGAGTTACAGGTAGAACATTAAATCCATGAGTAAGTTAAAACCCTACATTGAAACAGTTGGGCAAGGCCCTGATTTAGTGCTGCTCCATGGTTGGGGGCTGCATTCGGGTATTTGGGAGTTGATAACAGAACAGTTATCCCAGCATTACACATTACACCTAGTAGATCTTCCTGGCTTCGGTCGTTCGCCATTGCCTGGTGGTGATTATTCGATAGAGTTGTTGACGGAACAGGTGCTCAAGGTAACGCCTGACAAAGCGCATTATCTCGGCTGGTCAATGGGTGGACTCGTTGCGACCAATATCGCGGTTAATCATTCTGAGCGAGTTGAGTCTTTGATTACAGTCTCGAGTTCTCCGCGCTTTGTTCAAGCAGACGACTGGCAACATGCGATGAAGCCAAACATTATGGACAGTTTTTGTCGCTATCTCGAAGAAGATTACCAAGGGACAATTATTCGCTTTCTAGCGATTCAGGCGATAGGCAGTGAAACTCAGAAAGAAGATATTCGTCGTTTGCGTGACACCGTCTTCATTCATGGTATGCCAGCGTCGAGAGCTTTGCGTGAAGGGCTGAATCTATTAAATGATGTAGATTTACGAGAGTCATTAAAGCAGATTTCAGTTCCTTTTCTAGGACTATACGGACGTTTAGATTCGTTGGTTCCTACGAAGGCTGCCGAGGAAGTGCAGAAGCTATCACCGCATAGCGAGCATCATATTTTCCCCAAAGCGAGTCACGCTCCATTTTTATCACATACCGATCAATTTGTTGAGAAAGTTAGAGAGTTTTTAGCCGCATGAGTCACCTTAGTTCACAAGACGTAGCACGCTCTTTTAGTCAGGCAGCTAAGACTTATGATGCAGCTGCATTCTTTCAGCGGATTGCTGGTGAGCGACTGTTTGAGCGCCTGGATTACTTTAAACTTGAGCCAAAAAACATTGTGGACTTGGGCTGCGGTACCGGTGTTTTTACGCGAGAATTATCGCAGCGTTTTCCACAAGCTAAAACAACGGGCGTCGATATTGCCGAGGGCATGATCGCTTGGTGTAAACAGCAATCACAATCTGAAGAATATGTTTGCGCAGATGCAGTTTCATTACCCTTTGAAGATAATTCGGTTGATTTAATCTTCTCGAATTTATCGATTCAGTGGGTCGAAGACCTGGAAAAACTGTTTGTTGAATTGAACCGCGTCTTAAAGCCAGAAGGGTTGCTGCTGTTTACTACTTTAGGCCCTGATACCTTAAAAGAGTTAAAACAAAGCTTTTCTGAAGTTGATCAGTACCAACATGTGAACGATTTTATTGATATGCATCATGTGGGCGACGCCATGCTGCAGGCCAAAATGTTAGATCCTGTGGTCGATGCTGAGCCTGTCGTGATTAGTTATGATAAAGCAACTGAGCTGATGCGGGATCTAAAAGATATCGGCGCACATAATATTGATCGTCGCCGTAATTCTGGGTTAATGAGCCCTAAAAAGTTACGCGCTGTCGAGAAAGCTTACCGACAATTTGCCCTCGATGATGGGCAGTTACCTGCAACTTATGAACTAGTCTATGGCCATGCTTTCGGCTCAGAGCAAAAGCAAACCACAAGTTACCATGAGTATATTGTTGAGTTAGCGGAAGGGAAGCGAGAAGTGTAGAGAAAATATAGAAATTATAAGGGGGAGAAATGAAGTTTTTCATTGTGTATTTATTGTTAACATCAGTTAGCTTGGAAGCGCCAGTAATCGATAAGACAGAGGAAAAAACTAGAGAGTTTTATGAGTTATGTGAGCAAAAGGGGTCAGATGTTCTTGCTGCTTCTATAATTAAACTAATATCTAACCCCTCAGATTATCATGGTAAATGTATTATGACGAGGGGATACCTTTTGCTTGAGCATGAATACAGTTATGTTTTTTTAACCAAGAATGACTATGAGAGTTCTAATACTTGGAATGCAGTAGAAATCGTGGCCTATGGTGATGAACTTAATAATTACGATTATTTGAACGGACATTTTATTGATTTGTACGGTGTTGTGAATGTTTCACACCTTGATAAAGGTAAGCCCTATCACTATATCGAGCTGACTAATATTGTTGCTCGGCCTTGATTGAGTTTGCAATTAATTTAATTATGACGTTAATGAGCTAACGCTTATGACTCGGGGGTATTTAGCTTGACTATGCAGGGTTTAAGCTGAGGCAAGGAGCAATATTATTTGAAGAGTTAAGACTTCTGTTTATTTTCGAACTTCACAACCTTTTCTTCCAGCTCTTTTTCTTTGGCTTTTAAAATGCCTTTAAC
>CATNCP010000041.1 GCA_950096615.1 uncultured Kangiella sp. | reverse complement strand
GGCAATGGCTTTATTATCTTGAGCTCGATCAAAGCTAGGCCAGCCACAGCCTGACTCAAACTTGGAATCATCAGTAAATAATGGCGATTCGCAACAAACGCAATGATAAGTACCTTGCTCATGATGTAGATTGTAAGCGCCCGAAAAAGGCGGCTCGGTACCATGTTGTTGAGTGACATGAAAAGTCGCGGGATCAAGCGCTTTAATTTTTTTCTGGGCTAACGGCTTCAGCGGCGGATAGGCGATATGGAAATCACTCCAAAGCTTCCAGTGATGAGGTGTTGAAATATTATGCTGCGAAGCTATATCGAGCAAGTAGCCGTTAATAGCGTTAATTTCCGTCATGCTGCCCTTAAAGACATCTTGCAGCATCGACGACTGGTTGTTTGCGGTTGCTTCGATGACATTTGTCACTGTTTCTTTTAAAGAGTCCTCGAACTCAAAACCGAGAGCATCTGCTAAGCGTTGATTTTCATGAATCAGAGCCAGAGCTTTTGGCCACTTATCCTTATCAAGAAGCTCACCATTTTTACACTGGTGTATTGAGGTTAAAGGGTTAACCACTGCGTTAATGAATAACTTTTGCCATAGGATACGGTTAATATTGTGATCCCACTCAGCGTCGAGAGCATCGAAGACCTGATGAGTCAGAAACTCTGGCTTTACATCGTTCTCTAAATGACCAAATGTGACCTTTCCTTGTCCCGCGTAGTGAACGGTTTGATTCGTTTTTATATAGGCGCCGTGGGTGTTGCTGGCAAAATACAGTTGCTGAGGCTGAACGTACTGGGAAGCAACTTGTTCATGGCCCATACCGTTTTGGAAAAGTACGACGTAGGTACTGTCGGTAATAGCATGTGAGATACTGTCTAAAGCTGCTTCTAGCTGGTTAGATTTAACGCATACCCAAACTTGCCTTAATTCATCACAATCTTGAGCCGTGATAGCAGGGATCTCGTGATAAATTTGATGGTCTTGGTGGATTAGACACCATTCGGAGCTGTATTGGGCGTCAGCTTTGACAATAAGCTGGCAATCAATGGAAGCTTCGGTTAGTTTATGGGCTAGTAGCTGGCCTATGGCGCCAGCACCAAGAATAGTAATCATTGAATAATAATGTTTAATACGTTGAGAAATATCTTATAGTGATTTTATCAAGAATAAAACTCCCTAACAGTGTCAGAAACTTCGTCTACTTCCAGCCCGAAGTTTTCCGAATGTTATTTTTAGGGTTTTCGGCTGGGTTGCCTTTGCTTCTGGTTTTGGGAACTCTGTCTCTGTTATTAAAAGATGCGGGTATTTCACGCAGTGAGATTGGCTTCGCATCTTGGATCGGGCTGGCTTATTCCATTAAAGTCTTCTGGTCGCCGATTGTTGATAATTTCAAATTGCCTCTACTCAGCAAATTACTCGGTAAACGAAAAAGTTGGCTGCTATTTGCCCAAGTGGGTATCGCGCTTGGTTTGTACATGATTTCACAAACGGATGCCGGCACTGATACTCAAAGGTTGGTCACTTTTGCTTTAATCACAGCCTTTTTATCGGCGACACAAGACATTGTCATCGATGCTTTTCGAGTAGAGTCGAACGATGATAAGAAGCAAGGAGCTGCGGCGGCAACGTATATCATGGGCTATCGAATCGGCATGATTGTGGCTGGGGCCGGTGCCTTAAAGCTTGCGGCAAGCTTTGACTGGGAGGTCAGCTACCAAATCATGGCGATTTGCATGGGCGTGGGTATTTTGGGAGGTTTGTTATCACCTGAGCCACCCCACAAAAAGCAGGTATTAGGCGAAACCAAGCTAGAGCAAGATATTTCAGCAAAGGTCTTAAGCCCATTAGAAAGTCGTAAAGCAGGCTTGAAACAAAAAATAGAGTCGCTGACAGCATTTCAATATTTCGTTAAAGCCATATTGTCTCCCTTCGTGGACTTCTTCCAGCGCTACAAGTGGTGGGGACTGGTCATTATCGCCTTTATTTTGTCGTTTCGGGTTAGTGATATCGTTCTCGGGGTGATGACCAATGTGTTCTACGACGATATGGGGTTTACCAAAGATGAAATTGCCGATTACTCGAAAATTTATGGCGTCATCATGACCATTCTAGGTGCCTTTATTGGTGGTTATGTGGTTAACAAGGTTAAAATTCTTTGGTGTTTACTGTGGGGCATTATTTTAGTCATATTAACTAACCTGCTATTCGCTTATATGGCGAGCCAACCTAAAGATGTTGGTTTCCTAATTGCTGTGATTAGTGCGGACAATATGGCTGGCGGTTTTTCGATGGGCGTCTTAATGGCTTATTTTGCGACTCTCATTAACCAAGAATTTACAGCCACACAGTTTGCCTTGTATACGTCGTTGATGACCTTAACGGGCAAAATACTGGGTGGTTATAGCGGTGTGAACATCGACAATTGGGGATACCCGATGTTCTTTACTTATGCCGCCTCGCTCGGTATTCCGGCTTTATTATTGATTTTGGCTTTACTCTATCGAGAAAGGACTCTTAAAAAGAAGGAATAAAAAAAGGCGCTCATTGAGCGCCTTTTGAGCCTCTATATACGCCTATAGGTGAAGCGTAAATCCTGCATAGACTCCGTCGATAGTGATGTCACTCGCTAGCGAGTCAAAGTCATCAAAGTCGATATCGAAAGTACGATAACCTAACTCAACACCAAAGCCACTTTCTCCTTCGTAGGCGATATAAGCTTTAATATCAGAAATTTTATCGCCAGACTTTTCACCGAAATTAACGATGGCGCCTGTTCTTAGGCCGGTAAAAGGAAGGTCGAACTGAGCTTTACCATAAACGGCTGGTACCGTTCCTTTTAGATCGACACGACTTCCAACAATGCCTGTGGTTGCTGTGTAGTTAATTTCAGCAAAACCGTCGAAATCTTTACCCGTAAGTCCCAGATCTAAGTTTACCCAGTTGTCGAGTAGTTCGTAGTACAGGGTGTAATCGACGTGAGATAAGTCATAACCAGAAGTGAGCTCACTATCTTGGATAAAAGTGACGTCATCAAAGGTAAAGGTTTGGGAGGCGCTACCGATAGCACTACCTTTTAGGTTGTTTTGCTGAACTTTGACGTTAGGTAAAAACGGAACCGGGTGCTCAAACGCCAAGTAGTAAACGTTATCGTCATCATCGCTAAAGCCAAGATCTTGATTTAAGTCGACATTGTCACTGCCTGAACGCATAGATCCGTCGATGTCGTAATTCCAGCGCTCAGCGCCAGCATAAATGCCAACAAAATCAGCACTAGCAGCGCTTGAAGCAGCAATAAGAGAAGCTACTGTAATGATTTTTGATAATTTCATAGGTGATCCTCAATTTGGTGATACTCGATATTGTCAATGTCGCTATTTTAAAGCTTTTTTGTCCTAAAAAATACCTAACTGCTCAAGCCTCCTAACTTTCTAACCAGTGAATTGTTATAATTGTAACAACTTTAATTATTGACTCATTATTTTGGATAATCGTTTTGGCGGTATTGCTCGGCTGTATGGTCAGTCTGGGTTAGATAAGTTTAAAAACTCGCACGTTTGTGTGGTGGGTGTTGGTGGTGTTGGCTCGTGGGTTGTAGAAGCTTTGGCGCGCTCTGGAATTGGCAAAATTACCATGATCGACCCCGACGAGGTGAGCGAGAGCAATATCAATCGCCAATTGGTCGCGCTTGATAGTACTGTGGGGCAGGGAAAGTGTGATGTCTTGGTGAAACGAATTGCCGATATCAACCCTGATTGCCAGGTTGAAGTGGTGGAGGATTTGCTCAAACCAGACAACACTCGTGAGCTGATTGGCGTTGAATTTGATTATGTGGTCGACGCCATTGATAGCGCTCGAAGTAAGGCTGCCTTAGTTCGTCACTGCAAAAGAAACAAAATTCCTATCGTGTGCATCGGGGGTGCTGGAGGTCAAATCGACCCGCAACAAATTACCGTAGCAGATATTACTCGAACCCATAATGATCCCTTGTTAGCCAAAACACGCTCTATATTGCGTTATGACTACGGATTCTCGAGCAATTTAAAACGCAAGTATCAGGTGCCTTGTGTTTACTCGACCGAGCAGTTGTCTTATCCACTTCCAGATGGCACCATGACTCAACAGAAGCCCGATGCTGAACGCGCTATGAAGATGGCTTGTGATGTGGGGATGGGGTCTGCGACACATATTACAGCGACTTTTGGGTATTTCGCTGTAGGGTTATTGTTGAAGAAAATAGTTACAAAAAAACACTAAAAAAGACCAGTTATATACTATAAACTTGCACCGAAAATTAATTATTAAATAACAAGGACTTATAATGAAGAAAGCCATTATATTAATCTTAAGCTTGCTCACAGTAGCGCTTGTACAGGCTAAAGAGATACCTATTGAAGACTTCGCAAAGAAATCTCAATTTAAATCCGCAAGAATTTCTCCTGATGGGGAGCATATAGCATTTACCTATGAAGAAGGCTCTGAAGTAAAGCTTGGAATTATGAGCTTAACCAAGAAAGAGTTGTTAACTTCTTTTGATGTAGGCCACGAAAGGGAAGTTGTTTATTTTTACTGGGTAAATAACGAGCGAGTTGTCTTGTTGGCCGGGAATATTACAGGTTGGCTTGATGGCGCTAATAAGAATTACCGATTGATGGCAGGAAATATTGATGGAACCAAAAGGAAAGAGCTTTGGGACTTCCAGCGTTCGGGACTTCGTATTATATCTACATTAGATTCTGAGCCAGAAAAAGTGCTTACAACTAAATCACACTGGCAGGATGAAGACGTAAAGCTTCATTATTTAGATGTGTATAAAGCAAAGCTTGATTACGCTCCTGACTCTCCTAAGGCGGTAGGCGAAAATGCCGGAATATCATCTATTAGCGTTGACTTGAATGATGTGCCTAGAGTTGCAGTAGAGTATGATTTGCAAAACGAAGATGATAGCACCGATGATGTCAGCCGCTTACACATTAAAAACAAGTTTAATGAATGGACTGTGCTTCAGCTGCCAAAAAATAGAGATGAAGTACCGAATGTTTACCCGTTAGGTTTTAATACTAAAAATAATAAGTTTTACTTTGCATCAAACCATGACTTAGATCATAACGGTGTGACTGGGCTCTTTGTTCTTGATACAGAAACCCAGCAAATAGAAAAACTATTTAGGCACCCTGATGTTGATATAAGCGGTGCAATCAGAGGAGCTGAGGGTGAGGTTATTGGAGCTTATTATGAGCCTGGTTACCCAAGCTACTATTATTTGACTGATTCTGCCGTTGCAAAAGAGGTGAAATTTCATAAGTCACTGCGTGCAAGTTTTAACGGTGCTGATATTTCTTTAAGTAATTATAGTGACGACGGGACTTTGACTATTGTAAGAGTCACTAGCGATAAAAATCCAGGTGATTTTTATCTGTTCAATCGCGAAACCAATAAAGCTGAATACATAACGAGCTCCATGCCTCATATTAAACCTGAGCAAATGTCAGTCGTTGAACCTTTTGCAATGCAAGCTCGTGATGGCCTGAAAATGTACGGGCAAATGACGATACCAAAGGGAAAAGAGTTAAAGGACTTACCGATGGTAATATTCCCTCATGGTGGACCTTATGGCGCAGTAGATCGCTGGGGATTTGACTGGCGAGCTCAATTGATGGCTAATAGAGGTTACTTAGTATTACAGCTAAACTATCGTGGCTCAGGTAATTATGGAGAAGACTTCCAAGAAGACGGGTACGGTGAATGGGGAACAAAGATGCAGGATGACTTAGCTGATGCGACCTTGTGGGCAATTAAGCAGGGCTATGCTGACAAGGATCGTGTTTGTATGCATGGCATTAGCTATGGTGGTTATGCCTCAATGCACGCTGCGGTAAGGCATCCAGACTTGTATCAGTGTGTTATTCCAGAAGCTGGATTGTATGATATTGAACTTCAATGGGATAAAGCTGACTCGTTCCGCAACAGAAGTGAGGCATTCAAGAATAGCTATATTGTTCAATCATTCGGCTCGACTGATAAGGCGGTTCTAGAAGAGCGCTCTCCAGCGTTTAATGCTGATAAAGTAAAGGTGCCTGTATTCCTTATTCATGGTGAAAAGGACGTTCGAGTACCGATTGAAAATGCTTATGTGATGGAAGAGACGCTAAAGAAGGCAGGGAAGGAAGTTAAAACATATTATAAAGAAGATGGACATGGCTTCCAAAAAGTTGAGTATCGTATTGAATCTTTTGAGGAAATTTTTGATTTCTTAGAAGAGCATATTGGTAAGTAACATATCGGGAATTAAATAGGTATGTAAATTAACGTTAGAAAAAGCCACCTTCGGGTGGCTTTTTTGTGCCAGAAAATATTATAAATAACACTCTTGAAAAAAAATGATTCGTTCCTATATCTACTATGAGCGTTAAGTCTCTGAGAGATTAACGCCATTAACTTTAACTATATATTGCTTCTATTGGAGGATATACCTTATGAACAGAATCGATCTATCACCCTTATACCGCAGCAGTGTAGGCTTCGACCGCTTAGCGTCGTTATTAGACAGCACATTGCGTGGAGAACAGAGCACGGGTGGATACCCACCTTACGACATTGAAATCCTAGACGAAAGCCAATATGCAATTACGATTGCTGTTGCTGGCTTTGAGCAGGATGAACTAGATATTCAAACCGAGAAAGGCGTTTTAACGGTTCGTGGTCGCAAGGCCGACAGCGATAAAGAGCGCAACTTTTTACATCAAGGTATCGCTTACCGTGCTTTTGAACGTAAATTTAATTTAGCTGACTATGTAGAAGTCACTGATGCAAATATCAATAATGGTCTGTTAACCATTAATTTGGTCAAGGAAATTCCTGAGGCGATGAAGCCAAAGAAAATTTCTATTGGTCAAGGCAGCAGCCATACCATTGAGCATGACGTAGCAGGTCGTTCAGGAAAAAGCGAGCAAGCTGCTTAGCTTTCCTGACTAAAACCTATAGATAGGAATAGGGGCCATTGAGCCCCTATTTTTTGGTTAATTTGCTAGCTTCAGTAATGTATTGAGCAGTACTTGTGTGCCTTTCTCAATGTCTTGCCAATGTGACCATTCATCCGGTGCGTGACTAACGCCGCCAACACTCGGAATAAAGATCAAACCTGTAGGCGTTAAGTCGGTAAAAAACTGAATGTCATGACCCGCGCCGCTTGGCATTTTCATGTAAGAGTAGTCTAACTTTTTCACCTCGTCTTCGATCAGGTCGACTACTTCTGGATTAAAGTACTTTGGCTCAAGCCAACTCATCTGTTCGTACTCGAAATATAGTTTATGTTTGCGTGCGATAGACGAAAGAACTTTGCGACAACTGTTGGCTAGCTGATGCATGATGTCTTCTTGCATATCGCGTCCGACAATGGTGAAGTGAGCCTCCCCTGGAATGGTATGTGCGTAACCTGGTTTTAGGTCAACTCGACCAATCGTTAAGCGACTTTTATCGGTGCCTTCTTCATCAATGATGCGACTAATTTCGTGAGCAAAATCTGCCAGCCCCATAAAGGCATCGCTTCGCATATCCATCGGCGCAGTTCCTGCGTGATCAGCTTTACCTTTGAGTTTTACTAACCATTTAAAAACACCAGAAATCCCATCAACCACGCCGATACATTTGTGGGAGTTTTCAAGTACAGGCCCTTGTTCAATATGGAGCTCTAGGAATGCTTTCATACTCGACGGGTCGCGACGAGCACGGAGAGTGTCATGAATATTTAAACCACATGTTTCGAGGGCATCTTTTAAATATTCACCTTTTGGATCGCGTGCTTTTTCTAACCAGTCTAGGGTTAAGTGGCCACTTAAAGCCTGCGCTCCAAGCATGCCACCAAAACGACCTTCTTCTTCACTGGTGCCAATAATTTCAATGGGACAGTTTACTTGAATATCATTCTCTTGAATGACACGAATGCATTCTAATCCAGCGATGACGCCTAGCGTGCCATCAAACATACCGCCAGCTGGAACTGAGTCGAGGTGAGAGCCAATTAAAATGGCGGGTTTATCTGGATCGCCTAGTCGACCGCAAACATTCCCAGCACCATCCATGTGGGTGTGCAGGCCGTAGCTTTTAAATTTATCCATCATCCATTGGCGTGCCTGCATATCAATGTCGGTCAGACCTTGGCGGTAAATACCTTTGTCTTTTTCATTGAAACCAAACTTTGATAATTCATATAAATCGTTTTCGATACGTTCAATATTGATTGAAGTGATACTGACTTCCTTAGTTAATGTGAGTCATGTCTAAATTATAACCACTAGTTTGATTTGATTTCAAAGCTTTGCTAAGGTGGGTTGTCTTTCGCAGAGACAGCAACCTTAGGTTATGACCAAATACATGGTATCGGTCTTCCTGTTCCTGCTGGTGGTCAGTAGCGGGGCAATAAGTAGCGAATGCAATGGGCAAAAATGTCCAGTTGATTTGCAGCTTAAAGAAGGCAAGGATGAGGTAATTCCATCCGGTCATTTCAATTTGATTTGGCCTATTGATGAGGATGATGAAACCACTTCAGAGCAAAGCGATTCTGATGGTGACAGGGAAGATGAACCTTCTGCAATAAAAGGTGCTTTAGTCGATTACGAGAAGCATCCTGCCACTCATTTAAAAATATCTTCTGATCAGTCTTTTTCACAAGTTAGCCACACCATAAAAATCCATTCAACCCAACGGGCAGTCAGCTTAACAGGTTTCTCTGATGGTGATTATTACGCACGGTTGCTTGATGCGAACAATAATCCCGTTAGTGACACTGTTACGGTAACGGTAGAACATCACTCGATGTTTAAAGTTTGGATAATTTTCATTTCTGGAGCCACTCTTTTCTTAATTCTCATTGGCTATATGGTGGTTAAAGTTTTTCGTCATAAAGAAGAAGTGTAGCTATGGACTATAATCCAATTTCTATTACTACGGCGCTGGTGTTACTGGTTGTGTTTGGAGCCGTTTGGATCTTTTTTGGCTGGTGGTTAGGCCGGAAAAACAAGTCTCTTGATGACTTTATGCTTGCTGGTCGTAATGTTGGCTTGGCGTTTGCGGGTGCAACGGCGATGGCAACATGGATCACTAGTAACACGACCTTGGTCGCTCCACAGTTAACTTATGAACTGGGCATTTGGGGTATGGTCGGCTATTCGCTGGCAGCATTGGGACTGATTTTATTTGCGCCGATGGCAAAGCGAATTAAAGAGCTCATGCCTAAAGGCTATACCTGTGGTGACTTCATTCGTGTCCGTTATGGTAAAACAGCTTGGATCGCCTTTTTAGTCGTTTCATTTTGTTATGCCATGGGTTGGTTAGTTAGCCTTGGCATGGCTGGCGGTGTCTTGCTCGATACCTTGAGTGGTCTAAGTTATAACGTCGGTATGACCGTTATACTTGTTATTTGCGTTGGCTATACTTTACTTGGTGGTCTTAAAGCAGTCATCGCGACTGATTATGTTCAAACCATTATTATCATTGTTGGCGTCTTGATTATCGGCTTTGTTTGTTATCAAACAGTAGGATTTGATCGGGTTTACGAATTCAACAAAGAGCACCATCCTGAGTTGTTAAACCTACTGTTCCCAGCGGCGATGATGTTCCTTTTTAATAATATATTTTTTGGATTGGGCGAAATATTCCACTCCAATGTTTGGTGGTCGCGTGCGCTAGCCTTTAGGCCGGGGATTGGAAAGAAAGCTTACTTGATGTCAGGTTTATTATGGCTACCAATTCCAATCGTAACAGGCTTTATTGCATTATCAGCACCGGTACTCGGTTTATACCCTGATTCGAGTGATATGGTTGGCCCAATGGTGGCTGCAAACTTGTTAGGAGACATAGGTGCAATCTTTGTCTTTATCGTGGTGTTCTCTGCACTGGCATCGAGCCTAGACTCTTTGCTGGCGGCAACCAGTGATTTGGTAACTCGCGATATTTATAACGGTTTGATTGACAAGGGTGCGAGTAAAGAAAAACTGCATCGAATTAGTAAGCTGGTTATTGTAGGGCTTGGGTTTGTCACATGGCTTATTTGTTTGCCGAAAATAACCACATTAGGCGCGCTGCTTAATTTCACAGGTGCATTTGTTGCTAGTACCATTTGGCCAATAGTCTTGGGTTTATATCATCGTCGTATGTCAGGTGATTTTGTAACGGCTGCATTGGTCTTGGGTACTATTAGCGGGTTGATTGGTTATCACACAATCGGCTTTTATGTAGCAGCCTTGTTTAGTTGTATCGTGTCTTTCCTAATTTGTATGATTGGCCTGTTAGTTAAAAATGATAACTTTGATTGGCAGCGTCTGAAGAATATGGAGAAACCACAATGATAATTTCTCTAGAAGCATTAGAAACATTAGTACTGACGGCAATGGCAGTGACCTGTTTGTCGCCAGTGATTTTAATTATTTTATTGATCAAGGATTGGTTGAAGGATGAATTATGGTGAACCCAATGGTTGATGACAGCATGAAGTTCTCTCGCGTTAAACCCGATGTTTTTGGGGATGCGCATCCAAAAGCTTTATTAAAGCGGATACAAGAAGATGGCGACCAGTTACAAGTATTAGCGAACCAACATATCGTTTCTGTAGAACAATTTGATGCGGATACTATCTTGCAGTTATTTCGACTTGCCAGCAAGTATGAAAGTAATCCGCTACGGTTTAATGACCCTTTAAAAGGCAAGATCCTGATTAGCGCTTTTTACGAACCAAGCACCAGAACTCGTTTGTCTTTTGAAAGTGCGTGGCACCGGTTAGGTGGTGACATTATGTCAATCACGGATCGCGCGACAACCGGCATTGCTAAAGGTGAGTCTCTGGCTGATGTTGGAGAGATGTTTAATAACTATGGCGATTGCGTTGTATTGCGCGAGTCGAATGAAGAGTCTGTGACTGAGATGACGTCGACCCTGCGTATTCCTATTATTAACGCCGGCAATGGTACGCGCGAGCATCCGACACAAGCTATGGCTGATTTATACACTATTTTCAAATGGAAGCCGGAATTGCTAGAAAATAATGGCACTAAAATAAAAATTGGCGTTATCGGTGTCCCTAGTTTTATGCGTACCGTACGTAGCTTGCTGAAACTTTTCGCGTTGTTTCCGGATATTTTTGCTGAGGTTGTGTTGATTCATGATAGCGATGAGTCTGAAATATTTACTCCTGGCCAGCGTGAGAAGCTAGAAGCTAAAGGATTGAATTTAACCATTAGTCGGACTCTTGATGATATTTTGCCGACGCTAGATGTGGTCTATATAAATGCCATCGCTTGGGTTGGTGATTCTTATGAGGAGCATGGGACAAAGTTTAAGCTCGATAAGGACTCAGCTTTAAAAGATGATGCGATCATTCTTCATCCACTGGCACGAGGTGACGAGCTGTCAACTGACTTGGATGAAACCCCTCATAATTGGTACTTCTCGCAAGCACGTGGCGCTGTATTTTTAAGAATGGCGCTGTTGACTTGCATGGTTGAACGAACGGAGCGAGTTCTCGACGTCGTTTAAATTTGTAAAAGTATTACCTTATTATTTTAACTTAAATCTGAGGAGATTTAGTGTATGTGCGGAATCGCGGGTGTTATACACAGTGATAAGAACCGAGCAATAGATTCGCAAACGTTAGTTAATATGGCAGCGATTCAATATCATCGTGGCCCAGATAACTTTGGTTATCATAACCCTCAAGGTGCTGGTGTTGGTTTAAGCCACGCCCGCCTAACTATTATTGATTTAGATGAAGAACGAGGTCGTCAACCTCATGTTAGCGACGACGGGCGCTACATGATGGTGCACAATGGCGAGTTCTATGATTTTCAACGCATTAGAGCCTCTATGACAGCTCAAGGTGCGCGCTTTCAGAGTAAAAGTGATTCTGAATTAGTGCTACAGATGTATCCACATTATGGCATTGAGAAGACGGTTGAGAATTTGCGTGGTGAGTTTGCATTCTCTATTTATGATCGTGAAGAAGAAACCATGTATTTGGTACGCGATCGTTTTGGTATTAAACCATTATATTGGACAGAGACTGAACATGGCGTGGTATTTGGGTCTGAATTAAAGGTGCTGTTTGCTCACCCCGATGTGAAGCGTGAAATCGACTCCGAAGGTCTTTACCATCAGTTAATTCAAGTTATGGTTCCAGGCTCAACAGCATTCAAAGGCGTTAATCAAGTTCCTCCGGGTCATTGGATAAAGATTAAACGCAAAGACGGCAAGTTACATATAGAACAACACAAATACTGGGATATAGATTTCCCACAAGCCGAAGAGCACCTCAAAGTTAAGGAAGAAGAAGAGTATATTGAAGGGGTACGCGAGCAGCTTTTAGAGGCGGTACATTTACGCCTGAATGCAGATGTGCCTGTGGGAGCTTATTTGTCAGGTGGAATCGACTCTTGTTCAATCTTGGGCTTATCGGCATCGGTGCGACAAGATCCTGTTAAAGCTTTCACCATTGGCTTTGATGATGCTGATTATGATGAAACACCGATTGCTACAGAGATGGCGGAGATGACCGGTGCAGAACAAATCATTTTACCGTTATCAGCAGAACACCTCTATGATCACTTTGAGCGTACTATTTGGCATACAGAGCGAACTATTTACAACACGTTAGGCGTAGCGAAGTTATTGATGAGTCAAAAGGTCCGTGAGCAGGGATACAAAGTTGTGCTAACGGGCGAGGGTAGCGATGAATTATTTGCTGGTTACCCGGCGTTTAGAAAAGACATGTTCCTTTATGGATTATCAGACCTACCTGATAACTTAAGAAATGATTTGCAGTCAACTCTTGCTGAGTCAAATGAACTGTTTAAAGGCGCGATGTTGCCCCGAGAAGAATTTAAATCAGAAGCGATTGATAATAAGGTTGGGTTTACACCTACCTGTATTCAAAGTTGGATGGGTTGTGACAATTTCGCTCGAGATTTGATGGCTAAAGATCATCAAGAGACTATTAAGGACTATGATCCAGGCACTGCAATGGCGGAACAGTTTGACGAAACCCAGCTAGAAGGGCGTCACCCGCTAGATAAAGCACAGTACGTATGGATTAAGACCATGCTTGAAGGTCAAATTCTTACGTGGGGCGGTGACCGAGTGGACATGGCCAACTCGATGGAAGCACGCCCACCGTTTTTGGATCATCATCTCGCGGCTTATGCCGTCAATATTCCTCCACAGATGCGGATTAAAGGCCCAGTGGAGAAGTATGTTTTGAAAGAAGCGATGAAAGGACTGCTACCTGAAACGTTATATAAGCGACAAAAGTTCGCATTCATGGCACCTCCAGCTCACACCGATGAAAAGAAATGGAGTGCATTGATGGAGTTGATGCAAGAGTTTGCGAATGAAGAAAAGATTAAAGAAGCAGGCTTGATTGATTATGATGCATTACAAGCTATGCTCCGTAGCCATGACGATCCAAGCGTTTCGCGAGACCACAAAGTCCAAATGGATGCGATCCTGAATCATGTCTTAGGGGTTCAATTACTGCATCATCATTTTGTAAAACAAGACATTCCTAAAAGAGCCGCGGCAAAAGCCCATGAGTTGGGTTGGGCTGCTTAAAAAAATGAGTTACGTCCTAAGTTTTAGGGCGTAACTTTCACCTTTCTGTTATTTCGAGTCTTATCTGCATTCCCAAAGTCGTAACTGACTTATACCCTTTCACGTTTATGTAAAATTTGTTGCAAGTGCACTACAAAATGCATGATCTTGAGTTATACTGAAGTTTAAGAATTAGCGTTAACCTATTACAGTTGACTGCTTTTAATCGGCTTTTAGGGAACTTTAGGGATTTATCATGCATATTACTCGATATACGGATTATTCACTTCGTGTATTAATTTATCTTTCGTTGAATACTGAGAAACGCTCGACCATCAAAGATATTGCGGACAGTTATGGTATTTCTAAAAATCACTTAATGAAAGTCGTCCACAACCTAAACAAGTGTGGTTATATTGAGACTTTGCGCGGTAAAAAGGGCGGGATGCGGTTAAGCAAGAACCCTGAGAATATTAATGTCGGAAAACTAGTTTTGGAGCTGGAACCTGACTTTAACCTCGTGGAATGCTTTTCCCATAATGGAAACTGCGTTATTACACCTGTTTGTGAGTTAAAATCTATTTTAGGCTCAGCACTGAGCGCATTTATTAAGAAGCTGAGTGAGTACACCCTTGCCGACGTCATTATTAATGGAGATGAAGGGAAAGCCGCAGAAATCCTTGGCTTATCCCTCGATAATGATAACGATAACAACGTTATCCCTATTAGTAATCTTGGCTAATTAACTACTGGGTTAAATTCTTTGCCATACCCACATAAGTCCCAGCGCCATTATTGCGATAGAGATTAACGGAACAGAAATCTTTCTTACTTTTTCCTGTTTGTTGAGTAACCATAAAAATGGCATCGCTGCGAGTATAATCACAACTTGACCGATTTCTACTCCTAAATTAAACCCTATGATACTGGTTAACTGATGGCTTTTACTCAGTCCCAGCTCAGTTAAAGCGCCTGCAAAGCCAAGTCCGTGCAATAAACCAAATGCCACGGTCATTAGCATGAGTTGTCTGATCCAGTGAGTCATCACATTAAGTGCGGAGTAAGCTACTGAAATAGCGATCCCAACTTCAGCCCACTTTGACGGTATTGATATCCAGCCTAATGCGGTCAAGGTTAGTGTAATAGAGTGGGCTATAGTGAAGCCAGTTATGAGCCAAATCATCGACTTCAGTTTTACAGGACTCAATGGCTTATTATCACTGCTCAGTGCTTTGATAGGTTTATTCACAAAGTGTAGAAGCAAGGTCAAGACGAATAAAATATGGTCAAGTCCAATCCAAATGTGGATCATACCTTGGTACAAATAGAACCAAAAAGTATCCCAAGCAGACTGGGAAGCACTTGTTAACTGCCACGGCTGATTAGGCGTGTCGATAATGGTTTGAGCTTGCCCTTTGTCAACCTGCCAGTTAAGCAACAACTTATGATCGGAAGTTGTGTCAAAGAGTGCAGAGTAGTTCACGCTGATGGGTATCGGACATTGTAGACTCAATGGCTGCTTCAGTAGAGTTTCCCCATAGCTATCAAGCAAAGAAATGTCAGAACCCCACTCAGGTTCACAGCTTTGGCCACCTGAAGAAAATATTAAGTTTTCATTTAAATAATGGATAACTGTTGGGTGGCTATTTTTCAGCTCTTGCCAAGTCAATTGACCATCATTTTGAGCATCTAAGTTTAATGTTTGGTGTAGGTCACTGACAGAAACAGCGATATAACCTTCATGTGAATCTTGAGAAGATTGCTTAAGAGTAAGGTTTGCTGTGCTGAATTCGTGAGCTTGTAATGACGTTGTAAACAACGTTACAAGTATCAGCAGCCCTAAAAGCAGTAGGTTGCGCATATTTCCCTCATTGTTCAAGTTGCTGTGCCTGTTCCAGTAACGCTTTATCAGCAGGTTCTTTGACGTGACTCCAGTTTCGCTCAGCCCACTTTTTGGCTAGTTCCGAATTCGGGGAAACATATGTGTAGTAATAAGCTATGTCTGCTGCATGCAGTTCATCATTTCTTAATACCCTGAGTTCCACTTTTTTCTGAGCTAGACTCTGAAATTCATTTTTTTTCGACGTTAACTTTTCTGCCCTAGCTAGACGAACTAAGAGGCCATCTTCTAAATTGGGTTTGGTGTTTCGTGCCAATTTACTGAGTTTGTTATACACGCTATTCTGGGATTGGTTTTCGAAAGCCATGTCTGTCCACTGATACCATTGACTGACAGGTGCTTTATTTAATTCAAAACTAAAGCTAGATTGAGCTTCGCTATAATTATGATTGATGCGATGCATACTGCCTTTAATTTGATGATAAAAACGAGTCAAAGGAGTATCGCTAGAATCGTAGCGTTTCGCTAAACGTTCTATTGATGACTCAACAGTATCTGTTTTTCCTTGATGCACTCTTACTTCTATCAAACATAACTCACTAGCCGCAATATTTTGCGATAATAGTTGTCGGCACTTATTTTCAGCCAAGTCTAATTTGTTTTGTATAATATATACTCGAGCTGCTACCAGTAAGCTTTGTGGATAATAAACACTGCTGCTATCAACATTATCCAGCAACAACATTGTTTGCTCAAACTGATGTTCACTTTGTGCAATATTAGCTTTGATGAGGTAGTACTGACTGGTTTGAGAGTTAGTTAACTCTTCTGGTTTAACAGATGCCAATAGTTTTTTAGCAGTAATTAGTTTGTTACTGTTCCCTGGGTACTTGGAGTTTTCTATATGTTCATTGACTGTATTAAGAAGCAGTGACATGTCTTGCTCAGAAGTTACCGCCTTATCGCTATCGTTACCGGACTGAGTATTAAAATCACTGGTATCATACTCAAGAATAACGTCAGATGATTGTTCAGGGACCCATTCTTGTGCAACATTCTTAGAAGGAAAAGAAAACATCAGCAGCGTAACCGCTGCTGATGTTAGTAGTTTAAGTTTATTGTTCGCCATCTTGAACCAAGTCCTGATAAGTATCAGTTGTGGTGACGTCGAAAATAAACTCTCGCCCATTGACACCAGATGGTTCATCACCTGATTGTTTTTGATAGGCTTCTCGGCTGTAAGAGCTAAACACTTCTTGCTTTACGTTTACAGTGATATCAACTTCAGTCGTTGCACTGTTAGATTGACCGTCGCTCGCAATAAAAGTGAATACATCTGCTCCTGTGAACTCGCTGTCAGGCGTATAAGTAAAGCTGCCATCATTGCTAAGTTCTACAGTACCGGATTGCGGATCGTTGATGATAACGAAGCTTAAAGTATCACCATCAGGGTCTTCCGCTTGTAGCTCATCCATAACCGGAGTATCTGTTTCGGTCATGATTGAAAGCTTGCTGGCTACAGGCGCCTGATTCATGTCAGGAGCCTGGTTATCGTCGTCGCTACAAGCCGCTAAAGCAAGAGCGGAAGAGACGATTGCCAGATACTTGAATGTTTTCAAAGTATTCATGAGTGACTCCTATGATTAGTTAGGTGAACCAGCTAGTGGAGTTTTTAAGTATGGGAAGCTTTCGTCCACATCATCAGCTGATAAAGGTGCACCGTCTGTAAATGGGGCATTACCAACATTAGCATCTGATGGTGAGCAGTAGCCTAGATTGGTTGGAGTACCGTTTACTGGGAACTCATAGCACAACCTACCCATGACAACACGTAGAGCAATATCTACCACGTCATCACCAGGACGACGTCCGTTAGGGAAACCAGCTAGATCATCACCAACCACACCATAAGGTGATTGTTGTGATGCTGGAACCGCTGGGATAGCAGTATTGAGACGTAACATTTCAGATGGTGTCACAGTTGCCTGTTGGTTCACACCAGGGAAACCTGTTAGGAAGGTAGCCAATAAATCTTCACGTGGGAAGTTTGTTGGTGCAATTGTCTCAAAGTTAGTACCTAGAGTAGTGTTAACTGCATCTTTAAATAGAATATTTAACAACTCAGGGAAGCTTGGGTGAGTGACATAGTCAGCAAACTGACCATCACCACTAGGCGCTGTAGTAGAGAACTTGTCTTTATCAGGAAGTCCAATAACTACCTCGTTCACTAAAGGGTTACTCAAGCGTGAAATCTGAACCATGGCACCGCCATTCACTTCAGGCTTCTCAAACGTAGCGTTTGGGTTTTGAATACGAGCCTGTGGAACATATGCTGTGGTCCACGCACCGATAACACCATTACCGTCACCGACTAAGCAACTTTTAGGTAATTCTAATGCAATTGTAGTGACGTTTTTGTCACGAAGGTCATCGTTTGCTGTATCTTGAGTGATGCCGCCTGGGAAACCGTTACCATCGCCAGCACCTGGAGAACTATCGCCTTCAACAGGAACGTAGTTTACTAAGTCAAAACTTTCGCCTAGATTGACTGCGAAAGCATCAGAACGTTGACCGACGAAAGCTTTACCCGTTTGTGAACAATTCGGTACACTAATGTCATATACGTACTGATCAGCATAAGCTTGATAATCTGCTGATGATGAGAAGGTTTTATCACCAATATAATCCCATGGCTTGGTGAAAGTCGTTTCACCGCCAGAGGCTGTTACTGCCGTACTGGTTCCAGTTGTTACTGGACCTTCTACTAAATTAATGCTGTATTGCTCGATAAAATTAAGCACAGAGCTATCGCCTGCTGAAATACCCCCAGCATTTTTCAATGGGATTGCAATCTGCTTTTTGTCGCCGTCTGGACCGATAGCCAGTTGAATACCAGCGCCGTCAGCAGCTAAGTTATTATCGAATTTGAATTGAAACGTTAAATCTTCGACCGCATCACCATCACTATCAACATGAATGTTATAATTGGCTGCTGGGTCTAAAGCAAAGTAATTCGGGCCGCCATATGCGTCCTGAAGTGGAACATAGTTTGCGATTAACGTAACATAATCCGCACGACCTGATTCGTAGCTGTTAAATACATAAAAATCGGTAGAATCAAGTGTTGGGTAGCGTGTAATATTTGGAGCTTCGCGGTGACTGGAAGCGACCGCGTCCTGTGCTATATAAGCGGTGGTTAAGCATAAGCAAACCGCGCTTGTTATAATGTGCTTCTTCATTGTTCATACCTCGTTTCTGTGGGGTGTTCTTGTTGTATTACGATGGATTTGTGTGTGAAGTCGTATGCAACATTAATACCCCCGTCTATTTTCTATAGTACAAATCTTGAAAGCTTGTACCTGCAACCTACCCTAAGACCTACGGTGTGAAAGTAATGTAAACGTCCTCATCCGATGAGTGGTATGTGTGAACTGGTAGTAAAAATTAATTTTGTCACTTTCACAAGGGATTCACTTCATTCGTTTTAGCGTGAGTTTACGTTGATGGAACACGAATGGAATACTCATGAAAGCGACACTCTTTACATTGCCTTTGTTAGTTACTGCCTCTTTAACGATGGCAAATGATGAAACTAGCGATGATTTTTCTACCACACAAAACTATGAAGTGATGATCATTGAAGGGCAAAGGACCAACCTTATTGGTAGCTCGCAATCCGCTTCAGAGGGCGTTATTGGGCAAGTTGAATTATCACAAAGACCCACGCTTAGAACGGGTGAAATACTCGAAATGGTTCCGGGGCTTGTGGTTACCCAACACAGCGGAACCGGTAAGGCTAATCAATATTTTTTAAGAGGGTTTAATCTTGACCACGGCACGGATTTTTCGACATCGATTGACGGTATGCCGATAAACATGAGAAGCCACGGACACGGTCAGGGCTATACAGATTTAAATTTTATTATTGAGGAGGCTATAGAACAAATAACCTATAAAAAAGGATCTTATTACGCCGATGTCGGCGACTTCAGTGGAGCAGGAACGGCCTTGATGAACACTCAAGAAAAAGTCGATCAAGGTTTCGTAGAATTAACCTTGGGTGAGGATTCGTATCAAGAGTTAACCTCTGTGAATTCTTTTACCAATGATGATGTGTCTTGGTTATACGCTTTGAACCTAAATTATTATGATGGACCTTGGACCGATATCGAAGAAGATCTTCAAAGAAAAAACATCTGGTTAAAGCGCAGTCAGAAATTCCAAGATGTAACTTTCGATGCAACATTAATGCTTTATGACAATAGCTGGAACAGCGCCGACCAAATTCCCCGCAGGGCAGTCGAGCAGGGTATTATTGATGAGTTAGGTTCGTTAGATACGACGGTGGGCGGAGATTCGGATCGCTACAGTTTAAACTTTCAGTGGTATAACGAAAACTTTTCAGCAAATATTTATGCTATCCGATATGGTTTGAATTTATGGTCAAACTTCACTTACTTTCTTGATGACGAAAGTAACGGTGATCAGTTCGAGCAGGTTGATGAAAGAACCATTTATGGTGGCTCATTCAATTACACGTTCCCACAATCCGATTCTTTGATTACACACACCATTGGCGCAGAAGTCCGTTACGATGATATCGATGAAGTAGGCTTGTATAAGACCCAAAACAGGGAGCGCTTAGGCGTGGTTCGTAGCGACACAATAGGTGAGTTGAGTTTGGGTGCTTTTTACGAGGCAACCGTTCAGTGGACGCCAAGTCTTAAAAGTGTGGCTGGGTTACGCTATGACTACTATGACTTTGATGTGAACAGTCTGTCTGCTACTAACATTAATGGTGTAAACTTAGCGGATAATAATGGTCAAGATAACGATGATTTATTGTCTGCCAAAGCCAGCTTAATTTACTCCATTAACTCTGAGTGGGAAACTTACTTATCGGCAGGCCAAGGTTTCCACTCAAATGATGCCCGCGGAGTGACTGGCAGGGTTGATCCTGCGACAGGGCAGCCTATCGACAGCGTTGATCCATTGGTACGCTCGTTTGGTTACGAATTAGGGGTTAGAGGTTTTATCAATGACCGACTTAATACGTCATTATCTCTTTGGACACTGGACTTAGATAGCGAGTTACTGTTCGTGGGAGATGCGGGTAATACCGAAGCCAATGGTGCGACTGAACGCTATGGGTTAGAGTTAACCGCGTATTACCGAATCGATGACACTTGGTCACTGGATATGGAGTATGCCTACACTGATGCTCAATATAGCGATGTTGCTGTGGGAGAAGGTGATCATGTACCAGGAGCGATTGAACACGTGTTGCAGGCGGGTGTTAGCGCGAACTTTTCCAATGGCTGGTTTATGAATACGCGTGTCCGTTACTTCGGTGATAGACCGCTGGAAGAAACGGGACAGATTACTTCTGACTCAAGTACCTTAGCTAATGTCAGGCTCGGTTTCAGACAGAATAATTGGACTTTTAAAGCTGATATTCTTAATGCCTTTGACAGCGATGACCACGATATCGATTATTACTATGCTTCAAGGTTATCGTCTGAGCCTTCTGGGTTAGCGACAGAAGATATTCACTACCATGTCCTAGAGCCCAGAACAGTCAGGTTATCAGCCACTTATCATTTCTAAGAATAAAGGTTGCTTTGAACAAAAAATAAGCATATAAAGTGTTCCGTTTTTATGTTTATTGTAGAGGATATTGCGGTTGAGCAGAGTTATAACTGAGTCAATAGCTACGACTAGTATGATATCGCCTGAAAACTCTGAGTTGTTTGAGAGCATAACCAGCGACTTGAGTGAGAAGGGGTATAGTGTCAATCAAAATGCACTACCGCAACATCTGTCTCTGCAGCTTCTAGATCAGCTTCATGTCATGAGTCGGAAAGAATTCGATACTGCTGGGATAGGCCGCCAACAGGATCATACTGTTGATAACTCGGTAAGAACGGATGAGATTTGCTGGATTGATGGCAGTTCAGAAGCAGGAGAGAAGTGGCTAGCGTGGTCATCAGAACTGCGTGAGTACTTAAACTCACAACTATTTCTTGGTCTTTTTTCCTTTGAAAGCCATTTCGCACACTACGGACCGGGCGATTTTTATAAGCGCCACCTCGATGCTTTTAAAGGTCAGTCGAATCGTATGGTATCGATAGTGGTTTATTTGAACACGGACTGGCAGTCCGAAGACAACGGTGAACTAGTTCTTTATGACGATGAGCTAGATCTCGAAGGTTTCAAAGTTACTCCTAGTCTTGGTACGGTTGTCGCCTTTCTTAGCGAGGAGTTTCCACACGAAGTGTTACCGGCCGCTCGTGATCGGTACTCAATTGCCGGCTGGTTTCGCTTAAACGGAAGCCAGGCTGGGCGTATAGATCCTCCGAGATAGAAGGCAAATGTTTACTTATTAGGTAATATCGAAGAGGTGTGCTACTCGATTATCATTTGTTAATGTTTACTCACCAAAGGCTACTTTTATCTTTCATTTACCAGCCAGACGCCTATCTAGTATAGAAAATAGTAGCTATAGCCTTATCTCAGAGAAACTAGAAGCCAATAACTTAACCATGCTTTTTATCGGGGATTTTTGTATAATGCGCAACAATTTCTACAGCGGTATCAATATCGCTGGCGCGGCAACCCTTCGATGCACTGCCATCGCACTGCGCTATTTAAATTTGTATCGTTCTCATGAGGAGTGGCAATGAAAGTAGGTATTATAATGGGCTCAAAGTCAGACTGGCCCACCATGCAACATGCGGCAGACATGCTTGATAAATTTGGCGTTGAGTATGAGACCAAGGTTGTTTCAGCGCACCGCACTCCTCAATTACTCGCTGATTATGCCTCTTCTGCCGCAGAGCGTGGTATTAAGGTGATCATTGCCGGTGCCGGCGGCGCTGCACATCTTCCTGGTATGGCTGCGGCTTTTACTTCGCTACCGGTATTGGGCGTTCCAGTGAAATCCAAAGCTTTAAATGGCGTAGACTCGTTGCTGTCAATTTGTCAAATGCCAAAAGGCGTCGCGGTGGGCACCCTAGCCATTGGAGACGCTGGAGCTGCAAACGCAGGGTTACTAGCGGCACAAATTTTAGGCTGTCAGCAGCCACAGTTGCTCGAAAAAATTGACCAGTTCCGCAGCGAGCAAACAAACACCATTTTGGCCAACCCTAACCCAGCTGAATAAACGAATCTTATTATGCAAATGTTAGTACTCGGTGCAGGGCAGCTAGCGCGGATGATGGCGCTGGTAGCCGCCCCTTTAGATATTCATATTCGAGCCTACGATGTTAACAGTGAGCAAGTATTGCATCCTGTGACCGGTGAACGTTATGAGAAAAACTTGACGCAAGCAATTGAGGCAAGCGATCGTATCACCGCGGAATTTGAACATGTTCCAGCAGATGTGTTGGCGCTATGTGAGCAAAGCGGTAAGTTTTTCCCAGGCAGAAAAGCTATCGAATGTGGCGGAGATCGCGCTAAAGAGAAAGCCTTGCTGGATGGCGCGGATGTACCAAGCGCTCCGTACGTTCTTGTAACCGAACATCGCCACTTAGAACAAGCTATCAGCGACCTAGGGTTGCCTTTGGTTATTAAAACATGTCAGGCAGGCTACGACGGCAAGGGGCAGTGGCGTTTAAAAAGCACTGATCAAGCTGACGACATCTGGCAAGAAATGAAAGCCTTTTTAGATAAAGATGCGACGCATAGTATTATTTGTGAAAAGATGATTCCGTTCGATCGCGAGGTCTCAGTCATCGGTGCACGCGATGCACAGGGTAACGTTAAAGTCTACCCTGTGACTGAAAATGAGCACACTAATGGTGTCTTGACACTGTCAGTGGCGGGGATTGTTAATCAAAATAATCAGGCCCAAGCGATTGATGCATATAACAA
>CATNCP010000040.1 GCA_950096615.1 uncultured Kangiella sp. | reverse complement strand
TCTAGCCAATGAGCACCGTAATTAGGCCTGCAACAAAGTTACAAATCAAAACAGCCAGTTAAATTACATCATACCTGGCATGCCACCCATACCACCCATACCGCCCATATCTGGAGCAGCTGGTTCTTCTTTCTTCGGTAGGTCAGTAACCATAGCTTCTGTCGTGATCATTAATGCTGCGATAGATGCTGCATTCTGTAGCGCGCTACGCGTTACTTTCGCTGGGTCAAGGATACCCATTTCCATCACATCACCAAACTCACCGGTTGCAGCGTTATAGCCGAAGTTACCTTCGCCTTCTTTAACTTTTGCAACAACGACTGCTGGCTCTGCACCTGCGTTGGCAACGATTTGGCGTAGTGGTGACTCCATCGCACGTAGTGCAATTTTGATACCAACGTTCTGTTCTTCGTTGTCGCCGCGAAGTTCGCCAAGACGAGAAAGTACACGTACTAATGCAGTACCACCGCCCGCAACAACGCCTTCTTCGACTGCTGCGCGAGTTGCGTGCAATGCATCGTCAACACGGTCTTTCTTCTCTTTCATTTCAACTTCAGTTGCTGCGCCAACTTTGATTACCGCAACACCGCCAGCTAGCTTAGCCACACGCTCTTGAAGCTTTTCTTTGTCGTAATCAGACGACGTTTCTTCGATTTGCGCACGAATTTGCTTAACGCGACCTTCGATTTGCGTTTTATCGCCAGCGCCATCAATCACAGTTGTGTTGTCTTTGCTGATTTGTACACGCTTCGCTTCACCTAGCTGCGCTAGCTCAGTGTTTTCTAGGCTCATGCCTAAATCTTCTGAGATTACTGTCGCGCCCGTTAAGATAGCGATATCTTCTAACATTGATTTACGACGATCGCCGAAACCTGGAGCTTTAACCGCTGCAACTTTAACGATACCACGCATGTTGTTCACAACTAGCGTTGCTAGTGCTTCGCCTTCAACGTCTTCAGCTACGATTAATAGCGGACGGCTCGACTTTGCTACAGCTTCTAATGTTGGAAGCAATTCACGGATGTTTGAGATCTTCTTATCCACTAATAACAAGAATGGATTTTCAAGATCGGCAACCATGCTTTCTGTGTCTGTTACGAAGTATGGAGAAAGGTAACCGCGATCAAACTGCATACCTTCAACAACGTCTAGTTCGTTGTTAAGACCAGAACCTTCTTCAACCGTGATAACGCCTTCTTTACCTACTTTATCCATGGCTTCAGCGATGATTTTGCCAACGTTCTCATCAGAGTTTGCAGAAATCGTACCGACTTGTGAGATTGCTTTTTGATCTTCACATGGAACTGCAATGTTTTTCAGCTCTTCTACCGCAGCGATAACCGCTTTATCGATACCGCGCTTCAGATCCATTGGGTTCATACCAGCGGCAACTGACTTCAAGCCTTCGTTGACGATAGATTGTGCCAATACAGTTGCTGTCGTTGTACCGTCACCAGCGATATCGTTGGTTTGTGATGCAACTTCTTTAACCATTTGTGCGCCCATGTTTTCGAACTTATCTTCTAGTTCGATTTCTTTCGCCACAGAAACACCATCTTTAGTGATGGTCGGCGCGCCAAATGACTTGTCTAAAACTACGTTACGACCTTTAGGTCCTAGCGTGACACGAACAGCATTCGCAAGCGTGTTTACGCCTTTTAGCATGCCTTTACGTGCTTCATCTCCAAAACGTACGTCTTTTGCCATGATTAAATTCCTCTAAAATTCGTTGAGTGTATTCTTATTAACCTTCGATGACGGCCATGATGTCGTCTTCGCGCAATACTAGAAGTTCTTCGCCATCGGCTTTAACTTCTGTACCGGCAAATTTACCGAACAAGACTTTGTCACCTACTTTCACGTCTAGCGCACGCACGTCACCAGAATCCAACGGCTTGCCGTTACCGATAGCGATGATCTCGCCGCGGCTTGGCTTTTCTTTTGCGTTGTCTGGGATCACGATGCCACCAGCAGTTGTAGTTTCTTCTTCTAAACGACGCACAATAACGCGGTCATGTAATGGACGTAAGCTCATGTTTTTTCTCCTAATAGAAAGTGTTTTACTTACTACGAAAAATTGTTTGGGGAAGATATGGGGACTTTTTTTTAGCACTCAAGGGGATCAAGTGCTAATTTTTTCACTTTTTTATTGATGGAAGCGCCAAAGCGCGATCACTCATCAAGGCGTTTATGGTCTTTATCGTCAGTACGCTCGTACTCGCCATCAACGGTATTATCGTCTTGGTAGGGCGGTCGCTGTCCAAACGGATCGTTTCCACCTGGGTTAAAGCCGCCGCCGTGCATGCTCTGCACCTTAAACATACCTTTACTAATCAATAGTTTAGCGAAGTATTCTCGCGTTTGAGGTATCAACCAAAGAAAACCAATAGTGTCGGTAACGAAACCTGGCGTCACTAAGAAGGCGCCAGCGATGATTAACAAAACACCTTCAACCATTTCTTGGGCGGGCGCTTGTCCATGGCGCATCTTTTCTTGCAGCCTAGCGAAGACGCTAAAACCTTGTTGCTTGAGCATGCCAACGCCAATAATGCCGGTCAGCAGGATCAAACCAATCGTTGGTAAGGCACCGATCAAGCTGCCTACAGTGAGCAACACATAAATTTCAGCTGCTGCTAAGACAATGAAAAGTAAGAAAAAATTTCGAAACCACATAATGTATTCGTTTCCCCTCAGCTTCCGCCGAAGTCAAATTCATGGAAAGCTTATCAAAGCTATAGATACCGTTATAATGGGGACAATACGCTTAATCACAAGTTCACCACAGGATTCCTTTCATGGCGTTATCAGCTTCTAAAAACATTAAACGAAACTTCCAAGTCGCATTATGCACTGCACCTGACATTGATACTGCAGAATCACTCGCTGAAAAAATGGTGAAACAAAAGCTGGCCGCGTGCGTCAATATCGTTCCTGCAATGACAAGTGTTTACCAGTGGCAGGGAGAAATCGAAAAAGAGCCAGAAGTACTGTTGATCATAAAAACCGCAGAAGAACTGATGGCTGAGTTAGGCGACTTGCTCGAAGAGAAACACCCATATGAGGTGTTTGAGCTTATCAGCTGTGATATTGAGCAAGCTTCAGCGGCCTATTTACAATGGCTTAACGATGAACTGTAAGCAAGGCGTAGTGTGGCCGCTTTTTGTAAAGTCATTGTAAACCTCAAGATTTCGCCTTATAAGCTGGTATCATACGATGGATTTTTAACCAATGATGACAATGCGATATATGAAGAACCTGATTAAGCTATTGGCAGCTTTCACTCTGATATTTTCAGCCAGTGTCCAAGCGACCAACACCATTGATCTTAGTGAGATCATGGGTGAACAAGAAGAATTACTCAAAGTCGACGAAGCATTCAAACTCAACGTCGATATTGTTGATGATAAAGCCCTTGTCAAATTCGAAATTGCTGATGGCTACTATATGTATTCCGAGCGTCTTAAGCTTTCCAGCCCCAATGCCGTCTTGGGCGACGCTAATATCCCTGAAGGCAAGGAGAAAGACGATCCTTATTTAGGGCTGACCCAAGTTCATTACACCTTTCTTGAAGCTTCTGTCCCCATTAAGCAATCCAACGGCGACTTCACGCTGGTAGTGGATTACCAAGGGTGTGCCGAAGACAGGCTTTGTTACCCGCCGACCACAGCTGAAATTAAGTTAAATCATGCCGTGGGTGCATCGAATACAACCTCACCGGCACAAACGGCTTCGCCTGCTGATGCGGGCAATCAATCAGATTACGTTAGTGAGCAGCAAAAGCACTCGGATCAACTGCTTAACTCCAACCTGTTCTCGAACTTTTTCTACTTTTTACTACTAGGTATTGGACTGGCCTTCACCCCGTGCGTTTTCCCGATGATGCCTATTATTTCAGGGATTATCGCAGGCCAAGGTAAAGACATCACGACCCGCAAAGCATTTGGCTTGTCATTAACCTATACCCAAGCTATGGCTATTGTGTACACCATTCTCGGTATCGTAGTGGCGCTAGCCGGTCAATCCATTTCTGGCTACTTCCAGAATCCAGCCGTGGTGATCACCGCCGCCGTTATATTCGTTATATTGTCATTATCGATGTTTGGCTTTTACGAACTGCAACTGCCAGCAGGACTGCAAGCAAAACTCAGCGAACGCAGTAATCAGCAGAAAAAAGGCAGTTATTTTGGCACCGCCATCATGGGTGCGATTTCAGCCTTAATCGTATCGCCTTGCGTGACGGTACCACTCATCGCTATCTTGCTCGTTATCGCGCAATCAGGCGACGTGTTGCTAGGAGCTGTCTCACTTTACGGCCTCGGCGTCGGTATGGGGATTCCTCTCATTATCATTGGCGTAACGGGCGGCAAGCTTCTGCCTAAAGCTGGTGCTTGGATGGACGGCATTAAAGCCACCTTCGGTGTTGCAATGCTGGGCGTGGCTCTTTATCTGGTTAAACACTTACTTCCTGGCTACCTATACATGTATGGCTGGGCCATCCTAGCCATCGTTCCTGGCTATTACTTATTCAGCAATCAGCTGCCTCGACAAGGCTGGAGCAAGCTTTTCAAGGGACTTGGCTTAGTTGCTATGATTTACGGTGTCTTGCTTTTAATCGGCGGCGCTCAAGGCCAAAAGAACTTACTGCAGCCATTAGGGCATGTAGCTAAAGTGAGCTCACCCGCGGCTAGCAGCAAAGCAGTGCAACAGTCCGGGCATTTAACTTTCCAGCGTGTTAAAACTCTTGAGGAACTGAATGCAGCAGTGGCTGACGCTAACTCACAAGGTAAAACGGTGATGTTAGATTTCTTCGCAGAATGGTGCGCCGCATGTTACGAGTTTGAAGAAAAAGTGTTTACTGATAAGGCTGTGATATCAGCACTAAGCAATACCGTTTTACTACAAGCCGATGTCACCGAAAATAACGCTAACGATATCGAATTACTTCAAGCTTACGACGTTCTTGGTTTACCCAGCATTATGTTTTTTGATGCAGAAGGTAATGAACTACCAAGTTACCGCGCCACAGGTTTTGAAGATGCTAGAGCGTTCGAGCAACGAGTACGCGCAGCTTTAGACTTATAACCCTTTCTGTACTGACCATCAAAAAAGCCCTGACTATCTTTTCAGAAAAGTCGGGCTTTTTATTCATTCAAGTTGTTCAATGCTTTGGCCTAAGCCTGAGTGTCAGATTTCTTTTCCACACGTTGATCGGCCTTGCCTAAACCAAACCCTCGTAAGATACGACGTTTAGCACGTTCACGCATCGACTTGCGAACCACATAGTGCTCAACAAATACCGTGCTTCGAGGCTTTGTTTGTGACCAAATCACACCCAGAAGCACCAATCCCGCTGCAATATATTGAGTACCATTCAATTGCTCGTCCAGTATTAGCCAACCAAAGAATAGCGTTCCTATAGGCAGCAAGTTCATCATACTGCCGACCTTACTCGCAGGCATGGTTTTAAACGCAAAGTTGTAGCAAGTAAACGCAAAGATGTTCACGCCAAAAGCTAGAAACAGAATCGCCATAATGCCTTCCGCCGAGACGTCTGTAGGAATTGCCGTATCCTGTACTAATAAAAACGGCAGGAAGAAAATCGTTCCCATGATCATCTGTAGCAGTGTTAAGAATACCGGTGAATAACGCTGCGATAATTTTCTCGCCAACAAACAGTAAGCAGCAGCAGCGGTAATCGCGCCAAACTCTAACGCATTACCCAGCATAGGATTAGAAGCATGCTCACTGCTTTCTCCACTAAGCGTTAGCCACACAACGCCCGCAACGGCCATTAAGCAACCCACGATTAAGCGGCTATTGAGCTTTTCTTTTAACAGATAGTACGCCGCAACAGCAACCATGATAGGCTGTAGCGAAGTAATCATGCCTGCCTCAGAAGCAGTGGTGTAAGTCAGTGCGTAGCTTTCAAAAATGAAGTAGAGGCAAGGCTCACATAACGCTAATAATAACAGTAGCCACCAGTCACCTTTTTGATACTGTTGCTTCTTCGCCATTGGCGGCAAAAAGAATATCAGTACAGCAGCAGCTAAGATCATGCGCAAGAATACTGTAAGAATCGGGCCGAACTCTGCAATCGCGTATTTCATCGCCACAAAAGATGCCGCCCACAACACAATAGCACTGATAAGGCCAATCATTGCTAAATGCTTTTGAACGTTCTTGTACATGCCGCCCTCCCATGAGGTCAATAAATAATCTGGAGGTATTCTAGATGGCTATTTTAGATAAGAAAAACGATCTTTTTTCATTGCCATGATAACTTTAGCTAATGCTTTTCATTTCATCATCAAGCACAGCCGAGTGTGGAAAAGTCAACGTAAAACAAGAGCCGCTGCCCAGTTCGCTTTGCACAGTCACCTCACCGCCAAAACGTTCCATGGCTGCTTTAACAAAACGCAAACCTAAGCCAATCCCTTTAATTTTCGCGACTTCATGACGCCTGATCCTGGAGAAAGGTTTAAATATGGTTAGCATCTGCTCTTCATCGATACCTTCTCCTTGATCTTGAACCATCAAACGAACGCCGCTTTCATCTTCACCAAGGCTTACATCAACTGCACTTCCAGCAGGTGAGTATTTTATCGCGTTGGTTAATAAATTTAATATCACTCGATCGAGCAAGTCTTCGTTTGCTTGGAGCCAAGTATCTTCATAATCAGCGAACTTAAATCTCAGCTGTATATTTTTATCTACCGCTAACGGTCTTGCTACCGCTAATGCGTTGTCGATGCTGTTGAGCAGCTCAACAGGGTATAAAGGCATCTCAATCCCACTCTCAGCCCGAGATAACATCAAGAAGTGTTCCGCCAGAGACAAACTGGACTGAGTCAACCGCTCGACTTCCGCACTCAGTTCCTCAATAGTGAGCTTGCTGGTTTTACTTCGGTACTGACCTAATAGCGCCAACACAGAAGTCATTGGCGATCGTAAGTCATGAGAAATAAAGTCAATCATCTCTAACTGGCGTTGCTGCTCTCGCTTCACAGAGGTAATATCGGCAAAATTAATGATAATAAAATCCTGCCCTTCAATATTGTCTAATAGAGTAAAACCCAGCTTGTAATAGTTTTTCTTCTGGCTAATAGCCTGGACTTCACGCCCTACCCCTGTCAGCATCACTGACTTAATCTCTTCTGCCCAGTCGGTGTTCGACTGTAAGCTTAGCTGTGAGAGAACCTTGAAGATGTCTTCACCTTCATTAATTTCAAGATATTTTTTTGCTTCTAAATTGGCATAAAACACCGTGCCCGACATATCCAATAACATGATACCGTCAGACATTTTATCCATGGTTTTTTCGACAAAACGTCGTAAGAAGTTAATTTTAGTGATTGCGGTTTGAACTTGCGCAACTTTATCCTCAATCACGCTTCCTTTTTCTTCAGTGACTTCTTCAGTTAGCGTCGACTGTTCATACAATTTATAAAACAGTCTCTTTTCTTCTTCGGTGTGAGCTTCCAGTTCGACCAGCCAGGGTTTATTGTTGACCTCAACAGGAATGCTATGGTGAAAATCGACAATGTCTCTTTCGTTGTTTGACCAACCTCGGATTAACTTAAGTCGCTTCCAGAACTGAAAATGTTGCTCAAATGTTGTCTGTACCGCTGGCTCAAAACTATTGCTAACCTCTGTCTGCAAGCGTTTTACCGTGCGTCTGAAAAACGCCATATTCGTCACAACGGCTCGCCATACCCAAAGAAAATACCCCGATAGCATGACAATTGCTGGCGTTACCATTGGTAGCCAGCAACTGGCTCCGTGCAGTAAGACCCAGCTCACAAACATTAACGTGAAAGCTAATATAAACACTAGATACACATTATGACGCGGCATCGAGCGCGGGATAAGCATGAATAGGATCAGCACTAGAATGCCTGAAATAACACTCGATAACAGATTATCGACCGGTCTGATTAATCGGTTATTACTTAACCCATCGTAAAGCGTTGCGTTAATCTCTACGCCCGACATGATTTGTCCATCTCGATTCACAGGCACAGGCAAGAAATCAGCGTTTCTCGCTGCGGTAGCGGTAACTCCTACAAATACAACTCTACCTTGCAACAAGCTGGGTTCTAATTTCCCTTCCACTAAATCTGTAAAGCTAATTTTTGAAAAGTAATCTTTGTTCTGCTTGAAAGGAATTAAGGAGTAATGAGTTTTTTCGATTTTTGTCAGGTTAAAAGAAGGATCCTTTTCTCTAGAGTCATCAAACGGTAATTGATACGTTTCCTCGCCATTAGCAACATCCAATACCTCTGCAGCAAATGCTCGCCAATAGGGTTCGCCCAAACCTGACTTCAAGTACACAGAACGTGCAATATTGTCGCTATCCAATTCGAAGTGAACCATCCCTAGCTGCGCACTGGCTTGATACAACTCAGGATAAGGCTGAAGCTCAATTAACTGCCCATCTTGCTTCAATTCGTCAATCACCACCGGAAAGACTACTTGACCATTTTCTGCTACAGCTCGAGTTAACGCTTTATCACCATCGTCTTTTTCTTTATTGAATAGCACGTCATAGCCAATCGCTCTAACCTTTGCTTCAGTCAGCTTTTCGATGGCTTTGGCATGCAACTCTCTAGGCCAAGGCAATGGCCCGTATTCGCGTAAGCTTTTTTCATCCATCGCAACGATAACAACATTCTCCGAATAATCAGGAGATTGAAGTCTCAGCATGCGATCATACGCCAACAACTCTACAGGTTGGAAAACCTTAAAGTAAGATAGAAAGAATGTAATGACTGCTAACAGGGCGGCAAAAAAAATGCCGCCTTTGGTAAAGAACCGACGCCTCTCAAACACAAAAAACCTTAAAGCATCAAAATAAATAGAAGAATTGAACCAATACTAAATGCCGTTTTGCCATTGCCTGGTTCAATAACGTTTACTTCGGTCGTTTCAGAATAGCGACCTTGGTTATAAGGCCCCATCGCTGTAACCCTAATATAAAGTTGTTGTTCGGGTAGATCACTAAGCTCAACCCTATTGTCCTCAGTCGTACCTTCATCAATAACGCGGCTGAAGCTTTCATCCGTGCTGACTTGCCATTGATAGTTAGTCGCCATATCCACCTGATTCCAACTTAAAACCAGCGTCTCATCCGATGCTAACTCGTCTTCCACCGGAGTAATAATCGGTGTCTCGGGTAGCACCACATCAAACCTTGCAGGCTCTGCAAACAAACCAAAGCCGTTGGCGTTACCCGCCGCGACTTTCCAGTAATAGGTTCCAGCTGGTAACCCTTCCGATAACGGCTCTTGAGTAGCCGCCAGTTCTTGGTCCAGAACTAAACTGTCGAACTGACGATCTTTCGCTAGTAGGAGTCGATATTTCGTCGCATCGCTTTTAGCTGACCATTTCAACGCAATAAACTCTCCCGTCAGATACTCCGATGACACTTGTGTCAGTTCTGGGCTAGACGGCACTGGAGAAATAGTAAAGCGACGCGAACTGTTTAAACCTTGTAAGCCGTCCTGATCAACCGCTCGGACCCTGATACTGTAATCGCCTAACTCGACCTCAGGCAACTGAGCTTGGTTGGTATCCAGCATAACTTTATGAACTAACTTAGTCATGGCTGCATCTTCAAACAACTCTAAATAGTATCCCTTAGCACCATCAATTGGCTGCCAGGTCAATGTCACAGGATGGCCTGGATATTTTGACTGAGGGTTAACAAATATTGGCGCTGGTAATAAGGCTTTGGGCTCAGCCAACGGTAAATTGGTGGCTGTTTTTAGACCAAAACCTTGTTTCACAGAAGCTTTGTTCTCATGCAGCTGCACTGATACTGTGCCTTCGTCCACTTCGTTAAACACCACACCAGAATCATTTTCATCAACACGAACCCGGAACTCCGTACCACGAACGGTTGCGACCGCTGAAGGCGTTTGCACTTCAAAATTAGCTCCTGGCCCGATTAATGGCTTAACTCGACCTTCTGCAGAACCTTTCATCAAGCGCATGCGGCTATCAACCATACCGGTTTCGCCCCACTTCGTCTGAACATCAAACACTAATTCAGAACTCTCACCAAGCAATAGCTCAGAACCGTCAGCGAAGAGCAAAGCAACGCTAGAATCCTTTTCAGTGATTAAAATATCGTCTAATACTAGAGTATGCTCAAGGCTCAACTGCTCCTTAATGCCTCGACGGACAAAATGTGCAGTGCCATTAACCGTGGTTACCTCCACCTCGGCTGGCGCGAACTTCAGGTACTCCATCGGAAATTTTAAGGTCACGCCCGGCGGAACTCGGCGATCAAACTCAACACCGTTGTACTTCTGAATTTCTTGGAACTTTAGAGGATCTTTCAAATATTTATGGGACAACCCCCATATGGTGTCGCCTTTACGAACCGTATATAGCCAGTCTTCCGCGAGTGACTGAGGAGTCGCTAGCATCACCATTAAAAAAGCCACACAATAAAACGATAGGGAGCGCAAAGGCTTCATCAAATCATCCTCATAAGAAATAACAGAAGTGTTCAAGGTGGGCTCCCTGAACGAATAACACAACTATTTAAACAACAGCGCCGGTATCGACAAGTTCTTCCAAGCGATAACCATGCTGATACACCGTCTTAATTCGGTATCCACTTTCAGCACGAATATTTAACTTGCGGCGTAATGAGCTGACATGCGCATCCACTGTACGAGTACTAATTTCCGATTCAATACCCCAAATATGCTTGAGGAGATATTTTCTTGAAAACAAACGTCCTACGTTCTTAAACAGAATAATCGCCAGTTCGTATTCCTTAGTGGTTAAAGTAGCTGGCTCGCCATCAACCAATATTCTTCGATGCTGTTGATCTACAGTGAAAGGACCTACTTCAACTCGATCATTATCATCCAACAATCCGGCGCGACGAACTAAAGCATTAAGTCGTGCCAGCAACTCTGAACGCCTAAAAGGCTTGATCATGTAGTCATCTGCGCCCTTTTCTAAGGCTGCAACGATATCTTGTTCCGCATCACGGTTGGTCACGAATAGAACCGGCCCACGCCAATCCATAAATGAACGAACCCGCTCAAGAGCCTCAATACCTGACATATCAGGCAGCTCCCAATCTAATATGAGCAAATCAAAATCATCGGTTTTTAATACTTCCAAAAATGACTCTGCATTTTGGCAATGAGTACACTCGTAACCAGAGTCTTGCAAAATTGCGAGTAAAGCGTCTGCTTGGGTTTGATCATCTTCAAGATAAAGCAGCTTTAAATCTTGGGACATGGTGTCTCCTTTCCAAAAACTTCTTATTATTCGAACTACCGAGAGCTGTTAGCTCCAATCTAATTAGCCCATATATACTACCTTCTCTAAAGCTATCAGATTTTAAACAAATGTAAAATGCCACTTTGTACATTTAATACTCGATTCAAAAAAATGACTATCAAGTCCGACCAGGCTTGCAAAAAGTAGTTATTTGTTGGTAACTTACTGTAAAATACGCGAACATTAAAAAATGATTTTTAAGGGACATTTTTTAAAGGTAAGCGCAGCAAAATTTACCACTTTAGGAGTTTTGCTGAATTTTATCGTATTTTAACAGCTTTTGATGACTATGATGGCAAAAATACTACTTTTACACGGTCCTAATCTTAACCTTTTAGGCCAGCGCGAAACGGACATCTACGGTGATTTAAGCCTAGATGCTATCAATAGTGCTGCTCAAAAACAGGTTAATAGCGCGGATTTTGAGTTAGAAACGTTCCAAAGTAACTCCGAGTCAGAGTTAGTAAACGCCATTCAGCAGGCAAAAGCTAGTAAAGTGTCATTAATTGTTATTAACCCAGCGGCTTATACGCATACTAGCGTTGCTATGCGTGATGCGCTGTTAGCCGTTGAAATTCCTTTTATCGAAGTGCATTTATCGAACCCACACCGTCGAGAACCTTTCCGCCACCACTCATACTTCAGCGATATTGCAGAAGCAGTGGTTGCAGGTTTCGGCGCTGATAGTTACCGATATGCTCTCGATGCTGCAATTAAAACCATCACCAAGAAAACGTAGGTAGAGATTATGGATTTACGCAAAATTAAAAAGTTGATCGAGTTGGTAGAAGAGTCAGGCGTTGCTGAACTTGAAATCCAAGAAGGCGAAGAGTCGGTACGTATTTCACGCTCTTCAACTGCTCCTGCTCCAGCTCCTGTTCAATACGCTGCAGCACCGCAACCACAAGCGGCTCCTGCACCACAAGCGGCTGCTCCCGCTGCTGACTCTGCACCAGCAAAAGAAGAAGTTAGCGGCCATCAGGTACGTTCACCGATGGTAGGTACTTACTACGCAGCACCATCACCAGGCGCTAAAGACTTCGTTGAAGTTGGTCAGCAAGTTAAAGCTGGTGACGTCTTATGTATCGTTGAAGCAATGAAAATGATGAACCAAATCGAAGCCGACGTTTCTGGTACGGTTAAAGCCATTCTGCTTTCTAATGGCGAGCCCGTCGAATATGACGAGCCAATGTTCATCATTGATTAAACTCCCTAACGAGTAGGAAATAGTTATGTTAGAAAAAGTGGTCATAGCCAACCGTGGCGAGATCGCCTTGCGCATATTGCGAGCCTGTCGTGAGTTGGGAATCAAAACTGTTGCGGTTCACTCGACTGCTGACGCAGACTTGATGCACGTTCGTCTAGCTGACGAGTCAGTCTGTATCGGCCCAGCTTCAGCGACTGAAAGCTATCTCAATATTCCAGCGATTATCTCTGCTGCCGAAATTACTGATGCCGTGGGTATCCACCCAGGTTACGGCTTCTTGGCTGAAAACGCTGATTTTGCTGAACAAGTTGAAAAAAGCGGCTTCACCTTTATCGGTCCAAGCGCAGACGTTATCAACCTCATGGGTGATAAAGTTTCAGCGATTGCCGCCATGAAAAAAGCTGGCGTACCTTGTGTTCCAGGTTCCGACGGCCCGCTTGGTGACAATGAAAAAGACAATCTTGCGATGGGCAAGCGCATCGGTTACCCGGTCATCATTAAAGCTGCTGGTGGCGGCGGTGGTCGTGGTATGCGCGTGGTGCACAAAGAAGAAGAGTTACTCAAAGCTATCTCGCTGACAAAATCAGAAGCCGGTTCAGTGTTCGGCAACGACATGGTTTATATGGAGAAATTCCTAGAAACGCCGCGTCACGTCGAAATCCAAGTGCTAGCTGACGGTCATGGTAACGCCATTCACTTAGGTGAGCGTGATTGCTCGATGCAGCGACGTCACCAGAAAGTGGTCGAAGAAGCACCAGCTCCGGGCATTACCGACCAAATGCGTAAGCATATTGGTGAGCGTTGTGTTCAAGCGTGTAAGCAGCTGGGTTATCGTGGCGCAGGTACATTCGAATTCTTATACGAGAAAGGCGAGTTCTACTTTATCGAAATGAACACTCGTGTTCAGGTAGAGCACCCAGTCTCTGAATTGATCTCTGGTGTTGATATCATCAAAGAACAGCTACGCATCGCCAGCAATCAGCCGCTTTCCTTTAAGCAAGAAGACATCCAGCTAAAAGGTCACGCGATTGAGTGCCGTATTAACGCCGAAGATCCTGATACCTTCATTCCATCACCAGGCGTTATCAAGCGTTTCCACGCACCAGGTGGCCCAGGTATCCGTATCGACTCGCACATTTACGCATCGTATAAGGTACCACCTTACTACGACTCCATGATCGGTAAATTAATTACCTATGGCGAAACACGTGAAGTTGCGATTCAGCGCATGCAAATGGCTTTGGAAGAAATCGTGATTGACGGTATTAAAACTAACATACCGCTACAAAAGCGAATTCTCGCCGACGCCAACTTCCAGAAAGGTGGAACCAACATCCACTACTTGGAACGTCAGATGTTTGCGGAAACAGACTAATGGTCTTTTAAAGGTAATAAAAAAGCCGGCAAATGCCGGCTTTTTTATTGAAATAAACTTAATACCGATGAAGCTTATAAACCATCTATATCTTTGCTTGCTATATTGTCATCGTCGGTTTTGAAAAACTGCTCTTTTATAACAAGCGTAACGCCAGTAACAAAATAAGAGACTAAACCTATTAATTCAAAACTAAAGCCATCGCCATCCGATAGTTTATCTACAATCAACCAAGCAACATTAAAAAAGATCAAGTAAACTAGCCAAGACTTATTTTTTCTATAAACATTCTTCCCTATAATAATCATTACGATATGATATAAAGCAAACCCCATAAATAGAGATCCGAGAACGATTCCAAACATGATTAAATTCCTTTAACTCACTCAGTCAGGTAAAAAGTAATCGTCGTTACCACTCTGACGTCCTTTTCGATTTTTGCCGTATCACCATACTCTTCACCAGCATCTCGAATAAAGAAACTGCCTTGACGGGCACTACGGATACCACCAACATTCACACCAGCATTCTCCGCAAACTCGTTAGCAGCTATGCGCGCATTCTTAGTCGCTTCTTTCAGCATATCAGGCTTAATCTCATTTAAGTTAGTGAAGCTGTAACGCGGTGCATAACTTCTAAGATTAATACCTTCAGCAATCAATTCATTCAGCTGAGCACGAGCTTTCCCGACGATATCAACATTGGATGTTTCAATGCCAATGGTACCCTCGAGTCGGTGGCTTTCATCCACCACTTGTTGGTTATTGTCGCGATACTCTTGATTATAGTATTCAAGTGCACCGATTTGGATCTCATCGTCGGTGAAACCAATTTCTTTAAGTTTCTTGATAATTGTTTGTTGGTCCTTTTTTGACTCTTCGTATAGACCACGAATATCAGCCTCACTTTCACCCTCGTTGGTGAACGATATGCTCCAGTTCGCGACATTTGCCTTCACACGGCGCTCAGCCAAACCTTTAGCCTCAGCAGTATTTAGCGCGACTTTTGCGTTGTACATAGTTTGTCCAACAAAATAGCCGCCAGCAGCAACGCCTGCCGCCACAAACAGTCCGAGAAAAAACAAACCTACTGAATTACTTTTCATGGTGACTCCTTATTAGTCCTTTATCAGCTTTAATCTGAATAGCTCTTAGTGGTGTTTAGCATCCAATAGGTTCCGTTAAAAAACAAGCTTCTTTTGCCTATCGTCCTACTCTGCTTCTATAATACGCTATCGCTAAATATAACAGACACCACTATGGCTTGGATCCAGCTTAAATTCGACTATAAACACTCCGACGCTGATAGCTTAAGCGACCATTTGATGGAACTTGGCGCACTCGCGGTGACTTTTCTTGATGCCGAGGACAAGCCAATCTTGGAGCCATTACCGGGCGAGACACCCTTGTGGGAACATTTAATCGTGTTAGCGCTATTTGACGCAGAGACAGATACGTCAATGATGGATAACTTGCTTAAACATAGCGACTTTTATCAGCATTTTGGCGACAGTTATGAGTGGGAAATCATTCGCGACCAAGACTGGGAACGCAGTTGGATGGACAACTTCAAGCCAATGCAGTTCGGCGAACGGGTTTGGATCGTGCCGAGTTGGTGTGACGCTCCAGAGCCTAACGCAGTCAATATCAAGTTGGATCCGGGTTTAGCTTTTGGTACCGGTACCCATCCGACGACATCCTTGTGTTTACAATGGCTAGACGGCGCTGACTTAAACGGCAAAACGGTCATTGACTATGGCTGCGGCTCCGGCATTCTCGCCATCGCGGCACTGCTCCTAGGCGCGGAAAAAGTCTATGCGGTCGATATCGACCCTCAGGCTATAGAAGCGACTAAACAAAACCTGGAGCGAAACAATATTCACAGCGACAAGCTAGTTTTAGGACTACCTGATGAAGTTGAGCTACCTCAAGCAGACATCCTCGTCGCTAATATTTTATCGGAACCCTTGCGCCAGTTGGCAGAATCCATTGCAAATTCAGTGCAAAGCGGCGGAAATCTGGTATTATCGGGACTGCTCGAAAGTCAGGCAGAAGAATTAAAACAACTTTATAGTCAATGGTTTAGCATGGACCCTGTGGGGCTTGAAGAAGATTGGGCACGACTTTCCGGACAAAAACGATCGGTATAAGTATAGATATAATAAAACGCCTCTAGCATTGGCTTGATGATTGAATAACGCATTATGAGTGAAACCTTTTTAACCAATTGCCCACACTGCAAGTCAGTGTTTAAGCTACGTCGGGAGCATCTTGAAGTTGCCTCGGGACACGTGCGTTGTGGTAATTGCCACTCATTATTCTTGGCCACAGACTCGCTGGTATCACTCGAGAAAGAAAGCCAAAAAGCTCAAATGTCTGAAACGGTTGAGGAAGCTGAAGAGCAGGTTGTTTCCAAATCTATTCCAGAGCTTACCGAAATCGACAAGTCAGAACATTACCAGTTAGACGTTGACGAAGAGCCTGAAGTAAAAAGTGACTCTTCAACACTGAAATGGGTGTTTTACAGTCTATCAGGGCTTATTCTAATCTACCTCGCCATTTGGTTTTTCTATTTATGGCCTAACAAAAATGCCCTAGCGCAGGATCCTAGCTGGCGCCCTTTTTATCAGTTTTCCTGTTCTATGTTTGGCTGCCAGTTAGCTCCACGTCAAGATATTGCCCAATATCGAGTTAATGCGATTGAAGTCAATATCACTCGTAATGGCCAGAAAGAAGTCAGCATGGTTCTGAAAAATGTAGCTAACTTCGCTCAACCATACCCGAAAGTGCGTGTTATTCTCAGCAACATTAAGGGCAACCAATTTCCGAGCCCAACCTATAAGCCTCAGCATTACCTGCCTGAGGTTAACCATAATGATCTGATAAAACCCAACCAGTCAGTTCATATCGCCTTTACCTTTACCAATGAGATTAGCGACTACAGCGGCTATCAAGTCGAGTTAGTGAAGTAGGCCACAATAACTCGTTGCTTTAGTTAACGCTGGTCAATTGTCAAGCAAAATATTGATGATTTTTTAAACAATTTTCGTTCAAAACCGCTTTGAAAAAGTGTATGATCGGCGACCTTAATTTGAACCTAGAGCTTATTTCTCGGACGTTAGGCGTTAAACGCTAGTGATGCCTCGCACAGAGAAGTTATGCCTTATCCATTAGACACTCTACAGTAAGGTAAAGTGACCGGAATCATGCGAATTGCTCAATACGAACTCGATAATCCTTTAATACTTGCCCCGATGGCAGGCGTTACGGATCGTCCGTTCCGACTATTGTGCAAAGAATTAGGAGCCGGCATGACGGTTTCTGAAATGATCGCCTCGAATCCAAAGCTATGGAATACCAAGAAGAGCTTGATGCGTAGTGATCATACAGGCGAGCCTGGTATTCGTTCGGTTCAAATTGCAGGGGCAGAGCCTGAGATGATGGCTCAAGCTGCCCAACACAATGTTGAGAATGGTGCTGAGATCATCGATATCAACATGGGCTGTCCCGCAAAAAAAGTTTGTAAGAAAGCCGCTGGCTCTGCACTACTGCAGTACCCGGACTTAGTTGAAGATATCATTAAGGCCGTGGTCAATGCCGTTGAAGTGCCGGTGACTCTAAAAATAAGAACAGGTTGGAATCCTGATAATCGCAACGGTGTCGATATTGCGAAAATTGCGCAAGATAATGGTATTCAAGCCTTGGCCGTACATGGCCGAACTCGTGCTTGTAAATATCAAGGCTTCGCAGAATACGACACCATTGCAGCAATAAAGCAGGCGATTGACATCCCTGTAATTGCAAATGGCGATATCACCAATCCTGAAAAAGCTAAGTTTGTACTGGAGTATACCGGTGCGGATGCTTTGATGGTTGGTCGAGGGGCACAGGGGAACCCTTGGATATTCCGTGAAATTTGGCACTATTTGCAAACCGGTGAGTTCCTAGAGGCACCTAGTATTGAAGAAGTGCGCAGCGTCATGATTCGTCACGTCGTTGGGCTTCATCAGTTTTATGGTGACCATATGGGGCCCAAAATTGCTCGTAAGCATGTTTCTTGGTATCTGCAAGAGCAAGCTGACAGTAAAGAATTCCGCAGTACCTTCAATCGTATTGATGAAGGTGCTGAGCAGATAGACGTTTTAAACCTTTATTTTGAACAAAAGCAACAGGCTAAAGCAGCATGACAATTTTTGATACGACAACAAACAACCAAACAGCGTCTCTTAACCAAGGAACGCCAAGCGACTCTGTAAGTTTCCAATCTAACCCAACATTGCGTGAACACGTTGCTATTTCTATGCAGCAGTATCTAAAGCAAATGCAGGGTCAGCCTTTAAACGATGTTTATGACTTGGTTTTATCACAAGTTGAAGAGCCTCTTCTGCGCGCCATCATGGAGCACACTCGTAACAATCAAACTAAGGCAGCCAAAGTATTAGGTCTAAACCGCGGTACTTTGCGTAAAAAGTTAAAACGTTACAACCTACTGTAAAACCGACCAATTAAAATAAGGGTTCTTGAGTCTGTAATTTGCAGGCGGAACCCTTAATTTTTAAGGAGCTACAACATGTCAAACTATCGTCCGGTGAAACGCGCCCTGATCAGCGTTTCTGATAAAACTGGAGTAGTTGAATTCGCCAAAACCCTTGCTAATAAAGGCGTTGAAATTCTTTCAACTGGCGGCACTGCAAAACTTTTACGCGACAACGATATTACAGTAACAGACGTTGCTGATTACACTGGCTTTCCTGAGATGATGGATGGTCGCGTTAAAACCCTTCACCCTAAAGTACACGGCGCTATTCTTGGTCGTCGCGGTATGGATGATGAGGTTATGACGGAACACGGCATTATCGGTATTGATATGGTCGTGGTGAACCTCTATCCTTTTGAAAGCACAATCTCTAAAAGCGATTCTACACTGGAAGATGCCATCGAAAACATCGATATCGGTGGCCCTACGATGGTTCGTTCAGCGGCTAAAAACCACCAAGACGTGACTATCGTCGTCGAAAACGAAGATTTTGAGCTGGTTGGGAAACAGGTTGAAGAAAAAGGTGCTGTGGATAGAGATACTCGCTTCCGTTTAGCGGCAAAAGCTTTCGCACATACTGCACGCTACGACGCAGCGATTTCTAACTATCTTGGCGTTCAAGCCGCTGAAGATGACAGCGACTTTTCACCGACTTACTCTGTGCAATACAAAAAAGCACAAGATATGCGTTATGGTGAAAACCCTCACCAAAACTCAGCGTTTTATGTTGAGCACAATCCTCAAGAAGCCAGCGTATCAACAGCAACTCAGCTGCAAGGCAAAGCATTGTCTTACAACAATATTGCTGACACAGATGCAGCACTTGAGTGTGTTAAAAGTTTCGAGCAACCAGCCTGCGTTATCGTCAAGCATGCGAACCCTTGCGGTGTAGCGATTGCTGATACTATCGGCCAAGCTTACGATTTAGCCTTCGCAACGGACCCAACGTCAGCCTTTGGTGGCATCATTGCTTTCAACCGTGAATTAGACGCTGAAACAGCAAAAGCTATCGTTGATCGTCAGTTCGTCGAAGTGATTATCGCGCCGAGCATAAATGACGCAGCGAAGTCTATTGTTGCGGAAAAGAAAAATGTTCGTCTACTTGAGTGTGGCCAGTGGGAACAAGCTGTTCCAGCTTACGACTATAAGCGCGTTAATGGCGGGCTATTAATTCAAGATCGTGACTTGGGCATGGTGTTTGAAGATGACTTACGTATCGTGACTAAACGTCAACCGACCGAAGAAGAGATGCGCGACCTACTGTTCAGCTGGAAAGTGGCAAAGTTCGTTAAGTCGAACGCTATCGTTTACTGTAAAAACGGTCAAACTATCGGTGTTGGCGCTGGCCAAATGAGCCGTGTTTATAGCGCTAAGATTGCTGGTATCAAAGCAGCTGATGAGAACTTAGAAGTTCGTGGTTCGGTGATGTCTTCTGATGCTTTCTTTCCATTCCGCGACGGTATCGACGCGGCTGCCGAAGCAGGTATTACTGCCGTGATTCAACCGGGTGGTTCGATTCGCGATGACGAAGTAATTGAAGCAGCTAACGAGAATGATATGGCCATGGTCTTCACTGGCATGCGTCATTTCCGTCACTAATCGTTGAGGGAACACACTATGAACGTATTAATTATCGGTAGCGGTGGTCGTGAACATGCTTTGGCGTGGAAAGCGGCTCAATCGGATAACGTTGAGAAAGTATTTGTAGCGCCAGGTAATGCTGGTTCGGCACTTGAAGCTAAAGTTGAGAACGTGAACATTGGTGTTGAAGCGATCGATGAATTGGTCGCTTTCGCTAAAGACAACAAGGTTGAATTAACCATTGTTGGTCCAGAAGCACCATTAGTTATCGGTGTTGTTGATTCTTTCACCAATGCAGGCTTGAAGTGCTTTGGCCCAACCAAGGGTGCAGCGCAGCTTGAAGGTTCTAAAGCGTTCACGAAAGACTTCTTGGCACGTCACAAAATACCAACAGCGGCGTATCAGAACTTCACGGATATTGAGCCAGCAAAGGCTTATGTTCGTGACATGGGAACGCCTATCGTGATTAAAGCTGACGGTTTAGCTGCTGGCAAAGGCGTGATTATTGCGCAAACTGAAGCGGAAGCTGATGCTGCGATTGATGACATGCTGGCGGGCAATAAGTTTGGCGATGCAGGTCACCGCGTAGTGGTCGAAGAGTTCTTACAAGGCGAGGAAGCGAGCTTCATCGTCATGGTAGACGGCAAAAATATTCTGCCACTGGCTTCTTCGCAAGATCACAAAGCTCGCGACAATGGCGATAAAGGACCGAACACCGGTGGCATGGGCGCTTACTCCCCAGCACCAGTGGTTACCGCTGACATGCACGACCGCATTATGGAGCAGGTGATTGTTCCAACGGTTGAAGGCATGGCTGCAGAAGGTCACCCTTACACAGGTTTCCTTTATGCTGGCGTTATGATTGATTCTGACGGTGTGCCTAAAGTGCTTGAATACAACTGCCGCTTTGGTGATCCTGAAACGCAACCGATCATGAGCCGACTCAACTCGGACTTGGTAGAGTTGTGCTTAACTGCGATTGACGGCAAGCTAGACACAGCGACTGCTGATTGGGATCCACGTGCCGCGATTGGTGTGGTGATGGCTGCTGGTGGTTATCCAGATAGTTACCCTAAAGGTGACGTTATTAATGGCTTAGATGCCGTCAATGACATCGATACCATTGGTAAAGTTTTTCATGCCGGCACTGCTGAAAAAGACGGCAATATCGTTACCAACGGTGGCCGTGTGGTTTGTGTTGTAGCACTTGGTGACAGCGTCACTGAAGCGCAACAAAAAGCCTATCAAGCCGTTGATAAAATCGGTTGGGATAAGGTCTATTACCGCACTGATATTGGTCATCGAGCGATAGCTCGCGAGCAATAATATTGCTTACCAGCTTTCTCTTAAAAGGCGCTTCGGCGCCTTTTTTATTGGCTGCTCTTTTGTATCACACGTTTTCTTGAAACGATTGATTACAGATTCTGTCTAATTCGCTACACTGAGCATGCTACACTATCGATACAAAAACAGGCCATGGAATAACGGGAACTTATAGGTTTTACAGTGCAACAAGAGACGACAACAAAGCGTTCATGGCTGACAAAAGCAGTAAAAGTACTGCTTTGGATTATCGTTGCTTTGGCACTAACCCTCGGCATTGCTTATTGGACAGCTCCGTCCTGGGTTCCCGCACAAGTCCAAAAATTCTTACCTGCTACGATTAAGTTACAAGATCTCGACTTTAAGCGGCCGGGCCTCACCTCGACACATATTGACCGCCTATCACTTACTCTTGGTCAAGAGCCACAATACACACTGGTTTTTCACGATGTCGACTTGGGCTACTCCTTGTGGCAAAGAAAGCTTACCTCAATTACAGCAAATAAAGCCCTAGTACAGTGGCCACAAACGACTAACGCTAATACCACTACAGAATTACCACAGCAAATTCCTCTTCCTCCAATTCCTGTGTCTGACATCACTATTGATGAGTTGATTATTGAGGGCTTAACGCTGCAAAATATCGTCGCTAAGAACCTCCAGCTCAATGATAACCACAATACTGCCAATATCAGTACAGAAGTCTCTTTTCTAGATAAGACCTTTGAGATAACCGCACGAGCCAATCGCCACCAGCAACAATTATCCGCTGTGCAAGCCACTGTCCAACAAGCTGACAATATTCTCACTATTGAAGCAACACCCGATAGCAGTACGCATTGGCAGTTTGAAACTAAGGGGGCGGTAAGTTTAGATGATCTTTACCCCGAACCCGGGATTAAGCCTGTTGATTTTTCTATAGTTGGCAGTGTCGCTATGGCTGAAGCTATCGCCGAAAATACCGAGCTTACTTTGGAGCCTACGAGCTACATCACAACACAAATCGACGCTGAACAGATGGGACTTCTACCTGCGCTGCAGGAGCTTTTACAACAAAATCACATCACCTCAAATATCGAAAGCTTTGGCCCAACGTATCATCTTGCAGTTTCGCCTCGGGACGTTACGCACATAACCTACCAAAGCAGAAATAATCACGTTGCGATTACCAAAGGGCGACTCAACGTTAAAGCCAAAAACCCCGCCATAACAGCTCAGGCAATCATTTCCGAGCTTGACCTCAATCTTGAACAGCCTCTTACCGCTGCTATGCAACAAGCATCAATTTTGATGACCATGGATATCGATGGACTGTCAGCAGAGCTTCATTCCGCTGAACATCAGGCTTCCAGTAACGCTATAAAACTGTCTGCTCAGGCGAATGCACTTTTAGCCAACTCGGTATTAGCCATTAACAACGCTAAGGCGAACCTAAAGCTATCTCCAGTAAGTTACCAAGGCAATAATTCCACAGCTTCAATCACAAAGAATAGCTGGGACATCTCGGGAACTAGCTTGATTAGCTTCAATCAAGATGCGCGCTCAAGTCATCAATGGAAACTAAGTTCTACTGAAGCCATCAATAGCACCTTGAGTCTCGACAAAGAACAGTTTTCTGTTGACGGAATTTTTGCCAAGCTGAACTTTATGCAAAACAGTACTGCGCCCTCTGGGCTACTGACAGGAAGTTACCAGGCATCAAAAGTTTCACTATCTCAGCAGCCGCTACATTTAAATAAACTCAATGGCACAATCCAATTTCCCCTCAATAAAACGCCGAAGGGTGAACTCCGTTTTGAGAATGCGCGTTACAACAATCAGCAAATAGGCGTTTCCAATATTTCTGGCGATCTCGACTGGAGTAAAAACACTAAGGATTTCGTTGCGCAAGGAAAGCTCCAGCATCAAAACTCAAAGGTGCCATTCACCTATGAGTTTAATCTAGAAAACTCTCAACACAACCTGAAAGTAAAACAATCGTCCTTACCTATTTCGACAATTACTGGATGGGTGAACATTCTAAAAAACTACCCTCAATTAAGCTTTAATTCTGGTCAGCTAGAGATTGACTCCCTTGATGGCGATCCAATAGGGCTATTGTTTGATGGTAAAATCAAGCTCGATAACTTTAACCTCAATTACGATGAGTTCTACGTTAAGAATTGGAACATTGAAGATTCTCTAACGTCCAGCTCCAAACTTGGTGGCACTCTCAAGAGTCACATCGAAAGCATTGAGCTTGCGACTGACATTGCTATCACAAATGTATCGTTTTTAATGCCGCACACCATCAACAGTATTACAATTACCAACCTTAAAGGGAATATTCTAAAAGGCAGTATTGAAATACCACAACTCACGGTTAACGAGTCAGGTCTGCCGCCCTTTACCGCTTATTTAAAAGCGATTGATATCAATGCATTACTCAAAGCGCTTAATAGTGAAAAACTGACGCTGACTGGGCGCTTTGATTTTACCCTGCCATTAACCATCAGCAACAGTGGACAGCAAATTACCAATGGAACCTTTAAAGCTCTAGATGAAGGCGTCATTAAATTAAAATCCGACAAAGGTGAGGATGCTAATATAGCTTTCCAAGCTTTGGAAAATTTCCATTACAAAGAATTTTCTGGCAGCATCAATTACGACGCTCAGGGAGACTACACCATTGAACTTAATGTGCTAGGGTCAAACCCGAATTTATACAATGGCTTCCCTATCAAGCTCGACTTAACGTTACGTGGTCATTTACCGGAAATGTTATATTCCATGATCGTTAGTGGCGATATGATGAAGCCTATTCTAGATGACTTGCAGCAAAGAAAAGTTCTCAACATTCAGCAATAATTCATGTTATGGTTTTAAACTGTAAACTATGGCATATAGCACTCTTTTATTTGAAAGGAATTGGTTATGAGCAGGACAAAAAGTATCGCTTTCAGTGCATTCTGCGCTGCTGCACTAGCAGTCAGCGGTTGCACAGTAAAGCTAGAAGCTCCAGACAAACCCATTCATATTATTGGTGACTTCACCATTAAGCATGAAGTGGTGGTTAAGGTCGAAAAAGCATTAGACCAAGTATTAACCGAAGAATCTGGCTTGTTTTAAGCTAGGATAATCGCAACTATTAACGAAGGATCATTGGTTTTAACTACCTATTACAAGGTAATAAATCAGGTGAAATATTAGGAGAGTAACATGAGAACTCTAACTAAATTGATACTTATCACTGCCGCGAGTTTTTTCCTCGCAGCACAAGCGTTTGCTGCGAACCTTGGTCATTTAAAGGATCAAGGAGTTGTTGGCGAATTATCTAACGGCTATGTTGGCATTGTAGCGCAAGCTAAAGCAACCGCTGACGCCAAAGCACTTGTCGAAGAGGTAAACGATAAGCGTCGTCAAATCTACGCGAATCAAGCCAAACAAAATAACAAATCGTTAGCCGAAATCGAAGCGATTGCTGCAAGACGTAATATTGATCGAACCGAATCAGGTCATTACGTTAAAATCGGTGG
>CATNCP010000039.1 GCA_950096615.1 uncultured Kangiella sp. | reverse complement strand
ATTTCATTGGAGAGGTAGCCGCCACCGCCACCTTCGACAGCTATGGCATCTTTCAATTCTTCTAAGCTATTGGGCTTGAATGTTTTTTTGAGAGTAGTAACTTCTCGATTATCACTAATTTGATACTTGCCCTTGGTTTTCACCATTGCTTCGTAGGGAAGTGAAAACTCGACAAACTCTGGGCCTTCTAAGTGCTTTTCACCTATTTTTCCGATAATCGGTTTAGCCGCTGAACCACCTGAGTAGATATTGTTGTTGTCAGGCGCTGAGGATGAGCGTCGACGCCCTGGAAAGTGCTCTAAATCGAAATGCTCACGCCCCATGCTGATGGTGGCTAGCATATCGATAGAGTTATCTTTAAGAAATGGCTTAACGACTTTCTCGACAATACCTTGATCAAAATCTTGATAGCGCACAGGGAACATAGCCGCTTGGATTTCGATGGTTTTGTCACCGCTTTCGATGATGGTGTTATCTAAGCGAAGTACCGCGACTCCTGATGGGTTGCTTTGTTTGATATTCCTGTCGAGTAGAAAAGGGTCAAAGCCAGTGATTAGAATTTTAATATCCGAACCTTGATTGAAGTTTAGAGTGCTATAGCCTCTAGAAACTTGATCAATAATGGTTTCCAGCTCATTAAGTTGTGACTTTTTGAGTGGTTTAGCAAACTCTTCCGTGCGCAGGGCTTGGGTCATTTTCAGGCGCGCCCAGTAGAGCGGGCGATCGTCAAATGTGGAGTCCGATGCTTGTAAATCTTTTACGGCTATTTGCCACAGCGCTTCTGCGTACTGGGTGGTAATAGCGAGTGTCTTATCAAAGCCTTTGTTGTTTCTGAGTTCACGTTTAAAGGCTTCTACCGTTTCATCATAACGGTTCACGACTTCGGGGAGTTGCTCTTCAGCTTCGGCTAAGCGTTTTTCTTCAACCGTAAGCTCGGTGCAAGCAAAGAGTGTAGGCGTTGCTAACAGTAATGTTAGCGCTAGAATTAGTGTGCGCATGTCCAAGTCCCATTTAAAGCTTTTCTAAATTAAAAGCCTTTCCATAGTTTCGATTCTTTTTCTTCGTAATCTGGATTATCGCGTTTGGCGTTAATCTCTTCGTATTTTTGTCGTTCAGCTTGTCGGGCAGGGGAGTCGGGCTTAATGGTCTCATCAAGCTCTTCTAGGAACTGAGTTATCTCGCTTTTATAGCCAGACTTAGTGACTTTTTGATTAGTGTTGTCGCTAGCCCTATCGTTATTTCGTTGACTCATGCCTGATCCTTACGGTGGATTACTTGGTTGACTATATCAGCATATAAAAAAGGCTGCAAAATTGCAGCCTTTTCAAGTTTCGTAGTCTAAATTACGCCTTAGAACTTAACGTTATTCGGTACACGTGGGAACGGAATCACGTCGCGAATGTTCGCTACCCCTGTGACATAAGATACGCAGCGGTCAAAGCCTAGGCCAAAACCTGCGTGAGGCACTGTGCCATAACGACGTAGGTCGCGGTACCACCAGTAGTGTTCAGCCGGTAAGCCCATTTCTGCGATACGCTTATCCAAAACGTCTAAACGCTCTTCACGCTGTGCACCGCCGATGATTTCACCAATGCCTGGCGCTAACACGTCCATCGCGGCAACGGTTTTCTCGTCGTCATTTAAGCGCATGTAGAACGCTTTAATGTCTTTCGGGTAGTTCATCACTACCGTAGGGCGACCTACGTGTTCTTCGGCGATGAAGCGCTCATGCTCGGACTGTAAGTCGATGCCCCATTCAACTGGATATTCGAACTTCTTATCGGACTTTTTCAGGATGTCGATGACGTCGGTATAGTCCATACGTTCAAATTTGTTGTCGATAACGTTGCGTAAGCGGTTGATGCATTCGCTGTCGACGCGCTGCTGGAAGAACTCCATGTCGTCTTCACGTTCGTTTAATACCGCTTCGAACACGTAACGCATCATGTCTTCTGCTAGATCAGCGTTATCGTTCAAGTCGGCAAACGCAATTTCCGGCTCAACCATCCAGAATTCAGCCAAGTGGCGGCTGGTATTCGAGTTTTCCGCACGGAACGTCGGACCAAAGGTATATACCTTCGACATGGCCATACAATAAGCTTCGACGTTTAACTGGCCAGAAACCGTTAGGAACGACTCTGAGCCAAAGAAATCTTTGCTGTAATCAATGTTGCCCTTGTCATCTTTTGGCAGGTTCATCTGATCCAGTGTGCTGACACGGAACATTTCGCCAGCGCCTTCGGCATCAGAAGCCGTGATGATTGGCGTGTGAATCCAGTTAAAGCCGTTTTCGTGGAAGAAGCGGTGGACTGCTTGCGCGATTGTATTGCGCACACGAGCTACAGCACCTGAAATATTGGTACGAGGGCGTAGGTGAGCGTTATCACGTAAAAACTCCATACTGTGGCGCTTTGGCTGCATAGGGTAGGTGTCAGGATCTTCAACCCAGCCTAAAACCTCTACTTTAGTCGCTTGAATTTCGAACGACTGACCTTTGCCTTGAGACTCGACCAAGGTGCCTGTGATTTTCACAGCGCAGCCAGCGGTTAACTTAATGACTTCAGAGCTGTAATTATCAATATTATTGTCGACCACGGCTTGGATAGGATTAAAGCAGCTGCCATCATGCACGTTGATGAATGATAATCCAGCTTTTGAGTCGCGACGAGTGCGAACCCACCCTTGGACGGTGACTTCTTCACCAATGCCTGGTTTCCCCGCTAGGGCATCGACAATAGTTACTAACATAGTGTTAAGCTCCGTTTCGGCTTATAAGGTTATTGTGTTTAGGTGTTACACGTTCAAAAAGAGGAGGTATTGTATTAGAACTTTAATTTGCCTTCCATTTTTAGACGAAAATTGACCGCTTTTTTTTCATTATCAGTGAAATTATGCCAATTTAGGACTTCATCAAAGGTTCTTCCGCAGCCACGGCAGACTTCATCACCTAAAACGGTGCTACAGGTACCGATACAAGGGGACGCGGTTGGGCTACGTTTGCCTTTGGTGGAAATTGACACGCTATTTTCTCCTGAAACTCTCTGAAAGACTCAATACAGCACTTATGTTACCGCGAGAATTTGCACATGGCTAGTGGTAAAAGCTTCAAAATAACACTATATCTAGTTATTCTCTTTAGTTATTAAGGAAGGCCGAAAATACGCTTGTCATCGTCTAAATAGTGGGCTATCGTGCGCAAACTTACCTATTTAAACGTCTAAGAGCCTATATGTTCGAGTTAGATAGCAGCCAGATTGAAGAGTATCGAAAAGACAAACCTGAGTATTATCGCCAGTTAGCGTTACAGCTTGGCGCGTTATTGGGGGAAGACACCAATGTCGTGACAAATATGGCGCAAACTTCTGCGTTTATCTACCAGATGATCCCTGACCTGAACTGGTCTGGATTTTATGTGGCTAACCCAGACAAATCTAATCACTTAATTCTAGGACCGTATCAGGGCAAAGTTGCCTGTGTACACATTCCCTTTGGGCGAGGCGTTTGTGGTGCAGCGGCTGAAACTCAGCAGACTCAGTTAATCAAAGACGTCAATCAATTCAGTGGACACATCGCCTGTGATGCCGCTTCACAGAGTGAAGTTGTGGTGCCGTTAGTGATTGATGGCGAAGTAAAAGGTGTTCTTGATATCGACAGTCCGCTCGTCGAACGATTTGATGAAAATGATGCAAAGGGCTTTGAATCTCTAGCTCAAGTATTTATAGAGAAGAGTAACCTTTAAAAGAACGCTGAGTAATAAGCGCTTAGAAAAAAAGACGACATCTAGTCGTCTTTTTTATCGCTATCATTTTTCTTTGACTTTTTATCGTCATCATCATCGTTGGACTTGTCATCCGACTCCTTGTCAGATGACTTACTGTCTGGTTTTTCTGCTTTTGAATCATCACTTTTAGACTTTTTGTCTTCTGATTCTTTTTCCTCAGACTCTTTTCCTTCTGACTCTTTCTCCTTGGGCTCTTCCTCGCTGTTCTCTTTTGAGCCTTCCTTGTCAGACGCTTTCTCTTCTAGTTTGTCAGCGTGTTTTTCTACTAACTTCTTAGCGACTTCGTTGTCTTTGTCGAGAGCCAGAAGCTTCTTTGACTCGCTAATACACTCGTCGTACTCACGTGCTTCGCAGTGAATTTCTGCACGTAACTCTCGTGCACCAATGTATGAGCTATCGCGGTCAAGCAGGTCTTTAAGAATCACGAGACTTTCTTGCTTATTGCCTAAATCAGACTCGAGCTTGGCCAGCGCAAAAGCAGAGTGTAGGTTCTTTTCGTCAAGCTCAAAAGCTTCTGTGTAAGCAGCACGAGCGAGATCGTTTTGCCCAATTTCGTGGTGTGCTTGCGCTTTTAATTCTAAGGCTTCGATGTCCTTAGAGTGGTTTTCAAGGAGCTTGTTAATGATATCAATGGCTTCTTGATAGCGTTCGAACTTGAAGCTTTCTTTAGCGTAAATAAAAGCCACGCGTCTGCTTTCTGGATAAATATTAAAAGCATGCTTAAGGCTATTAAAGCCAGCAACTTGCTCACCGTTATGCAGCTGTAACTGGCCATTAACTAAGTGAGCCTCGGCGCTGTTTGGCAGCTTCTCCGCAATAGTCTCAGCAACTTTCTGAGCTTCTTGATACTCTTCAGTTAATAATAGGCCGCGCGCGTATTCCAGCTGACTCGGCCAACCAACTACTGGATGTTCAAAGATACCTTTATCCAGCTTACCAAGATAGTTTTTGTCCTGTTGAGTGACCGCAAGCTTGAGACGTAAGTATTGATAAAGTTCTTCGTTATCAAACTTTTTCTCTTTATCGATCTCTTTAGCCGTGTCCTCGGCTTTATCGTAGTCTTCGTCGCTAAGGGCTTTGATCAAGTCGATCAGTTGCTCTTCGTCATTGTTTGCCTGCTTAATACCGCTGGCAATTTTGTCGGCACGTTCAAGATTCCCAGCAGCCAGATAATTAATGCTTTGCATCAAGGCTGTTTCTACGATGTCGCTAGAGCGCTTACGTGCTTCCTTATAACCCTCTTCGGCTTTGGCAAACATCAGTTGAGAGAACAAGTAATTGGCACGTTTTAGTGCGGGCTTGTAACGATTTGGTGCCAAAGAAACAGACTTATCATAGGTTTCAAGCACTTCTTCTTGTGAGAACTTAGGGATTTCCTGCTGAGCCTCGGCCAAACTTAACCAAGTAGTACTGTTAGTCGGTTGATACTCAATAGATTTACTGAAGCGTTTAGCAGCTTCTTCGTATTTACCGAGCTTGTAATAAGCTTCACCAAGGTTTCGGTAAGACTTCGCTTTACGTCGTCCGCTGGTGGTATTAATCGCATACTTGAAAGCCTTTACTGCTTTTTCGTACTCTTTAGCATCGTTCAGCAAGAGGCCATAGTTAATGGCGCTCGCTTGATGGTGTGGAAATCGTTCGAGTTGCCCTTGGTAGGCACGAATAGCTCGTTCGGTTTTATCGTCTTTGGATAGCGCCAGTGCATAGTAAAATCCTGGACGTTCTTGATGACGCATAGAACGAGGGAGTTTGCCAATTAGCGTGTGAGTCTTTTCATAATCACCATTAGAGAAAAACTGTAGAGCGGCCTTAAACAATACTTTGTTTTTGTCGACTTCGCTAAAGCCTTTTAAGGAATCAATGCGGTGAATTCTCCACAGTACTTTCTTTGAAAAATCCATCTCCGAGAGTGCCAAAACGGTTTCTTTTACCACATCTTCAGTAATATCACCTTGACTGGTTTGATCCTCTGGACTCGGTGCAGGAATATCAAACTCGTCGTCATCACTACCCGAGTCAACGCTTTCACTTGAACTGTCGTCCACATCAATTTGAATCAAGGTACCGTCGTTAATGACTTCGCGCTCATTGCGCTCGATAATTAATAAACCAATGGTTAGAAGTAGGGCAATCGCACATAATGCCGGTGCTGACAGCCCTTTATTATATTTAGGTGTTGTCACGTGCCGTCTCCATTTCTCCAGAAAAACCTTTGTGCTGAACGTTTTGTATTTCTAGGCCAGGTCGACCATTAACTTCTAACACCATAGGTCCTAATTTCTCATCAATACAGATATCAACGCCAATGTAGCCGAGCGGGATAGCTTTTTGAGAGTTCTCAGCTATTTGCTTAATCTTATTCCAGAACGGTACTTGCACACCGACGATATCAAAGCCTGTATCGGGGTGAGTTTTTAACTCTTTGCCCTTAAAGCTGCATTTAGTCGTCATGCCAGTTTCAATGTCCACGCTAAGGCCAATCGCGCCTTGGTGAAGGTTAGCTTTACCGTCTGAAAGCTTGGTTGGAACACGTAGCATGCAACTGATAATTTTCTGGTTGCATAGAATGATACGAATATCACTCAAGCCTAAGTTAGCGATTTTAGAGATACCATGATGCTCAATCAAAAGCGGTTCGATATAAGCGGTGTCCGGCTGGCCGTCTTGGGCGAAGTTACCGGTGATAATTTCAGACACATGGTAGCGAATATCGACTAGACTCAAGCGTTTGCCAGAGGTAGTAACGAATGTGCCTTCGTCATTTTTCACTATGACCAAGATGCCGTTACCTTGTGAACCACGGTTTGGTTTCACCACAAAGCTGTTGAAATCTTTTAAATGCTCAACAAACTCATCAAGGTTCCTGAAGCTATCACACATATCCAGAGTTTGAGGTACTGGGACACCGTGCTGTAGTAGCACTTTCTTAGTTTCGATTTTATCGATAGCTAACTGCAGCAGCTTACGCTCGTTCAGGCGATAAACGTAATCACGGTTACGTTGGTTAATGCCCAGCGTATTGTTTTGCTTATTTATACCTTTAAAGCGCATGTACTCTGAAATACGTAATCCCGTCCATTGGCCGATAAAGATTTGAGCAGCCATGACCAGAAGTAATGTTTCAGGGAATAGAGCAAAGAAACTCTGCAAGGTAATAGAAGAGAAGGCCAAGTAGCAGACCGTAATCATCACGATACTACCCATGCTGGTAATAAAAAGTTCGCCCCAGTTGTTGTCTTGGGTCATATTGCTTAAGCGTTCAGCAATAAACGAGATAATCACCACGGGGAACAGCGTCATCATGCCCATTTGTAATGGCGTTTGTTCTCCAAGCACCATGAAAATACCAATAAACAAGATAGTGTTCAGAGTAATGATTGCAGCCAGTCGGGGGATCTTGAGTAACTTATGTTTATCAAAGTACATCTGGCCTAACCAAGCCGTTAGAAGCACGCCAATAAAGCCTATCAGCCCCATCCAGAATCCGGTATAAACACAAGCCGCTGAGACCAGCATCGGCATGAAAATACCAAAGGTTTTGATGCCGAAGACGTTTCTAGCGAAAGAAATTAATAAGGCTACGAACGGAAACAGTAGGAAAATACCGGCTGTTTTGTTCTCGATACCGAGCTTCGCCAGTAGCGATGCAGCATTGAAGAAAGCGCCTTCGTCATTATCAAAACGTAGTAGTGGTGCAGCAATATGCTCACGTTTGATATCAAAAATGTAGTCGAAGTTGATATTACGGGTATGGCTAAATAACGCTTGATCGTCGATATAGAGCTCTAGGTAATGGTGCGGAATTTGCGCAAAGTGATCGTTGAGTGGATCGAACGGAACCCAGTGACCTTGGACATAAGCTTCAACCCACTGGTGAGATGTTTTCTTCTTTGCGGTTTCAAGAATCACGCCGCCCACTAGTCGTGTTGGGATGCCATTCAGTCGAGCTAATGCGGCGAAAAGACGACTTTTACCATTACAACTCGCTCGCTTTAGGATCATGGTGGTAATGGCGTCTGTGGTGCCTTTAAAAGGAGCGCCTTCAATTTCATTGTAGGTATAGTCGTGAATCGCTCTTAAGGTCGACAGTAACTTTCTTTCCTTGGGCTGGATATTCATCCATAACTCTAGAATACGGGGATCATTCACCTGAATAACGTCGGTTGGTTCCAGCCAGCGTTTTAGGTGCGGCGGATAGTCCGTAGGGATGTCTAACTCAGGGTCGATATCATATTTCTGCTCACGAGACGAAATAATCGCGTTATAGCGGATCGGGGTGGTTGAAAAGCCAGTCCAAATACCTTGACGCCCGACTAGTGACTCATCGTTGGTGAACTCTAAGGTTCCCGACTGCAATGATTCGTTGACCACTTCTTGGCGATCGTTAGTCAAAGGAAGGTAGGTGCGGTTGACGATATCTTCGTTACCAGCATCAAAAGTCATGGTCAAAGAGTAGCGGTGGAGTAATTCAGCACCGAGCTGTTTGACGTGTGATGGCTGCCACCAAAAGTGCAAAGCGAGTAAGGCTAAGCCTAATACGGCGAACCATACAGAAGGTCGATTGAGTTTTTTTAACATATAGAGCCGACGTTAGTCCTAAGGGTTATAAGCAAGCAAAAGTCTGTAAATACAGCGTGATATGAACCTTCACTTATCGATAAAGTGAGGCAATTGTAAAGCATTGTCGCATTATCGGTGTGAAAAGGCTCACAAGTTACAAACCGTAAAAAAGTTAAAACTTTACTGAATTTTGCCAGAGAATCACTAGATTACAGTTATAGCTTTTCATTATAACTCAGAGTTACATTAAGTTATAATAGGCATGGACTCGTAGCTTGTAAGGTTGATAATGAATCAGGTTCAGATAAATAAAGTTATTACGAAAGCTGAAAAATTGTGTAAGAACTCAAAAGTAAAACTGACGGCGAAAAGACGTAATATATTGTCGGTATTGTTATCTGACGACGGCAAGCCCATGTCTGCTTATGACGTAGCTGATCGATATAAAAGCTACTTCTCTAGCACTATTCAAGTGATGTCTGCCTACAGGATGTTGGACTTTTTAGTTGAAGAAAATTTAGCACACAAGCTAGAGTCGACAAATCAGTATATTGCCTGCTCGCACATTGTTTGTGACCATGAACATAAAGCGGCACAGTTCTTAATTTGTGATGAGTGCCAAAGCGTGGATGAAGTTATGTTGCAAGAGGACGTAAAGTTAGCGATCGATAAAAGTGTTGCTGGCAAAGGTTTCCATATCCAGCAGAGCCAGCTAGAGCTACATGGTCTATGTGAGCGCTGCTCCCAGCATTAAAACTATGCTTTGTTGATATTGATTACGCCTCGCTACAGATAATGTAGCGAGGCGTTTTTTATTAAAGGTGGAAGTTGACCGCTTTTATCACTTCTGGCGGAAGCTCTGGTAAAGAAGAGCGAGGAATCAGGAATGTTGTTAAATTAAACAAATCTCTGAAGAAGCGATTATTCTGAGTGGTCTGCTTTAAGTAATCATGACCTGACGAGCCGCCAGTGCCAATTTTTGTACCCAGCATACGATGTACCATAGTTGTATGACGGTAACGCCAAGTCGTAAATTTCTCATCAATATCAATCAACCCTTGTAGCAAGCGGAACGGCGAGTTCAGCATCGGTTGCTCACGATAAAGGTTAATGAATAACGCGCTTAACGTGGCTTCCTGGCTAAGTCTAAAGCGTCCTTGTTGCTTGAGCTCTTCGTATTTTTCTTTATCGAATAAAGCATCAAAATTCGAGCGTGTATTTGATAAGTCATTTAATTGGAAGGTTTTCTCAGCATCGGTCAGATAGTCGGCATCTTTGATGATTTGCTCGTCATGTTGCAACATGTCTTCGACTGCATCCTTATACATCTGCCAGAATTTAAAGTCGCCAAACTCTAGAAACGGCATACGCTCAAGCCAGTGTTCAACGGCATCAAAAAGACTCGGCTGCTCTTCCAAGTTGAGAAGGTAGTTGCGGTCTTTTTCATTGAGGCGGTTATAGAATGATTTTTTATCAAAATTAATACGGAACTCAGATTTTAGGCCCAGTAGGATTTCGATTTCTTTAAATTGAATACTTTGGAATCCTGAGGCAGGAATAAGGTAGTCGCGGAAATCCAAGAAATCCAATGGTGTCATGGTTTCTAGAATATCGATTTGATCGACTAGCACTTCTTGAATGCGGTGAATTCTCTCGATGCGAAGGTTGACGGTGCTCAGTTTATCCTCATCAACATGCTCTTTTGAAAGAACAGGTAAGATAGCATGGATTTCGTGTAACACTTGCTTGAACCATAGCTCATAAGCTTGATGCACAATGATGAATAGCGTTTCATCATGGGCTTCGGCGCCATACTTCTTACTTTCTGGATGTTGAGCGTCTAAAAACTTATCCAGCTGTAAATAATCCGCGTAATAACAAGGTTTAACGTTCTTCTGCATAATCCACCAGCATATATTTTGTTTGTTTAACACTCTAAAATTGTGTTTTAAGGTGCAAGCTAAAGTGCGGCGAGGCAATGGCTAATTTTTTAAACGGAGTTTAGTGAACTAAATGAGGATTAAAAAATTAGTCATTAACAAAGCAGCGCTGACGATTGCGCCTTAAAACAAAAAAGGAGCGGCTTTACGCCACTCCTTTCCGATTATAGACATTTCAAAAAAATAATGTCAGCAAAGATTTTAACTTTTTAGTTAAAACTTTACCTCTTATTTTCGTGAGCTGATGTCGACATAATCACGTGCTTTTTCGCCAGTGTACAACTGACGAGGACGACCGATTTTACGGCTCGATTCACCCATCATTTCGTTCCACTGTGAAACCCAACCAACAGTACGTGATAATGCAAAGATTACCGTGAACATGTTAGTCGGAATGCCGATAGCGTCTAGGATAACGCCTGAGTAGAAATCGACATTAGGGTAAAGCTTTTTCTCGACGAAGTACGGGTCTTCAAGAGCAATTCTTTCAAGCTCTAAAGCAACCTTGAACGTCGGATCGTCGTGCTTACCTAATAACTCAAGTACTTCATGAGCACTCTCGCGCATGACTTTGGCACGTGGGTCAAAGTTCTTGTAAACACGGTGACCGAAGCCCATTAAGCGGAACGGGTCGTTTTTATCTTTGGCACGCTTAACGTATTCAGGGATATTTTCAACATCACCGATTTCACGCAGCATGTTCAAACATGCTTCGTTTGCGCCGCCGTGAGCAGGGCCCCATAGACATGCGATACCTGATGCGATAGCCGCAAATGGGTTAGCGCCTGATGAACCGGCTAGGCGTACAGTTGACGTCGAAGCGTTCTGTTCGTGGTCAGCGTGTAATACAAAAATACGATCCATTGCTTTCACTAATACAGGATCTGGCTTCCAGTTATCTTCAGAAGGCATGCTGAACATCATGTTTAGGAAGTTTTCGGCAAGGCTCATATCGTTGTTTGGATAAACGAACGGGTGGCCCACAGAATAACGGTAGCACATCGCTGCAATCGTCGGCACTTTAGAAATCAAACGTAGTGCACTGATATCACGGTGTTCAGGATTATTAATATCCAGAGAGTCGTGATAGAAAGCTGATAGGGCGCCAACAACCGATACCATAATAGCCATTGGGTGAGCATCACGACGGAAGCCGTTGAAAAAGCTCATCATTTGCTCATGAACCATGGTGTGGTTGTTAATTTTCGCGACGAATTCGTCGTATTGTTCTTTACTTGGTAGTTCGCCATTAAGTAGTAAATAGGCAACTTCTTCAAAATTTGAGTTATCCGCTAACTGTTCGATCGGATAACCGCGATAAAGTAGCTGTCCTTTGGCGCCATCAATGTAAGTGATCTTTGATTCACAGGCACCAGTAGATACATAGCCCGGGTCGTAAGTGAAATAACCCGCTTTCCCTAATGCTCCAACGGCAACGACGTCTTTACCTAGACTTGGTGTTAACACGTCTAGGGTGAGTTCCTCGCCATTTGGTAGGCTAAGTTTAGCTGTTTTATCCGACATATAGTCTCCTCGGGACAATAAATTGCTTACTTTTTAATCTAAAAGCTGTATTTAAGAGTAAGAAGGGCACACATTCTACAAAATTTTGAATGAATTTCATAAATTAATTTTATGACGGTTTCTATTAATCCATCAGTTTTACCAATGAGTTGAAAATAGAAGGGGGAAATAATTGTAATCAGTGATAAGCACTTATATAATTTCGTTCTGAAATATGTATCACTGGGGAGTTCGTCAGGTAAGCAGTTTTTCTGGGTCGAACACACATTAAAGCAGTTGTAGAAATCCTGGCGAAAGCATAAACTCATGCCTTCTTCGACCAAGGCAATAATTTTGTAAGATACTTGTGATTAAAAAGAGACCAAAAAACTTAGACCTTACAACGGTAAGGTTTCCTGTGCCTGCAATATCATCAATCTTGCATCGTATTACGGGTGTTGTTCTATTCATTGCTGTACCAATCCTTTTATGGATGCTGCAAAAATCGCTTGATAGCGCTGGCTATGCCGAGCTGCAATCGATGTTCACTGAATCATTCCTATGGCAATTTATCCTTTGGGCAATCTTAACGTCGGTGGCTTATCACGTTATTGCCGGTGTCCGTCACTTATTAATGGACCTTGGAATTGGTGAGTCGCTTCAAGGCGGTCGCCGTGGTGCCTGGAGTGTTTTAGTCCTTTCAGCTATCGCAGCAGCATTATTAGGAGTTTGGGTATGGTAACTACCGTCACTAGTTTGGGCCGTTCGGGTCTACACGATTGGGTGTTGCAACGCCTTTCAGCGGTAATCATGTTGGCCTATGTGGTGTATTTAGGCTACTTCTTTGCAACAACACCAGAAATTACGTTTACTGCATGGCAAGGCTTGTTCGCTAGCACTTTCATGAAAGTGTTTTCGTTCTTAACGCTGCTATCAGTGGTTATGCACGCTTGGATCGGTTTGTGGATTGTGTCGACAGACTATATGCCGAAAGTGAGTATTCGTATCGCCTTCCAAGCGATTGTTATTGTGATTTGTCTTTCACTGATAGTGTGGGGCATCCAGATATTGTGGAGCTTATAAAGCATGTCTATACCTACGTACACTTTTGATGCCGTAATTGTAGGGGGCGGTGGCGCTGGTATGCGTGCCTCGCTGCAACTTGCTAAAAGCGGCCAAAAAGTAGCATTGATTTCTAAAGTATTCCCAACCCGTTCACACACGGTATCGGCGCAAGGCGGTATCACAGTTGCGTTGGGTAACTCTCACCCAGACGATTGGCGCTGGCACATGTTCGATACCGTTAAAGGATCGGACTATATCGGTGATCAAGATGCGATTGAGTACATGTGTGAAAATGGTCCAGCAGCGGTCTACGAGCTGGAGCACATGGGCTTGCCGTTCTCACGTTTGGATAACGGCAAAATTTACCAACGTCCTTTCGGCGGCCAGTCGAAAGAGTTCGGCGGTGAGCAGGCTGCACGTACTGCGGCAGCAGCTGACCGTACAGGTCATGCCTTATTACACACGCTTTACCAAGCAAACTTAGCGGCACAAACCCAATTCTTCAACGAGTGGTATGCAATGGATATCGTTCGTAACGAAGAAGGTGATGTTTGTGGTGTCACGGCTATGTCGATTGAGACAGGCGAAGTTGCTTTGTTTAAATCTCGTGCAACCGTATTCGCAACGGGCGGTTCAGGCCGTATTTACGCTTCTACCACTAACGCATTAATCAATACTGGTGACGGTGTTGGTATGGCGCTTCGTGCGAAGCTTCCGGTACAGGACATTGAAATGTGGCAGTTCCACCCGACGGGTATTGCTGGCGCTGGTGTGTTAGTGACGGAAGGTTGTCGTGGTGAAGGTGGCTATCTAATTAATAAAGATGGCGAGCGCTTTATGGAGCGTTATGCGCCAAACGCTAAAGATTTAGCGTCGCGTGACGTTGTTGCTCGCTCAATGATGAAAGAAATCCTTGCTGGCCGTGGCGCTGGCGAAGAGGGCGACCATGTTTTCTTAAAGCTTGATCACTTGGGTGAAGAAGTTCTAGGTAAGCGCTTGCCGGGTATTAGTGAGCTGGCGAAAATCTTTGCTCACGTTGACCCTGCGAAAGACCCTATTCCAGTGGTGCCAACCTGTCACTATATGATGGGCGGTATTCCAACCAATAAGTTCGGCCAAGTGATTGACCGTAACCCGAACGGCGAAGAAAAAGTTGTTAAAGGCTTCTACGCTGTGGGTGAAGTTGCTTGTGTATCCGTACACGGTGCGAATCGCTTGGGTGGTAACTCATTGTTAGACTTGGTGGTATTTGGCCGTGCAGCTGGCTTACACCTTGAAGAGTCTTTACGTGAGGGCTTACCGTTCTCTGACTTTAATGAGTCTGATGCTGAGCGTTCAATGGCGCGTTACAACCGTTGGGAAGAGTCGAATGACGGTGAAGATGTTGCGCAGCTGCGTAAAGAGCTACAGCAAACGATGCAAAACCACTTCGGCGTATTCCGTACTGGCGACTTGATGAAAGAAGGTCTTGAGAAAGTTAAGAAACTTCGCGAGCGCATGAAAAACGCTGTATTGAAAGATAAGTCACAAGGCTTCAATACTGAGCGTGTGGAGTGTTTAGAGCTTGAGAACTTGATGGAAGTTGCTTATGCCACTGCGATGGCTGCTGAGTATCGTACCGAGAGTCGAGGCGCACACAGTCGTGAAGATTACCCAGATCGTGATGATGAAAACTGGTTAGTTCACTCGGTGTTCTACCCAGAAACTGAAGAAATGGGTACTCGTGATGTGAATATGCATCCTGAAAAAGTCGACGCTTTCCCGCCGAAAGCTCGTACTTACTAATTTCTAACGAAGAGTCCGTAACGAAGAGACTACGGAGTTAAAAAATATGAAATTTAAAATTTATCGTTATAACCCAGAAACTGACAAAAAGCCTTACATGCAGGAGTTCGACATTGATATTCCTGAAGGTTCGGACAAGATGTTGTTAGATATATTGGTCGATTTAAAAGAAGTCGATCCAACGCTATCTTTCCGTCGTTCGTGCCGTGAAGGTGTATGTGGTTCAGATGGCATGAGCATCAATGGTAAAAATGGTTTGGCGTGTATTACTTCGATTTCTAGCTTGAAATCGCCAGTAGTTATTCGCCCACTGCCAGGCTTGCCTGTGATTCGTGACTTAGTGGTGGATATGGCTCAGTTCTACAAGCAGTATGAGAAAATTAAGCCATACTTGATTGCAGATACTGAAACGCCAGCTAAAGAGCGCTTACAGTCTCCAGAGGACCGTGAGAAGCTGGATGGCTTATATGAATGCATCCTTTGTGCTTGTTGCTCGACGTCTTGCCCGTCGTTCTGGTGGAACCCAGATAAGTTTGTTGGTCCAGCAGGTCTATTGCAAGCCTATCGTTTCTTGACGGATAGTCGTGATACTCACACAGAAGAGCGTTTAAACGATTTAGACGACGCTTATAGCGTATTCCGCTGTCGTGGCATCATGAACTGTGTTGACGTTTGTCCGAAAGGGCTAAACCCAACGAAAGCGATTGGTCATATCCGTTCTATGCTGCTGAAAAGTGGTGTATAATTAGCGATATTGAATAAGTAGTATCTGATACTGATAACCGAAACGTTGAAAAGGTTGCTTTATTAATAGCAAAATTCACAACGCATGAATCGCAACTCAAAGCAGTAACCCTTTGTAAATTAAAAGGGTCTTACTGTGTTAAGAGTTGCGATTTTTGGTTATCATAGCGAAACAAATACCGAGAAGTGGTGTTAAATTACAATGAAAAATGGCTTAGAGGCAATGTTTGATAGTGCCTACCTTTCGGGAGGTAGCGCTGCCTATTTAGAAGAACTTTACGAACAATATCTTGAAGATCCTCAGTCAGTTGATGCCGAATGGCGTGTAAAATTTGATGAATATGAAAAGGTTAGCGATAAGCAAGAGGTCGCGCACAGCGACATTCGCGAGCACTTTCGTCAAATTGGTTTAAATCGCCAGAAGCTTGCATTCAGCCAAGGTGGCGGTAGTGCAACAGCTGATCCAAAACAAGTCAAAGTTCTTCACCTTATTGAGTCTTACCGCGCACGCGGTCATCACCACGCCAATATTGATCCCCTAGGCTTGTGGAAGCATCCTTACCCAACCGATTTAAGCCTTGAAGCTTATGACTTGGGTGATGTGGATCCGAATAAGAAATTTCACGTCGGCAACCTTGCTGGTCCTGAGCAGCAATCGTTAAAAGAAATTGTCGAGCGTCTAAAATCAACTTATTGCAACTCGATTGGTGCTGAATTTCTTCATATCAATGACCTAGAAGAGCGTCGTTGGATTCAAGAAAAGTTGGAATCAGTCTCTTCATCACATGATTTCCGTGATGAAACTAAGAAAAAGACCCTTGAAGGTCTAACTGCTGCTGAAGGCTTAGAGAAATACTTAGGTTCTAAATTCCCTGGCGCCAAGCGCTTCTCATTGGAAGGCGGCGATAGCCTCATCCCAATGATGCGGGACTTTATTAATCAAGCTGGTGCTAATGGCACTAAAGAAATCGTTATCGGCATGGCCCACCGTGGTCGTTTGAATATGCTGGTCAACGTTATGGGCAAAAAACCAGAAGTTTTATTTGATGAATTTGCCGGAAAGAACGCGGTTGTCGAGGAAGGAAACTCTGGTGACGTTAAGTATCATATGGGTTACTCCAGCGACGTTGAAACTGAGGGCGGCCCTGTCCACCTTGCTTTAGCGTTTAACCCGTCGCACTTAGAAATTGTTAGCCCAGTAGTTATTGGCTCGGTTCGTGCACGCCAAGAGCGTCGTAACGACACCAACTGCGAGCAAGTTGTTCCTGTATTGATTCATGGTGACTCTGCGATAACAGGGCAGGGTGTTGTCATGGAATTATTCAACATGTCACAAGCGCGAGGCTTCTATATTGGCGGCTCTGTGCATGTTGTGATTAATAACCAAGTTGGTTTCACAACTTCAAAGCTACAAGACACGCGTTCTACGGCTTACTGTACTGACGTTGCTAAGATGGTGGAAGCTCCTGTTTTCCATGTTAATGGCGATGATCCTGAAGCCTTGTTATACGTGACTCGCTTAGCGCTTGAGTTCCGTAACAAATTTAAGAAAGACGTGGTGATTGATTTAGTTTGTTACCGCCGTCATGGCCATAACGAAGCGGATGAGCCTAGCGCGACTCAGCCTGTTATGTACCAAAAAATTAAGAAGCATCCAACACCGCGCAAGATATATGAAAACAAACTCACGTCTAACGGCACGCTAAGCGCTGACGATAGCAAAAAGTTGGTTGATGATTATCGCGATATGTTGGATGAAGGAAAGTCGGTTGTTTTAAACCGTATTCCGACACATCGCAACGAATACAGCGTTGACTGGAGTCCTTTTGAGGGACAGTCTTGGCAGTCTCCTGCGGATACTTCAATTAAAAAAGCGAAGTTTAACGAATTAGCAGAGCGTATTTGCGATTACCCAGAAGAGCTTCCTTTGCAGCGCCAAGTTAAGAAAGTTATGGCTACACGCAAGGAAATGGCCAAGGGCGACGCTAAAATGGACTGGGGTTTCGCTGAAACACTAGCCTACGCGACTTTGTTGGATGATGGTTTTGAAGTGCGTTTGTGCGGCCAAGACAGTGGTCGTGGTACCTTCTCTCACCGTCATGCGGTCTTGCATGACCAAGATGATGCTGAAGTATATATTCCACTGCAGCATATTAAAGAAGAGCAGCCACGCTTTACCGTGATCGATTCTGTATTGTCAGAAGAAGCGGTCATGGCTTTTGAATACGGTTATTCAACCAATGAGCCGAATTCGATGGTGATCTGGGAAGCGCAGTTTGGTGACTTCGCGAATGGCGCACAAGTGGTAATCGACCAGTTTATCAGCTCAGGCGAACAGAAGTGGGGCCGTTTATCAGGTCTTACCTTGTTCTTGCCTCATGGCTATGAAGGCCAAGGTCCAGAGCACAGCTCGGCACGATTAGAGCGTTTCTTGCAACTATCAGCTGAGCAAAACATGCAGGTTGTAGTACCTTCTACGCCAGCACAAGCCTTCCATATGATTCGTCGTCAAATGGTTCGCGACTTGCGTAAACCTTTGATTGTGATGACACCAAAGAGCTTATTGCGTCATCGCGATGCGGTTTCTAGCGTTGAAGAGCTGACTAATGGCCAGTTCCAAAATGCGATTGATGAAATCGATAAAATCGTTAAAAAGAAGGTGGCACGGGTGGTCATGTGTTCCGGTAAAGTCTATTATGACTTACTGAAGAAACGTCGTGATGAAAAGCTCGATCACGTAGCGATTATTCGTATTGAGCAGCTGTATCCATTCCCTCATGACGAAGTTAAGAAAATTTTAGGCTCATACAAAAATGCTAATACTTTTGTGTGGTGCCAAGAAGAACCGCAAAACCAGGGCGCTTGGTATTGCAGCCGTCATAACTTAGATGACGCTGTACCAAACAAAGAGCCAGTGATTTTTGCGGGTCGAGCTGCTTCTGCTGCACCAGCAGTTGGCTATGCGAGCATTCATAACGAGCAGCAAGCAAAATTAGTAAACGATGCCTTAGGTCTTGATTAAGACAGTTAAGTTTGGCGTTGAGAAAACAGTATTTAAAATTAAATTAAGGTAAAAAAGGTTATAACATGGCTATCGAAATTAAAGTTCCTGTGTTGCCTGAATCAGTAGCGGATGCAACGATTGCTACTTGGCACGTTAAGCCAGGTGAAGCGGTATCTCGTGATCAGAACTTGGTCGATATTGAGACTGATAAAGTAGTGTTGGAAGTTGTAGCGCCAGAAGACGGTGCAATTTCTGAAATTTTGAAAGAAGAAGGTGACACGGTTCTTCAAGAAGAAGCGATTGCTAATTTTGAAGCTGGCGCTGGTTCTGATTCAAAAGATGATTCTTCAGAAGAAAAGAAAGAAGAGTCAAAGTCTGATGATAAAGCTGACGCTAAGGCCGATGATAAACCTGCTGAACCTTCAAAAGATACTGATGTTTTATCGCCTGCGGTTCGCCGCTTAGTCGCCGAACATAACCTTAACCCAGCTGATATCCCTGCAACGGGTAAAGGTGGGCGTTTAACTAAAGAAGACGTCGAAAAGTTTATTAAAGACGGTGGCAAGAAATCGGCACCGGCAGCTAAGGGCTCTTCTGATGCTCCTGTGGCTGCGGGGTTACGCGAAGAGAAGCGTGTTCCAATGACACGTTTGCGTAAGATGATTGCTACTCGTTTAGTTGAAGCGCAACAAAACGCAGCGCTACTAACGACCTTCAACGACATCAACATGAAAGAAGTTGTTGAACTTCGCGCGCGCTACAAAGAACAATTCGAGAAAGTTCATGAAACACGTTTGGGCTTCATGTCTTTCTTCGTTAAAGCAACGGTCGAAGCCCTGAAACGTTACCCAGCGGTTAACGCTTCAATTGATGGTGATGACATTGTTTATCATGGTTACTACGATATCGGCGTAGCTGTATCGTCACCACGTGGTTTGGTTGTGCCAGTATTACGTGATGCCGACACGATGAGCCTTGCTGATATCGAAGCTAAGATTCGTGAGTTTGGTCAAAAAGCTCGCGATAATAAATTGACTGTCGAAGAGATGACAGGCGGCACCTTTACTATCTCTAACGGTGGTGTATTTGGCTCGCTTATGGCGACACCAATTATTAACCCACCGCAAAGCGGTATTTTAGGTATGAACCGTATGGAAGACCGTCCAGTTGTTATTGATGGCGAGATCGTTATTCGCCCAATGATGAACGTCGCGCTTTCATATGACCATCGAATCATTGATGGCCGTGAATCAGTTGGCTTCTTGAAAACGATTAAAGAGTTTATTGAAGACCCAGCTCGCATTTTATTGGATGTTTAGTCTATAAGTATCAAATACAGCCGGATAGTTACTATCCGGCTTTTGTCTTTTTAATTAACGTGAAATTAGGAACATCAAAATGAACCTACACGAGTATCAAGGTAAACAATTATTCCGTGAATACGGTTTACCAGTATCTGAAGGTTATGCAGTCGATAATCCTCAGTCTGCTTTTGAAGCAGCTGGCCAAATCGGTGGCGACATGTGGGTGGTTAAAGCTCAGGTGCACGCTGGTGGCCGTGGTAAAGCGGGCGGTGTAAAGCTAGTTAAAACTAAAGATGAAGTAAAAGAGTTCGCTAAGCAATGGCTTGGTAAGAACTTAGTAACTTATCAAACAGACGCAAATGGTCAGCCGGTCAGCAAAATCTTAGTGGAGTCTTGCACAGACATTGCTCAAGAACTTTATCTAGGTGCTGTTATCGATCGTTCATCACGTCGCGTTGTCTTCATGGCTTCGACAGAGGGCGGTGTTGAGATTGAGAAAGTTGCTGAAGAAACGCCTGAAAAGATTCTTAAGGCTACAATTGACCCGTTAGTAGGCCCACAGCCTTACCAAGGTCGAGAGTTAGCGTTCAAGCTTGGCTTAGAAGGTAAGCAGGTTAAGCAATTCACTCATATCTTTATTCAGTTAGCGAAAATGTTTGCTGAAAAAGATTTAGCGTTGCTTGAAATCAACCCTCTAGTAATTAAAGAAGACGGTGATCTACACTGCTTAGACGCTAAGATTAATATTGATGGTAACGCTATGTTCCGTCATAACAAATTGTCGGAAATGCACGATCCTTCGCAAGAAGATGAGCGTGAAGCGCATGCGGCTAAGTTTGAGCTTAACTATGTGGCTCTAGACGGTAATATCGGTTGTATGGTTAATGGTGCTGGTCTTGCGATGGGCACGATGGACATCATCAAGTTACACGGTGGTGAACCAGCAAACTTCCTAGATGTAGGTGGTGGTGCAACTAAAGAGCGTGTTTCTGAAGCGTTTAAAATTATCCTTTCAGACGACAACGTTAAAGCTGTATTGGTTAATATTTTTGGTGGTATCGTTCGTTGTGACCTTATCGCTGAAGGTATTATCGGTGCGGTTAAAGAAGTTGGTATCGAAGACCCTGTGGTTGTTCGCCTTGAAGGTAACAACGCTGAGTTAGGTACTAAAGTTCTTGCTGAGTCAGGTTTAAATATTATCGCGGCAGAAAGCTTAACTGACGCAGCCAAAAAAGTTGTTGCTGCAGCGGAGGGCAAATAATGAGTATTTTATTAACTAAAGACACTAAAGTTATTTGTCAGGGTATCACTGGTTCTCAGGGTACTTTCCACACTGAACAAGCGATCGAGTACGGTACTAACATGGTTGGTGGCGTTACTCCTGGTAAAGGTGGTCAAACGCACCTAGGTTTACCAGTATTCAACACAGTAGCTGAAGCGGTTGAAGAAACCGGCGCAGAAGCATCGGTAATCTACGTACCGGCGCCATTCTGTAAAGACTCTATCTTAGAAGCTGCAAACGCAGGTATTAAGCTAGTTATCTGTATCACAGAAGGTATTCCTACCCTTGATATGTTAGAAGCTAAAATCGTATGTGATCGTTTAGGCGTACGTTTAATTGGCCCTAACTGCCCAGGCGTTATCACTCCGGGCGAAAGCAAGATTGGTATTATGCCAGGTCACATCCACAAGCCAGGTAAAGTTGGTATTGTTTCGCGTTCAGGTACTTTAACGTACGAAGCCGTTAAGCAAACAACTGACTATGGTTTTGGTCAATCGACTTGTGTTGGTATCGGTGGTGATCCAATCCCAGGTTCTAGCTTTATCGACATTTTAGAATTGTTCGAAAAAGATCCTGCGACTGAAGCTATTGTGATGATTGGTGAAATCGGTGGTTCTGCTGAAGAAGAAGCGGCAGCTTACATCAAAGAAAACGTCACTAAGCCTGTCGTATCTTATATTGCAGGTGTTACTGCACCTCCTGGTAAGCGTATGGGTCATGCTGGTGCTATTATTGCTGGCGGAAAAGGTACAGCGGCAGAAAAGTTTGCTGCGCTTGAAGACGCCGGTGTTAAGACTGTTCGTTCATTAGCAGACATCGGTTCTGCCATGAAAGAAATTACTGGGTGGTAATTATCATCTAGTCAGTATCGAAAGACACACAGCCTTAAAAAAGCCGAGAATTGTTGAGATTCTCGGCTTTTTTGCGTCTTGGCCACGTAATTACTTGTTTTTCTGACTTTTGTCATATTTATTAACATTTACTACCTATACTGTTACAAAGCTTTATAAGATACTTTGGGTGGCTCATTATCTTGGGGGTACTTCTTGGTAATGAATGACAATTAACTAATAACACACCTACATATTGTGGAAATACAGATTATAGAGGGATATCTATGACGTTGAAATTCAAGAAAACATTCCTAGCGATCGCATTGGCGACAGGCATGGGAGCCGCTTACGCAGAACTGCCAGATGGCGTGGATAAAATAACTTCGGTTGAGGGTATAACCGAATATCGTTTGGATAATGGACTTCAAGTCCTGTTATTCCCAGACCCAAGCCAAGAAACAGTAACAGTCAATATTACTTACCATGTCGGTTCTAAGCATGAGAGCTATGGCGAAACAGGCATGGCTCACTTGCTAGAGCACTTAGTGTTCAAAGGTAGTCCTAAATACCCAAATGTGGATGATGAGCTTTCTGAGCATGGTACCGAAGCTAATGGTACAACTTGGTACGATCGTACGAATTATTATGAAACCTTTACGGCAACGCCTGAGAACATTGGCTGGGCTTTAGATTTTGAAGCCGACCGAATGATTAACTCGTTCATCGCAAAAAAAGATTTAGACACAGAGATGACCGTGGTTCGTAACGAGCTAGAGAACGGAGAGAACAATCCTTTTCGTGTATTAATGCAACGTTTAATGTCGACAGCTTATGATTGGCATAACTATGGTAAATCGACTATTGGCGCACGCTCTGACTTAGAAAACGTTGATATTGCCAACCTCCAAGCGTTTTACCGTAAGTATTATCAACCAGATAATGCAACCCTGATCGTTTCAGGGAAAATCGACGAAGAAAAAATTATTGAGCAAATTGAACAAGAGTTTGGTGATATTCCAAAACCAGAGCGAGTCATTCGTGAGCTGTATACTGAAGAGCCAGTTCAAGATGGTGAAAGACGTGTAGTCGTGCGCCGTCCGGGTGATGTGCAAATGGTAGGTGTACTGTATAAAACGCCTGCGGGGCCCTCTGAAAAGTTTGCAGCCACTCAGGTTTTAACTCAAATCTTGGGTGATAGCCAGACAGGTCGATTGCACGATAAGTTGGTTAAAAGCGGCCTAGCTGCATCAGCCTTTGGTTTCCCTTTCCAGTTAGGTGAGCCAGGTGCTTTGTTATTCGGTGCTCAGGTTGCTAAAGATAAAGACATTAAGAAAACAGAAGACGCTTTTCTTAAAGCGTTAGAAAACATTGACGATAACCCAATCACGAAAGATGAGGTTGAGCGAGCAAAAACAAAAATCCTAAAAGAGATTGAGCTGAGCTTTAACTCTTCACAAAGTATTGCTTTAGAGCTTACGGAGTGGGTCGGTATGGGCGACTGGAGGCTATTGTTCTTAAACCGAGATCGTCTAGAGAGTGTTACTGTAGAGGATGTCCAAGCTGCGGCAGAAGAGTACCTAGTCAATGACAATCGTACTTTAGGCTTGTTCTTACCTGAGCAAGAACCTGATCGAGCAGATACTATTGCGCGCCTGTCTGCTGATGACGTTGAAGCTATGCTAAAAGACTACAAAGGACGCGAGGCAGTTGCACAGGGCGAAGACTTTGATCCATCTCAAGATAACATTGACTCTCGTACCGTTGAGGCGACATTAAGCAATGGTGCTAAAGTGGTTTACTTGCCGAAAAAGACTCGTGGTGAGTCGGTTGTTGCGAGTATCAGCTTAGATCTGGGCAACTTAGAAGATTTACGTAACAGTGGTGTGGTTCCTTCTATTGCTGCTGGCATGCTAGAACGCGGTACAACAGATCTGACGCGTGAAGAGTTACAGGCAGAGTTTGACCGTTTAAAAGCTAATGTCAGTGTCAACGGAGGCACGACAAGTGTGAATGTAAACGTTCAAACTAAGAAAGAAAACTTAGCAGAAGTTTTAAAGCTGGTTGAGGACGTGCTTAAAAATCCAAGCTTTAATGCAGAAGAACTAGAAGTCTTAAAGCGTGAGCGTATCGTTGGCCTAGAGCAGCAAAAACAACAGCCACAAACGCAGGTGTTTATGCAGTTAAGCCGTCACTTGAATCCGTATGACGAGTCTCACCCTTACTACAGTATGAGTATTGATGAGCAAATTGAAGCGATTAAGAAAGTGACTCCTGAACAACTCGAAGCGTTCCACAGCAACTTTGTCGGAGCTCAAGATGCAGACATCGCCTTAGTTGGTGATTTTGATAAAGATCAGATGCAGAAAGTTTTAGAACAGACTTTAGGTAACTGGAATGCTGACGTTGAGTACGAACGTATCGCTACAACGGCCTCAGACGTTGAGTCTATCAACAAGTTTGTGGACACGCCCGACAAAGCAGGCGCTGCTTTTGGAGCAATGACGCAAATTCCACTGAGTGATAATCATCCTGATTATCCTGCACTGGTTGTTGCGAACCACATCTTTGGCGGTGGTTTCTTAAATAGCAGACTAGCAACACGACTTCGCCAAAAAGAAGGGTTAAGTTATGGCGCTGGCGCTTTCATCAATGCCAGCTCTCGTGATGACAATGCCACTTTTATTGCGTATGCGATTTGTGCACCTGAAAACTTGGCAAAAGTCGAAACTGGCTTTAAAGAAGAGTTTGAGAAAGTTATCGACGATGGCTTTACTCAAGAAGAACTCGATGCCGCTGTTAAAGGTATGGTGCAAAACCGTCGCATAGATCGTGCTAAAGATAGTCGATTGGTCGGAACTTTGGCCGGTAACCTAGACTTAGACCGCACTATGAAGTGGGATAAAGAGTTTGAGCAAGCGATAAAGTCGCTTACAGTGGAAGACATCAATAAAGCATTCCGTGAGCACTTAAGCTTAGATAATATTTCTATTATTAAAGCGGGTGATAAATCAAAAACAGAATAGCTTTTGGTAAGTAAATAAAAA
>CATNCP010000038.1 GCA_950096615.1 uncultured Kangiella sp. | reverse complement strand
ACCACCGCAGTACCAAAGACCAGTAACTCAGCTGCGGAACTGGCGACCATGGAAGTGGTAAAACGTGTTCCTATAACAGCATTTGCACCAAGCAGTCGCGCTTCATCTAACAATCGATCGATGGCTTGCTCACGGCTTTCGGCCATCAGTTTAGTGTATTCACTGACTTCGCCACCCACAATATTTCGTAGCCCCGCTAAAATATCCCGACCGACATGACGCGCTCGAACCGTGTTGCCACGAACCAGCCCCAAAACCTTCTCAACTTTATAGCCAGGCACCTTTTCCAAAGTATACAACTCAACATCGTGTCTCATAGTTTTACATTCCTATATTTATCAGTTTTTCTTGCGATTAAGCGCTGTCTCAACACACTTAAGAATAGTCCTAGCGTTCCCAGCTCAATCAATAACACTCCAATTTTTGCCCATGTCGGTACGGCAGGCTCGGTATAAAAAGTAAAAAGTTGCCAACCGATAAAACCAATCATGCCAAGGATTAGCATCACCCAGCCAACTATCCCGATGGTTCTGGCGAAAGCTCATTCATTATTCTATCTAACTTAGCTTCTTCACACTCAGGGTACTGTAACTGCCCCATCTCTTTGCGAATAGCGATTAAATCTTCGTACACTTTTCGACAGTTTTCACAGCTCTCGATATGGAGCCGCACGCGCTGCGCTTTCTGTTGCGATAGTTCATGGTCAATATAACCGCTAATCAATTCTTGGATATCATGACACTGATTCATTCTGCACCTCGTTCAAGCTGTGTATCACTTAACGCCTCTCTTAAGGCTAAGCGGGCTCGATGTAACCTCGACATCACGGTGCCCTTTGCAATCGCTAGTATGTCAGCAATATCATCATAGCTGTGGCCATGATAATCTCGTAACACCACCAGCTCACGGTGATGAAGCGGCAGACTATTTAAAGCGGCGGTCAGCTTTTTACGAATTTGCTCCGCTTCTAATTGTTTTTCTGGATTCGAACTAACGACTCCCACCGGCTCATTCCCGGCGCTCTCTTCCAACGACGTCTGACGGGACTGCTTTCGCAAATGATCTATCGATGCATTGCGCACCACCCGATACAACCACTTTTGCAAATCCACACCACCTTTAGGTGCTTTGGGATGTGACAAAGCTTTTTCGATACTAGCCTGTACCACATCTTCTGCATCGGGCTGATTGCCTAGAAGCTGCACCGCAAAGACTAAACTCTTACGGCAAAGCGCATCATGAGAATATTCATCAACACAAGGCTCATCCGGCTGTAACATCGACTTCGACAATAAACACTCCTTTTGCTCAAACAAACTACCGACTGTAATAGATTAACGAACGACTTAACGCTTTATTCCAATAAATCCTAAGGAATTGCTTGAAAAGAGTTCAAAGACCTGTGCCCTCAGCTCAAACCAAGCTACATATTATGTAACAGTTATACTTAACTATTATTTGATGGAAAAACAAGCAGTTACTATACTGTCCATTGCCTTAAAATTATAAACAAGGGACTTTATCATAATGCATATCATTAAAGATGTTGGAAAAGGTTTTTACACCTTATTATTTATCGCGCCACTTTTCTGGGTCATTCCAACCCTTCTTGAAGGCTTGCAGCACTTTGTTGAGGTGCAGCTGGGCATGTTTACTGTTGGCGATACTGTCGAAGAGGGACAAGAAACCGCAATACGGTTAGCTTTTGGTTTCTTAAAAGTGCTGAGTATCTTAATACCTTCGATGCTAATACTAAAACTGTCAGCTGAAGGTTGGAATAAGAGCAAGCTATTCCCGCTAACCGCTTTCGAAAAATCATCTCTTATCGTTTTAGCGGTAGTGATATTAGCCGTGCTTATTTTCGTGACTTATTATGGACAAGCAAATACTGCGTCCTTACTTGGCAAGTTTGAGATTCCACCGGAACTTGCGCCATTTGTGCCCCTGCTAATTTTATTAGTACCAATGTTAATATTCCGAAATAAACTTTTAAAAGGCTTTCTGAAGTTTTGTGGCGTAGAGGTTGAAGGAAAGCTTTCATCAAAGTCCTATCTTTTTGAGCTATGCTATATTGTTTTTCCAGCTCTTTTCATGGCCGCCCCGATGGTGCTTCACTATAAACTCAATGAGTGGGCCATTGGTACTCAAGGCTGGGAGTTATTTGGTTTATTAGCCGTGGATTCGCTGTTGGTAGGCTTTATGACGTTATTATTAGGCCTATCGTTACGCCTAGCAGTCACCTGCGTTTACTCAAAGGAGTTAAACAGCCAGTAAATAGTAGGCATGGCATGTGAATAGCAAATAGTAGCTATTCGCATGGCTAAATTGACAGTTTAGGGGTGTTGGCGCTTCAATAGCTCTAACAATTATTCAATCTAGGTATCATCATGAGCAACGATAGCAATCAAACTGACAACGGATATACTCCACCTAAAGTTTGGACATGGAATCCCGATAACGGTGGCGAATGGGCCAGTATCAATCGACCAACAGCTGGCGCACGTCAAGAACAAACATTGCCTGTTGGCAAACACCCTTTCCAACTTTATTCTTTAGCCACGCCCAATGGCCAGAAAGTCACCATCATGTTGGAAGAGCTGTTAGCTTTAGGTCATAAAGGCGCAGACTATGATGCCCACCTGATCAAAATTGGTGACGGTGATCAGTTCGGCAGTGATTTCGTTGAAATCAATCCTAACTCAAAGATTCCAGCTCTTATGGATCACAGTGAGAACTTAGATAATCCGCAAAGAATCTTTGAGTCAGGCGCTATTTTATTGTACCTATCAGAAAAATTTGAAGACCTACTTCCGAAGGAGCACAGTAAGCGTACGGAAGCCATGTCGTGGTTATTCTGGCAAATGGGTAGCGCGCCCTATATTGGCGGTGGCTTTGGTCACTTCTATAGCTATGCGCCTTATCCCATGGAATACCCTATCGATCGGTTCACCATGGAAGCCAAGCGTCAGTTGGATGTGTTAGATAAACATTTAGCCGATAACGAATACATGGCTGGCGATGAATACTCAATTGCCGATATCGCCATTTGGCCTTGGTACGGAAATCTGGTGCTTGGTCATGCCTACGATGCGGCGGAGTTTCTAGAAGCTGACTCTTATAAAAACCTAATTCACTGGGCTAAGCAAATAGAACGAAGAGAAGCCGTGCAGCGTGGTCGAATCGTCAATCGCACTTGGGGCGAGCCTCATGAGCAGCTAAGCGAACGTCATAGTCGAGCTGACATTGATCAAAAGTTCAAGGATAATTAAAACAGTCTTACACAAACAAAAGGTTTTGCCATGAAGGTTTACGGCGATATACGGTCTGGAAACTGTTACAAAATTAAGCTCATCATGTCGTTGCTGGATATTGAGCATGAATGGATTCATATCAATATCCTTAAGGGTGATAATCTTAATGATGACTTCAAAGCCAAAAACCCAAGTGGCAAAATTCCGGTACTTGAGCTTGATGATGGACGTTATTTATCCGAATCTAATGCCATCATCAATTATCTAGCCTGCGGCTCGGCTTATTATCCTTCTGAACCATTTCTACATTCTGAAGTGTTGCAGTGGCAGTTCTTCGAACAATACAGTCACGAACCTTACATTGCCGTGGCTCGCTTTATTGCCAAATACTTGGGGATGCCTGAAGAGAGGCGCGAAGAATTCTTGTCGAAACAAGAAGGTGGTCATAAAGCACTCAGCATTATGGAACAACAGCTCAGTAACGGTGATTATTTCGTCAATAATCAACTGACCACTGCTGACATTGCACTCTTCGCCTACACCCATGTAGCAGATGAAGGTGGATTCGATCTTACTCAATACCCGGCGATTAAGCGTTGGATTAAGCGAATAGAATCACAGCCTAATTATATTGCGATGAGTTAGTTTTCACGGCATTGGCGACCTCTAATGGTCGCGGTCACCCTATCGCCGAATGAACCATCCACTCTTTGTTGTAGGTAACTGTATTCAACCTCTTCAAAATTAAAACTCACCTGTTCTGTCACAGGGGCGCCATCAGTACCACCCGTATGAAAGGTTTCAATTCGAACATTACGAAAGTTCAGCGTTAGATACTCAAAGCGCGAGCGGTTTGAACCATCATGCTCCACACTCAACCGAGCCTCAGGGTAGACTTCCTGCGTCAGTTGCCCCATTAAGATCGGCGGTGAGCTAACATCAATGGGCTTCACAAAATGAAAATCGCGAACACACCCTCGGCGACGATTGGACTCAGCTCCCCAAGACCAACTTAAAACATCAATTTCGTCTTTGTGACCGTCAGCTTGACTCTCGCCCTTAATATCACCAATTTTTAAATAAGCAGCAGACCACGCAGTTCCTGTAATCCCTAGACCAGCAGCAACGATTAACGTCACTAACAAAGCTTTTACCTTCATGACAAACCTCCCGTTTCGTTTGACCATTTGTCAGAATACTCCTATCCGCAAGGCCCCGCCACTGTTGATAATTCTTACAGTTTAGACATAAAAAAACCTCCCAAATGGGAGGTTCTTTTATCAAGTAAAAACCGCGGTTTACAGGCTTTTCTTAAACTCGTCAGTCATCAACTCGAAGTCTTCTTTACCAACGCCACAGTCAGGACAATACCAGTCATCAGGAATATCTTCCCAGCGTGTGCCGGGAGCAATACCGTCTTCTTCCCAGCCTAATTCTTCGTCATAAATAAAGTCACAGACTAAACAACGATACTTTCTATATTCCACAAATAACCTCTAAACTTGGCTGTTTTATAAATTTCGTGCCCATTTTAAGCATTTCTGGCTGAATTTCCACATTCAAGCCCGTAATTTTAGCTACATCTGGTGCAGTTCGTGCTAGAATTGCGTCCCAAGTAACTTATCACTAAGAATTTGGGTAAATGAATGGTTTTTCAAGGGCAGCACATACTTTCGATTGATCAGCTAGACAAAGAAGCGGTCGAACGAATTATACAAGTTGCTGATGAAATGACACCTTATGCCACTCGCGTAAAGTGCTGCAATGTTCTTGATGGCGCTATCCTAGCCAACCTCTTTTTCGAACCAAGCACCCGAACTCGCATCAGCTTTGGCACAGCCTTCAATCTTCTTGGCGGCCATGTTCGCGAAACCGTCGGTATGACGACATCATCATTATCCAAAGGTGAATCACTTTACGACACAGCTCGCGTCACAGCAAATTACGCTGACGTTGTTGCTATGCGCCACCCTGAAATTGGCTCAGTAGCAGAGTTTGCCCGCGGCAGTAATGTTCCCGTTATCAACGGTGGCGACGGACCTAATGAACACCCGACCCAAGCTCTTCTTGATTTGTATACTATCTACAACGAGCTGGAAGCGCTGGGTAAAGACAAGGGCACTATCAAAATCGCGATGATAGGCGACCTTAAGAATGGTCGCACGGTTCATTCCTTAACGCGACTCCTGAGTCTGTTCCCGAATATTCAGTTTACTTTTATCTCGCCCCAGGCCTTAGCCATGCCAGATAAAGTGTTAACCGCTTGCGATAATGCTGGTCTTAACTACAGTATTTCTGAAGACTTTCATTACGGCTTAAAAGGGCAAGATGTTATTTACCTCACCCGCGTCCAAGAAGAACGCTTCACTACTCAGGAAGAAGCCAACTTATATCGCGGCAAATACTGTCTGAATCAAAGTTTATACAAGCAACACTGTGATAAAAACACCATCATCATGCATCCGCTACCACGAGACTCACGCCCAGAAGCGAACGAGCTCAGTGATGACATGAATGATAACCCCAATCTTGCTATCTTCCGCCAGACTCACTACGGCGTCAAAGTGCGTATGGCGCTATTCGCCTTAGTCCTCGGCGTAGAAGATAAGCTCACTCAATTCGAAAAACCGATGAACTGGTATTCGCCACGTCACTCTTAGGTCCCTAAACCTCAAGACTCGGTTAACCATTCAGCAAATAGAATAGCGTGAAGATTATGACTAATTCCGAACAACTTTATACTCGTGCCCAACAACATATTCCTGGCGGCGTTAACTCTCCAGTTCGCGCCTTCAATGGTGTTGGTGGCACTCCTGTTTTTATTAAGTCTGCCGATGGCGCCTATTTTACCTCGGCTACGGATAAGCAATACCTTGATTATGTCGCTTCGTGGGGACCAATGATTTTAGGCCACAACCACCCAGCCGTTTTAGATGCCGTCATTGACGCAGCTAAGCGCGGTTTGAGCTATGGCGCACCGACCGAAGTCGAAACCGAAATGGCTGAGAAAATCTGCGAGCTAATCCCGTCAATTGATATGGTTCGCATGGTGAACTCAGGCACGGAAGCGACCATGAGCGCGATTCGTTTAGCCCGTGGTTATACCGGGAAAGACAAAATCATTAAGTTCGAAGGCTGTTACCACGGACATGCCGACTGCTTATTAGTAAAAGCGGGATCTGGCGCTTTAACCTTAGGCGAACCGACTTCGCCAGGCGTTCCTGCAGACTTTGCCAAACACACGTTAACTGCTGACTTTAATGACCTGGACAGCGTTGAAGCGTTACTGAAAGCCAATAAAGACGAAGTCGCCTGTATTATCGTCGAACCTGTGGCCGGCAACATGAATTGTATTCCGCCAGTCGAAGGTTTTTTACAAGGCTTGCGTGAATTGTGCGATCAATACGGTGCGGTACTGATTTTCGACGAGGTAATGTCAGGGTTCCGCATGGGCGTAGATGGTGCGCAAGGCTACTATAAAGTTCAGCCGGACTTAACGACACTTGGCAAAGTTATTGGCGGCGGTATGCCAGTCGGTGCCTTTGGTGGCAAAAAAGACATCATGGATTATATGGCTCCTGTTGGCCCAGTTTACCAAGCAGGCACACTTTCAGGTAACCCAGTAGCGATGGCGGCGGGATTGGCGGCACTAAACGAACTATCCAAACCAGGTTTCTACGAGCCTCTGTTCGCTTACACCGAAGCATTGGTAAACGGTATGCGCGACATTGCGGCACAAAAAGGAATTCCATTCACCACCAACCATGTTGGCTCGATGTTTGGCTTCTTCTTTAACGACGCCGAAACCGTGACCAGCTTCAAGCAAGTGACCAAAGGCGACATGGAGCGTTTCAAGCGTTTCTACCATGCGATGTTGGATGAGGGAGTCTATCTTTCACCATCCGCTTTTGAGGCAGGCTTTGTTTCAGCTTCTCATGGCGACAGGGAGTTGAAGAAAACGCTAGAAGCTTTTGAGCGTGCGTTAAGCAAGTAATTTTACAGTTTTTTTGATATATTGGGCCTAAGGCGCTGTACAATCCTTAACCTTTAACCGATAAGGAATTAGCCGGAACTAATGAGCCTAGGCCCATTTTTAAAATCGAAGCGTTCGATCCTACTTTGGATAGCGATAATAAGCGTTGTCCTTTCTGGCTTTTTCTATCAAAAATATCGCGAGCTGGATAAAAACTACAGCATTATTCCGGCTACCGACGAAACTCCTATTTACGCTGCTGATACCATCAACTGGCTCACCAAACGCCAACATCCCGATGGCTACTTTGTTAATAACCCTGACCTCTTTGATGAACCCTCTATTCTCAATAAAGAGAGTGTAAGGCTATCCCGCTACGCCGTTGCGACCTTGGTAAGGCTAGGCGCAACTGAGCATATTGATCGCAACGCCATCATTAATTTTGTATTACAGAATTATCAGCCCCCAAGTAATGCCATAGGAAATCTAAAAGGTTTTTCCGCGCTCCCTAATAGCGAAGTAAATATTCGCGCCACCATGGACTCCATCATTATTTTAGAGAAGTTGGATGCGCTCGGCACCATCGATACCGAAGCAGTTGCTCAGCTGATACTCGCCTATCAAAACAATGACGGTGGTTTCTGGGATCCTGGATACCCTGAGTTTGGCCAGCAATCAACAGTTAAAGCGACCTCTTTCGCTGTTCGTGCACTGCACCATATGGGCAAACTCAACCCACAAGTTGTAGACGCCGAGCGACAACAGCAAATTAATCAGTTCATACAAAACTCTTGGTCCAAAGATACGAAGACCTTTGCGCCATTCCCTGGGCACCCTGCGATTAGCAGTTATGATGCCCATCGTGCTTGGATCAGTATTCATTACTTGCCGATCAATCAGCAGGATATGGAAACGGTCAAAAGTTTGATGCGCCTCGATGAGCTAGTCGTGAGTTTAAATGATACTTTTAGAACCAATGATAAGGTTTACAGTGAAGAAGGACACTCCGAAAGAAACTCACTGAAAGCAACCTACTTAGTGGTTGCCATGCTGGATACATTGAACCAGTTAAATGCTATTTCTGTGCCGGACGTGGTGCAATTCATTAAAGGTTATCGCGATCCCAGTGGAGGATTCTCTAGCGATATATATTCTGTGCATTCTGCAGTGGACATACTCAGTCATCTTTCCTCAACGCGGATGACTCGACAGCTACTTATTTACCAAGTATTAACTTACGGTGCTATTTTAACGGCGCTGTTAGCCAGTCTAATTTTGTTCACATTGCATCGCAGAGTTGAATCTCGAAAGCGCCATGCTTTAGTCAGACGCGCTCAGACTGATCGCCTAACGGGGCTTCATAATAGAGAATATCTTGAGCAGCGCTATAACAAATTCAAAGATAATTACTCACATCTAGCCTTTGTTTTGCTCGATGTGGACCACTTTAAATTGATTAATGACAATCACGGGCATCTCGCTGGCGATGAAGTCCTTATCGAATTATCGGCTCTTTTGAGCAATAACATCCGTAAAACAGATACCTTAGCCCGCTGGGGTGGCGAGGAATTTGCCATACTCTGCCCCGCTACCGAACCAGGCCATGCTAGAGACTTTTCTGAGAAGCTTCGTTCTTTAATTGAAGCACATGCATTTACCAGTGTTAATCACTTAACCTGTAGTTTTGGTGTCGCCTGTGCTGGAAAAAATGAAACGCTTCGAGATTTATATATCAAGGCCGATAAGGCACTTTATCAATCAAAACGTGATGGCCGTAATAAAGTCACCTACCTATAACACGCTAAAGCCCATTTCAGTCCCTGCTTAAATATGCTTAAATATTCTTTTTAAGCAATGTAAAGATATTACTATGAACTTATCGCTAATCGGAAAAACAGCTTTAGTTTGCGGCTCCAGCCAAGGCATGGGCAAAGCCATCGCCAAACAACTATCAGAACAAGGCGCCAACGTAGTACTGCTCGCTAGAAACCAAGAAAAACTTGAAGCTGTTCAGAATGAGCTTGATCACTCACAAGGTCAAGATCACCACATTTTAGTCGCTGACTTCACCAACCCGGATAATGTCAAACAGGTCGTCTACGACTATTTGCAAGAGCCTGAAGCGGCTATCCATATTCTGGTCAATAACACCGGCGGCCCAGCTCCTGGTCCAGCAAATGCGGCTAATACTGCTGACTTTCTGGCTGCATTTAACCAACATCTGGTTTGTAATCATGAGTTGATGAAGCTTGCTTTACCAAGCATGAAGGAAGCTAACTTTGGGCGCATCGTGAATGTTATTTCAACCTCAGTAAAGCAACCACTGGATGGCTTAGGGGTATCAAACACTGTTCGTGGTGCTGTGGCAAACTGGGCGAAAACACTGGCTAACGAACTAGGCCAATTTAACATTACCGTCAACAACGTCTTGCCTGGCGCAACCAACACCGTCAGGTTAGAAGCCATCATTCAAAACAAAGCCAAGAAAAAAGGCTTATCGATTGAAGAAATGGAGCAGGAAGAAAAATCGATTATTCCGATGAAGCGTTTTGGTACCGCGCAAGAATTTGCCAATGCTGTGGGCTTCCTAGCGTCGCCAGCCGCTGGTTATATCACAGGCGTAAACTTACCTGTCGATGGCGGCCGCACTAGCTGTTTATAAGCTGACGAGGACGCTTAGATGCAACTGTTGAGAAATTATATTGGCGGCGAATTAGTTGAGCCGATACAGGGAAACTATATTGACAACGTTGAGCCTGCAACAGGTCAGGTCTATAGCCAACTCCCAGAGTCGACCGAAGAAGATCTTGAGCGAGCGGTTGAAGCCGCTGAAAAAGCACAACCTGAATGGGCGGCTTTGTCGCTAGAAGACCGTGCCGCGATATTGACCAAGCTTGCCAACACCATCGACTACCACTCGAACGAATTGGCAAAAGCCGAAGCCGTTGATAATGGCAAACCATTCACACTGGCCAAAAATGTGGATATTTACCGTTCAGCCGCCAATATCCGTTTCTTTGCACAAGCTATTACGCAATTTTCCAGTGAAAGTCACGCCATGAGCAACGAAGCGATTAACTATACGCTCCGTGACCCGATTGGTGTTGTTGGCTGTATTTCCCCTTGGAACCTGCCACTTTACTTATTTACCTGGAAAATTGCCCCAGCTCTCGCTGCCGGCAATACGGTTATCGCAAAACCCTCAGAAATCACGCCTATGACCGCTTATCTTTTTTCAAAGATCTGCATTGAAGCTGGATTACCAGCGGGTGTATTAAATATTTTACACGGCACTGGGCCATCCATTGGCAATCCACTGACCACTCACCCTAAGATTAAGGCGATTAGCTTTACCGGAGGCACTGCAACCGGAGCCCATATCAGTAAAGTAACCGCGGGGATGTTTAAAAAGTTGTCTTTGGAACTTGGCGGAAAAAATCCAACCCTAGTTTTTGCTGATTGTGACTTTGAGGATACGGTTGATAACGTCGTTCGTGCAGCTTTCTCAAACCAAGGACAAATCTGTTTATGCGGCTCAAGAATTTATATTGAGCGCCCGATTTACCAGAAGTTCAAAGAAGCCTTTGTTCAAAGAGTAAAAGCCCTCAAGCTTGGCGATCCTCTAAAAGACACAACGCAATTTGGCGCGCTCGTGTCAAAGCCTCATATGGATAAAGTTCTTTCCTATATCGAGCTTGCTCAAGAGGAAGGTGGACGCATTCTAACCGGCGGCAAGCAGACGAGCGTCCAAGGTCGCTGCCAAAATGGTTTCTTTGTCGAGCCAACCGTCATAGAGGGACTGGATAATAACTGCCGAACCAACCAAGAAGAAATCTTCGGCCCAGTCTGCACCATCATGCCGTTTAATAATGATCAAGAAGCTGTCTCACTCGCCAACGGTACTCAGTACGGACTCGCTTCCAGCGTCTGGACCAGCGACTTAAAACGAGCGCATCGAATTGCCAAGCAGATCGAAGCAGGCATCGTCTGGATTAATTGCTGGCTACTCCGAGATCTTCGAACGCCATTTGGCGGCGTTAAAAGTTCCGGTGTCGGTCGCGAAGGCGGCTTAGAAGCGCTGCGCTTCTTTACCGAACCGAAAAACGTATGCATTAAATATTAATTCAATGCCCATTAACATTACTCGAATATTGATAGGAAAATACCATGCCATCTTTTGATATAGTTTCTGAAGTCGATAAGCATGAAATCACAAATACCGTCGACAACGCCAATCGCGAATTGACTACACGTTTCGACTTCCGCGGCGTAGACGCTAGTTTTGAGCAAACCGGCGACAGCGTAAAAGTTACGGCAGAAGCTGACTTCCAAGTCGATCAGATGATCGATATCTTCTATCGTAGTTGTACCAAGCGTAATATTGATGTGAATGCTCTCGATATTTCTGATGATGCGACTCACTCTGGTAAGACCTTTTATAAAACTGTCACTTTTAAGCAGGGCATCGATAAAGAGACCGCTAAAAAGATCACAAAACTTATCAAGGAGTCAAAGCTTAAAGTGCAGGCATCTATTCAAGGCGAGCAGGTTCGCGTTACTGGAAAAAAACGTGATGACCTACAAACCGCCATGGGAATTGTGCGCCAAGCTGAACTAGGCCAACCTTTCCAGTTTAATAATTTCCGTGATTAATAAGCTAAGCAAGGGAGCTATCTCCCTTGCGAGCCATGCCTTTTATTTGATATAACTAGCGTCATGCAATACTTTCCACATCAAAAAACATCAGGATTCATCTTCGCTCATCAGGGCGGGTGTAAGTGGATCCTAGATAAGTAAAGCCCCCCTTTCCTTGTGTTTGGCGTTTGCACACGCCTGAAATACCAAGTATTTTTTATACATCGCTGTAACAAAAAACTATCATTTGAACAGCCCCTTTGCATCTATTCGTTGTGTGGCTGTTCTTTAAAATCAAAGACTTGAGGAATTTATGTCAGAAAAGTTCGTATCCAGTAAGGCTCCTGAACCGGTCGGTTTATACCCTCATGCTCGACGTGTTGGGAATTTGTTATTTCTATCCGGTGTCGGGCCGCGTCAGAAAGGTAGTAAAGATATCCCCGGGGTGACACTCGATCAAGATGGCAATATTACTGATTACTGCATCGAAACCCAGTGCCGTAGTGTTTTCGATAACATTCGATGGATTTTAGAAGAGTCAGGCTCAAGCTGGGATCAGCTAGTTGATGTACAAGTATTTTTAACCAACATGAAAGATGACTTTAAGACTTACAATAAAATCTATGCTGAGTACTTTGCTGATAATCAGCCTTGCCGTACCACCATCGAGATCAGCTCACTACCAACACCGATTGCGATTGAGCTTAAGTGCGTCGCGACCATTGATGAGTAAAGGAGCATAATTATGAGCGAACAACTCAGTAAGCCAGTCCCACCTTTTAATTTTCAACAGTGGATTGACGAGCATAGACATTTATTAAAGCCTCCGGTTTGTAACAAGCAAGTTTTCGAGCAAGATGATTTCATCGTGATGGTAGTCGGCGGACCGAATGGTCGTCGCGACTTTCATTATGACGAAGGTCCTGAGTTTTTCTATCAGCTCGAAGGCGAGATGGAACTCCGTACGATTCAGGATGGCAAACGTGTGGACTATCCGATCAAGGCTGGGGAAATCTTCTTATTACCGCCGAAAGTCCCTCATTCGCCAGTACGGTTTGATAACTCCATTGGGCTTGTGGTCGAACGCAAAAGACTTGAGCATGAGAAAGACGGGCTTATGTGGTTTTGCGAAAAATGTGATCACAAACTCTACGAAGAATACTTTCAACTGACCAATGTTGAGAAAGATTTCCTACCAGTGTTTGATCGATTTTTAGCAAGCGAAGAGAATCGCACCTGTGAAAAGTGCGGTACGGTAATGCCTAAAGAAAACAAATTGGATCTGTAATTTATGAACCAACTTAAAATTGATATACATACACACATACTTCCTGAAAACTGGCCAGATTTAAAAGAACGCTACGGTTACGGTGGTTTTGTGCAGCTCGATCACCACAAGTGTGGCTGCGCTCGCATGATGGTTGATGGCAAGTTCTTCCGTGAGATTGAAGAGAACTGCTGGTCACCGGAAGTGCGCATGAAAGAATGTGATGTTCATGGCGTCCATGTTCAGGTTCTATCAACAGTCCCTGTCATGTTCAATTACTGGGCTAAACCTGCTGATACTCATGACCTTTCACGATATTTAAATGATCACATTGCAGGCATTGTTGAAAAGTACCCCAAACGCTTTATTGGCCTGGGAACCTTACCGATGCAGGCGCCAGACCTAGCGATTCAGGAGCTAGAGCGCTGCGTTAAAGACATTGGGTTAGCAGGCGTCCAAATAGGCTCCCACATTAACGATTGGAACCTTAATGCACCAGAACTCGCTGAGTTCTTTGCCGCGGCTGAAGAGCTGGATGCAGCAATCTTTGTTCACCCATGGGACATGGTTGGAAAAGAAAAGATGCAAAAATACTGGATGCCATGGTTAGTTGGCATGCCAGCAGAAACGTCACTAGCGATTAACTCGATGATTTTTGGCGGCGTCCTAGAGCGTCACCCTAACTTGCGTGTTGCTTTCGCTCACGGCGGCGGCAGTTTCCCTGCGACGATTGGTCGGATTGAACATGCCTACAATGTCAGACCCGATTTAATGACCGTGGATAACCCGCACAACCCTCGCAAATATTTAGAACAAATCTACTTAGATACGCTGGTTCACGATAAAGGCATGCTGGATTACGTGGTAAATTTAATGGGCCCTGAAAAACTCGCCCTTGGTACCGACTACCCATTCCCTCTTGGTGAATTAGAACCTGGAAAGCTAATCGCCTCTATGGATTATGATACAAGCGTCGAAGATCGCTTATTACATGGTACCGCTCTCGAGTGGCTAAAACTTAATAAACAGGACTTCTTACCATGAATCCTTTTGTTGAGTTTGATGGCATTCAATATCAGCTGGAACTATCGCAGGCTTGCTCCATTGCAATTCCTCTAACCTTTGATCAACATCAACCGAATCACTTCGGTGCTGATAAAGCTCAATCCGTAGCATTAGAGGCTGGAGGCTTTGTGGGCGACACGAGTCGTGGAGGTAGTTGTAATGTTCAAACTATTTCGATGGTTCCACACTGTAACGGCACTCACACCGAAACGGTTCAGCACATTGTTGACCAAGACGTTCCTGTCGGTGATTCATTATCCAGCTCGTTAACCAGCTGTTTTGTTTTGTCAGTAACGCCTGTAAAAGCCAGCGACAGCGAAGAAAGCTACTATCCAAACCTAGCTGAATCTGATCTTGTCATTACCAAACACGCACTGGAGCAACAGATTTCAATCGAAGACTTAGATTTAATGGGTTCGATTGCTATCAGAACGCTACCTAATAGTGATAGCAAAACATCACAAGTTTATGGCAATGACTCGCCACCGCCCTTCTTTACCACTGAAGCGATTGAATGGTTAAGTCAATCTAATATCCATCACTTGTTAGTGGACTTTCCTTCTATCGACAAGATGTACGACGACGGTCATTTGCATAATCATCATGTGTTCTGGAATGTACCTGCGGGTAGCCATGAGTTAACGGATACCACGCTGGTTCATCGCACCATTACAGAAATGATCTTTATTAATGATGACATCACCGATGGCTTGTACTGGCTAAACCTACAAGTACCACATTTTCAACTGGATGCCGCCCCCAGCCGCCCAGTTCTTTATCCTTTAACTGACGTCTCTGATGCAGATAGCGACGAATAAGTTGGACTACACATGAGTAATTTATTTTCTTTAGAACACGCACAACAACTCGACTCGCAAGATCCTTTAAAGCATATTCGCGATGAGTTCCACATCCCAAAACAAGACAATGGTGATGAAGAAATCTATCTTTGCGGAAATTCACTAGGTTTACAGCCAAGGCTGGCCGCCGAATATGTGAATGATGAATTATCACAGTGGCAAAAGCTCGGTGTTAAGGGACACTTTTCAGGGGACTATCCCTGGATGCCCTACCACGAATTTTTGAGCGAAGGCTTTGCTGATCTAGTTGGCGCAAAGATTAAAGAAGTCGTTAGCATGAATACATTAACAGCTAACCTTCACTTCATGATGGTCAGCTTTTACCGTCCCACAACTCAACGTCATAAAATTATTATTGAAGATCATGCCTTCCCCTCTGATCATTACGCGGTTGAGTCACAGATTAAGTATCACGGTTTTAACCCTGACGAAAGCATGGTTTTATTAAAGCCCCGCGACGGCGAAGAAACCTTGCGCGACGATGATATTCTCGCAGCGATTGAAGAACATGGTGATAGTACAGCATTAATTATGTTGCCAGGCGTTCAATACTACACTGGTCAGGTGCTCGACATGGAGGCTATTACTAAAGCCGGTCATGCCCAAGGCTGCAAAGTTGGTTTTGATTTAGCGCATGCCGCGGGCAATGTCCCAATGCAGCTGCATAACTGGGGAGTTGATTTCGCCGCCTGGTGCACCTATAAATACCTAAACTCGGGCCCAGGTTCTGTCGCTGGCTGCTTTGTTCATGAGCGCCACCATAGCAATAAAGACCTACCCCGTTTTGCAGGCTGGTGGGGGCATGATAAAGACTCTCGCTTTAAGATGGAAAATCATTTTGTACCGATGGAAAGCGCTGAAGCGTGGCAATTATCGAATCCTCCAATTTTATCCCTAGCAGCCATACGCGGCTCTCTAGACACCATAAAAAAAGCTGGTGGCATTCATCAATTACGCGATAAGTCGCTCAAGCTAACAAGTTACTTGCGTCAACTTCTCGAGCAAGAGCTTCCGCAAACCATTAACATCCTGACACCTCAAGAAGTCAAAGCATCAGGAGCACAGCTATCTCTAACCGTTAATTTAGACGGCGCTGATGGTAAGCAGATCTTCGATGCTATCGAAAAAGCCGGTGTCACTTGTGACTTCCGTCACCCCAATGTTATTCGTGTTGCCCCTGCCCCACAGTACAATTCTTTTGAAGATTGTTATCGCTTCGTTAGTATCCTTAAACAATCGATTGAAGGAGCGGCTTCATGAGTCAACACATCACCATGATAGGCGCTGGTTTAGTCGGCTCCTTGATGAGCATTTATTTAGGGCAGCGTGGGTACAAAGTCGATGTTTACGACAAATTACCGGACATTCGACAATCAAGTATCCCGGCTGGACGCTCTATCAATTTAGCTCTAGCCAATCGCGGTATCCGAGCATTACAACAAGTTGGGGTAATGGATAAAGTTAATCAACTTCTTATTCCAATGAAAGGCAGAATGCTCCACGACGTTACCGGAAAACTCACTCTTCAACCTTATGGGCAAAAACCTGAAGAAGTGATTTACTCAGTTTCACGCGCGGGCTTAGTAAGCTTACTGCGCGACGAAGCTGAAGCCACAAACAATGTTACGTTCCATTTCGAAACCAAGTTGGTTGATATTGATCCTGAGCATCAAACAATCAACTTAAAGAATGAGCAAACTGATAACGTTATTACTCACGAGTACGATATTTTACTTGGTACCGATGGCGCTGGCTCTAAAACACGACGTTCGCTAGAGCGTTTGGGATTAACTGGCTTTAGCTCAGATCTCCTTGAGCACTCTTACAAAGAATTGACGATACCAGCGGGCAAGGCCAATCAGTTCCAAATCGAAAAAGAGGCTTTACACATTTGGCCTCGCGGCGGCTACATGCTTATTGCACTGCCCAACCTTGATGGCTCCTTCACGGTAACTTTATTCATGCCTAATAAAGGGCCCATTAGCTTTGAAGAATTCAGCGACAAAGACGCTGTTGAGCGTTTCTTTAAAGAAAAATTTAGCGATGTTTTAGAATTAATTCCTAACCTTGCTGAAGATTACTTTACCAACCCAACAGGTGTCCTTGGTACCGTACGTGCGGAAAACTGGGCTCATGGAAATATCCTACTGTTTGGTGATGCATCACACGCCATCGTACCTTTCCATGGACAAGGGATGAATTGTGGTTTTGAGGACTGCTCCGAACTATACCGTCTGTTAAACAAACACTCTGACGACTGGAGCAAAGTTATTTCAGAATTTACTTCAGTCAGGCGAGACAATGCTGATGCTATCGCTGATATGGCGTTAGAAAATTATGTTGAAATGCGCGACTCTGTTCGCGATCCACAGTTTCAACTCAAGAAATCTATCGCCTTCAAATTAGAAAAATATTACCCCACTCAGTTTATTCCTCGCTATTCCATGGTGATGTTCCATCACATTTCTTACGCTGAGGCTTATCAACGAGGAAAAGTACAGGCTGATATACTGACGCAACTGTCCTCAGGTAATGATAGTATCGACGACATTGATTGGCAGTTAGCTGCTCAACTAGTACAAGACAAATTAGAACCAATCTCTAAGGAGTTTCTACATTGAAGATCACACACGTAATTGCCATGGCTTTTAGCTTGTCATTGGCTAGTAATAACTTGTTAGCACAAAATAATGATAGTGAAGCCAGTAATAATGAACTGGCTGACCAGTGGATGAATTACCTAGCAAGCGACGATCGTCAAGGACGCTTAACGGGTAGCACTGAAAATACCGAAGTTCAGTCTTGGCTTATTGCTCGCTTTGAGGAACTTGGTCTGCAAAAAGTCCCTGGGCAAGACTCTTACTTGCAAAAGTTTACCGCTCACAACAGGGACGGAGAGCCGCTACAAGCAGCCAATGTTATCGGTTACCTTCCATGTAACTGTGAGTCAGATCGTTATTTTATAGTCGGCGCACATTATGACCATGTCGGCGTCGACCCACAGTTCGAAGGCGATCAAATTTTTAATGGTGCTGATGATGACGCTAGTGGCGTTGTAGCTTCATTAATCTTTGCGAAAACTTTAAAGCAATATGAACAGTTACCCTTCAACGTCATTATTGCAGCTTGGGATGCAGAAGAAATGGGACTACAGGGCTCGAAATATTTTGCTCAACACCCTTGGCTACCGCTGAACAAAATTGAAAGTGGCTTTATGTTCGAGTTAGTCGGCGTACCGTTAGAAGATAAATTAAATAATGCTTGGATGACGGGTGAAAAGTACTCAACACTTTACCCAACATTAAAGGCTGAATTAGAAAAGCAAGGGTGGCAACTTGATCCCGTCCTAGATCCTCGTATGGGCCTGTTTTTTCGCTCTGACAATGCACCTTTTGCAATGTTAGATGCTTCAAACGAAGATATAAAAAAAGCTTTCCAAAATAAAAAGAAAGCCGTAGTCAAAGGGATTCCAATGCATGCTATCTCAGTTTGGCGTGGTCAGCCGCATTATCATCAGCCTAACGATGATGCTTCAATTATCCACATCCCCAACCTGGTATCGCTCGCTGAGTCTCTAGGGAAAGCTTTCCACGCGCTTCCTTCTAACACAAAAATCGAGTGGTTAGAGAACGAACAGTTCCAGTTCTCACGCCCTAACTAATTACTCATATAAATGATAGTTTTGATGGTTGCTAAGTGCGTTATTAACCTTAGCAATCATCCTCTCTAACTCTTCTTTCCCATACGCTACTGACGCAACTTTTCCCCAAACCGGGGCTGGCCAAGCTGCATCATTTTTGTAGCGTACAACGTGATGAATATGTAATTGCGGAACCATATTTCCAAGAGCAGCTTGATTCATCTTATCGGCATTAAAGGCCTCACTCATAGCGTTGAGTACATAATGAGACTCTTCCATTAATAACGATTGCTGCGGCTCAGACAACTCAAAAACTTCACGCACACCATCAACTTGTGGCACCAAAATCAGCCACGGATAATTAGCATCGTTCATCAACAACACTCGGCACAGCTCAAATTGTCCAAGCTGGATGCAGTCCGCTGCCAATACTGGATGTAACTTAAAGGCCAAAGAATGACTCCTCTTCTTCAGACTCACACGGAGCGTACTCTGTCGGAGCCGTTCCTCGAATAAACGGAATTTCAACCGATTCCTCACAATAGTCGTTGGCTAACAAACCACTGTCAGCGTCAATCAGCTTCCACTCAATATTGTCTTCGTAACCTAGTCTTAACGTTTCAGTGGGTATTCCATTGAAAATATCGGTAAACACAGGAAGCGCTGCTGATGAGCCAGTAATGTTTGCTTCCTTACTATCGTCACGACCAACCCACACGACGGCTAAATGCTCTCCAGAAAACCCTGCGAACCAAGAGTCTTTTAAGTCATTCGTGGTCCCCGTTTTTCCGGCAAACTTAGTGAAAGGGTTTTGGTTATGTAAATAACGTGCAGTTCCTTTTTCAACCACTAGCTGCATACCTGCTTTCACCAAATAGGTATTAAGTTCCGAAGCAATACGCTCAGACTCAATAGGGAAACGTTCTAACAGCTCACCCTGATTGTCCGTTACCGCAGTAATCGCGGCAGGCTTAATTTTTAATCCGCCACTCGCTAGCGACTGATACAAGCCGGCAAGCTCAACTGGTGTTAATTCCAGCACGCCTAGCGGTAGCGCATCTAAGGCTCTCACTTCGCCATCCACGCCAGCTTGTTCAATAAAATCAGCAACCGTTTCAATCCCAACCTGCTGCCCTAAACGCGCCATAGCAATATTGTATGATTTCATCAGAGCAACGAACAAAGGCACTTGCCCGTGATACTCGCGATCATAATTTCTTGGCTGCCATAAGGTGCCGTCTCGCTGTTTCAACGATAGTGGCTCATCACTAATGATCGTCGCCAGGTCATATTTATCACTTTTTTCTAGCGCCGCTAACACCACGTAAGGCTTGATCACCGACCCGATCTGTCGTTTCGCATCAATCGCGCGGTTAAACCCGGCTTTATCTGAATAACGGTCACCAACTAAAGCCAAAATATTGCCGGTCTGACTCGAGGTAATGATCACTGCAGTTTGTAGAGAGTCTTCTTCAATGCCCTTTGACTTTTCGATGCGGGATAAAGTCTTTGCGACCTTTTCTTCGGTGTAACGTTGCATCACTGGGTCAAGCGTCGTGAAAACTCGAAGCCCTTCTGACTTTAGCTCATCTTCTGAATAAGAATCTTGCAAACGGCGACGCACGAGATCCATAAACGCTGGTACACGCGACAGTTTTAATTCAGGTTTATTCACCACCGATAATGTTGTTTCGCGCTGCAGCTCATACTCTTGCTCGGTGAGATGCTTTTGATCATACATTAACCGCAATACTTGGTTTCGACGCTTTAAAGCAGCTTCTTTTTTCCTGCGCGGATTGTAACCACTAGGACTCTTAAGCATGCCGACTAACATAGCTGACTGTGCAGGCGTTAAATCACGAACTCGTTTATCGAAGAAGTACTGACTGGCTAACCCCACACCATGAATTGCGCGACCACCATCTTGTCCAAAATAGACTTCATTATAGTAAGCCTGCAAAATATCATCTTTTTCATAACGAACTTCGAGTATCACTGACATGATGGCTTCTTTAAATTTGCGCCATAAAGTCCTGTCGTTGGTTAAGAAGTAATTTTTCACTAGCTGCTGAGTGATAGTACTTCCACCTTGAGAGCGTCCGTCACTGGTGATGTTGTGCCACAAGGCGCGCATGATAGCTTTTGGCGATACGCCGCTGTGCTCATAGAACGCACGGTCTTCCACAGTTAACAGAGCCTGCTTGAAATGTTCTGGCACATCATCAAGGTGCACTAAGATTCGATCTTCCAGTCTGTTCGGGTGAAACTGCCCAATCAGCAATGGATCCAAGCGCGCCATCTGTAACGTTTCACCCGTTTCACGATTCTTTAACTCAGCGATACGGCCTGATTGAATATTAAACGAAACTGGTAATGATTCTTGTTGGCCATCCCAGAACTGGAATTCACGGATATGAATAAAGAACGAACCTTTGTAGTTCTCGTAATCCCCTTGGCGGGTAGCTTTAACCACCTTTCGATAACCTAGTAGCTCAAGCTCTTGCCTTAAGCGTGTCGCTGTCATTGGTTTGCCATTTGCTAACTCTAACGACTGCGCATAGACTCTAGCCGGCAACTGCCAACGGTTTTCCTTAAATTTACTTTGAATCACCGAGTCTAGGTAAAGCGTGAAACCTGCAAGTAACACCACAAAAATAAGAGCAAGCTTCCAAAACAGTGAGCGCCATCTTTTACGACGAGCCTGTTTCGCTTTGGTATTTTTACTTATTGTTTTACTGGTTTTCTTTTTTGGCTTTTTTGACATACTATCAGTAAAGTTCGTTTCATTAGCGCCATCTTAGCAAATAAACCATCAAAGATTATATGTCATCTATTACAAATTCTGTTAAAAATAAGGCGAGACTGTTTTTTGCGATTGAGCTCACTCAAGAACTTAAAAACCAGCTTGAGGTATTACAACAAACCAACCCGGTATTCGTGGGGCGCCCAGTCAAGCCTCATAATTTCCATATCACCTTACAGTTCTTAGGCTCAGTTGAGCGTCAACTGATTCATGACCTGTCTGATAGTATTGAAATACCTGAGATTAAGCCTTTTTCAGTGTCTATTGAGCATTATGCCTACTACCCCAAGACTGAGATTGGCTGCGTTGAAGTGGAGAAAGGAAAACAAGAGCTTAGCGCTATAAAATCACACCTTAGTCGCTGCTTAGCCAATCAAGGGCTTCACTTCGCAAAAGATAAGCACAGCTTTCGTCCTCACATCACCTTATACCGCGAATGTCAGCCGCTCGGCGATATCCAGCAAGCTCTTAATTTCGAGCTTAAAATCGAGCGCTTCTGTCTCATGGAGTCGATACAGAATGACAAAGGGGTGTATTATGAAGTGCTTGAAGAGTGGCCGGTCTACGAGCCGAGTATCAAAGAGCAGTTTTTTGGAATTAAAGACTAGGTGGGCCTAAACCCACCTTATGTCCGATTAGCTTTTCAGCAGTTTTGCAGCGATACTTCTGAAGCCTAGACCAGTACCACCCGCGGACCATTTAGGCGTTGGGCTGTCGTTATAAGCAGAGGCTAAGTCAATATGCACCCAGCCTTGCCCATTATTCGGTACAAAGCGAGATAGGAAGCCTGCGGCATTACTCGCTCCGCCTGGACCACCACCCTTTACCGCGCGGCTATTGGCCGTGTCAGCAAAGTTTGAAGGGCAACGATGGGCATGAAAAGGCTCTAGCGGTAGCGGCCAATGACGCTCATTCTCAGTTTTGGAAATACTCAAGAACTCTTCGCTAGCATCCTGATCAAGCGCGAACACAGCATTATAGTCACCGCCTACCGCAGTCATCGCAGCACCCGTTAAGGTAGCAGCATCAATGATGGTTTTGGCGCCAGACTGTCCTGCCAATAATAAACCATCAGCCATCACTACACGGCCTTCCGCGTCAGTATTCTGAATTTCTACAGTGACGCCATTCGGGTACGTTAAAATATCACCCAACTTGTATGCGTGGCCGCTGATTAAGTTTTCTGCGCAACACAAGTATAAATCTACCGGCTTATCTAAGCCACGTAAAATGGCTAGCGCTAAGCCTCCAGTTACCGTCGCAGCACCGCCCATATCGGCTTTCATGTGCAACATGCCTGCGCTTGGCTTAATGCTGTAGCCACCGCTATCAAAGGTAATACCTTTACCAACCAAGGCGGCTACAGGAGTACCGTTATCACCTTTTGGATCAAACTTGAGTTTGAGTAACGCTGGCGGACGAGTTGAACCACGTCCAACTTCCCAAGTGCCTATATGTCCCTGCTTTTCTAGGTCTTCACCAGAAACAATGTCATAAGTGACATTGTCCGGCGCCAAACCTTGAACAAACTGAGCAGCTTCTTGTGCCAAGACTTCTGGTGCCAAGACTTCTGGTGTTTCGTTGACCATCGAGCGCATCCAACGACTGACTTGAATACGAGCATCAAGTTCCTGACTATCGCTTTCACTCAGTTCGGCAAAATCAATCTGTACATCCAGCTTAGGCTCGTAAGCACCCTGAAAGAAAGCCCACTGCTGCTCTAGCTGCCAGTCGCCTTTCAGAGTGAAGAATGACAAACCTTGTGTCATTAGACGACGTGCGGCAACTTGGATGAGCTCTGCATTGTCTGCATGAATGGTTGCGCGGTCATCTTTAAAGCTCAGCAAAGCACCTTCGCCCCATTGCTTGGGCGCACTATCGCTGGAAAGATAAATCTCTAAAGTCATAAGTATCCTTATTTGATTTAAGCTGGGCGAATCGTGTATTTAGAACAGGTGCCCTAGCTTCGATTGTTTAGTGGATAGATACATAGCATTATGGGGGTTTTGACCAAATTTCAAGGGCACGCGCTCAACCACATCAATACCAGCATCTTTCATCGAGCTGACTTTTCGCGGGTTATTGGTCATCAGGCGTATTTTCGAGACGCCTAAAATATCCAGTGCATCAGACGCGACCTTAAAATCACGCTCGTCCGCGCCGAAGCCCAAGTGTTCATTTGCCTGCACTGTGTCCATGCCTTGGTCTTGCAACGAATAAGCACGGATTTTATTGGTCAAACCTATACCACGACCTTCCTGGCGCAAATACAACAACACACCGCTGCCTTGTTCAGCAATTTTCTCTAACGCTGCACGAAGTTGGAAACCACAGTCGCAACGCAAACTAAATAATGCGTCACCGGTTAAACACTCGGAGTGAATTCTTGCCAATACGGCCTGTTCTTTGTCCCACTCGCCAAACGTCATGGCAATATGCTCTTTACCATCATCGGTTTCAAGCGCATGGATCACAAAATCTCCCCAAGGAGTTGGGAGCTTCGCCTGTAGGCTATCTTGCTGGTTCATTCGGTTTGTATACCACTAATTTTGAAAACGCCACCATTTTACACGATGTGTCAAATAATCGACAGTCTGTATCTCATCGCCAAACATCAAGTCGTCGCTTTCGGTTTTATAATTTCTGACACTTTAACCCAGAACTCATCCCAATCGTCAGGCGTGTCGGCATGTCCGGTCGAATAAATTTGATGCTCAGCATCCTGTTTGGCCGCTAATAACTTGGTTAAAGCATCAATAGGAACCGTTTTATCCGCCTCACCATGCACTAAATAAGCACGGCCCTTGTAGTTTTTCAGAGCTGAGACATTATCGAACGGGTCGCGCACCAAGAAACGTGGCACCCAGCGCTTCTTAGCTAAGTCCATCACGCTGGAATAGGTCGACATCAAAATAACCGCATGAGGTGTTTTATCAGACAAAATACTTAATACAGCACCGCCTCCCATCGAACGACCGAGCAGCGAAATATGCTCATGATCAAACTGTGGCTGTTGCTCGATCCAATCGTAGGCCTTCAACATGCATTCTTTAATGGTTCGATAACTTGGCCGACCGTCGGAGCGCCCGTAACCAGGGTATTCAGCCAAAATGACGCTAAAACCTTGTTCACGAATATAATCCAGACGCGGCGCCCAATCATCGATAATATTGCCATTACCATGCGCTAGCATCACCACAGGAGAGCGCTCCCCAAAGACATTGTTTAACGGTGCAAGATAAGCCAGTTCAAATTCACCCTGAGAAAAAGGCATACGTATAATCTCACCACCCGATTGAGTGATAAGTTCAGCATTATGAGCCGGCAATTCATGGACCGGAAACAGCAAGCGGCGCTGTAATGCATAAAAAAACAGCACGTATAGGATATAAAATCCTACGATTGAGATGAGGCCCCATATAACTATTTGCATAAATCTAAATATTGCGTCTACTATTTATACTGTTAGAATTTCTACATTCTAACATCTAGCTCGCGGAATACAGCAGGTTTATCAAGGTTCGCCAGCTATCATTATGTTAAAATAGCTATATTCACTATTATGGGGTTTAACAAAGGACTTAGTATGTCACATTTATGTTTAGTTACAGACATTAAAGACGGCCAAGCCAAGGCCTTTCCACACCCTTCGCCGAGCGAAGACCGTGATCTAATCATCGTCCGTCGCGGGCTCAACGTCTATGGCTACGTTAATCGCTGCCCCCACGCCGGAACCAACCTTAACTGGCAAGAAGACGAGTTCATGACCGATGATGAACAATACCTGATGTGCTTCACGCATGGCGCCCTATTTGAACCCGACACAGGCCGCTGCGTCGCAGG
>CATNCP010000037.1 GCA_950096615.1 uncultured Kangiella sp. | reverse complement strand
GAAACAGCGCCAGTTCATATTCATATTGCGGAGCAAACTAAGGAAGTTGATGATTGCGTGTCCCACTATGGTCAGCGCCCTGTTGAATGGTTGTATGACAATTTAAGCCCTGATGATAAGTGGTGTTTAATTCATGCGACGCACTTAACCGACGGTGAGGTAAAGTCGATTGCCGAATCGAAAGCGGTGGTGTCGATTTGCACGACTACCGAAGCGAATCTTGGCGATGGGTTTTTCCCGGTGTTGGATTACAAAGCGCAAGGTGGCCGTTGGTCAGTGGGTAGCGATAGCCATATTTCTGTGAATGCGATTGAAGAATTACGTTGGCTGGAATACCAGCAGCGATTGCGTGAGCATTCAAGAACGGTATTGGTCGATGGCGCTAATAGCTCAACAGGACATTGGCTATGGACGCAGGCGGCGCAGGGTGGTGCACAAAGTTTACAACAGCCAGTTGGGCAGATTGGTGTTGGTTACAAAGCTAACTTAGTAGAGTTAAATTTAAATTCGATGACGTTTGTCGGCAAGAGTCAGCAACAGTTATTGGACGCCTTTATTTTTAACCATCAGTTTGTAAACGACGCGATAGCTTCGGTTTGGGTCAGAGGGCAGAAAGTCGTCGAGCATGGTGAGCATGCGTCGCAAGGTATCATTGAAGAGAACTTTAAAACTAGTCTTGGGCGTTTACAGACTAGTTAATACTTCTCCAAGCTTCTTAGGATCTACGGGCTTAGTGATGAACTGAGCCGTTTCAAGCTGGTTAAATGCTTCCGACTCAGCTATGCCGATGTCATGACTCACGATGATAATGTGTGGTTGGCTATCTAATTGTTGTCGCTCTTCCAAGAAGTTACTGAATGAAAACGATGGATCATCTTGAATGAAGTCTGAGTTGACTAAAATAGCATCGTAAGAATCATGACGAAGTTTTTGCAAGACAACTTGCTTTGTTGTTGCTTTATCAACATCAATTCCTAGCTTCGTTAGATACCCAATCAAGACCATTTTGTCGATCGGATCTGAATCGTAAACGAGGACTTTTAAATTTAGTCCGAGTGATCTGATTCGTTCGGGTTGAGATTTTTTTTCTGTTTGATTAATAGTGTTTAGTGGCATTTCTAAGCGAATTTCATCGCTAAAATATAAGTATTCGCCGCCAAACTTCTTCAAGATATGTTTTGCCGAAATAAGTTGTATGTTATTGCTATGAACCGTAACCGGCAGTTCTTCTTTGAACTGAAACAGACTTTGTTGCTCCAGTGCTTGTAAAAATACCTCAGACTCAGAAGAGAATGAAATTCTGAGGTTAGCTGTGTCTTGGTAATCTTGGCGTAAATCAAAATGAATATTCAGCGTTTCATTCTCACAAATACCAATAAGTTGTTGTAATAATAGACGTAGCATTTGTTTGAACGATTTGTCATCTACATGAACTTGGTAGCTCATGCGGTTACCGCTAAAGGACTCTTGAATCAAAGTATTCTTTTCTTTGGCGAGATTCGACAGTTCAACCACGGTTTGCGATAAAAGATCGCGGCACCATACCAGTTGACGTGTTTGGTCGACAGGCTGTTTGATTACCTCATAAAACATCATTAAGTTGTTGATGGAACTGTTGAAGTTTTGCTGTGTGATGAAGCCAATAAACTCGTGCAATTCTGTGTTCGCATCGAGACGAGCCTTTTGAACTTCTGTTTTGAGGATGTTCAGCTTATGTCTTAAGTTTTGTGTTTTGATAACCTGTTGTTCAACGGCATTCAGTAGCTTTGAGCCTTCAGAGGTTTTTAAGCTTTCTCTAAATTCTTTGTAACTTTCAGAGTTATTTAACTGCTCAACAAGCTTGTTCACAACTTTTGATTGATGAGTTTGGCGAATTCTTAAGTATGCCCAGAATAAAGAAAGAGGGATGATGATGCCTAGGTTTAGCAGCAGGTGTAAAACACCATCATAAGCACGGCTGTATTTGTAAGGCGTGCTTGCAATTTGTAGTTGGCCTAAACGTCGATGATCATTTGCTGTGTTTTCCAGCAGCTGGCTTGGGAAGTTACTTTGGAAACTGGAGCTAAGGTTTTGCACAATATCACGATCGACTGTTTTTAACTCGATATTTTGTGAAATACCAATTAATCCGCGATTATCTACTTGTGAAACTACCGTACCTTGATTATCCAGAACCCTCACAAAAGCAATCTCGGGATTGTTACGTAAAGGGAAGAGGGTTGACTCTAAGTCGGTAGTGTTACCATAACTCAGCCCGTACTCTATGCCAGGAGTGAAACTTGAAATGATCATGTCGCAGAGCTTTTGCTGCTGCTTCTGATGAGACTGCTCTAAGGAGCGGTAAAAGGCAAAGTTCACCACCAGCAATACGGCCACAAAGGCCAATGTATAGGCGATGCTGTATTGATGGCTGAGCTTTACTGTCTTCAAGCTGGCTTCCCTAAAGTAACTTTGTTGTCAGTGAGTCTGATTTAAGGTTCGAATGTACCCAATTGACTAGCGAATGTCCATTCACTTTAACTCTATGATTTAAAGGATAAAAACTGTCTCAATAGCCAGTGGAGCTATTAGTAATGGGGGAGAGGCTGTGAATGGTTTATCGATTAGCTACTGCTGTCTACCATATTGAGTGCTGTTTCTAGAGAATCAGCTTGGGCTTCAAATTCAACTCTATTATCACTACCAAAAGCACCTGACCAGTTATCGGGTGGGGCAACTGGAGCTATTTCTAGTAGCTCCCAACTGGCTTCATCAATCTCTTCGATTTCGCCGCTATAATATTGAATTTCAATACATTCTTCATCGCGGTCAATAGCCACAACTTCAAAGTTCTCATCAAGATCCAGTCTTTTGTACCATTGGCCTCTTTCTGCTGTGATGGCCTGCGCCATATTTCCTCCTAGTAGTAAGGCTTTTCTTACTACTTTATCTTATTCCAGATTATCACATTGGTTAAAAAATGCACGATGCTATGCATGGTATTTGTCTAGTGGTTCAGATTTTCGAATTAAGAATTTAAGCTCTGCTGGTAGTAATTACGGTACTTATTTCCTACAATAATGCCACCTAACAGACCAGACGGTATGTGAATTTTAATGACAATCAAATGTAAGGACATCATTTTAGCGACTTTACTTCTTAGTGCTTTTTCTACACACGGTGGATTAAGCGCTGCAGAGTGGAGTGGAGTGGTATCGGGAGAAGGGCGTTACTTTTTTGAAGAAGGCGACTTTGGGCAAGACCAAGAAGAGTTTTCAGTAGCTATTGAGCCTGAGTTCTACCACCGTTGGGAAGACTCTGACTGGAGTGTGGTATTCAAGCCATTTCTTCGTTGGGACAGCTTAGATGATGAGCGCACACATGCAGATATTCGTGAGCTGATGGTGCGCTATGTTGGCGATGAATGGGAGCTTAAAGCTGGTATGAGTAAGGTGTTCTGGGGCGTCGCAGAGTCTCAGCACTTGGTAGACATCATCAATCAGACAGATTTCGTTGAAAATATTGATGGGGAAGATAAGCTCGGGCAGCAGATGGTTGTGCTTTCAACGGAGCAGGACTTTGGGTTACTGGAGTTATTTTTATTACCAGGCTCGCGGGAAAGAACTTTTGCCGGTGAAGAAGGGCGCTTTCGTTTTCCTCTGACCTTAGATGAAAACAATCCTATTTACGCTGACGAAGATGGAAAGCAAAGGTTAGATGGCGCCATTCGCTGGTCGAAATGGATTGGTGATTGGGACATTGGCTTGTCACATTTTTCAGGAACAAGCCGAGAACCTTTGTTTGTGGTTGATTCCGCTAATCCTTTACAGCCTCAGTTAAGACCTTTGTACGTGACCATTGATCAAACTAGCGTAGATGTACAGGCGACGAAAGGCGCTTGGCTGTGGAAGCTTGAGGCGATGACTCGCTCAGGTTTCAACGAAGATCGTTACTGGGCTGCAGTGGGTGGTTTTGAATACACCTTCTTCGGTGTTACAGAAAGCGGTGCAGATTTAGGCATGATTCTTGAATACCAACATGACTCGAGAGAAACATTGCCAGGTGGTTACCAACAGCAGAACGTTGGTGTACTAGGCTTCAGATTGGCGATGAATGATATTCCATCGACAGAAGCCCTGTTCGCACTTTCTTACGCTAATGGCCAAAGCTTTATGAACCTAGAGGCTAGCCGACGTTTGGGTGATGATTGGAAAATGATTCTTGAGGCACGGTTATTTTCCGTGGATGAAGACGAAGGTCCAACTGCAAGTTTGTTGTATCCGTTTAGAAATGATGATTATGTATCATTAACCTTCGAGCGCTACTTTTAATATGTGTATTAAGCAAAAAGCCCAGCAATCGCTGGGCTTTTTTGTATGCAAGTGTCTGTGTATGATCTACTTAAACCATGGCGTTTAAGTTCTTACTAAGTAGTTGATTACGGAGCACCGCCTGTTTCGGTACTTAAAATATAGTCAAAAGTATCGTCATCAACTCCTAGCTTTAAGGCATAAATGGCACGATACGTCATGACTTTCTTGATGTAATCTCTGGTTTCTGTGTAAGGAATACTTTCTATCCAAATTTCTGTGGGATGGCGACCAAAAGGAAGCCATTGATCAATACGATGTTTACCCGCGTTGTATGCCGCAGAGGCATAGATAGGGTTCTTCCCCATCTGATCGTAACGTAATTCGAGATAGCGGCTGCCCATTTCAATATTAATATGGGGTTTTAGTAAGTCACGACGACCGGTATAAGGTATATTGAATTTTCGTGAATAGACCTTCGCTGTAGCGGGCATGACCTGCATTAAGCCATAAGCTCCAGCAGGTGATACTGCAAGTGGGCCATAGGCGCTTTCTTGGCGTGAGACACCCATTAACCATTGTGGGGGTAGATTTACTTTCTTAGCCATTTTGATGTAGCTGTCTTTAAACGCTGTCGGGAAACGAATCTCGGTATCATCCCAGTAGGCGGATTTTGCGATGGTTAAAATTCCTTGGTTATACCAGCCCCATGAGTGCGCAATTTTAGAGGCTGCCTGAATTTCAGCATTTGAATTCATCAGCTTCAGTTGTTTGCGCCATTCTCGACTGGCATTGATATAGCGTTCAAGCTCAAATAACTCTTTAGCACGCTTTACGTTGGCACTATTTTCTACTTTTTTGAAAGTATCTGGAGGAATTGTTGCTGCTTTATGGTTAAGTTTTAAAGGTTGCTTCAAACGAGTCGCAGCAAGGTAGCCATAATAATCGCGCTTTTCAGCCAATAACTTTAAAGTCAAAGAGGATTCTTTCGTGTTACCAAGTTTCTGTTGCGCAATGGCGTGCCAATATTGCCATTGGTTACTTTGTTGTTGATTAAGGGGGAGCAGAGTATATAGCTCTTTAACGTTTTCCCATCGCTCGTTTCTTAACAGAACGGCAAGCTTCCAATGGTTAACAAGGTCATCAGTAATATATTTATTGAGATTTCCGTCATCCAGCCAATCAAGCGCCTTAGACTTATTTTCAGTAGCAAGTGCTAAGAATAAAGTACGCTCAACTTCATCCTCGTGATCTTTGGTTAAAGGAATACGGTTTTTGGTGTGGTGCCATACTTTGTAAGCTTTATCGCGATCTCCCCACGCTAAACGCTTCATGGCGAAAACCAATATCGGTGCTTCCATGTTTGGATCTTTGCCTGGGAAAAAGCTTCGACGGTTAACCACCCCAGGGTTCTGTTTGGCTTTAACCCAGAGATCGACGATGTAACGCTTATCGCGGTCTAAAAAGCGCTCTAAATACTTCAATAAACCAATTGAGCCTTCGTGGGCGGTTCGGTAAAAGCGGTGGTAAGCAATGTTGTGGTCGACTCCGCCAGAATCTATCCATTTCTTAAACACTGGATCACAGTCTTTAGGCTGTGACTTGGGAACACTCCACAGATCTTCTATATCACTGGATAACTCTTTAATACTACTACCGCTTTTAAGCTTATGATTGAGAATCTGGCAGTCAAGGCTGGCTCTGTCGCCATAGTTGTAATATTGTTGCAGTAAATCATACTGCTTTTTAGCTGCTAACTGGTTGATAAACTGGTATTTCAACTGGTCAGCTAACGGTGAGTCGCTGTAAGTAGCAATAAAGCTGTCGATTTCTGCTCGGTTCTTTATATCCAATTTTTTGAGCAATTCTTTATACTCAAGGTAGGGATATAAAGGATAGTTCTTTAACGACTTTTTAAGTTTACGATAATTGGTTAAGTCGCCATGAGCGAAAGCCTTTTCAGCAGCTAAGAATGCTAATTGTTCGCTGCTATTAACAGCCTGTACTTTTGATGAAAACGTAAGGGAAATTAGTGAGATAGTGGACGCTATGATGAGGTTAGCTGTAGCCCGCATGTGTAAGTTTTATCCTTAAAAAGTGAATCTTGAATCTATTATGTCTTAAATGCCGAAATATTTGGGTAAAGAAGTGTAAGATATCTAGCCTAATATCGGCTGTAAGTCTTTACAACTCTACTGTTCAGCGCATTCATCTTCATTAGATATCTAAATTCTAAAGAGTTCAAGCTGTTTTCAAAGTGTTTGGAGTTTAGGTGTAAATACACTTGTTTTTGTGGCATGAACTGTAATAATGTGTGCGCCTGTCAGGTCACACCTAAAGGGATCAGACCTGATAATATGTTTAGTTGCGTTATAATGTGAAGTTAGAGACAGAAGCGTAATTAACCAAAAGTAGTTACAACAGAAATAATTAGGTAGGTATATGGCAAAAGGTACAAAATATAAAGCACGCCCGATGGACGAAGATGGTTTTATTCATTACACCGACGAAGAGCATCAAATCTGGAGCGAGTTAATGGCTCGTCAGGAGAAGCTTATCGAAGGTCGTGCCTGCCCTGAGTATTTCGAAGGTCTTGAGAAAATTAATCTACCGCATGATCGTATTCCGCAGCTGGAAGAGGTTTCTAGCGTATTGCGTAAAGAAACGGGCTGGGAAGTGGCATGGGTTCCTGCATTAATTAACTTCGATAAGTTTTTTGCTCTTTTAGCGGATAAGAAATTCCCTTGTGCAACGTTCATTCGTACTCGTGAAGAGATGGATTATTTGCAAGAGCCTGATGTGTTCCATGAGATTTATGGCCACACAGCGATGCTAACCAACCCATATTTCGCTGAGTTTACAGCAGCTTACGGTAAGCTGGGTTATGAAGCGAGTAAAGAAGACCGTGTTTATTTAGCTCGCCTTTACTGGTTTACGGTTGAGTTTGGCTTAATTAATACGGGGCAGGGCGATCGTATTTATGGTGGTGGTATCTTGTCGTCAATTGGCGAAACACCTCATAGCTTGGAAGATCCAGAAGTCGTTCGCGCACCTTTCGATCCAATCGAAATGCTGCGTACGCCATACCGTATTGATATCATGCAGCCTAAATATTTCGTGATTGAAGACTTCAAACAGCTTTTTGATCTAGCAAACGGTGATGTGATGGGGATGGTAAAAGAGGCGAAACGCCTGGGTTTACGTGAGCCACTTTATCCGCCGAAGGAAGAACAGAAGGCTAGTTAGGCTTTAAATTCTTTATTTGGCAGCCCGCGAGATTGTGAAATGTCGTGGGCTGTTGCATAATACAGGGATAGTTAAAGCCTTGAAATTGCTTTAAATTTTATATTTATGTTATTGAAATTAAATAAACAACTCATCCCAACGTTTATCGTTGCGGCACAAATACGCGCTCAGTGGAGCAAAGCGTAGGAATAGCTACTTTCAAAATTAATTTGGCCTTTTGGTCGTTAAAACTGCGTAATTAGTTCGTTTAACCTTATCTAAGAGAATATCTCTAGAACTGAGAAGCAGGATCAAAAGCAACGTAATTCCACCTCACAATGAGGAGTTTATAACATGACTGATACTACTTTTAATCCACTTGGAACTGACGGTTTTGAGTTTGTTGAATATTCTGCACCGAACGCTGAAGGCATTCAAAAGCTAAAAGAGCTGTTCGAACTTTTAGGCTTCACAGAAGTTGCAAAGCACAAATCACAAGAAGTGTTCTTGTACCGTCAAGGCGACATCAACTTCCTAATCAACGGCGAAACTGACGGCTACTTCAACGAGTTTAGCCAACAGCATGGCCCATGTGCGTGTGCTATGGCGTGGCGTGTTGAAGATGCTCAGAAAGCCTATGAGTACGCGGTTGAGCAAGGTGCTAAGCCATTTGACAGAGAAGAGCACAGCGCTCACCCAGGCGTTTACGGTATTGGTGGTTCTGTATTGTATTTTGTCGATAAATGGGGCAAAGAGAACAATATCTACCAAGACGACTTCAACTTCTATGACGGCGTTGAAGAGTTCCCACGCGGCATGGGTCTACAAATTCTTGACCATCTAACGCACAATGTTAAGCGTGGCGGTATGGACGTGTGGGCGACATTCTATGAAAACATCGCTAACTTCCGTGAAATCCGTTATTTCGATATCGAAGGTAAGCAAACGGGCTTATTCTCAAAAGCGATGACTGGGCCATGTAACAAGCTTCGTATTCCAATCAACGAATCAGCAGACGATAAGTCACAGATCGAAGAGTATTTGAAAGAGTACAATGGCGAAGGTATTCAGCATATCGCGCTATCGACTGATGATATCTACGGCACGATTGAGAAGTTGCGTGAAGGTGGCATGGAGTTCATGGATACGCCTGAAACGTATTACGACATGATTCCTAAGCGTATTCCTGAGCATCACGAAGATGTAGACAAATTACGCAAAAACCGCATCTTGATCGATGGTTCTTTGGATCACGAAGAAGGTATCTTGCTTCAGATTTTCACTAACACTGTGATTGGCCCTATTTTCTTTGAAATCATTCAGCGTAAAGGTAACCAAGGCTTCGGCGAAGGAAACTTCAAGGCGTTGTTTGAGTCTATCGAACTAGACCAACAGAAACGTGGAGTAATTTAAGATGCGTAAATGGATTGCTTTCCCGCATAAGGAAGGAACCATTTCTCGCCAAGCACACGCTGATTTTCCAGAAGAAGCACCATACGAGCGTGAGGCGGGGCGAAGCGGTTTCTTTGGCCCAACGGCTCATTTTCACCACAAGAACCCGCCAACGGCGTGGGAAAAGTGGGAAGGCCCGTTGCGTCCACGCGCTTTCGACCTTAACGAGTTGGATAAAAACTCCAACTCGCCTTGGGGCGCTGAGAGCTTGCTATACAACGCCCATTGCCGTTTCCGTATTTGGAACTGTAATGAAGCGATGATGAACTTGGCCCGCAATGGCGATGGTGATGAGCTTTTCTTCATTCACAAAGGCCAAGGCGACTTGTTCTGTGATTATGGTCATATGGAAATTCGTGAGGGTGACTATGTGGTTGTTCCTCGCGGCACTATGTGGCGTATCGAGCCACAAGAGCCTATGACGATGTTGTTAATCGAAGCGACTAACGATAGCTACCAATTACCTGAGAAAGGTTTGGTTGGCCCTCAGGCGATTTTTGACCCTGCGATGTTAGATGTGCCGAGTATTAATGACAAGTTTAAAGCACAACAAGACGATACCCTTTGGGCGGTTGAGATTAAGCGTCGTGGACAGCTGTCGCGCGTGCAGTATAACTATTCGCCACTAGATGCGATCGGTTGGCATGGTGATTTGTCGGTAGTTCGAATCAACTGGCGTGATATTCGCCCGTTGATGTCACACCGCTACCACTTGCCGCCATCGGCGCACACGACGTTTGTCGCTGGTCGTTTTGTGGTGTGTACTTTTGTGCCAAGACCGATTGAGTCGGACCCTGGTGCCTTGAAAGTACCGTTCTATCACAATAACGACGACTTTGATGAAGTCTTGTTCTATCACGCTGGGGACTTCTTCAGCCGAGATAACATCGATGCAGGCATGGTGACTTTCCATCCATCAGGCTTTACTCATGGCCCACACCCAAAAGCTTTCGAAGCAGGGCGCAAGCATGTTAAGAAAGAAACGGATGAAGTGGCGGTGATGCTCGATACGCGTGATGCGTTGGAAGTTGGTGATGCGATGGCCGGGGTGGAAAATCCGGACTATTGTAATAGTTGGAAAGCCTCTGAATAGAGCGTAAATAACGGCCTTTTTAAGCTCTGACTTTGTTATTTTTTATGCTCGTGCACTCACGTATTGAATATACTATCGTGAACTGCGCGTAAAAAATGCCGCGTCAGAGCCCAAAAATTCACGTTATTAGCGAACTAGGCCAAATAAATAATGACGGCCTAAGCGGTTGAATTTAGTGTTGTTGGTGCCATATCTGATGGTATCAGTAACAGAATTAATAAAGAATTAGGATGTAGATAATGAAATTAGCTACTTTAAGAGATGGTTCTCGTGACGGTCAATTGGTTGTAGTAAGTAACGATCTTACGAAAGCAACTAAAGTCGACTACGTTAAAACTTTACAAGCAGCCCTAGACGATTGGGATGCTTTCAAGCCAAAGCTTGAAAAGACTTATCAAGAATTAAACGAAGGTCAAATTTCAGACGTTATGGATTTTGACCAAGATGCTTGTGAGTCACCACTTCCACGCGCTTTCCAGTGGGCTGACGGCAGCGCTTACGTGAACCACGTTGAGTTGGTGCGTAAGGCGCGCAATGCTGAGATGCCAGAGACTTTCTGGACTGACCCATTGATGTATCAGGGTGGCAGCGATACGTTCTTAGGCCCTCGTGAAAACATCAAGATGGCTAGCGAAGAGTATGGTATCGACATGGAAGCGGAAGTTGCGGTTATAACTGGCGACGTGCCAATGGGCGCGTCAGCTGAGCAAGCAGAAAAAGAAATTCGTTTGTTGATGACTGTGAACGATGTGTCACTTCGTAACTTAATCCCAGGCGAACTAGCGAAAGGTTTTGGTTTCTTCCAAGCGAAGCCATCGTCAGCGTTCTCACCAGTTGCAGTAACTCCAGACGAGTTAGGCGACAAGTGGGATGGTAAAAAAGTATTCTTACCGTTAATTACTCACTTAAACGATAAAGAGCTAGGCCATCCTGACTGTGGCGTGGACATGGTATTTGACTTCCCAACGTTAGTCGCTCATGCCGCTAAAACACGTCCTTTGTCAGCAGGTACGATTGTCGGTTCTGGCACGATTTCGAACAAAGACCGCTCAGTAGGTTCTTCATGCCTAGCGGAAGTTCGTATGCTTGAAATTATTGCTGACGGTAAGCCAACAACACCGTTCATGCAGTTTGGTGATCGCGTTACTATCGAAATGTTTGATGAAAACAATCAAAGCATCTTCGGTCAGATCAACCAAGTTGTTGAAAAGTACGAAGCATAAAATAAAAGGAGAGGGTTATGTTGAAGCTGTATAGTTATTGGCGATCTACAGCGGCTTATCGTGTCCGTGCTGCGTTAAATATCAAACGCTTATCGTATTCCATTATACCAATTCATTTGGTTAAAGATGGTGGCGAGCAACATAACCCTGAATATGCTGAAAAAAATCCTCAAGAGTTAGTGCCGTTATTAGACGATAATGGCAAGCTCTTGAGCCAATCAATGGCTATCTGTGAGTACATAGATGAGGCCTATGATGGACCTAAATTACTTCCCAGTGAACCTTTCCTAAAGGCTAAAGTCAGAAGTGTATGCCAAGTCATTGCTTGCGATATTCACCCCCTAGATAACTTGCGAGTGTTGCAGTATCTGAAGGGCGAGTTACAAGTAAGTGATGAGCAAAAAACGACATGGTACGCGCATTGGATTCTAAAAGGATTTGCGGCTCTTGAAGAGACGTTAGCAGAATACAAAACGCAGGGGCCTTTTTGTTTTGGCGAAGAATTAACATTGGCTGATGTGTTTTTGGTGTCACAAATGTACAATGCTCGACGATTCGAGGTGGATTTATCGGATTTTCCACGACTTGTGGAGATCGAACAGCACTGTTTAACACTGGATACTTTTCAAGACGCTAAGCCTGAAGCACAGCCCGATGCTGTTATTTAGTAGTGAAATACACTGACATAGTTTGCGAAAGAGAGAATTAATGAAATTTAAAACGACAAAAACATTACTTGCGCTAAGTATTGCCACCTTGACCTCTGCGTCAATCGCTGCACCCTATGAGATTATTGATTTAGGCGGACTTGGCGGTGATACCAGTGTTGCTAACGATATCGATTCAGCTGGAAATACTTTCGGTTACGCTGATGCAGAAGTCGTAGACGGTACAAGTGAATTTATTACTCATGCGGTACAGTTTGATGAAACCCAGGGAAATATCGATTTGGGTTCATTGCCTGATGGAACAGAAAGCTATGCAGTTGGTGTTAACGACTCTATGGTTGCCGTTGGTTATTCTAATGAGATCGTAGAGCAAGAAAATGATAATGGACAGCTAATCAAAGTGATTAATAATTATGCAGTCTTTTTTGAAGGCGGCATGGTTACAAAATTTCCTGAACTGGCAAACTACAGTACTCCTGTGGCGTTAGATATCAATAATAGTCAAACTTCCATTTTAACCGGTAAATTTGATGCGGACACTACTGATGAAGCTAGTGGTGTGGATCGTGGAGCTGTTTACGATAGACAAAATGATACTTATCAGGTCGTCGAACCGTTTGCAGCCGGTACTGACAGACGTTCTTATATCACTGATATTAATAATTTAAATGATATTGTTGGTTTCGCAGATAAAGAAGTTGGTGAAACTATTCAGATCGCCTCGTACATTGCATCAGCTTCAGATTTAAGCGTAAAAACAGAGATTGAAACCATAGATAATAGAGCTATCTTTGCGATGGCTATCAACGACTCTAAGGAAGTCGTTGGCAGCATGTTTATTCCAAATACAAGAGGCCAGAGAGAAGCTTTTTACATTGATATGGCAGACACTAACCCTCAGATTCAGTTTCTTGGTTTTTTAAATTCCTCATTTAATGACTCCAGAGCAAAAGACATCAATAATCAGGGACAGATTGTAGGGCGTGCTTTAATTTCTGCTCCGACGCTAGGCGAGACAGGGGCAATTCTCTATGAAAATAATGAGATGAAAAATCTAAATGACTTAATTGCTTGTGATTCTGGTTGGATATTAACGGAGGCTAGAGCTATTAACGATTCGGGGCAGATTGTTGGTGTTGGAACCATTAACGGGGAAGTACGTGCGTTCCGTTTAGATCCTACGGGCGAGCCAGTTGAAGACTGTGATGACAGCTCTGAATCACCAAGTGACGGTGGTGGTAGTATTCCCGCTACATTGATAGCTCTATTAGCGGTTGTGGGTTTAAGAAGACGCTTCTCATAAACAGCCCAATAAAATAAACAACGTCTAATAAAAAGCCTCCTTTCGGAGGCTTTTTTGATCGTACAATGTCTTAATTACATATTCGGATAGTTCGGACCGCCAGCGCCTTCAGGAGTAACCCAAGTGATATTTTGGCTCGGATCTTTAATATCACAGGTTTTGCAATGTACGCAGTTCTGAGCGTTGATTACAAACTTTGGGTTATTACCATCGTCATCGCGAACGACTTCATACACGCCAGCAGGGCAGTAACGCTGTGCTGGTTCGTCATATTTTTCTAGGTTAACATCGATAGGAATCGATTTGTCTTCTAGCTTTAAATGGACAGGCTGATCTTCTTCATGGTTTGTATTGGAGACAAACACAGAAGATAGCTTGTCAAATGATAACTTCCCATCAGGTTTAGGGTAGTCGATTTTCTTACATTGATCAGCAGGCTTCATCTGAGCATAATCAGGTTTCGGATCACTTAAAGTCCAAGGTAATTTGCCATTAAAGATATTAAGATCGATAAAGGCATAAGCCGAACCAATAAAGTTCCCCCATTTATGCTGAGCAGGGCCAAAATTACGTTGTTGATGAAGTTCACGCCAAGCCCACGAAGCTTTATAGTTCGCTTCATACTCAGTTAATTCATCATTCGCACGATCGCCACCAAATGCAGCCATGATAGTCTCTGCAGCTATCATTCCTGACTTCATGGCGGTGTGGGTTCCTTTAATCTTTGCGAAATTTAGAGTACCGGCATTGTCACCAATCAATAAGCCGCCAGGGAAAGCCATCTTAGGTTGTGATTGCAATCCACCTTTTGTTAAAGCTCTCGCTCCGTAAGAAATACGCTCACCGCCTTCTAGGTATTGCTTGATAACCTTTTGATGCTTATAGCGCTGGAACTCATGGAACGGGCTAACATGCGGATTTGAATAAGAGAGGTCCGTGATTAACCCTACCACAACTTGATTGTCTTCTATGTGATACAAGAAGCCACCGCCAGCAGAGCTGGATTCACTTAAAGGCCAGCCAGCGGTATGCACCACCAAGCCTTCTTGATGTTGTTCGTCGGATACCTTCCAAAGCTCTTTGATACCGATACCGTAGTGCTGTGGCTCTTTGCCTTCATCAAGATTGAATTTGCTGATCAGTTCTTTACCGAGATTACCGCGACAACCTTCTGCAAATAGGGTGTATTTCGCGTGTAGCTCCATGCCTGGCATGTAGCCGTCTTTTTTCTCGCCGTCTTTACCGATCCCCATATCACCAGTGGCAATACCTTTGACCGAGCCGTCTTCGTTATAGAGAACTTCTGACGCAGCAAAGCCAGGGAAGATTTCAACGCCCAAAGCCTCAGCTTGTTCAGCCAACCAGCGACACAAGTTACCTAAACTAATAATATAGTTACCATCATTGTGCATCGTTTTTGGTACGAAGAAGTTAGGCACCTTGGTTGCTTTGTCTTCATTTTTCATGAGGTAGATGGTATCGCCAGTAACTTTTGTGTTAAGTGGCGCGCCTTTTTCTTCCCAGTCTGGAATAAGCTCGTTAAGCGCCGTCGGCTCAACGACAGCCCCAGACAAAATATGAGCTCCAACTTCAGAGCCTTTCTCGACCACACACACCATCAATTCTTTATCGTTCTCGATGGCGAGTTGGCGTAGCTTAATAGCAGCAGAAAGACCAGAAGGGCCTGCACCCACTATCACAACGTCAAATTCCATAAATTCGCGTTCCACCTAGATCTCCTCTTAAAATTGATTAAAAATCATTCAAAATATGGCTAAAATCACGATCAACTATTGACCTTAAGCCAGTAAAACGTCACCATTACGCCCTATTTTACAAAAGATAGGCGCCTAGATCGTCTATATTTGGCAGAGATTATACATACGATAGGGTTTTCATGAAAATTCTAGTTGCAATAAAACGAGTAATTGACGCGAACGTAAAGGTTCGTGTAAAGCCAGACAATAGCGGTGTGGAAACTGCTAACGTAAAAATGTCTATGAATCCATTCTGTGAGATTGCTGTTGAAGAAGCGGTTCGCCTAAAAGAAAAAGGCATTGCTTCTGAGGTTGTCGCGGTATCAATTGGCAATCAACAATGCCAAGAAACATTGCGTACAGCTTTGGCACTAGGTGCTGATAAAGCAATCTTGGTAAAAACTGATGATCAGTTAGAGCCATTAGCAGTATCAAAAGTACTAAAGAAAGTTGTTGAGCAAGAGGGCCCAGAAATGGTGCTTCTTGGTAAGCAATCAATCGATGGCGATAATAACCAAACTGGCCAAATGCTGGGTGCATTACTAGGTTGGGGGCAAGGTACTTTTGCTTCAGAGGTTGAAGTTGAAGATGGTAAAACTAAGGTGACTCGTGAGATTGATGGTGGCTTACAAACTATTGAGTTAAAGCTTCCAGCAGTTGTGACGACTGACTTACGTTTAAACGAGCCTCGCTTTGCATCGCTTCCAAACATTATGAAAGCCAAGCGTAAGCCACTTGATGAAATCGCACTGGCCGACTTAGGCGTGGATACTGCTAACCGTACAGAAACCTTGAGCGTAGAAAATCCACCTGAGCGTAGCGAAGGTATTAAGGTTGAGACGGTAGCTGAGCTGGTTGATAAATTGAAGAATGAAGCGAAGGTGATCTAAATGACGACTTTAGTAATTGCAGAGCACAATAACAGCGAATTACAGGCTTCTACTTATAATACTATCGCTGCCGCAAAACAGCTGAGTGGTGAAACAGTAGTATTAGTTGCAGGCCATGACTGTCAGTCTGTGGCTGATCAAGCTTCTAAAGCAGAAGGCGTTGATAAGGTTCTATTGGCTCAGGCTGAGTTTTTAGAGCACTTACTCGCAGAAGACGTTGAAAAGGCTGTGATGGCTCAGGAGGGCGACTATTCGCACATTCTAGCGCCGGCGTCGACCTTCGGTAAGAACATGATGCCTCGCATCGCTGCTTTATTAGACGTGCAGCAGATTTCAGACATCATCGCTGTGGATTCTGACGATACTTTTAAACGTCCTGTGTATGCAGGTAATGCTATTGCTACCGTAAAAAGTAACGACAGCAAAAAAGTAGTCACTGTTCGTGCAACAGCATTTGATGCATTAGCTACTGAAGGCGGCTCAGCTTCCATCGAAAATGTAGACTCTGGTTCACATACTGAACTGAGTAACTATGTTGGCGAAGAATTGACAGAGTCTGAGCGTCCTGACTTAGGTACTGCGAACGTTGTGGTTTCTGGTGGTCGTGGTATGGGTAATGGCGAGAACTTTGAAATGCTTGAAACATTGGCGGACAAGTTGGGTGCGGCTGTAGGCGCATCTCGTGCAGCAGTTGATGCTGGCTTTGTTCCTAATGATTACCAAGTTGGCCAAACCGGTAAAATCGTTGCCCCTGAATTGTATATTGCCGTAGGTATTTCTGGTGCGATTCAGCACTTGGCAGGCATGAAAGACTCTAAAGTTATTGTTGCTATCAACAAAGACGAAGAAGCGCCTATTTTCCAGGTAGCGGATTACGGCTTAGTTGAAGATTTATTTAAAGCGGTTCCAGAGTTAATTGACGCTCTGTAATTTCTTTAAAAAGTGAGACATAAAAAAACCGCCGTTTGGCGGTTTTTTTTATACTTGTAAATTTTTTACTTAAGCAGCATTTGTCGATTCAAAGATTTTATCAGCACTAGCTGCCACAAAACCTTGATAAAGCTCTCCGTTCTCCATTGGGAAACGTTCTGCGAATTCATAGAAACACGAACGAATAGGGTGCTTACCGCCATTAAATTCCCAATCAACAATATTTGCCATTGTTGCACTCTGCTTTAAGCATACGTCTTCATTACCCTTGATTTCGCCGCCACTTGTATTTAACTCAAAGCCTTTGTCTTTCAGGAATTGGTTAACGGTTTCAAGGTTTTTCATATCGCGTAACTTATTCACCGAAACAGTGAAGTGGTTTGCACGAAGGCCAAAAGCCGCTAACCAAGCCGCATACTCACTTTCTTCGAGTAAACGCTCGTAAGCTTCACGAGTAATTTTACCCCATGGGCGAGAAGGCAAACTCAAACCATCTTTGCGGATGTTCCAGTTGGCTTCTGCAATAAGTCCACGGCAAAACATTTGTAGTTCAGCTGAAAACTCTTCAAGCAATAACTCGCTGACGAAGATCTTAGGAGCATCTTCATCACTCTCATGTTGAAAGTGCTTAGCGTAAAGCTTCTTTTCTTCAAAGTGATATTCACCAGCAGCATAGTAACCAAATTGCTCTAAGTGTTTACCGATATTTTCTAAATTGATCGAGCCTTCGTTAAAAGTACGAAGAGCAATGTGATCATTGATAATAGTATCGTCACCAAGGGCTTTAAATTCTTCGTGAATTGCATCTGCATCTGGTGTAATCGCTAGATAATCGTTCCACAATGCGCCAAATAGAGCTTTGTGATTTTGGGTAGACATAATTCTAAAAACCTACTTAATTAAATGTTTCATTCATGAAGGTGGTAAGAGGACAGACCAATTGTACAATCTTTGGCCTGTCACTTTCAAATATTTGGCTGTTTATATGGTGATATGTTCTGGGATTTAAAGGTCTTTTACATTTTTCATGAATTGTTTGAAGACGCCTGGAGTCGCAGCAAGGATGCTTTTAGACTTTTCTTGGTGTGGGTTACCTTTGATGTCTCCGACAAATCCGCCTGCTTCTTTAATGATTAAGATACCAGCTGCCGTGTCCCATTCGCTCAAACCAAACTCCCAGAATCCATCTAAACGACCCGCAGCGACGTATGCCAGATCCAAAGATGCAGCACCAGCACGACGCATATCGACGCAAAGTGGGAAGATAGTTTCAAAGTAGCGCAGATAATCGCCAAGATCCTGATGACCGCGGAACGGAAAACCAGTCGCTAGAAGCGCGGTATCAAGCTTTTTCTTGTCGCTCACACGGATTCGTGTGTTATTAAGTTGGGCGCCGCCGCCATTAGAGGCTGTAAAGCACTCATCTTTAATCGGATCGTAAACAACCGCAGCAAGTGTTTTGCCTTTTTGTTTTACAGCGATTGATATGGCGAAGTGCGGGATGCCTTGCAGGAAGTTGGTTGTGCCATCAATTGGGTCGATCACCCAAACAGTGTCACTGTCACCATGCTGGCCACTTTCTTCGGCAAGAATGGCATGATCAGGATAGCTGTATTTAATGGCATCAATAATGATTTCTTCAGCTTGTTTGTCGATGTTGCTGACAAAGTCGTTAGGTCCTTTGCTTTGTGCAATGATTCGTTCACGATTCGCAAACGCTTTCGCCACAAAATTTCCAGCACGTTCTGCCGCGCGCACGGCAATGTTTTTGTACGCATTCATATTGATACCACCAAAGTCAAAGAACAGTTCTGTAGAAGAACAGAGTCCATATTGGACAAATAATGAGCATATGCTCGAAACGGTGCGAATAATAGCAAATGTTATGAGTATTAAGAAGTCCTAAACACAGTTTTTTCATGCTTTTTGTCCAATTAAAGCGCTGACAGTGGCGAATTAATAGTGGGGTTATGGGAAATGCTCTGCTACTATACCTTCTTGTAAATTATCGACTTTTTCACGTGAATGACTGAACAAACGTTACCATCAGAGACTCCGGATATATTGCACAATATCAAGATAGTGCTTTGCCAGACCAGTCATCCTGGCAACATTGGCGCAGCTGCAAGAGCTATGAAAACCATGGGTTTAAAGCAGTTAGTGCTGGTTAATCCGAAACAGTTTCCTTCTGAAGAAGCCACGGCTCGGGCGTCAGGCGCTACCGATGTGTTGGACAATGCGCAAGTTGTCGCTTCGCTAGAGGAGGGGGTTGATGATTGTCGATTGGTCATAGGGACCAGTTCTCGTAACCGCGCATTACCGTGGCCTTTGGTTGAGCCTCGGGAAATTAAAGGTATCATCGAGCGTGAGCCAACAGCTTTGCCGATGGCGATTGTATTTGGTCGTGAAAGCACCGGATTACTGAACGAAGAATTACAACTTTGTCATTACCATGTGAACATTCCCGCAAATCCAGATTACATGTCGCTGAATTTGGCTGCTGCGGTTCAGGTTATATGTTATGAATGCCGGTTATTAGCCTTAGGGCTGCAAAATTCGTTACATTCAGCCGATGCTATTGATGAGGCTGAAGCTGAGATCAGCGGCGAGCGCAAGGCGACGGTAAAGCAGACGGAAGGGTTGTATCACCACTTTGAGAGTGTGATGACAGAGACTGGTTTTTTCGACCCCACAGAGCCAAAGCTTCTTCCCGCTAGGTTACACCGCTTGTTTGCAAAAGCGCAGCTGACGGAAGCCGAAGTGAATATTATGCGAGGGTTTTTAGCGTCAATGACCAAGCATATAAAGTATCAATCAAAAAATACCGATAAAAGCGATGAGGAATAACGATGTTTTCTCGAATCAAAGAAGACATTAAAAGCGTGTATCACCGCGATCCAGCGGCACGTAATAACTTTGAGGTTTTGACTAATTACCCTGGTCTCCATGCTATTTGGGCACATCGTGCTGCGCATAAGCTGTGGAATGCGAATTGGAAGTGGTTAGCCAGAACGTTATCAACCTTAGCGCGTTGGTTAACTGGAATCGAAATTCACCCAGCCGCAAAGATAGGGCGTCGATTCTTTATTGATCATGGCATGGGCGTCGTGATTGGTGAAACAGCAGAGATCGGCGACGACTGCACGCTGTACCATGGCGTTACCCTAGGCGGAACCAGTTGGAAGGAAGGTAAAAGGCATCCAACCTTAAAAAACGATGTGGTGATTGGTGCTGGTGCTAAGGTACTAGGTCCTATTACTCTTGAAAAAGGTGCCCGCGTCGGCTCCAATGCCGTTGTGGTCAAAGATGTGCCTGAAGATACCACTATGATTGGTATTCCTGCACGCCAAGTCAGTCGCCAGAAAGATACCGAGCAAACGGTATTTGAAGCTTATGGCATCAGTACTCAGCAGCAAGACCCTATTTCTCAAGCCATTCGTAGCCTGCATGAACATTCCCGCGCTCTTGAAAAACAGATGGAGCTAATTGCCTGCGCTCTAAAGAAGCAAGGGATAGATTGCGCTGAGCTCGATCTTCCAGACGTTGAGTGTGAAGAATTGACTCGTTTCGACCTTAAAGATCCTGATGGTGTCTACGAAGAGGGCGAGCACCAAGACACTGCCCCAGAAAGCGAGCCAGAAAAATCTAACAAAGACTCTTAGTAAGCTCCTAAGCTATTGATTTTAATTAATGAGAATCAGTTGCATTTAACTGAGTGTTTTACTCGGTATTTCTACTTATTCATCAGCAGTCCTTTATTAGTTTTACTTATGAGTGCAAGTAAATAACTATAAAATTCAATATGTTAGCTTTAGAGCGGGCTCGTTGTACTCGTTTGCCTAAAGTTGACTAAAATAGTCGGGTATGAGATCATTACAGTATCGAAGTAAAGGTACTGATATGAAATTAAGCACCAAGGGTCGATACGCTGTAACAGCAATGCTGGATTTAGCATTACACACAGGAAAAGGCCCTATAACACTGGCAGAAGTCTCTGGACGACAACATATTTCGTTGTCTTACCTAGAGCAACTGTTTGCACGACTGCGCAAGGCCAATTTGGTCGACAGCGTTCGTGGGCCAGGTGGTGGTTATGAATTAAAACGTCCAGCGACACAGATTAGCATCGCAGAGGTTGTTTTAGCGGTAAACGAACCCATTACTGCTACACGCTGTAATGGCAAAGGCGACTGTCAAGGTGGCGACGTTTGTTTATCACATCAGTTGTGGTCAGAGTTAAGTGACCAGATTTATCAGTTTTTGAGTGGGATAACGTTAGATCATGTTATCCAACGAGACTTTGTTCAGCAGGTAGCTGAGCGCCAAAATGTACGTTTTCGTGAAGAAGACGTTATAGCTTTCGGCTAAAAGAACGCTTTTAGTTAATAAAGCAATTTTGGATATTTTTGAATTGTGCTTGATATTTAGCGGAGAAGAGAATGAAACTACCCATCTATCTTGATTATGCAGCAACTACGCCGGTCGATCCGCGCGTTGCCGAGAAGATGGTTCAATACATGAGTGTTGATGGCATCTACGGTAACCCTGCGTCACGTTCCCACAAGTTTGGTTGGGAAGCGGAAGAGGCTGTTGATGAAGCAAGACAGCATGTAGCGGATTTAATCAAAGCGGACCCACGTGAAATTGTTTGGACTTCTGGTGCAACCGAGTCGGACAACTTAGCGATTAAAGGAGCTGCGCACTTTTACGGCAAAAAAGGCAAACATATCATCACGGTCAAAACCGAGCATAAAGCGGTTTTAGATACGACTCGTCAACTTGAACGTGAAGGTTACGAAGTAACTTACCTTGACGTTAAAGACGATGGTTTGATTGATTTGGATGCTTTCAAAGATGCTCTTCGCGATGACACTATCGTCGTTAGTATCATGCACGTGAACAACGAAACTGGTGTGGTTCAAGACATCGACGCTATCGGCGAGCTGTGCCGTGAGCGTAAAATTATTTTCCACGTTGATGCCGCGCAAAGCGCCGGTAAACTACCGATTGACGTGCAAAACACAAAAGTCGACTTGATGTCGATTTCAGGCCACAAAATGTATGGCCCTAAAGGTGTTGGCGTACTTTACGTTCGTCGTAAGCCGCGTGTTCGTTTAGAAGCACAAATCCATGGTGGTGGTCATGAACGCGGTATGCGTTCAGGTACTTTACCAACGCACCAAATCGTAGGTATGGGCGAGGCAGCGCGTGTTGCTCAAGAAGACATGAGCAAAGATAACGAGCGCATCATCAGTCTTCGTGAACGCCTATGGAGCGGTGTTAGTGATATGGAAGAAGTGTACCTTAACGGTCACGAAGAACAGCGTGTTGCCGGTATTGTGAACATCAGCTTTAACTTTGTTGAAGGTGAGTCATTAATCATGGCACTAAAAGATTTAGCAGTATCATCAGGCTCTGCGTGTACATCAGCAAGCTTGGAACCTTCGTATGTATTGCGTGCGTTAGGTCGAGATGACGAACTAGCTCACAGTTCAATTCGCTTCAGTATTGGTCGTTTTACCACTGAGGAAGAAATTGACTATACGATTGAAAAAGTTCGTGAAGGCATTGGCCGTTTACGTGAGCTATCGCCGTTATGGGATATGTACAAAGAAGGTATCGACCTGTCCAAAGTTGAGTGGCAGGCGCATTAATTTAAGCGGGAGAGATTATTATGGCATATAGTGAAAAAGTTATTGATCATTATGAGAACCCACGTAACGTTGGTGCGTTCGAAAAAGATGATACGACTGTAGGTACTGGTATGGTAGGCGCTCCAGCTTGTGGAGACGTTATGAAACTACAGATTAAAGTAAATGAACAAGGCATCATTGAAGATGCGAAGTTTAAAACTTATGGCTGTGGTTCTGCTATCGCATCAAGTTCGCTAGTAACCGAGTGGGTTAAAGGTAAAACCGTTGACGAAGCTCAAGCGATCAAGAACACTGACATCGCTGAAGAGTTAGCGTTGCCGCCAGTGAAGATTCACTGCTCAGTTCTTGCAGAAGATGCAATTAAAGCTGCGGTTAAAGATTTTAAAGATAGAAGTCAAAAGTAAACTATCAAGTAATAGCGAAATAGGTACAGGTTAATTTATGGCGATCACTTTATCAGACTCAGCAGCAGAGCGAGTAAAGTCATTCCTCGATAATCGTGGAAAGGGCATCGGGGTTCGACTCGGTGTAACAACGACAGGCTGTTCAGGGCTGGCTTACGTTCTAGAGTTTGTTGATGAGCTTAACGACGAAGATATCGTGTATGAAGATAAAGGCGTGAAAGTCATTATCGATCCAAAAAGTAAACTGTACCTAGAAGGCACTCACCTCGAATTTGTAAAAGAAGGATTGAACGAAGGTTTTGAGTTCGTGAATCCGAATGTTAAAGGTGAGTGTGGGTGTGGTGAGTCCTTCACCGTCTAGTGACCTAATTTATCCATGGTTTTGTTAAATTTAAATTCGTCGTCGGTCATTTATTACTTATAAATTCCCTAGCCGAATTTAAATTTGCCTCACCCTGAATAAATTATTCTCACTAGAAAACTCAACTATCTCCAAACGAATTTAATATTATGGCAGAAGCGCAGCGAAATTATTTTGAATTATTCGGCCTTGAGCCGAATTTTTTCGTCGATCAAAAAGAGCTTTCAAGTAAGTTGAAGCGACTTTTACAGTCGGCTCATCCTGATCGTCATGCGCAAGGCGGTAGTCAGCAGCAAATGTTGGCGATGCAGAAAACTACTCGATTGAACGACGCATTTGCTGTGCTAAAACACCCTGTTAAAAGAGCTCAATATCTGTTGCAGGTTGTGAAAGGCATTGATACGACTAAAGATCATACTGTTAACGATCCAGAGTTCTTGATGCAGCAGTTAGAGTTGCGTGAAGAACTGGATACTCTGGCTCAACAAAAAGATGCAGCAGGATTAATGACTTTTGCCGATAAAATTGAAGCGATGGCAGAAGAGCAAGAAGCTTCATTAGGTCAGCGCTTTGAGCAAGAGGACTGGGATCTAGAAGCGTTAAAAGTTTCTATTTACAAGCTACAGTTCTTGCATAAGACGCTGAATGACATTGAGCTTGCTGAAGATAAAATTTTAGATTAAGTAAATTATTATGGCATTACTGCAAATTTCAGAACCAGGTCAAAGTACTGAGCCGCACCAACACAAGCTTGCGGCTGGTATTGATTTAGGAACGACAAATTCACTGATTGCTACAGTGCGTAGCGGTAAAGCAGAAACGTTAGCTGACGCCAATGGTAAGCACACAGTGCCATCGGTTGTGCACTACATGAGTGACGATAATTTCGAAGTTGGCCACAAAGCGAAAGAACAACAAGCGATAGAGCCTGGCAATGTGATCAGTTCAATTAAGCGCTTGATGGGACGTGGCTTAGCTGACATGGACAAAATTAAAGAGTTTAGCGCCAATCAGTTAATCGAGTCCGAATCTGGTATGCCAGGTGTAGTGCTTGATAATCAAGTAGAAAAAAATCCTGTTGAAGTCTCAAGCGATATTTTGCGTACATTGGCTGAGCGCGCCGAGCAAACGCTTGGGGGCGAATTAGGCGGGGTCGTTATTACCGTCCCAGCATATTTTGATGAAGCTCAGCGCCAGGCGACAAAAGATGCCGCACAGTTAGCAGGCTTAAAAGTATTGCGCTTACTAAACGAACCTACAGCTGCAGCAGTAGCTTATGGTTTAGATACTGGAAGCGAGGGTATTCATGCCATCTACGATTTAGGTGGCGGTACTTTTGATATTTCCATTTTGCGCTTACAAAAAGGCGTATTTGAAGTACTGGCGACTGGCGGTGATAGTGCGCTTGGCGGCGATGACTTTGATCGCGCTATTGCACACTACTTAGTTGAACAAGCAAATGTTGATAGCGACGATAGACGTGCACATCAACTTGCAATGATTAAAGCTCGCGATATCAAAGAAGCTTTAACGGATACTGATACAGTAGAAGTTAACTTCCTTGATTGGAATGGACAGATGAGCCGGACACAAATTGAAGAAATTATCGCACCGATCGTCGATAAGACATTGCTTTCATGTCGCCGTACTTTGAAAGACGCCGGTATCAAAGTTGATGAAGTTGATAAAGTCGTGATGGTTGGCGGTTCTACGCGCGTACCTTTGGTGCGAGAGAAAGTTGAAAAGCATTTTAAAGTACCACCACTAACGGATATCGATCCGGATAAGGTGGTTGCTATCGGTGCCGCGATTCAGGCCAACGTGCTTATCGGTAATAAGTCTGACGATGACATGTTGTTATTGGACGTCATTCCTTTATCGCTTGGCGTAGAAACGATGGGTGGTCTTGCCGAGAAAATTATCCCAAGAAACACGCCTATCCCAATTGCAAAAGCGCAGGAATTTACCACCTTTAAAGATGGTCAAACGGCTATGGCGATTCACGTCGTTCAAGGCGAACGTGAATTAGTGGATGACTGTCGCTCACTGGCTCGATTTGAGCTTCGCGGTATCCCACCGATGGTTGCTGGTGCTGCGCGCATTAAAGTGACTTACCAGGTCGATGCCGACGGTTTATTGCAGGTCCTAGCAGAAGAGACCACGAGCGGCGTTAAAGCCGACATTACCGTTAAGCCATCTTATGGTTTAAGTGATGACCAGATTACGAATATGCTTCAAAGCTCTTTCAGCCATGCTGAAGGCGATATGGAAGCAAGAATGTTGCGTGAGCAAAAAGTAGAAGCTGCAAGAGTTATAGAAGCGGTTTCTGCTGCGTTGAACGAGAATGGTAAAGAGCTTCTTAGCGAAGAAGAGTATGCTGCGATTCAATCATCGCTCGAGCAATTAAATCAGACATCTCAGGGCGACAGTATCGAGGCCATCGAGAACGCGATTGAGATAGTAGAAAAAAATAGTAATGAATTTGCTAGCCGCCGTATGGACGCTAGTATCGCCAAGGCTCTTGTGGGCCATGAAGTTGACGAAATATAGGGTAAATAAATGCCAAAAGTAATCTTTTTACCTCACGAAGAGTTGTGCCCAGAAGGCGCAGAAGTAGAAGCTGAAAAAGGGCAGTCAGTACTGGATGTCGCTTTGGACAATAAAATCTTTATCGAGCATGCTTGTGAAATGTCGTGTGCTTGCACCACGTGCCACGTCGTAGTTCGCGAAGGCTTTGACTCGATGGAAGAGAGCGATGAGCTGGAAGATGATATGCTAGACAAAGCTTGGGGTTTAGAACCAGAGTCACGCTTAAGCTGCCAAGCGATGGTGGATGATGAGGATTTAGTGGTAGAAATCCCTAAGTACACGATTAATCAAGTCTCTGAGCGCCACTAGGCGTTTTTTGAAGGAGTAGCTTATGGGCTTAAAGTGGACAGATAGTCTAGATATCGCTATTGAGTTGTATGAGAAGTTCCCTGAACAGGATCCGACTCGTATTAACTTTATGGACCTACGCAGTAAAGTCATTGAGCTTGATGAGTTTGATGATGATCCAAACCGTAGTGGCGAAAGAATTCTTGAAGCCATTCAGGCTGCTTGGATTGAAGAAGCTGAGTAGGGCTTAGAAACGATAAAAAAGCTTAAAAATTCGCGTATAAAGGTTGTATTTTCCGTAAAAAACAGTATTATACGCGTCTCATCAGCGATGGTGAGCTTGGCTAGAAAGATAGCCAAATCAATGGGTTGCTAGCTCAGTCGGTAGAGCATCTGACTTTTAATCAGGTGGTCACAGGTTCGATTCCTGTGCAACCCACCATATT
>CATNCP010000036.1 GCA_950096615.1 uncultured Kangiella sp. | reverse complement strand
GAGCGATTGATGGCCTAGACGAATGACTGTCCACGACAGAATCCGGCTTATCGGCCAGCTTTTCTTTTTCTTGTCATTGAGGTGGGCTGGCTTGTGCTTTGTCATTCGTCGAATGACTGACCACGACGGACTTTCCTACAAGAGAAGCGGCTTGTCGGCCAGCTTTTCATCAATTTCGTCATACCGCGGTTTAACCGCGGTATCCAGTGTCTTTTTCCAATGCTTATCTATTCGTAGGTTGGGTTAGCCTTTAGGTGTAACCCAACAGTAGCTTAGTTTTGTCTTTCTAAGCTCAATTTAAAATTAAATTTCTCATTTTTTTAATTGTCTTGGTTTCGCCACTCGACGAGTCTCTCACTGTGTGCGGTCACTTAGGCATGCAAAGAAAATGAACATAAAAGCTTAATTGGCTGCTATTTCTAATTAGGGTGAGAAAAACTATACTTCTTCTTGGTGTGAGCTAAATAAGAAGAAGGAGATAAGGTGTCAAAACAACATGAAGGTAGAGTTTACTTTGCTTTAGACGGTGATGAGTTTGATCCGAGTGAAGTGACAAGGTTACTAGAAGTTGAGCCTACAACAGTAATATTGAAAGGAAAGTCTCCAGAAGGATACGAGATCAGAAAAACTTCTTGGATTCTGTCAACCGAAAACTTAATTAGAGACTATATTGATGTTTTTCAAATGTCATCTGACATAGTTGGTCGATTAATTAATAAAAAAGATAAAATTTTAAAAGCAATTGATAAGTTCAAGCTAATACCTAGATTAGAAGTTGTATTAAGGTTTTCAGGCGATGATCATATTTCAATGCCAGCAATTGGCTTTGAGGCTGAAACTGTTAAGTTCTTAGGTGAAATAGGAGCTCATATTGATATAGACACTTATTGATATTAACTAAGCATCCCCAATCCATAAACCGCTATTCCACACGCTGTGGCGACATTCATGGAGGAGTTTTGGCCGAGCATGGGGATGTGGGTGGTGATGTCAGATAGTTCTAGGAGTTCTTGGTTGACCCCAGTATTTTCTGAGCCTAGAACTAGGCAAACCTTCTGATCTTGTTCTAGTTTTAATTCTTGTAGTGGAATACTGTCGCTGGTGATTTCTAAGGCGATGATGGTGTAGTTCTGTTCTTTTAATTGTTGTATTAATTCAATAGGATTGTCTGCGGTTTCATAGGGTACGTATTTCTCTGTACTGCGTGAGGTTTTGCGGATTTTACTGTTGGGTGGCGTTGGTGTGTCGCCTGATAAGTAGATTTTTTCGATACCGAGCGCGTCAGAAATACGAAAAAGGCTGCCGACGTTCATGGGTACGGTAATGTCATGGGCGAGTAGGCTAACTTGGCGTTTGAGCTGATGCTTTTGGTTGTCTATGTGGTCAGCGTGTTCTAGTTGTCTGTTACTCATGACGTGGTTAGTTTTTTTAGGCTGTCATTAGTTTGCCTGAGCACATTCATTTTGGCAAACAGGAGTTTTGGAAAACATATTGATTTTACTGAAAAAAACAGCCAACGCGAAGGGTTCTAAGGGGTAGTTGGTGCCTTTATAAAAGGCTGCGCTGGCTGTATCACTGAAGAAAAACTGATGAAAATAAGTTAACTATGATTCCTCTTCACCAGTTTCTTCAGACTGGGTAGTGACTAGGGCGCGGGTATGGTCGCCGTAGACAGGTTTTTCGTTTCGTAGCATGTCCATCATGATCTGGAATTCAGAGGCGTTGACGTAAACGCTTCTTTCACGAGTATTATCGTAGTAGGTAAACCAGAAATGGCCACGGTTTTGGCTAGAATCCCACCAGCCCTGATACTTTTGAATTAATTTAATCGCCATGAAATGTTCCTTTTTCTTCGCTTGTCCATAAATGTTTTAATCTGTTGATGTTGAAAGGGAATTGCACGTCCTGTGCCGTTCCCTTTTCCATCAACATGCTCATCCAGAGCAGACTCTTTCCCTAGAGATCTCTTCCTGAGATTTGTCCATAAAGGGATCTTCCTTGAAATGGCTCGTCCTGAGACATTCCCTTGCGTTCTTATCCGTAAGAACGGAACCAATCCATCGGTTCAGTTGCTATTTAATAATAATGGTGGGTTTGATACTAGGTGTAAACGATGAAGCTTTTGTGAGAGATTGGCTACACTTTGATGACGAATTTGGAATAAAGGAGTACGGCTATTCGTACTCCAGTTCGTCAAAAATAGGAGAGGGCCCGAAAACGTTGGACTGTGTGATGGTGGTGAAAATTTCTAGCGCTTTGATGCCTTTGCTTGAATTCCCCTTACTGTTTAGCCCCGGGCTCCATACCGCAACACTATATTGGTCAGGATAGATAGCGACGATGCCACCGCCAACACCACTTTTACCCGGAAGGCCAACTTTAAACGCAAATTCCCCAGCTTCGTCATAAAAACCACAAAGTAGCATGATGGCATTAATACGCTTCGTTTCTCGTGCGGTCAGGACTTTATCGTTGTTCAGTGGATTCTTGCCGCTCCGAGCAAGAAACATAAAGGTTTGAGCCAGATCTTTGCATGACATCTCGATTGAGCAGAGGTGGAAGTAGAAATCGAGTACTTCTTCGACGTCGTTATCAATATTGCCGTAGGACTTCATTAGGTTGATGTGGGCATTGTTCTTAAAGCCACACTCTTTTTCAGATTGAGCGGTCTCTTTGCAGTAGTCGATAGACGGATTGCCGGATAAGTCTCGCACAAACTGAATGAAATCTTGGTAAGGGTTATCCAGCTGACTCACGAGAATGTCACAAACAACAATGGCTCCCGCGTTGATTAATGGGTTTCGGGGGATTCCTTGCTCATATTCCAGCTGAACTAAAGAGTTAAAGGGGCTGCCCGATGGCTCCACGCCAACACGCCTCCATAAGTCAGTACCTACTAACTTGAAGGCGTAGACCAGCGATAGAACTTTGGAAATACTTTGGATGGAAAAGTTTTCTTCGACATCGCCATGATCGTATTCGTGACCCTCTTCGGTGACTAAGTACATACCAAATTTATTAGGGTTGGCTTTAGCAAGTGCCGGAATGTAGGTCGCGACTTGCCCGATTTGGTCAAAATCCTTTAACTCATCACTAATTTGTTCGAAAATTTCTTTGTAATTCATAGGGTTATACTTTGCAGCGTCTTGTTACCAGTCTAGGGCACTCTTTAAGAAATTACCACCCCAGTTTTGGCGTTATGGCTCTAAGTTATAAACTATTTTCTGAGAGAACTTGAAGCCACACTGGGGTTTGCGGATCTGGACGGGAGTCAGGTAGTTGAACCGATTCATTGACAACTTTTTCTTTTTTTAGCTTTTTTGCACAACTATGTAAAAACTCTGCTAACTCTTCCAACTCTGCTGCATTAGCGGTAATTTGAAGATCTTGTATTTCGATTGGCAACAATCCCTCGCCAGGGGAAAAGTCTCTTTTATATCCTGTAAGCTCCATACCTTCCTCTTACATCATTGCTTATATGAAGTACCTACTAATTAATCTATTGTAATGATACATAATTGTAAAATTGTTTTACCGAAAGCCTTTGATTTGGGCTGTTTCAAGCTGATTTAGACCATTTAAAAGGTCAGAATCCCTCCTCTAACTTAAAGTAGTTTCTAACTTATAACGCTAATTTGATGAAAAGTATCGCTTTTATTTTTGGGTGTTTGTTAGTGCCAACTAACCCTTGCTAAGTGTTTGTCAAATAAGGACATTTTTCACATTTTACATGCAAATTTGCCTTGCAAAAAACACGCAAACTTCATATAGTGTAGATAAGTGGAGAAAAGTGTCGCAAAGTGGATCGTAAAGGATCAGTGACGATCGAAACGATTTACTGAGCGTTGTAACAAACCATCATTACTGATGGCGAGCTTTAAAAAGAACCTTGAAAGAGCCTTGCTTAAACTCTCTCCTAGCAATCCTCTTTCAAGCTTCTTTCCTAAAAGTGGTCTCAATAATGAAACAGTCGAGTTAATCGGGGTTAAAAGAAGCCAATGTTTAGAGGCGCAACTGCAATCAATATGGACGCGAAAGGTCGTATCGCCATTCCGGCGAAGTACCGTTCGCGTTTTCATGATGCCTGCGCTAACCAAATCGTGGTAACTATTGACCTGTTTGACCCGTGTTTACTGCTTTTCCCGCTTCCCCAATGGGAACAACTCGAAACCACTTTAGACACTTTTTCCAATACCGATCCTAACCAACGTCGTATTAAACGTATGTTACTTGGCCATGCTTCTGAGCATGAGATCGACGGTAACGGCCGTATTTTACTACCTCCAGTTCTTCGCGAATACGCACATCTTGAAAAAGAAGTGTTATTAGCGGGCCAGGGTAAAACGTTCCAAATCTGGAATGAAACCAACTGGCACAAGAAGATTGAAGATGATGTGGCTGCGTTGGGCGAGGGTCCATTAGATACAGAGAATTTACCGGACCTGGCGTTTTAATCATGAACTCTAGTCATGAAAAGGCTGCTCACGATTCGGTTCTACTCGATGAGGCAGTGGAGGCTCTAGTGATCAACCCTGATGGTACTTATATTGACTGCACCTTTGGCCGTGGCGGCCATAGTCGAGCAGTTTTGTCAGTGCTATCTGAGAACGGTCGTTTACTAGCCTTCGATAAAGATCCTCAGGCGATTCTGGAAGGCCAGTCGTTAGAGCAGGAAGATTCTCGATTTGAAATTATTCATGAAAGCTTTTCCCTTTTAGAACAAAAGGTTAGCGAAAAGTCTTTAGTCGGCGAAATAGACGGCGTTTTGATGGATTTAGGCGTTTCATCGCCGCAGTTGGATCAGGCGGAGCGCGGTTTTAGCTTTATGCAAGACGGCCCCTTAGACATGCGCATGGACACCACGCGCGGGCAAACGGCTGAGCAGTGGGTAGCAGAGACTAAAGAAGACGATATGGTGTGGGCGTTCAAAGCTTTTGGCGAAGAACGTTACGCAAAAAGAATCGCGCGAGCGATCATTGAGAAGCGACAAAAAGCCTCAATCAACCGCACATTACAGTTAGCGGAAATTATAAAAGAGGCGCATCCACGCTGGGAAAAGCATAAGCATCCAGCAACTCGCTGTTTTCAGGCAATTCGAATTGCGGTTAACAGTGAGCTGGATGATTTACAAAAAACTTTGGAGCAGTCGTTAGAGTGCTTGAAAGTCGGCGGCCGTATCGTCGCCATCAGTTTCCATTCGTTAGAAGATCGAATGGTGAAACGGTTTATACAGAAGCAGGAAAAAGGCCAGGATTTTCCACCTGGCTTGCCGGTAACGGAAGACATGATTAATCGCCGAATGAAAAAGGTCGGCAAGTTCACCAAGGCAGGTGACGAAGAGTTAGAAAGAAATAACCGCGCGCGTAGCGCGGTTATGCGTGTTGCGGAGAAGCTTGCGTGAAAAAGAGCAGCTTGAGCAAAAGCAAGAGCCGCGCGGGTAAAAAAAAGGTTAAAGAAACCAATAGTTTATGGCCTTTTTACAGTTTGATGGCAGCCTTCGCAAGACGTTTTGGTGTGATTGCTTTAGGTGTGGTTGTGGTGATTTCGGCAATTACCGTAGCTTATCAAACACACCAGCTTCGGCAGGCAACGATTGAGCTGAAGAAGTTGCAGGATGAACAAACAGCGCTGGATTTGCAGTGGCAAAAACTAAGGTTAGAACAAAGTGCCTTATCAGATCATAGCAGAGTCGAGCAGCTAGCTGAGCAAAAGCTGGGTATGAAACATACGGATAATGATGACGAAATCATCATGAAGCCAGCACTTAGAGATAAAGATTAATTGAAATAGACAGCATTTGGATAAAAGGCTTAGGACCGACAACGAATGAAAAAGGTAAGAAACCGCAAGGTAAAAACAGTACCACTATGCACATGGCGTTATTACGTCATGAGCGTTGTGTTGCTGTGCGGTTTTGTTGCTTTACTTGGTCGTGCGGCTTATTTACAAGTCGTCAGTGCCGATGACCTTGCTAAAGCTGGAGATTCTCGCTCGGTTCGTGTCAAAGGTATTTCAAGCCATAGAGGGCTTATTCTTGACCGCAGTGGCGTCGAGTTGGCTCGATCCGTACCAACAGAGTCGGTTTGGTTGGATATCAAAACCTTATTACAAACGCCAAAAGTATTGCAAAGCGAAAAATGGAAGGCATTCTCAGCAGCGTTGAAACGTGATGAAAACGAATTGAATCAATGGGTTATGAATCGTTCTGAGCGACAATTTGTGTGGCTTGAGCGTCAGGTAGATCCGAATGTTTCGTTGTACATCAAGCGTCTTGATATTAAAGGCGTGAACTTCAAAACAGAATATCGTCGCTATTATCCTAGCGCTGAAGTGACCGCGCATGTGGTCGGGTTTACTGGTGTTGATGACAAAGGACTAGAGGGTGTTGAGAAAGCATTCGATACCTTCTTAACCGGTAAGCCGGGTAAAGAACAAGTTGTGGTCGACCTCTATCGCCGGGTGGTAGAGGAGCGCGGCGTTCTGGCAAAAGCTGAGCAAGGTAACGACTTGCAGTTAAGTATTGATTCACGCATTCAAGCGGCCGCTTATAAAGAGTTGAAGAAGGCGGTGCTTTCGAATGGCGCAAAAGGCGGTTCAGTGGTTGTGATGGATGTTGACACCGGCGAAGTATTAGCAATGGCGAGCCAACCGTCGTTTAACCCTAATCGCTCTGATAGCCGTTTGCCTGAATTAACCCGTAACCGTTCGATTACGGATATGTTCGAACCAGGATCAACGGTGAAGCCGCTAACGGTAATTAGTGGATTGACGAGTGGGAAATTTAATGTCGGCAGCAAAATTGATACCTCGCCAGGCCGCATGTACCTAGATTATGCATGGGTCCGTGATACTCGTAACTATGGTGAGTTAGATCTTGATGGCATTATTAAAAAGTCGAGCAATATGGGTGTTTCCAAAATTGCGCTAGAGCTGACAGATGACGAGTTTATGCGCACTTTATACGCGGTTGGTTTTGGTGTGCAAACAGGCTTGGGCATTCAGGGTGAAGCGAGTGGTCGTTTATCACCACGTCCAAACTGGAGTGATTTCGAAAAAGCTACTTGGTCATACGGCTACGGCTTTATGGTGACGCCAATGCAATTAGCGCAGGCCTATTCCGTATTGGGCGCTGGTGGTATTAAACGCACGCCAACCTTATTAAAACGGCCTGAGCATGAAGAAATTGAAGGCGAGCGGGTCATCCAACCAGAGATAGCGTCACAAGTTGTGAAGATGATGGAGCAGGTAACGCAGAAAGGCGGCACCGGTACTCGAGCACGTGTTGATGGTTATCGCGTGGCAGGTAAAACAGGTACTTCGCGTAAGGCTATTCGTGGTGGCTATGGTGATGAGTACGTGACTTATTTTGCAGGGTTAGTTCCTGCTACCGATCCTAAGTTTGCGATTGTTGTCATGGTGGACGAGCCTGCTGGCGATAGTTACTACGGTGGAACAGTATCTGCGCCAGTGTTTTCAAAAGTTGCAGATACAGCATTGCATTTGTTGAACGTGGCGCCGGATGGCGAACTAGAACGACCTGCAGTTGCAACCGCGACGGGTGTTGTTGCTAAAGGAGGCGCTAATGACTAGCTTCCAAGGCGTTAGCTTTAAGCCAAAAGCATTGTCAAAAGTATTAAAGAAGCATCTTAGTAAAGAGCAGCTAGGAGCATTCGCTGAACTTGAGATAGAAGGCGTGTGTCTGGACAGTCGTGCTGTGACAAAAGGCGTGATGTTTATTGCATATCCAGGGCACCAATCAGATGGCCGCCAGTATTTGCAACAAGCTGTTGACCTAGGTGCAAGCGTCTTAGTCGTAGAGAAAGAAGGTCTGCAAGAGTTTGTCAAAACTACAGAGCCGCTGGTCGAGTTTTCAGGAGTGCCTTTAGTAGCAATTGAAAACCTCGCACAAGCTAGCGGAGATATTGCGGCTCGTTTCTACGGCAATCCAACGCGCAAAATGTCAGTAACAGGCATCACTGGAACAAACGGTAAAACAAGTTGTTGTTTCTTATTAGCGCAGGCTTTGGAGTTTTTAAACTACCCAACCTTGATGTTAAGCACCATTGGTAATGGTAATCCATCCGCGCTTCAAGAAACGTCGAATACAACACCGGATGCGATATCGTTACAAAGAATATGTGCTGAATATTTACAGCAAAAAAATCATTACATGACGATGGAAGTGTCATCACACGGTTTGTTGCAAGGCCGTGTTAATGGCGTTGAATTTACCGTCGCATTATTTACGAATTTATCCGTCGATCATCTTGATTATCACGGTGATATGGAGTCTTATTTCCAAGCGAAACGAGAGTTGTTCCTGAAGAAAGATTTGAAGGCTGCGGTGATAAATGCTGATGATGAGTACGGTCGACGTCTGTTAGACGATAAAAAAATAAAATGTCAAAAAATTGCTTACAGCCAGAAAGGCGAGCAGACAGAACTAAATATTAATGACTGGATTACGTCAGAAAATGCTGAACTTAGTCTCAATGGCTTAAAAGCTGATCTGCATACGCCGTGGGGTAACGCGAAATTACATTCGCGCTTGTTGGGGCAGTTTAACTTATCAAACTTGATGGCTGTAGCTGGTGCCTTAGGCGTTATGTTGGGTGATAGTCATAAGTGGATTATCGCGCTCAACTCAGCTGATGCAGTACCAGGAAGAATGCAGCAATTTAGCGCCGAGAATAAACCTACAGTAGTTGTGGATTATGCTCATACACCTGATGCTTTAGAGAAAGCGTTATCGGCGCTGAAAGCACATTGTGAGACAGGCAAAGTATGGGGCATTTTTGGCTGCGGTGGCGATCGTGATACTTCTAAGCGAGCTATTATGGGCCAGGTTGTCGAAGCTAATGCTGATGAAGTGATCATCACTGATGATAACCCTCGTACAGAAGATCGCGAGGCGATTGTGGACATGATTCGTCAAGGCATGAACAACAAAGAAACGCCTTATATCAGCAGCCGTTTTGAAGCAATTAAGTTCGCTATGCAGCACGCGAAACCTGACGACATGATTTTGGTCGCGGGCAAAGGACATGAAGATTATCAAGTCATTGGAACTGAAAAAGTGGACTACAGTGACTTAGACTCAGTTAAAACTTTAATGGAGGAATTAGTATGATTCCATTGAAGCTTTCAGCCATAGCAGATTTCTGTGTGGGTCAATTGGTGGGTAACGATTTAACGCTAGATAAAGTCATGACGGATAGTCGAGCAGACTGTTCTGGCGCTTTATTTGTAGCTTTAGTCGGCGAGCGATTTGATGCACATGAGTTTATCAATACTGCCGAAAATCAAGGTGCAGTCGCTTTGATGGTGAGCCGTAAAGTTGATAGTCAACTACCGCAGATTATTGTTGAAGATACTGAAAAAGCTTTAGGGCAATTAGCTCGATTTGTACGCCAAGAAGTTAATCCAAAAGTCGTAGGAATTACCGGAAGTGCTGGCAAAACAACCGTTAAAGAATTAGTGGCATCGGTTCTGAGTTTGAAAGGTTCTAATCTTAAAAAGAGCGTCTTGGCCACAAAGGGCAACTTCAATAATCATATTGGTGTGCCGTTGACCCTACTAGAGCTTAATCAAGAGCATGAATATGCCGTGATTGAGATGGGCGCGAACCATAAAGGTGAAATTGCTTATTGTGCCAGTTTAGCGAAACCAAATGTTAGCGTGATAAATAATGTTGAACCAGCGCACCTTGAAGGATTTGGTTCAATCGAAGGCATTGCTGACGCCAAGTCAGAAATATATCAGTCACTTGGAGAAAATGGTACTGCCATTATTAACTTAGATTGTGAGTTTGCTTCGAAGTGGCAAGAAGAGTTTATTGACTGTCATAAAATTACAGTGTCTCGCCATAAAGATGCCCACTTTAGCGCTAATAATGTACACCTAAACTCAGAAGGTTTGGTGACATTTGATTTGATTAAAAGACATTTAACCGGCAAAGACTCTGTCACGGTGACATTGCAACTGGCAGGCTTGCATAACGTTTCTAACGCCTTGGTCGCGGCGGCAATTTGTAGCCAGTTTGAGGTGGGGTTGAACACAATTAAGCAAGGTTTAGAGCAAGCCGGAGAGGTTAAAGGGCGACTAAACCTTATTGCTGGTCAACAAGGTTGTTTGATTATTGATGATACATACAACGCAAGTGTTGGCTCAGTTAAAGCCGCTATTGATGTGCTTGTGAGCAAAGAAGGCGAGCCTATTTTTGTATTCGGCGATATGGGTGAGCTTGGTGCAGAAAGCGAACGTTATCACAAAGAAATTGGAGCTTACGCTAAAGAACAGGGCGTAGAAAAACTTTTTGCGACGGGTACTGAGGTAGCTCATACCGTTGACGCATTTGGGGACGGCGGAAGTTTATTCGCTGATAAAGAAGCATTGATTGCCGCGATGAAGGGACAACTGGATTCAAAGCAAATAATTTTAATAAAAGGCTCGCGCGGTGCTCGCATGGAACAAGTAGTACAAGCGTTACAAGAGTCGAAACAGACTACTAAGAGGGGAGGTTAACCATGCTAACCTGGTTGGCAGAATATCTATCACAGTTTTACTCGGGCTTTAACGTTTTCCAATATTTAACGTTCCGTTCGATATTGAGTGTTTTAACAGCGCTGGGCATATCTTTGATAGTTGGACCTCCAATGATTCGTCGTTTGAGCACTTACCAAATTGGACAAACTGTTCGTGACGACGGCCCTCAAACCCACTTAAGTAAAGCCGGAACGCCTACGATGGGCGGAGCATTGATTATTGTAGCAATTGTTTTGGCTTGCCTATTGTGGGGCGAGCTTGAGAACCGTTACCTCTGGGTTTGTTTAGTTGCGATTGTTGGCTTCGGTTTAATTGGCTTAGCTGATGACTACATCAAATTGGTACGCAAAGATCCAAAAGGATTAATTGCTCGCTGGAAATATATGTGGCAGTCGCTGATAGGTGCTGGTATTGCGATTTATTTGTTCTATACGGCGAGCCCACAAGAAACTCAACTACTGATTCCGTTTGTTAAAGATGTCATGCCTCAGCTTGGATTGATGTTCATTTTCATGACTTACTTCGTGATTGTCGGAACCAGTAATGCCGTAAATCTTACGGATGGATTAGACGGGTTAGCAATTTTACCAACCGTGTTAGTGGCAGGTGGCTTAGGAATATTTGCCTACTTAACGGGTAACCAGGTGTTCTCGGAATACTTATCGATCCCTTACATCGCTGGCGTGGGTGAGCTGGTGGTATTTTGCGCTGCAATTGTTGGCGCAGGCTTAGGTTTCTTATGGTTCAACACGTATCCAGCGCAAGTTTTTATGGGTGACGTTGGTGCTTTGGGACTCGGTGCGGCGCTCGGAACAATTGCAGTATTAGTTCGACAAGAACTGGTGTTATTCATCATGGGTGGTGTATTCGTGATTGAAACCGTATCGGTCATTTTGCAAGTGGGCTCTTATAAGTTGACCGGTAAAAGAATCTTTAAGATGGCGCCATTGCACCATCACTATGAATTAAAGGGCTGGCCAGAGCCACGAGTGATTGTTCGCTTTTGGATTATTTCACTAATTCTGGTGTTGATTGGTTTAGCAACATTGAAAATACGTTAATAAAGTAGGCAGTAACCGTTAATGCAAATAAACGCACTTGAACAGAAAAATCGATTGATTCTCGGTCTTGGAGAGACCGGGCTTTCGGTTGCGCGTTATTTGTCGAAAAACAATCAACCATTCAAAGTCATGGATACACGCCAGCAAGCGCCAGGTTCGGATGAATTAGCAATGCTTGATGCTGAAGCACTAATTCCTTGGAGTGGCGAGCAAATGTTGGGTTATGACCAATTAGTTGTCAGCCCTGGCATTGCGGTGACACAACCGGATATTGCTAAAGCTCAGGATTATGGCGTTGATATTGCTGGCGACATTGAGTTGTTTGCCCAAGCTAACCAGTTACCAGTCATTGCGATTACGGGATCGAATGGTAAAAGCACGGTTACAGAGTTAGTCGGCGTCTTACTAGAAGCCAGCGGATTAAAGGCTTTGGTCGGAGGCAATATAGGTGTTCCAGCATTAGACCTATTAACAGAATCTAGCGACGAAGCTGTGGTGGTATTAGAGCTGTCGAGCTTCCAGCTAGAAACGACCTACTCCTTAAAACCAGCCGCAGCAACGATCCTAAATATCAGTGAAGATCACCTCGATCGTTATATGGATTACAAGGCTTACGTAGAAGCGAAACAGCGCATTTTTGAGCATGCAGAAACTATTATAGAAAATTCGGAAGACGAGTTAACTCAACCCAATAATACAAGTGCTAAGCGTTTGTCATTTGGGCTTTCTGCAAGCAGCGACTGGCAAGTTGATAGCAAGGCAGGAGAGTTGCGCCGTGGTGGGCAACTGGTGTTGAAGTTGAATGAATTGACGCTGCAGGGCGCGCACAATGCACTGAATGTTGCGGCTGCTTTTGCTTTGTTGGAAGCAACTGGCGTAGTGATTAATGAAGCGGTTATTAATAGCGCTAAAAAGTACAGCGGTATGCCACACCGAAGCCAGTTGGTAGCAGTCAAGAATGAAGTGGCTTACATCAATGATTCTAAAGCTACTAATGTCGGCGCTACAGTAGCAGCCATCAACAGCTTTGCACCGGAATACGGAAAAAAGATTATTTTGATTGCTGGTGGTGATGCTAAAGATGCTGATTTATCAAGTTTGAAAGTAAGCATTGAAGAGCACGCTAAAAAAGTTATTTGCTTTGGCAAAGATGGCGCGACTATTGCTGCGCTAGATAAAGGTAAGTCCCTAATGGTTAGCGGTTTAGAAGAAGCCGTTGAGCAAGCAGTGGCTTCGAGTGACGCTGGCGATTGTGTATTGCTATCACCTGCTTGCGCAAGCTGGGACATGTTCAAAAATTACATTGAACGCGGTGAGCAATTCGAACAACTGGTGGAGGCGCTATGACGAATATTACTCAAGTCTTGCGTCTTAACGATTTTGTTGAGCAATTAAAACTGTCAGACCCACGTACTCGACTCGACCCTTGGTTGCTTGGGCCAGTGATCGCTTTGTTGGCGATTGGTGTGGTGATGGTTGCTTCAAGCTCAATGCCATATGCTGAAGATCATATGAATGGTAACGAATTCCACTTTTTGATTCGTCACTGTATTTACTTATGTATTGCAGTTACTGCGGCAATCTTTGCTCTGCAGTTGGATACACGCTTTTGGCAAGAAAACGGCCCTAAGTTTCTTGTGTTGGGAGTATTCTTGCTAGTCGCCGTGTTGTTTATCGGCCGCGAAGTTAATGGTAGTAAGCGTTGGATTGGTATTGGCCCATTGACCTTACAGCCTGCTGAGCTGATGAAGTTTTTCATCGTGATTTATTTGGCTGGATATTTGGTTCGTCGAAGCGATGAACTACAGACACAGATTCGTGGATTCATAAAGCCTCTAGTAGTTCTAGGCTTGGTTGTCGCATTCTTGTTATTGCAACCGGATTTTGGAACTTCGGCAGTTATTGTTGCAACGGCGTTGGCCATGATGTTTCTAGCGGGCGCGCGTTTATGGCAGTTCATAACCCTGACTGGTTTTGTCGGAATTGTCATGGGATTGGTAGCTTGGCAAGAGCCTTATCGCATGAAGCGATTAACCAGTTTCCTTGACCCATGGGCGGATCAGTTTGGAAGTGGTTACCAGTTGGTGCAGTCCTTGATTGCATTCGGACGTGGCGATTGGTTTGGCGCGGGCTTAGGAAATAGTGTTCAGAAATTATCCTATTTGCCAGAAGCGCATACTGATTTTGTGTTTGCGGTGTTTGCTGAAGAATTTGGTTTTGTTGGTGTAGCGCTAGTGATTGCCTTATTCGCGATTATTTTCATGAAGAGCCTTAGCATAGGTCGCCGGGCGTTAAAAATGGAGCATTACTTTGCTGCGTATATGTCTTACGGCTTTGGTTTCTGGTTGAGCCTGCAAGCGCTGATTAATATTGGCGTTGCTAGTGGCTCTTTACCAACTAAGGGACTGACACTGCCATTTATTAGTTATGGCGGTAATTCTCTCATCGTCAGCTGCGTCGCTATCGCCGTATTATTGCGCGTTGACTTTGAGGTTCGCCGTAAAGAACACGAATATTCGAGCGCTAAGAAATCTTACCGTGGTAGAAGCCAGGGGGAACGACATGAGTAGAACAACCAATAAAACCATCTTATTGATGGCTGGTGGTACTGGCGGTCATATTTTCCCAGCGTTAGCGGTGGGTAAAGAGTTGCAACAGCAGGGCTGGAAACTGCATTGGTTGGGCTCAGAAGGCGGCATGGAAGAAGAGTTAGTACCAAAGCACGGTATTAAAATGACGTTACTGCCAGTGAAGGGCGTTCGAAATAAAGGATTGGCGTCGTTAATTAAAGCTCCTTTTCAGCTGCTAAAAAGTGTTCTATTGGCGAGAAAAGCGATTAAGACCATCAAGCCTGATGTAGCGTTGGGCATGGGAGGTTTTGCCAGCGGTCCTGGTGGTTTAGCTGCCAAGTTGTGTGGTGTGCCTCTAGTATTGCATGAACAAAATGCTATCGCGGGTATGACGAATGAGCAGCTCAATCGTTTTAGCAAAATAACATTGCAGGCTTATCCAGGAGCTTTTGTTGAAACGAAAAAAGTTGCGACAGTGGGTAATCCCGTAAGAACAGATTTAATGAATATCGCTCCTGCTAAAGAGCGGACTAATACGGCTGAAGGCAGCATTAATTTATTGGTGATAGGCGGCAGCCGAGGGGCTTTGGTGTTGAACCAAAAAATCCCTGCAATGCTGGACATTATCAATGGTGGTCTCAATGTTAATGTGCGCCATCAATGTGGTCGCGGAAATTTGGGCGATGTCGCCGCTAGATATAAAGAATTGAATAACGGCTTGGTTAAGCATGACGTTACTGAGTTTATTGATGACATGGCAGCAGCTTATGAGTGGGCTGATTTAGTCATTTGTCGTGCGGGTGCGTTGACCGTGGCTGAAATAGCTATGGCGGGATGTGCGGCTATCTTTGTGCCATATCCACACGCTGTTGATGATCATCAGACTCACAATGCGCGGTATTTAGCTAACCAAGGCGGAGCATTAATTATTCAACAACATGATTTAGATGAGCAAAGCTTAGCTCAACAAATTACAGCGTTAGCGAATGATAAGCAGCGAATAGTCGAGATGGCGATTATCGCGAAAAGTTTGGCTAAGCCACAGTCGACGTTACAGGTTGCTGAATATTGTAAGCGTGTGGCAGTCGGTCAGTTTGAAATTATGAGCAGTGTAGAAGCTAGTAAAGAAGTTGAGAGTGAAGCTGCGGAGAGTGTTAATGAGCAACGATAACTTACAACAAGTGATTCCTGAAATGCGTCGTATTAAGCGTATCCATTTTATTGGTATAGGCGGAGCGGGCATGAGTGGTATCGCTGAAGTACTACTAAACTTAGGATATGCCGTGAGTGGCTCTGACTTGCGTCAAAGTCACGTTACCGAGCGATTGAAAAGTTTGGGCGCTGAGATATTCCTTGGTCACCGCAGTAACAATATTTTAGACGTTGATGTTGTCGTATGTTCAACCGCAATTCCGAAGCATAACCCGGAAATTGAGGCGGCCAGAGAGCGTCGAGTACCGATTGTACGTCGTGCGGAAATGTTAGCGGAATTAATGCGCTTTAGACATGGTATCGCCGTAGCCGGTACGCATGGTAAAACCACCACGACTAGCTTACTAGCCAGTATTTACGCCGAAGGCGGTTACGATCCGACGTTTGTGATTGGTGGCTTGTTAAACAGCGCCGGCTCGAACGCCAAGCTGGGTAAAAGCCGCTACTTTATTGCAGAAGCTGATGAAAGTGATGCGTCTTTCTTACACCTGCAGCCAATGGTGTCTGTGGTGACCAATATTGAAGCTGATCATATGGATACTTATGGCGGAGACTTTAAGAATTTAGAAAATAATTTCATCGACTTTTTACATAACTTACCGTTTTACGGATTAGCAGTGATGTGTATTGATGATGAAACAGTGTTGGAGTTAATACCGAAGCTGTCTCGTCCTACGGTAACTTATGGCTTTAGTCAAAAGGCAGATGTCAGAGCTATCGACTTTGAACAAAAAGGGACAAAGAGTTACTTCAAAGTTGTTCGTCGTGATTGTGTTGGCCAACTGGATATTGAGTTGAACTTGCCTGGCCAGCATAACGTGCAGAATGCTTTAGCGGCTATTGCGGTCGCGACAGACGATGGTGTTAGCGATATTGCGATTCAAAAAGCATTGGCCGAATTTGAAGGTATTGGTCGTCGCTTCCAGATGTATGGTGATTATACGGTTAATAATAAAACCGTCACGTTGATTGATGATTACGGTCATCATCCGAGCGAAGTGAATGCGACGATTAAAGCGTTGCGTAAAAGCTGGCCTGAGCGTCGCTTGGTTATGGTTTATCAGCCGCACCGATACTCTCGAACGCGAGATCTTTATGAAGACTTTTGCTCGGTATTATCAGAAGTTGATGAGCTATTAATGTTAGAAGTTTATTCGGCGGGTGAAGAGCCAATTCCTGGCGCTGATAGCCGTTCGCTGTGCCGTAGTATTCGTCAACGCGGCAAGATTGAACCGATTTTTGTGGAGTCGATTGCCGACCTGCCTGAAGCTCTGCATCACGTATTAGATGATGGTGATGTGCTGGTAACGCAAGGGGCGGGTAATGTTGGATCATTAGCACCTTCTTGGGTTCAAGTAGGTTTGGACTTCGAACGCTTAATCGGTAAGGAGGAAGCGTGAGCCAAACTGCTAACAATAAGTCATTCCAAGTAAGCCGTTCTCCTAACGAGTACGGCAAGGTGGCTGTGGTTTACGGTGGTTTCTCGGCTGAGCGTGAGATTTCATTGATCTCCGGCGAAACGGTGCACAAAGCATTAGTGGAAGCTGGAGTTGATGCTCATAAAGTTGATCCAAAAAGTGATGGCCTAGAGGCTTTATCAGGGCAGGGCATTGATCGTGTTTGGAATGCTTTGCATGGTCGCGGTGGCGAAGATGGCGTGATTCAGGGTTTCTTGGAATTGCACCAGATACCTTATACCGGGTGTGGAGTGATGGCCTCAGCCATCGCCATGGATAAGTTACGCACTAAGCTTCTATGGAGCGCGCAGGGGTTGCCTGTGGCAAAGCACCGCATGGTGACTACCGGTGAATTATCTTTTGATAGCGCGCAAGAATTGCTGGACGAGTTAAACGGTTGCGTCATGGTCAAACCGATTCATGAAGGTTCAAGCGTGGGTATGGCGAGAGCGGACAGCCCAGAGTCACTACAACGAGCTGTGGCGGAAGCTGCGCAATTCGATAAAGAAATCATGTTAGAGCAGTGGATATATGGCGAAGAATACACCGTCTCAATTTTAAATGGTAAGGCGTTACCCAGTATCCGTGTAAAAACGCCACATGCTTTTTATGATTTCACAGCGAAATATAACAGCAACTCAACGGAATACCACTGCCCAAGTGGTTTGTCTGAGGACGAAGAGTCAGAGTTAGCGGCCTTAAGTGAGAAAGCATTTAAATCACTTGGATGTTATGGCTGGGGACGAGTGGATTTCATGTTAGATGGACAAACGGGTGACTGGTTGTTGTTAGAGGTCAATACAGTTCCTGGTATGACTCAATCGTCGTTGGTGCCTAAAGCGGCAAAAGCAAAAGGCATCAGTTTCGAGCAACTAGTGTTGAATGTATTGGAGACAAGCTTTGAACGTCAGGATGGGTTGTTTAAGAGTGAACTGAGTGTTGACGAGGTTGGTGAATAGTTATGGCAAAAATGGCGAGTCGTAGCGATAAAAAGCAGCGTTCATTCGAGGGCTTTGCAAAGCCTTTGAAGTGGGCGGCTGGTTTATTGGCCGGTTCGTTGGTTGCTGTAGCGTTAGTGTTTGGCGGTATCTGGGTATTTAGCATTAACACTGACAATGTATTCCCGATTAAAAAAGTAGAGTTACAAAAGCACAAATTTACTAACGCTGTGGGTGTTTATGATGTGCTCAGAAGTATTGATGACAGAGGCTTCTTCACTTTAGAGATGGAGCAGGCAGAAAAAAAGTTAGTAGCATTGCCATGGATAAAGTCAGTTCAGTTAAGAAAGGTTTGGCCAGAGACATTACAAGTTTCGGTTATAGAGCATGAACCAATGGCGTACTGGAATGATAGTGGCGTAGTGTCGGTCCAGGGAGAGGTGTTTTATCCCGTTGAGCTACCGCAAGCCGAATGGGTAAAGCTAAGCGGCCCAGATACGCTGGCTAAAGATTTAACGGAGTTATTGCAATTGTATCAACAGCAGTTACTCGAAAAGAAAATGATTATCGACAGAATGGAGTTAAGTCAGCGTGGCGCTATTAACTTGGTCTTAACAGACGGCTTACAAGTTCGATTAGGGAATGTTCATGTGGAAGAGCGTATAGAGAGATTTATGCAGTACATTGATAGTGTAAAACAACAAAAACAAGCCGCTTTGGCATACGTAGATTTGCGATACCAAAATGGTATGGCAGCGCAATGGGTAGAGAATGAAGCGTCAGTCATCAATGACGGAGGCAGTAGGTAAGGCTATGTCGAAATCAACAGAAAAACGATTAATTGTGGGACTGGATATTGGTACATCGAAAGTGGTGGCCATTGTTGGGGAAGTTGGCGCTGATGATACGGTCGATATTATTGGCATAGGCTCGCACCCATCTCGTGGTATGAAGAAAGGCGTGGTGGTCAATATCGAGTCTACCGTCGCTTCTATTCAGCGTGCTGTAGAAGAAGCTGAGTTAATGGCAGGTTGCCAGATCCATTCAGTTTATACCGGTATTGCGGGCAGCCACATCAAAAGCCTTAATTCGCATGGCATCGTAGCGATTAAAGATAACGAAGTTGCGCAGAGCGATGTGGAGCGTGTGATCGATGCAGCAAAGGCTGTAGCGATTCCAGCAGACCAAAAAATTATGCATGTGCTGCCGCAAGAGTTTGTGATTGATAACCAAGAAGGCATTCGCGAGCCGATTGGTATGTCAGGCGTTCGTCTTGAAGCAAAAGTACATATGGTTACTGGTGCGGTCAGTGCCGCGCAAAACATTACCAAATGTGTGGCGCGTTGCGGACTTGAAACGGAAGATGTGATTTTAGAGCAGTTGGCGTCGAGTTACTCGGTTCTGACAGAAGATGAGAAAGAGTTAGGCGTTTGCTTAATTGATATCGGTGGCGGCACGACGGACATCGCAATTTTCACCGGCGGTGCGATTCGTCATACCGCGGTCATTCCGATTGCGGGCGATCAGGTCACAAACGATATCGCTGTCGCATTAAGAACGCCGACTCAGCACGCTGAAGATATCAAAGTGAAATATGCGTGTGCGTTACGACAGTTAACAAATTTGGATGAAACTATTGAAGTTCCTGGCGTTGGCGAACGTCAGCCACGACGTGTATCGCGTCAGATATTGGCGGAAGTCGTGGAACCACGTTACAGCGAGCTGTTTGAATTAGTTCACGCAGAAATTCGCCGTAGCGGATTTGAGAATTTAATTGCTTCGGGCATGGTCATCACCGGTGGCGGCTCGAAGATGGAAGGTTTGATGGAGCTGGCAGAGGAAGTATTCCACATGCCAGTTCGTCAAGGGATGCCGCAACACATCAAAGGTTTGGTGGATGTTGTGCGTAATCCAATTTATGCCACGGGCGTTGGTCTATTGATTTACGGTAAACAAGACGTAGGCCATCACCGTGAACGAAATGTGACTGGCTTTAATGGGCTCTGGGAGCGCATGAAAAGCTGGTTTAGTGGATTTTAACCATTAGCTTAGCTAACGGTTAAATTGGAGAAGTCACTTATGGTCTTTAAATATTGTAAGCGAGACTTAAGTGAAAATTGGCTAAACAATCGAAGGGGATATAGTTATGCCTAATATGTTTGAACTCGTGGATAGCTGCCAGAATAGCGCAGTTATTAAAGTTATCGGTGTTGGTGGCGGTGGCGGTAATGCCGTTGAGCACATGGTGAAAGCCAACATTGATGGTGTTGAATTTATTTGTGCCAATACGGATGCTCAAGCCTTGAATGCTTCAACGGCTAAAACCACCATCCAAATTGGTCAAAACATTACTCGCGGCCTCGGTGCTGGTGCTAACCCTGATGTTGGGCGTCAAGCAGCATTAGAAGATCGTGAACGTATCATGGAGTCGCTACAAGGCTCTGACATGGTATTTATTACTGCCGGAATGGGCGGTGGTACGGGTACTGGTGCCGCGCCAGTAATTGCTGAAATTGCTAAAGAGATGGGTATCTTAACCGTCGCTGTAGTGACGAAGCCGTTTAAGTTTGAGCGTAAAAAGCGTATGAAACTGGCGGAAAATGGTATTGAAGATTTGCGCAACGTCGTAGACTCTTTGATTATTATTCCAAACGATAAGTTAGTGGCTCAGTTCGCTGGACTACGCTTAACAGAAGCCTTCGCCTCAGCTAACTCTGTATTGCACGGTGCGGTACAAGGCATCGCTGAGTTGATTACCTGCCCAGGCTTAATCAACGTTGACTTTGCAGACGTTCGTACGGTCATGGCTGAGCAAGGCCAAGCTATGATGGGTACTGGCATCGCTTCGGGTGAAGGTCGTGCTCAAGTTGCTGCGGATATGGCGGTGGCGAGTCCATTGCTTGAAGACGTCGATCTTTCAGGCGCACGCGGTATTTTGGTTAACGTTACTGCGAACGAAGAGTTCACGATTGATGAGTTCTCTGAGGTTTGTGAAGTTATCGAAGATATTGCTCACGAAGATGCAATCGTCGTGGTTGGTACCGCGATCGATGACAGCATGGGCGATGAAATGCGTGTGACTGTCGTGGCGACGGGCCTAGGTCAAGAGGCAGGGATGAGACTGGTCTCGGATAATAAAGAACGTGAAGTTCGCAAGCCAAGCGGTGAGTTGGACTTTAATAAGCTTGACGTTCCGCCTGCGGCGCGTAAGCAGGCTGGCGTTGACGAGTCTGAAAGCACTCAAAAAATGGCGGTAGGAAGTGATGTTGATAACTTCCTCGATATTCCAGCATTTTTGAGAAAACAGGCTGATTAATCGTTACAGCTTTCAACTGAACAGTAATTATTATTTGATAGTAACCATGGAGTGATACATGCAAAACGTTAGAGGTGTTGTGTTCTGATTTAATGAAACTAAACGCAAAACTAGCGTTCATAGAGAATAAGGAGGCAATCCCTTCGAGCCTCCTTAGCTTTCCTTGCTCTGCATTCAGTGCTGATTAAGGATTTAATTTGCATAATTAGGGATAATGCGAGGATTTGTGTGGAAGATGCAAATTCAAACAAATGTTCAAAAAACGCTCAAAAATTGTTCAAACAATAGAAATATTGTGGTAATATGCGCTAAAATTTCGACATCTTCCACCCTAAATTCTTGATTTTTCAAGAAGTTGGAGAAAACACTGAATGATACGACAACGTACGTTGAAAACAACCATTCGCGCCACTGGCGTAGGTTTGCACACTGGAGATAAAGTGTATTTAACCCTACGACCAGCTCCAGTGGATACAGGGATTGTGTTCCGTCGCGTTGATCTAGATCCAATTGTAGAAATTGATGCAAAGCCAGAAAATGTTGGCGATACCACGCTTTCAACCTGTTTGGTGAAAGACGGTGTGCGTATTTCTACGGTCGAGCACCTATTATCAGCTATGGCTGGTTTAGGCCTCGATAATGCCTATATTGATGTGTCTGCACCTGAAGTTCCTATCATGGACGGCAGTGCAAGCCCGTTTGTATTTTTGTTGCAGTCTGCCGGTGTAACCGAGCAGAATGCGCCGAAGAAGTTTATCAAAATTAAGAAAAAAGTGACTGTCGAAGACGGTGACAAGAAAGCGACGTTTGAGCCATTTGATGGTTTTAAAGTTGCCTTCACGATTGACTTTGATCACCCTGTGTTCAAGAAAAGTAGCCAAACATCGGTGATTGATTTTTCAACAACCTCGTTTGTCAAAGAAGTCAGTCGCGCTCGTACTTTTGGCTTTATGAAAGATATTGAGTTTTTGCGTGCTAACAATTTAGCGCTTGGCGGTAGTCAAGATAACGCTATCGTGATGGACGACTACCGTGTTTTGAATGAAGACGGTTTGCGTTATGACGATGAGTTTGTGAAGCACAAAATTCTTGATGCTATTGGTGATTTATTCTTGCTGGGCCACAGCTTAATAGGCTCTTTTGTTGGCTATAAATCTGGCCATGCGCTTAATAACCAGTTAATCCGAACCTTGATGGCGGATGAATCTACTTGGGAGTTAGCGACTTACGAAGATGCCAAAACAGCACCAATTTCATACATTATGAACCCAGTGTTGTCTGTCTAGTAACTTTCTAAACAGTTACTGGCGATTGATACTTTTTAACTATCGGAATTGACTTGGTTTAACTTTTATTTGAATATTAGCCAACGAATAATGGCCTGCTTGACGTAAGTTGGCCAACAATTCTGAAGAAATATAGCGAAGACGTGTACTCCAAGCTGCATTTTCCGCAGTAATGATAAGACTAGTCTGATTGAACTCTGAGACCTCACAGTGGCCTTTCAGTTCGTCAGGTAGTAGTTCTTGTACACTTTTGTTTATGGACTTTAGGCTATTGGATTGTTTCAATAGCCCCTTTAGCAAGCCATCAGACTTGCTAAGTATGTCAGCCACGGACTTGGCTCGGGAAGGACGCTTCATAAGCTTTAATGCTTCTGGGCTAAGTAGGTGTTAGCTTACTATTGTAAGCTGGCGATGTTGAATTTGTCATCCGAAACGGCGGTTTAATCCGCAAAATTTTGTAAACATCAACGTTTTAGATTTTCGATGACTTGAGTAACTTTTGGTTGATTATGCGCATTACGATTATTAAAAGTGATCAGAAAGGAATCAAGGCTTTGGAATTAGGACGATCAAAATTGGTTGTAACGGTATTACTGAGTGCTTTCAGTTTACTCGCTATCATAGCGGCAACTTTTTATACTACTAAGTGGGTCTTACAGCAAGACTTAGTGAGTGAAACTGCTATTCAAAAATGGCAAGTTGAACTTTCTCAGCAAAAGGAAGAATTAGAACGCGCTAAGAAATTATCTGAAGATAAGGTTCAGGCGTTATCAAGTCGTTTAGCTTCAATGCAAGCTCATATACTACGTTTAGATGCTGCGGGAGCACGTCTGGCTGAAGAAGCTGGTATTACTGACGAGTTCGGTTTTGGTGCAGCGCCAGCAATGGGCGGACCATCTGAAGACGAAGCTGCAGATAAAGCCACATATCAGGACGTAGCATCATCATTGGATATCATCCAAAGTTCGATTGAAGCGAAGGAACAGCAGTTGTTTGCGCTTGAGTCTTTGTTGCTGGATAAGAATATTAGTGCTGAGCAAAAAATTACCGGCCGCCCAGTCAATACAGGTTGGTTGTCATCTCCTTATGGTTACCGCTCAGATCCATTTACTGGAAAGCGCGCATGGCATGCAGGTATCGACTTTTCGGCCTTAGCGGGCTCGGACGTTGTATCAACGGCCGCTGGTGTGGTGACAACGGTTGAGCGCAAAGCCGGTTACGGTATTTTTGTTGAGGTCAGCCATGGTGACGGTTACACCACACGTTACGGCCACAACAAAACAGTACTAGTGAAGAAGGGTGACCTCGTTAAGAAAGGTCAAACAATTGCCAAAGTAGGTAGTACCGGTCGTTCAACAGGTCCTCATGTACATTATGAAGTTACTCGTAATGGTAAACGCGTTAACCCATGGCGCTACCTAAAAGAGTCTTAAGAGAAGTAAGAAAGATTAAATATAAATTTTTGACTCAAAAACATCATTCTTATAAAGCCGAGTTCTTCTCGGCTTTTTTGTGCCTATCAAATACACAGGCACAATTTATTAAGCGTCATTGAAATTCTTAAAAGACGCCCCCATCTGTTTCAAATACTTGCTCGAAAAGCCCGATAAGGCGTTTACAGCTTCTAGAATATCGGTACAATCGAGTGCTTAATGATAATTCTATTAAACCGTTGTGGTCATAAAACGAAAGGCATGATGCCCAAAAATTAGCCAGCAACTGTTTTATAACTTGATAAAAGAACCGATAGCATGAGTTTTCTAAGCAAAATATTTGGTAGTCGAAATCAACGCACAATTAAACGTATGGGCAAGCAGGTTGAGCGTATCAACCAGCTTGAGGCTGATTTTGAGTCCTTAAGTGATGAACAAGTAAAGGCTAAAACTGAAGAGTTTAAACAGCGTTTAGACCAAGGTGAGTCACTTGATAGCTTGTTGCCAGAAGCATTTGCTGCGGTTCGTGAGGCGAGTAAGCGTACCTTGGGTATGCGTCACTTTGACGTTCAGCTTATCGGTGGTATGACTCTACACCAAGGCAAAATTGGTGAGATGCGTACCGGTGAAGGTAAAACGTTAGTAGCGACCTTGCCTGTTTATCTTAACGCGTTGACCGGTAAAGGCGTTCATGTGATTACAGTGAACGACTACTTAGCGCAGCGTGATGCCGAGTGGATGGCTCCTGTTTATGAGTTTTTAGGCATGAACGTTGGTGTGATCTTGTCCGGCCAAACTCATGAGCAGAAAAAAGAAGCTTATGGCTCTGATATTACTTACGGTACAAACAACGAGTATGGCTTTGATTACTTACGCGACAATATGGCGTTTGAGAAAGAACAGCGGGTACAGCGCGAGCTAAACTTTGCTGTTATTGACGAAGTTGACTCGATTCTTATTGATGAGGCACGTACGCCTCTCATCATTTCTGGCCAAGCTGAAGATAGCTCAGAAATGTACCGTGCAATTAACCAGTTAATCCCACAACTTGAAGCTCAAGAAAAGGAGTCACAGGAAGATGAGGAAGACACTGGTGATTACACCATTGATGAAAAAGGTAAGCAGGCTAACCTGACAGAGCTGGGCCAAGAGCGTATTGAAGACTTGTTACGTAAAACGGGCTTATTACCTGATGGCCAGAGCTTGTATAGCCCTGCGAGTATCATGTTGTTGCATCATGTTAATGCAGCCTTGAGAGCGCACAAGCTATTCAAGAAAGATGTGGATTATGTGGTAAAAGACAATGAAGTAATTATTGTTGATGAACACACGGGTCGTACAATGCCGGGTCGTCGCTGGTCGGATGGTTTACATCAGGCTATCGAGGCGAAAGAAGGCGTTAACATTCAAAATGAAAATCAGACATTAGCGTCGATAACCTTCCAGAATTATTTCCGTCTTTATAATAAATTGTCAGGCATGACCGGAACCGCCGACACGGAAGCAACTGAATTACATATGATTTATGGGCTTGAGGTTGTGGTTATACCGACCAACAAGCCGATGCAACGTTTGGATATGGCTGATCTAATTTTCTTAAGCCAAGAAGAAAAGTATGCAGCTATTATTGATGAAATCAAAGAACTTCAAGAAAAAGGGCAGCCGATTCTTGTGGGTACCGTTTCGATTGAGTCTTCAGAGCTAATATCAAATGCGCTGAAAAAAGGCAAAATTAAACACCAAGTATTGAACGCAAAGTTCCACGCCAAAGAAGCGGACATTATTGCTCAGGCTGGTCGCCCAGGTACGGTAACTATCGCTACTAACATGGCGGGACGTGGTACCGATATTGTTCTTGGCGGTAACTTACAAGCGGATATTGATGCTCTAGGTGAAAATCCAAGTGATGAGAAGATTGCCAAGGCAAAAGAAGAGTGGCAAAAGCGTCATGATGCAGTTTTAGAAGCTGGTGGCTTGGCTATTATTGGTACAGAGCGACATGAGTCGCGTCGTATCGATAATCAGCTTCGTGGTCGTTCTGGTCGTCAGGGTGATCCAGGTTTAAGTCGTTTCTACTTATCGTTAGAAGACGACTTAATGCGTATTTTTGCCTCTGAGCGACTTGGTATGATGATGCAGCGTTTAGGTTGGGAAGAGGGCGAAGCACTAGAGCATAAAATGGTATCTCGTGCGATCGAAAATGCTCAGCGTAAAGTCGAGCAGCGCAACTTTGATATGCGTAAAAACCTACTTGAGTATGATGATGTTGCCAATGACCAACGTCGAGTGATTTACGAGCAACGTAATGAATTGATGGAGTCTGATGACATCCAGGAAACGATTGAAGATATGCGTTATGACGTGGTTCAAGACGTTATTAGTCAATATGTACCGCCGCAATCTATTGAAGAAATGTGGGATGTCAAAGGCCTAGAGACGCGCCTGGAACAAGAGTTTGATATCGAGCTTCCGGTTCAGAACTGGCTGGACGCAGATGATAAATTCGCTGAAGAAGAGTTACGTGAAAAAGTTTATCAAGAGATCCAAGCTGCTTATGAAGCAAAAGAAGCTGCGTTACCAGAAGCAACAATGATGCGTCAGCTAGAGAAGCAGGTCATGCTTCAGCACCTAGATATGCACTGGAAAGAGCATCTAGGCAATATGGACCACTTGCGTCAAAGTATTCATTTACGCAGTTACGCGCAAAAGAACCCGAAGCAAGAGTATAAGCGCGAAGCATTTGAGCTGTTTTCGGGTTTGCTGGATAACTTAAAGCACGATGTGGTTACTGTATTATCTAAAGTGAAGTTCCGTATGCCGGAAGAAGTGGAAGCTATGGAGCGTCAGCAACAAGACGCGTCACAAATGAACATGCAGCATGACTCTGTATCTGCTATGCCACAAGAGCAAAACAGCCCGACACAGCGTCAAGCAGAAACCTTTGTTCGCGAACAACCAAAGGTTGGCCGTAATGAACCATGTCCTTGCGGCTCAGGAAAGAAATTCAAGCAGTGCCATGGTAAAGTTTCATAAAAATCCATGACTGTTGTCAAAGTCGCGGTCGCAGTGATTAAAATTGCAGACCGCGTACTCATTGCGAAGCGTTCAGAGCAGCAGCATCAAGGTGGATTGTGGGAGTTTCCTGGCGGAAAGATCGAGCCCAGTGAGTCTTTAGCCGAGGCAATTCAACGCGAGTGCTACGAAGAGCTAGATATCCTACCAACCAAGATTGAACCGCTAACCGTTATTGAGCACGACTACACTGATAAGTCGGTTAGGCTTGAAGTGTGCTTGATCACAGATTACCTCGGTGTTCCAGTCGGTAAAGAAGGGCAGCCTTTAGCTTGGAGTCTTGCAGAGTCCCTTGCAAGTTACGATTTCCCCGAAGCTAATAAAGCTATCTTGAAGCTCCTTTAGTTACTTTTCTTCTTTTGCTAGTTCACTAACGGTCAAAGGGTCCATTGGTTGGCCAGCAATTTTGTGTCCTTCACTTGCCCACTCCCCTAAGTCAATAAGTTTGCAACGTTTACTGCAAAATGGCTTGTAATCGTTACCTTGGGTCCAACCAACGGGTTTTGAGCAAGTTGGACATTTTACGATCATTGTTTCTGACATAATTCACTAGAAATATTAAATGTTCCCGAAGGATACTAGCAAGGCTAAAAAAAATCGACACTGAATATTAACTTTATACGATTTATATTGACTGTAGTTGTCATGCAATAAGTATGAGAGGGTGAAAAACTAAGAAAAACAGCAGGCTACAGGTTTAAAGTTTACACTAATGGTAAAATTCACAGTAATTTTAGTAACAGTAAAGTGACAAAAAATGTCAGTATAAGCACTAGCTGGTTGATTTTCGTTCTCTTTCTTAGGGATAAACGATGCGGCTCTGCATATAAATGTGACTTAAGTCATTGTTTTAATAAGGATGTCGAAAAATTTTACAATCGTTTGTTGCTATCTTGATATCTCACGGTTATATTTGACTACAGAGTTTGTTCATACAGGTTCGTTCAATTCCGAGCGTCTGTAAGGACTAGGCAAAACACCAACTGAGGGAACGCCTAGTTAAGCAGTTAAAATGTGTAAGAGCAAATTTAGTGACTATTTTGCAAAATGTATAGGAGAGAGTCTCATGCAAACTAAAAAACAAGCGGGTTTTACCCTTATTGAATTAATGATCGT
>CATNCP010000035.1 GCA_950096615.1 uncultured Kangiella sp. | reverse complement strand
CTTTGTTTACAAAATAATCACTTTCACTGAGTTTTAACAGACTTTTTTCATGGAAAAAGCCAATTTGTTGTTATAGGCTGGAAAATAGACAATTTCAGGAGTTAACAATGAAGAAAGCACTATCGTTAGGATTATTGGTATTATCTAGCGCCATAATGTCCACCGAGCCAGCTTCTGCTCATAGCGGCGCTCACCCTGTTCGCTATGTTGCTGTCGATGGTGTCGATGAAGGAAACTGTTCGTCACCAAGCGAACCTTGTGCCTCTATCAGTTATGCCGTTAACGAGTCGAGCAAAGGCGATAAAATTTATGTGGCCGCAGGTAAATATTTTGCAGAAGAAATGGACATCTTCTATTTACTCAACGACATGGTAGCGGTCAAAGGCGGTTTTTCACGCGACAACGGTTACAAGAAACAAGCTCCTGAAAAGCACATTACCACCATCGTCGGTTTGCCCGCTGAATACCGTGATAAATTAACCAAAAAAGGTTTTCGCCTGTTGCAAGATACTAAGGGTAACCAAGAGTTTCGAGTAAAACCAGAATACCTCGATATGCTCGACCGTTATCAAAAAGTAAACAGCACCAACAAAAAGCAAATCACTTGTAATAATGGCAGTGCTGATGACTTCCCCTGCTACCAGGTCGATTTGGTATCGCAATTTTCATTAGCTTCCATTAGCAGCTCACCGTCTAGCGCCAGCGATATATGGGGCTATGTCGATCTCAACAACAATCGAGAGTACGCGTTATTAGCCGTAGTTAATGGCACCACGCTGATCGATGTCACCGATGCAGAAAATCCCTCTGAAGTTGGAACGGTTACCGGCGTTAATAGCACTTGGCGCGATATTAAGGTTTACCAGTACCTCGATAGCGCCAGCGGCAATTACAAAGCCTACGCTTATGTCACCACTGAAGGCCAAGGTGGCTTACAAGTGATCGACCTAAGCGATGCGCCGAATAGCATCAGTCTGGTCAATACTATCGATGTGTTCCAAACCGCGCATAACGTCTACCTTGGTAATATCGACTACACCAATGGTACTGCGCTTAATGGTCACGAACCGTATCTTTACATCGCAGGGTCGAACCTTGGCAACGGCTCCTACCGTGTGTTTGACTTAGTCGATCCTGAAAACCCTGCGCTGGTCACTACGCCTAGTTCCACAGGGTATGTCCACGATGCCACCAATATGATCATTGATGACAGTCGAACTAGCCAATGTGCCGCGGGCCATAACCCATGTGAGCTGTTTATCGACTTTAACGAAAATACCGTGGATATTTGGGATACCACCGACAAATCCTCCCCTCAGCGTATCAGTAGCACGCCGTATGATGGCGCCAGCTATACGCACTCAGGCTGGTACTCGAAAGATAAAAACTACATCTTCATTCAAGATGAACTGGATGAACGCAACCTTGGCGTCAACACTCGCTTGTACGTCATGGATATTAGTGATTTAACGTCACCGCAAATAGTTGGACGGTATGAAGGGCAAACCCAAGCGATTGATCACAATGGTTTTACACTTGGTGATAAATACTACATGTCGAACTACAAACGGGGGCTAACTATCTTAGACGTCGCCGATCCGACCAAACCTAAAGAGATTGGGTTCTTTGACACTTACCCGATTCCAGCGGCCAATGATCCACAGTTCGATGGCGCATGGGGAACCTTCCCTTACTTGCCCAGCGGCAACATTTTAGTCAGCGATATCTCTAATGGCTTATTTGTCTTGAAAGATAATAGTAATATCGGCGACGAAGGGCCGGGCGCCTCTCAACCTGACACACCAGCCAACCCGCCAGCAGAAGATAATGATTCTGGCGGTGGCGGTGGCCCCGTTCAGTTATTGACGCTAATGATATTAGGTGCTTTATTAGGCCGTCGAATTATCCGTAAACAACGCTAACCGTTTCACAGCCGATTTAAACACGATGCCCTAAGCTGGATTATCCCTTAGGGCACTGACTGACTACTTATGAAAATAATCAATTTATGGCTCATCATTGTCAGTTTAGCCATCGCTAGCCTGCTCGCGGGCAGCAAAGCGCTAGACTATCATGGAGAACAATATACCGACGAAGCGCTAAAGCGTAGCTTGGTTGCATTCGCCGTCGCGCGCGGTCTGAACGGGTTAATCTCCGTGGCGCAAGAGGCTGAAATAGCGATGCAGCCGGCGGGCGTTGGGCTGACCCTATCGCCCGGTGAAATCCTTGATCCAATTAATGATTTGATTGAACGTTTTTCCGTAGTGATGCTGGTAACCGCCAGCGCCATCGGCGTGCAAAAGCTTCTACTCACCATGGGGGCTTGGTCTTTCTTTAATGTGTTCATTATTGCTTTCTGGATCTTTGCCGCAGGTTACTTGTTACTGAAGCACCACAAAAAGAAAACGGCTCATTCATTTGTCCTTAAATTCGCCCTATTCTTAGTCTTGGTCCGTTTTGCAGCGCCGTTGATGGCTCTCGGATCCGAAGCGCTGTACCAAGGCTTTTTAGCAGATGATTACCAGGTTGCCAGCGCAGGATTGGAGCAAACTGAAAATCAAATTCGCCAAAACACGCCAGAGGAAGAGTTAGCGCAAGAAGAGTTAGGCACTTTAGAGAAAACCAAACGTTGGTTTACCGATGCTGCTGAGCAGTTTGATGTAAAAAAACAGATCGCAGCTTATCAAGCAGCTGCTGATCAGGCGAGTCAAAGCGTGATAAAGCTCATCACCATTTTTATCGTACAGAACATTCTATTTCCACTACTGTTTATTTTACTGTTTATTAAACTGGGAAAGAGCCTAATTAATAACAGAACATCGCCTACCGCTTCGGTTAATCAATAGTCCGAGTAGGCGGCGGCACTCTGCTGCCTACGATTAATAATTTCCCCGACAGCGCGGTATAGCATAGGAATAAGGTGTTAGTTTCCGTATAATCACCTCAAGATTTAAAACCCCATAAAGAGAGGAGTCTTTATGCGCCCTAGTGGACGAAGTACCAATCAATTAAGACCCATCACCATTACCCGAAACTACACCAAACATGCTGAAGGCTCAGTATTGATTGAGTTTGGCGAAACCAAAGTATTATGTAACGCCAGTGTGGTTGAAAGCGTGCCACGTTTTCTAAAAGGCAAAGGCCAAGGTTGGCTTACGGCTGAATACGGCATGTTGCCACGTTCAACCCACAGCCGCATGGACCGCGAAGCATCGCGTGGTAAACAAGGTGGTAGAACTCTCGAAATTCAGCGCCTCATTGGTCGTTCACTGCGCGCTGCGGTAGATCTAAAGCAACTCGGCGAACATACGATTTACCTTGATTGTGATGTATTACAAGCTGATGGTGGTACACGAACCGCTTCTATTAGCGGTGCTTGCGTCGCGTTACACGATGCTTTGTTCAGCATGCGCCAAAAAGGCATGATCAAAACCAATCCTCTTAAACACATGATTGGCTCAGTATCAGTTGGCATCTACGAGGGAACACCAATCCTAGATTTAGACTATCCAGAGGACTCTAGTGCGGAAACAGACATGAACTTGGTCATGGATGAGCACGGTGGTTTTATTGAGATTCAGGGCACCGCTGAAGGCGAAACCTTTAGTGGCGACGAACTGATGCAAATGTTGGAACTGGGTAAGCAGGGTATCCGCGAAATCTTCGATATCCAAAAGCAAGCAATCGCCAGCTAGGTTTGATTTATTACCGCTGGCGTCATCATTATGTCATCAGCGGTAATTATATTATTCACTATGAATCTTAAGCGCAGGAAGTCAGCATGAAGTTGGTCGTAATTCCAGGGCTCAATGGCAATGACCAGTTATGCCAAGACTTTTTGGCGTCATTAAACAGCGACGTTCTATTTATTCCGCTACCTGAAGACTGCGCTCAAGACCACCAGACACTTGCGACAAACATCGCCCCGCAGTTGCCTGATGAACCCTTTATACTGCTCGTCGAATCTTATGCTGGCTCAATAGCGCCTTATCTTAATGCCATGCCAGACATTGCATTGAAAGGTATTATCTTCTTTGTCAGCCTTTTGGCGACACCCAGCAAAGCGTTGTTAGAACTTCCTAAGTTAATCCGAGCCGAAACTCTGATGAAACTTCCTTTTGCTGAACAGCAGCTAAAATCTAAATACCTCAACAATGATGCGACTCCCGAGCAAGTAAAGCATGTCAGAAAAGTCGTAGAAAATATTCCGCACTCCATATTGCAACAGCGCGCCGAAGCATTAAAACAGTTAAGAAGCTTTCCCAAACAGCCTGAAACGACAGTCGCTTTCGTCGAAGCAACTCAAGATAAAGTACTCAATCAACGTGCTAAAGATAGCATCGCCAAAGTTTATCCCGGTGCTCGGAAATACTCGATGGAGGGAAGCCACTTCTTGTTTTATACCAAACCTAAGCAATCAGCAGCTTTAGTCGACACTATTATAAAAGAACTCACTAACTAGTGACCGCAAGCACCGTCTTTGTGCACATGTCCATGGGCAACCTCTTCCTCGGTGGCAGCGCGTACCGATAACACTTTGACTTCCACTTTAACGGCTTGTCCTGCCAAGGGGTGATTAGCGTCGATAATCACCACATCGTCACGAACTTCACGCACCATTACCGCATGCACTCCGTCGCTACTTTCAGCCGCTAAGCGCATCCCTTCATTCAGATTCTCGACATCAGCAAACGCTTCACGTGGCACTTCAGTCTTCAAGTCATCTTCATAAGGCCCGTAGGCTTCCTCTGGTCCTAACTCGACTTTGACTTTCTGCCCAATGGCAGCTCCGGTCAGCTTGGCCTCAAGCCCTGGCATCACTTCGCCATGTCCATGCAAATACAACCACGGGCCACCCTCTTTCGAGCTTTCCCACACATTGCCCTCTAAATCCATGAGCTTGTAATCCAATTCAACAACACTATTTTTTTCGATCTTCATGAAACTCTTTCTCTACTAAAATAAAACGATATCAAGTATTAATACGACCCATAACGCTAACAACACAAAATAGCTCGAGATAAAGGCCTTAAAGCGATGGAATACATTATTGTACGAACAATGGATGTACGCATGCGCTATTCTGCAAATTACGTATAACCAAGCCAGCCCCAACAACCAATATGATGATGTATTAGTCATCATGGAGACCAGCACGCCTAAGTAGAACAACACCGGCATCTCAAACAAATTTTTGAAATGATCCGCAGCTCGCTCATCCTCCATATGCTCGCTCATTCCCTTGCGGGTGGCTGTTTTTTGAGGATGTAATCGTTGAGTGCGATAAAAACGAAAACGTCTTCTGGCCATGACCACAGCCACGGCAAAGGTCAGTAATACCATCACAAATACAGGAATGAGAATTGGTTGGAACGACATCAGTCTTCTCCTTATGATTACCCTTGGATTTTATCAATCGCCAGCGCCGCCCATGCTTGTGACGTTGGCATTAATTCAATGGAGTTGATATTAACATGCTGTGGTTGCTCTGCAGCCCAAATCACCGCCTCGGCAATATCTTCAGCTGTTAATGGGTCCGTGCCCTTATAAACATCGTCAGCTTTACCCTGGTCGCCATCAAATCGCACCAATGAAAATTCCGTTTGGGCTAAGCCAGGCTCAATATTGGTCACGCGAATTTGTGTTCCAAGCAAGTCAGCTCTTAAGTTTCGAGTAAACTGTTTAACGAAAGCTTTGGTCGCACCGTATGCATTCCCCCCCGGATAGGCGTAATTGCCGGCGATAGAGCCGATATTGATAATATGACCATGACGTCGCTCAACCATACCCGGTAAAATTTTTCGGGTCATCAAATACAAGCCTTTGATATTGGTATCAACCATGCGATGCCAATCGTCAAGATTTGCCTCATGAGCAGGCTCTAAGCCTAAAGCTAACCCAGCGTTGTTCACCAGCACATCAACTTCAGCAAACTCTTCTGGCAGTGACCCCAGCATGTCTTCAATCTGCGTTTCAGAAGTCACATCCAGCGGCATGACAAAGACGGTATCTTTACCAAACTCATCATCAAGCTCTTGCTTCAACGACTCCAATCGCTCTTTTCGACGAGCCGCGACAATCACCCGATGGCCTTTTTCCGCAAAGCGTCTGGCGGTTTCGAGACCAAATCCAGAGCTCGCACCTGTGACCATTACTGTTTTAACTTTTTTGGCCATGCTTTTTGTTGTCATGAGAAAAATCACCGTTATATTCAAAAAAGTAGCTAAATAGTACCATAGGCTTGCGCATAGCACAGTTACATTAGAGAATGGCTTTAAAATCGTAAGACTTAGGTTAATTTTTTACACAGATGTCTCAGCAATATCAATTTCAAATTAGCGTTAATACTCAATACATCGAAGAACAGTCAGAACCTGACAATGAGCGTTTTGTGTTCGCATACACCATCACCATTGAAAATACAGGTGACTTAGGTGCTAAACTCGATTCGCGTCACTGGGTGATCACCGATGCCAACGGTGAAGTGACTGAAGTTCAGGGGCAAGGCGTTATCGGCGAACAACCTTATATCGAGCCAGGTAAAAGCTACCAGTATTCCAGCGGCGCTGTTATTGCCACGCCGATTGGCACGATGGAGGGCGACTATAAAATGATTGGTCAAAATGGCGCCGAGTTTAAAGCACCTATTCCCGTCTTCAGTCTCGCCACACCAGGCATTCTTCATTAGTCGATGGCTACTTACGCGATTGGCGATATTCAGGGTTGTTACGATGAATTTCGCCTGCTGCTAAACACCATACAATTTAACCCAGCCAAAGATCGTGTTTGGCTGGCGGGCGATTTAATCAGCCGTGGCCCAAAATCATTAGAAGTACTTAATTATCTCTATGAGCACCAAGACCACTTCGATATTGTCCTTGGCAATCATGACTTACACTTATTAGCCGTTTATTACACTGGCGCAAAATTACCGAAGAAAGACGATCTTAATCGCATTTTAGAGGCAGATAACGCCAAACAGTTAATTAAGTTTCTTCGCAAGCAGGCTATCGCTGTGTATGACAAGCACCTCGATTTCTTGATGACCCACGCCGGCGTCCCTCCTAACTGGGATCTCAATCAAACCCTTGCCTGCGCCTATGAATTAGAGCAGGTTCTTGCCGACAAAGATTCTGCCGTCGACTTTTTCCAGCACATGTATGGTAATAAGCCAAACCACTGGCAAAAGAACTTAAAAGGTATCGATCGTCTTCGATTTATCACTAACGCCTTCACTCGAATGCGCTTTTGCCACCAAGACGGCAGCCTTGATTTTAAAAGTAAATCGACGCCAGGGAAGCAAGCTAAAGGTCTACAGCCTTGGTATGAATTAAGTCATATCGGCCAAGAAACTCAGGTTGTTTTTGGTCATTGGGCCGCTCTCGACGGCAAAGCTAAAGCAAAAAATATCTATGCCATTGATACCGGATGCGTTTGGGGCAGCCGACTGACAGCTCTGCGCCTTGAAGATCAAAAACGTTTTCATGTTAAAGCTTTAAGGCAGTGGGCTTAAGAAGCTTTTTGCCCAGCACCGCTCTGGTAAACAATCTTTGATTAAACTATCGCCAATCTCCATAAATATCGGTACAATTGTAGGCTTTCTGTGTCGATTTTCAGCTTTAGGGCAACCTTTTGACTGAGCTCTTAAGTAGAGCCCTTATACATCAAGGCATTTAAAGCAAATGCTCGGATCGGAGAATAATCTCGTATGTTAAAAAGCATGACCGCCTTTGCTCGTCAGCAATTTGCTGCCGAATGGGGTAACGTAACTTGGGAAATAAAGTCGGTAAATCAACGCTTTCTGGAGCCTAACTTCAGAATGCCTGAGTCTTTCCGTCATCTTGAGTTCGAGCTGCGAAATGTCCTCCGTAAACGCCTAAACCGCGGTAAACTTGATTGCACCCTACGCATTGAGATGAACCCAAAACATGCAGGGCGTATGAAGCTTGATCAAGAAATGGCACAGCAGCTGTTAACAGCGCACGAAGAATTACAAGTCTTGGCACAAGACAACCAATCCGCTGATCTCGTTCAGTTGATGCGTTGGCCGGGGCTATTGCAACAAGAAGAAGCCGATACAGACACCATGGAAAAAGACGTTAAGCAGGCTTTTTCTCAGGCAGTAGAGCAGCTTATCGAAGTTCGCCAACGTGAAGGCGAAGCGTTATCAGAGATTATTGAACAGCGACTCAAGGGTATTTCGTCAGAAGTAGCTAAGGTTGGCGAGCAAATGCCAGCCGTAATCAAGTGGCAGCGCGAACGTGTGGCCAATCGTTTTGAGGAAGCTAAGGTTGAGTTAGATAAAGATCGTCTTGAACAAGAGATGGTGTTTTTAGCACAAAAGCTAGACGTCGCAGAAGAACTCGATCGTCTTAATACTCACGTTACTGAGTGCCTGCGTTTATTGAAAGACAAAGGCCCTGTCGGTCGTCGTTTAGACTTTTTGATGCAGGAATTTAATCGCGAAGCGAATACGCTTGGCTCTAAATCGATTAACGCAGACATCACCAACAGCTCAGTTGAGATTAAGGTGTTGATTGAGCAGATGCGCGAACAAGTGCAAAATATTGAATAATTAAAATAAAGCCCAAAGTTATTGTTATGACGCGACCTCACAGCACGGCAGACAACACAGCAAAAGGCACTTTGTATGTGGTTTCAGCGCCTTCGGGAGCTGGCAAAACAAGTTTACTAAAGTCAGTTTTGGCTCGTATGCCAGAGCTTAAGCTTTCTATTTCGCACACGACGCGTCAACAACGCCCTGGCGAAACAGACGGACAAGATTATCACTTCGTCAGCGTTGAAGCCTTCAAGCAAATGCTTGATCAAGAGAGTTTTCTAGAGCACGCCGAAGTGTTTGGTAACTACTATGGTACCAGCCAGGTTTGGCTAGAGAGTCAGCTTGAGCTGGGGCATGACGTGGTCTTGGAGATCGACTGGCAGGGTGCACGACAGGTGCGCAAGTTGATGCCTGAGTGCCGCAGCATATTTATACTTCCTCCTTCGCAGGAAGAGCTGCACAACCGTTTAACCGGGCGCGGACAAGATAGCGAAGAAGTAATTCAATCTCGGATGGCGGCTGCCAATCGTGAGATTACACATTACGACGAATACGATTATTTAGTCATTAATGATGATTTTGAATTAGCTTGTACAGAACTATCGGCGATCTTCACCGCACGAAGGTTGCGCCGAGAAAGTCAGCAAGTTCGCCAGAAGGCGCTGCTAGACGAGTTGTTAAGTTAATTACACAGAAACGGAATTAGACGTTGTTGTCTATCCACTTTTTTGGATACACTATTTTCATAGTGTTGTAGAAGATTGTTAATGCGGATTTCCCCGCAAGGTAGTTAGAGGTAAGTTATGGCACGAGTAACAGTACAAGACGCGGTTGAAGTTGTTGGAAACCGTTTTGATTTAATCATGTTAGCAGCAAAACGCGCACGCCAGATTGCTGATGGTACTCATGATCCTAAAGTTGAGTGGGATAATGATAAACCAACAGTGGTAGCGTTACGTGAAATTGAAGAAGGCTTGACCACAGCTGAAACGGTTGCTGCTGATGAACGCGCAGCTGAGCAAGAACAGGAATCACGTCCGGTATTGTTCTAGTCCCTATTCAACCAGCACCGAATCACTGATACGCATGGCCTATTTTGCAGATCTAAAAAACGTTCTTGAAGATTATCTCGAACCTCAACAGGTCTCAGATGCGGAGCGTGCGTATCAAGTTGCTGAGTGCGCCCATGACGGGCAAATGCGCTCTAGCGGCGATCCTTATATTACCCATCCCGTAGCAGCCGCCAATATTCTGGCTGAGCTAAGGCTTGATCATCAGACGATCATGGCCGCTTTAATGCATGATGTGATTGAGGATTGTGATGTTACCAAGCAGGATCTTACCGAGCAATTTGGAGAGACTGTTGCCGACCTAGTAGAAGGTGTCAGTAAGCTGACTCAGATCGACTTCCAGTCGAAAGAGGAAGCCCAAGCTGAGAACTTCCGCAAAATGATGATGGCAATGACGCAAGACATCCGCGTTATCCTGATTAAACTGGCAGATCGCTTACACAACATGCAGACGCTGGGTGCGCTCCGCCCTGATAAGCGTCGTCGTATTGCTCGAGAAACCCTCGAGATTTATGCCCCCATCGCCAATCGCCTAGGTATCCATAAAATAAAGGAACAGTTGGAACTGCTTGGCTTCGCCAACATGTATCCGATGCGATATCGCGTATTACAGCAGTCTGTTAAAAAGGTTCGTGGTCATCGAAAAGAAGTTGTTGAGCGCATCACCAAACAGTTACGCGATCGATTAAAAGACACCGGCTTAAAATGTCAGGTTATTGGTCGTGAAAAAAGTCTTTACAGCATTTATAAGAAGATGCGCGATAAAGTCGGCACTTTTAACGAAGTAATGGATATTTACGCTTTCCGTGTGATTACCGATAGCGAAGATTCCAGTTACCGTGTTTTAGGCCAAATTCATAATCTGTTCAAGCCAATACCTGGGCGCTTTAAAGATTATATCGCCATCCCGAAAACCAACGGCTATCAATCTCTCCACACAGTGCTGAGAAGTAAGTCTGGTCTACACGTCGAAGTACAAATTCGTACCGAACTGATGGACCAAATGGCAGAACACGGCGTCGCCGCTCACTGGTTGTATAAAACAGGAACATCGCACCACCCTGCTGAAACTAAAGCGCGTGAGTGGTTGCAAAGCTTGATTGAGATGCAGCAGAACGTTGGCGATTCCATTGAGTTTATTGAAAACGTTAAGATTGACCTGTATCCGGATGAGGTTTACCTGTTTACCCCTAAAGGTAAAATTATTGAGTTACCGAAAGGCGCTACGCCGGTCGACTTTGCTTACGCCATTCACACAGACGTCGGTAATACTTGTATCGCCTGTAAGATCGACAAGCAATTTTCGCCCTTGAGCACGCCTCTCGTTAATGGCCGAACGGTTGAAATCATTACGGCTCCAGGCTCTCGGCCTAACCCTGCATGGCTCAGTTATGCTGTCACCGGTAAGGCACGTACCAACATCCGTAACTTTGTCAAGAATATGCGCCATGATGAAGCCGTTCATCTTGGCCGCCGATTATTAGAGCAGTCTCTCAAAACATCTTTGGATGACTTTTCTGAAGATAAGCTTACACAAATTACTGAGGTCACACGTTATCAAAACTTTGATGACCTCCTGGCGGGCATAGGACTGGGTAAAATTGCCAGCGCTTTAGTCGCGCATCGTTTAAGTAGCGACGCCAAAGAACTGGAAACAGTCAGCAAAAAGTCTGAACCAAGTGAAGACCGTTCGCCACTCGCGATTAAAGGCACCGAAGGTCTTGTGATTAAATATGCACGTTGTTGTCGCCCCATTCCTGGCGACCCGATCATGGCCTATGTTAGCCCTGGTCGCGGCTTTAATATCCACCGGGAAAACTGTCCGAATATTCAACGTGCGCACAAACAAAATGATCACTATGTTCCAGTCGAGTGGTCGCCTGATTTAGAAGGTGACTTTGATACTGAATTACGACTCGAAGTTTTCAACCAGCGTGGCGTTCTAGCTCAGATTACTAATATCATTGCTAATCAAGAAGGCAACATTATCAACGTCGATATCAATGAGCTTGATGGCGACGTCAACATAATAACATTCCAAGTGGGTGTTCACAGTCGAGTTCACCTAGCTTCCATTATTAAAAAATTACGGGTGATACCTTTCGTTAATAAAGTGTATCGCTACCCCGATATTCAACCGAAAGGACATAAGCGTGGCTAAAGAAGTTATCAACACAGACAAAGCACCTGCTGCTATCGGTACTTATTCTCAAGCTGTTAAGGCTGGAAACACGGTCTATTTATCAGGTCAAATTCCATTGGTTCCTGAGACCATGGAGTTAATCGAAAAATTTGATGAGCAGGTACATCAGGTTTTCAAAAACTTAACCGCAGTGTGTGAAGCCGCTGGTGGCAACTTGGATCAGATTTCTAAGCTTAATATTTTTATGCTCGATCTAAGCCACTTCGCCACAGTGAATGACATTATGTCGCAATACTTTACCGAACCCTACCCAGCTAGAGCAGCTATTGGTGTTAAAGAATTGCCAAAAGGTGCTCAGATCGAAATGGACGCCATCATGACGCTTGAGGATTAATCGTTGCAACAACGTTCACCGAGTCGTTATGACAAAATCATAGAGTTACTATCCAACCGTCAGCCTGATCTGACGGTTTTCATGGATGAAGTTCATAAACCCCATAATCTAGCAGCCATTGTCCGCACCGCAGATGCCGTCGGCATTGGTCATGTTCATGCCGTGTTTCCGCCAGATGTGAAGTTTTCCGGCCATCACACTGCTAGTGGTAGCAAACGTTGGGTCAAAACACACAAGCATTCAGACCTTAAAACTGGCATTGCTGAAGTCAAGAAGCAAGGTATGCAGGTATTAGCGGCTCACTTCTCAGACAAAGCCGTTGATTTTCGAAGTATTGATTACACCAAGCCGACCTGCGTTTTAGTCGGCAGTGAGTTAGTGGGCGTTTCCGATGAGGCGGCTGACCTAGCAGATCAACACGTCATTATTCCCATGGTTGGCATGGTTCAATCGCTTAATGTATCTGTCGCCAGCGCTTTGATTCTGTATGAAGCGCAACGTCAACGCGCAGAAGCGAATATGTATGGCGAGCTAAAAGTTCCGCGAGAAGAAGTGGACTATATTTTGTTTAACGCGCTCCACCCCACCATTAAGAAATATTGCGATAAACACCAGATGCGCTATCCAAAGCTTGATGAGCACGGTGATATTGACGATCCAGAGTGGGATGAGCTAAGGCGAAATATCTAGAGTTAGAGTGATTTCGCGATCACAATAGTTTTGCCTGATTATTATTAAAAGAGGACATAAGACTAACTTTATTTGTGGATAACAACCTCACTCAAAAGAGCTATTAAGGTTAGTCCAAATGTCTCACATCCGTAATAATCTTCCAATACACGATGACAACTCCGCCTTTCTAAGTTGAATATAAAGCCTAACTAAGGCTCGCATATAAACTCCCTTTATTAACAATTAGTTACTTAGATTATATTGTTCAATTAAGTTCATTAAAGCTATACTGCCTAAAAAATCTACAACAAAGGACTCGGCATGACAGCCACTACACCACTCTCACCGACTGAGGCAACCTCTCGATATCAGTCACTGGATCTTATACGCGGCATAGCCGTTGCCGGTATTCTTATTATGAATATCTACGCGTTTGCCAATATCTATGCCTATTACGTTAACCCTAAGGCACTGGGTGAGCCTTCCACGATAGATCTGATTACTTGGTTTGTTACCCATATTTTTGCCGATCAGAAATTTTACACATTGTTCTCCATGCTGTTTGGTGCGGGCATTATGCTGATGGCGCAACGTGCTATAACGAACAATACTGGGGCGACAGGCCTACACTACAAGCGAATGTTTTGGCTACTCTGCTTCGGTGTGTTGCATGCTATTTTCATTTGGTACGGTGATATTTTAGTGACTTACGCCATCACAGGGTTGTGGGTCTATTGGTTTGCGCGTAATACCACCGCCAAAACGAAAATCACAGTGGGATCAATTCTCATCGCTATCATGGTCGCGATGATGACCATGTTTGCAGTGTTTGGTGGGGATGTTCCAGATGAAGACATGAAGGACATGATAGATATGTTCGCACCTTCTGAATCTTTCATCGCTCAAGAGACTGCCGTTTATACCAGTACTTATTCCGCCCAGCTTGATCACCGAGTTAACTTCTTCACCACTAACCTACCAATGATGGCGCTCTTTTTTGGCCTATTCCGTATTGGTGGGTCAATGCTATTGGGTATGGGGCTGTACCAACTCGGTATTCTGACGGCAGAGCGAAGTAAAAGCTTCTACATCAAGATGATGGTCATTTTTTTCCTAATCGGCTTTGGAGTTCTAGCGTATGATAACTTCTTGTTGATTGAGTCAAATTTCAGCATGAACAAGGCCATGCTCTCGTTTATGTCGCTGAACAGTTTTGCCGCAGTGTTTGTTGCGCTTGGCTATATTGGATTGTTCTGCCTGTGGGTTAAGTCTGACAAGTTACAAGGCTTTAAAAAACGTCTTGAAGCTGTTGGGCGTATGGCCTTCACCAATTATATTTCACAAAGCATTATCTGTACGCTACTGTTTTACAGCCATGGCTTCGGTTTATTCGCACAGCTTGATCGGTATCAGCTCATGATCATTGTCGCGGTAATATTTATCTCTCAGCTAATATGGTCACCTTGGTGGTTATCACGATACCGTTATGGCCCTCTTGAGTGGTTGTGGCGCAGCCTGAGCTACGGTAAGTTACAGCCTTTTAAGCGAGCTTAATGACCAATTCATCCGCAATTATCGATTTGCGCCCTCTTGAACACTTTCTTGAGGGCCACTTGCCTAACGCAGTGCATATCCCTTTTGATCAGCTTGATGACTTATGGCACGAGGTTCCTCCCAAAGGAACTGAACTTAGCCTCTGTGTTGAACCCTCTGATCAAGAAAAAGCATTGGAATTATTCTTAGAGCGAAACTTTATCGTTGAGGAAGTTCTTACATCCGAAAGCTTAGCCAAGCTTCCTGTTGAGACTGGGCCAAACCATCATCGTTTATGGTTCGGTAACCCCGTTGTTGAAGAATATTCACAGCTCATCGCCCCTGATACCAAAGCAGCATCTGCTATCGATGTTGGTTGTGGCTCTGGGCGTGACGTAATTTTACTCGGGCTAATGGGGTACGATGTTTTTGCTGTTGATTACTTTGATCAAGCTTTAGAGCGAGTATCTCACTCAGCTGAACGCTGGGATGTGAATATTTCGACAGTACAAATGGACTGCCGTAAAAACCCAGAAAAGTTGATTGAGTTGATTCAGAAAGAGCAACCTCAGCTCATCATGCAAAGTCGCTTTTTACATCGCCCTCTGTTTGATATTTACCAAGAATACTTACCTAAAGGCTGCAAAATCGTCGTTCATACCTTTTTAGAAGGCGCGGCAAAATTCGGCAAACCAAAAAAAGCGGACTTTTTACTCAAAAATGAAGAGCTGTCTGAACGCTTCCATGATTGGTCAGTCTTACTCGATCAAGTGCACCACCTAGAGGATGGCCGCCCGCTGTCATTGTTTATCGCACAAAAACAGTAACGGTTTATTCCGCGAGCAAACCTTGGTGCGAATAATGATAAGATCGAACCAAGAGCAAAGAATTTGATGACTTATGGATTGACTTATCTCTCTCAGCACTGGATCATAATAGAGAGAGGCTATCAATTATGACACTAACAGAGTTTAAATATATTGTTGCGGTTGCCCGTGAACGCCATTTTGGACGTGCGGCAGAAGCATGTTTCGTCAGCCAACCGACGCTAAGCGTTGGCGTTAAAAAGCTTGAAGAACAGTTGGGCATAACCCTGTTTGAACGTAGTAAGTCTGACGTTCGAACCACGCCACAGGGTGATATGGTCGTTGAGCAAGCGCAACGAATCCTTGAGCAAGTCAGCCAGCTTAAACAAATGGCTAAGCAGAACTCGGATCAACTTGATGGCCCATTAAAACTTGGAGCCATATTTACCATCGGCCCTTACTTATTGCCATCGTTGATTCCTGAGTTACGTCAATTAGCACCTAAAATGCCACTCCACATTGACGAAGACTATACGCACAACCTCCGCACGAAATTACGTAACGGTGATGTCGACGCTATCATCGTAGCGCTACCGTTTGAAGAGCCTGAGGTTGACGTCATCCCCTTGTATCAAGAAGACTTTATTGCATTGCTACCGGAGCGCCACCCTTGGGTTAAGCGCGACTCGTTACAGCTGATTGATATTGCAGATGAAGTCATGATTATGTTGGGTGCTGGTCACTGTTTCCGCGATCAAGTATTAGAAGCCTGCCCTCAGTGTCGTGATAACAGTTTAAATCCACAAAAAGACTGGATCACGGGCAGTTCCATTGAAACCATACGTCAAATGGTCGCTAGCGGCTTAGGCATAAGCGTCATTCCTAAATCAGCAGCTGATTTCCATAATGAAAAACTAGGCTTAGTAACGCGTGAATTCGACACGCCAAAACCCAGCCGCCAGGTTGCGCTAGCATACCGCAGAAGCTTCCCCCGCAAAAAAGCGCTTGAACTTATCAAGCAAGGGCTGAGCACCATCGAGCTACCGGGTGAACCTATTAAAGATTAATGGCTATCTCTAAACTCGCTTCGGATATCAACCTTGCTAACCTCGACTGTACCAGTCTTAAGGGGGTTGGCCCGAAGCTTGCCGAAAAGCTCGAGCGCATTCATGTACGAAACGTACTCGACTTGTTACTACACCTGCCCCATCGCTACGAAGACCGTACACAAATAAAGCCCATCGCGAGCTTACAAGACGGTGATAGAGCATTGATCAAGGTACAAGTCGAGCTGAGCCAGGTGAAGTACGGAAAAAGACGTTCGCTGGTTTGCCGAGCGAGCGATCAAACTGCTAGCATCGAGTTTCGTTTTTTTTATTTTAATAAGAGCCAACAACAACGATTACAAAAAGGTGCAGAGTTTTATGCCTTTGGTGAAGTTCGTCGTTTTGGTTATCAGTGCTCCATTGTCCATCCAGAATTGACAGCCGTTGATGCCTCACAACATGCTCCTCTGCTGGACAGCCTTACTCCTGTTTACCCAACAACGGATGGCCTGCATCAAAACAGTTTAAGACAGCTAACTCGGCAGGCTGTGGCATTATTAGACAAACATCCAATTGATAACTTACTACCTGAAGCAGTCCAGAATCAATTTCAGTTACCCGATATTAATCAAGCTCTAAAGTGGATTCATACACCTCCTAAAGATGCTCAACCAGAATCATTGCAACAATTTAATTCACCTGCTGCGCGTCGTTTAATTTGTGAGGAGCTGCTAGCGCACCAGTTAAGTATGATGCTTCAGCGCCACAAGTTGGAAGAACAAAAAGCAGCGCTGATGCGAAGTAAAGGTGCGCTTCAACAGCAACTGCTTAATCAATTACCTTTTAAACCTACTAACGCGCAACAACGGGTAAGCAAAGAAATCGTTCAAGATCTTGAACGCACCAAGCCTATGCTTCGCTTATTACAGGGCGATGTGGGCGCTGGAAAAACACTCGTATCGGCCATAGCTGCCTTGCAAGCGATTGAGGCAGGTTTTCAAGTCGCAATTATGGCTCCCACTGAAATCTTGGCGGAACAGCACTACTTATCGTTCTCACAATGGATGAATGCTCTGGGTATTCGCACCACCTTCTTGATTAGTAAGTTACCGGCTAAGCAAAAGAACGAATCGTTACAGCAAATCGCTTCGGGCGAAGCTCAACTCATTATTGGTACTCATGCTCTATTTCAAAAAGATGTGCGCTACGATAATCTCGGACTGGCAATCATTGATGAGCAGCACCGTTTTGGCGTCAATCAGCGCTTAGCCCTAAAGCAGAAAGCTCCCCAGGACTACCAGCTTCATCAACTGATGATGACCGCGACCCCCATTCCGCGAACCTTAGCGATGACGGTTTATGCCGATATGGATGTGTCGATCATTGATGAGCTTCCACCGGGGCGTACACCAGTGCAGACCGTTGCGCTGTCTGATCAGAAACGTGAACAAGTCATTCAACGTATCGCAACTGCTTGTGGCGAAGAAGACCGCCAAGTGTATTGGGTTTGTACGCTGATCGACGAATCAGAAGAAGTCCAGTGCCAGGCTGCCGAAACCACGGCTAACCAACTGGCTGAACAGCTTCCAGATCTGAAAGTTGGGCTTGTCCACGGTCGCTTAAAGAGCGAGCAAAAACAGATGGTTATGGATAAGTTCAAAAGCAACGAACTGGATATTCTCGTCGCCACCACCGTGATTGAAGTCGGGGTCGACGTACCAAACGCCAGCTTGATGGTCATCGAAAACCCTGAGCGTTTAGGGTTATCTCAGCTGCACCAGCTCCGTGGTCGTGTTGGCCGTGGCTCCGTCGAGAGTCACTGCGTACTCCTTTACCAGCAACCGCTCTCTAATAATGCTAAATCTCGCATCCAAGTTATGCGAGATACCAACGATGGCTTTGTCATCGCTGAAGAAGATCTTAAGCTTCGAGGCCCTGGCGAACTGCTCGGTACTCGCCAAACGGGTGACATTGGTCTGCGTTTTGCCGATTTAGTGCGCGACGCTGAGTTAGTCGAGGAGTTACAACAAGTTGCGCATGATCTGGCCGATAACTCACCCCAACTCGCTCATAGAATCACCCAGCGCTGGCTTGGATCACGCCAAGATTTTGCTGACGTTTAAAGCCGAATACCGCAAAGCAACCAGCCCAAAGCCCCCTGAAATACTACCGTTTATCCATTCGGGCTTGTGGGATTTACAGCGACTTTGTGTTAAAGTTGGCGACCTAAATTTTAGACATCCATTAACGATGAGGATTCAGGAATGAAAGAGCCTGTTCGCGTTACGGTAACCGGAGCAGCCGGTCAGATTTGTTATTCTTTACTTTTCCGCATTGCCAGCGGTGAAATGCTAGGTAAAGACCAGCCAGTTATTTTAAACCTTTTAGAAATCACGCCAGCACTTAAAGTTTGCGAAGCAGTAGCCATGGAGCTAAACGACTGCGCATTCCCATTAGTGAAAGACGTGGTTGTGACTGATGATCCAGCGGTTGCGTTCAAAGACGCAAAGATTGGTTTAATGGTTGGCGCTAAGCCACGTGGACCAGGCATGGAGCGTAAAGACCTTATCGCTGATAACGGTAAAATCTTCAGTTCTCTTGGTAAAGTCATCGACGAAGTTGCAGATAAAGACATCCGCATCTGTGTTGTTGGTAATCCAGCAAACACTAACGCTTATATCTTAGCAGCTAACGCGCCAAGCATTAATCAGCGCAACATCACAGCTTTGACACGTCTTGACCACAACCGTGCGATTTATCAACTTGCCGAAAAATCTGGTTCAGACATTGCTGACGTTAAGAAGATGACCATCTGGGGTAACCACTCAGTAACACAGGTTCCTGATATTTCTTTCACAGAAATCAACGGCGCTAACGCAGCTGACAAAGTTGACGCAACTTGGGCTAAAGAAGAGTTCATTCCTACTGTAGCTAAGCGTGGCGCAGCAGTTATCGCAGCTCGTGGTGCATCTTCAGCAGCATCAGCGGCAAACGCTATTTTGGATCACATGCGCGACTGGTGCCTAGGTTCTGAATCTAGCGACTGGGTTTCTATGGCAGTTCCATCAGACGGCAGCTATGGCGTTGAGAAAGGTCTTATCTACTCATACCCAGTAGTATGCAAAGACGGCGATTACGAAATCGTTCAAGACTTAGAAGTATCTGACTTCATCAAAGGTAAAATGGTTGAGTCAGAAACTGAACTTAAAGAAGAGCGCGATACAGTATCTGATCTACTGTAAGCACTTCCTTTTTGCCGGAAGCCAGCGTATCGTAAAGGTTCGCTGGCTTTTTTATGTCCTCTGCACTTTAAACTAAACCATGACAATCAAAATAACCGAACGCTTATCCCTTCGTAAAATCGACATCAATGACGCCCCTTTTATTCTCGATCTCTATAATCAAGCAGCTTTTAAACAATTTATCGGTGATCGCGGCGTTCATGGTATCAAGGCTGCATCTGCTTTTATCCAAAAGACACAAAAACATTATCAAGATTATGGGTTCTGGCTTTATATTGTGGAAGAACGAACTTCCGGTAACCCAGTAGGTGTTAACGGGTTAGTTAAACGTGATTATTTAGACGCTCCCGACATTGGCTTTGCTATATCCGACAAATACTGGGGACAGGGCTATGCTTATGAATCTGGACTAGCGGTTATTGACCATGCAATACAGCTAAAGCTTACTGAAATACTCGCTATTACTTCCAAGGATAACGTCAGCTCTATTGGCTTATTATCAAAGCTAGGCTTTGTCGATAAAGGACAAATCGTTACTCCAGATACTGATGAAACAGTAAATCTTTATCGTAAGTTTCTCATCCATGAATCATGACAAAACGTTTCTAACTGTCACATTCATTAACACTTGAAGACCTTTTGTTGCGACTTTTCACTACCTACTCAGTACTTTTTTATTATTAAATATAGGTAAGCACTTAATAAAGGAACATACTGAATGTCTATACTGTTAAATATCCTATGGCTTATCTTCGGCGGATTTTTTGTCTCGATGGGCTATATCGCTGGCGGTATTGCACTTTGCTTTACCATCATCGGTATTCCTTGGGGCGTACAATGCTTCAAGTTAGCAATCTTTGCACTCTTCCCATTTGGTCAAGATACCCGCATGGCTGATCGCCCAGCGTCTCAAGATCTGATCAACGTCATCCTCAATATTATTTGGCTGATATTTGGTGGCATTTGGGTCATGATTAACCACCTATTCTGGGGCCTGGTGCTATGTATTACCATCATCGGTATTCCATTTGGTATTCAGCATTTTAAAATGGTTAAGCTCGCCATTTGGCCTTTTGGTCGTGAAATTTACGGGCTCAGAAATGGAGAGCGTTTATTCTAAACAGGAATAGTTAAGTCTGTAAGGCAGCCTTTGGCTGCCTTTTTTATGTCACAATCTATAACTTCTTGGCTTTTTTTGATAAAAATTTTGCCAGCTCTTTAGCGTGTAATGGTCTCATCCAAGCAAAACATCAGGGAGACACCATGAAACACATTACAATCGCTTTAATGACGATATTTGCACTACTGAGTACCAGCGCTTATGCTAGCGGCGACTCATCACTGATTCGATACAGTTCGCTCGAAAGTGATCAACAGTTCGAACAACTTCCGCTTTCAACCGATATTGAGATGCACGTTAACAGTGTGGTGTCGCGAGTAAAGGTTAAACAAACTTTTAAGAATAATTCCTCAGAGTGGTTAGAAGGCGTTTATCAGTTTCCACTGCCTGAAGATGCGGCTGTAGACACGCTGAATATGCATATTGGGCAGCGAATTATTGAAGGTGAGGTTCAAGAAAAGCAGCAAGCTGAACGTACCTATCAACAAGCAAAAAATAATGGTCAGCGTGCCAGTATTGTCCACCAAACACGTGCCAACCTTTTTACCACGAAACTGGCCAATATTGCTCCAGGCGAAAGCATCACCATTGAAATTCAATTTCAAAGTTTAGTCAGTGTAGATTCGACCCACTTCAGTGTTCGTATGCCTTTAGGTATTACGCCCCGCTACGAACCTACAGGTAGAGTTTATGAGCAAAGTGATAATCCTCAGCAAACCAAACCAAGCGCTCAGTCGCTACCGAGCGAGGTCTCGCAATTCAATCATGGTACACAGTCCGATCGTCCCGTCTCCCTAACTGTTAACCTTAACCCGGGTTTTGACTTATCATTATTGGAAAGCCCTTACCATAAGACTCATATACAGCAACACGATGATAACTATCAAGTTTCACTGGAAAACCCTACGCAAGCAAATCGTGACTTTGTCTTAAACTGGCAACCACAGCTTGGCCAACAACCCAAAGTCGCATTATTTAGCGAGCAACACGACAATCATAATTATCATGTATTAATGATGTTGCCACCCACTCATACACTGGTCAGTGAAAATACTCAGCCGAGAGAAGTTATTTTTGTCGTCGATTCTTCAGGCTCCATGTCCGGTGAATCTATGCAGCAAGCAAAAGCAGGACTTATCTTTGCCTTAAGTGAACTAGGGCCACAAGATAGATTCAATATCATCGACTTTGACCATGAAGCTCGTAAACTCTTTCCGAATGCAGTAGAAAACTCACCACAAACGCGTCAAAGTGCCACCGAATTCGTTAATCAATTGCAAGCTGACGGCGGTACCGAGATTGCTTCTGCTGTTAAGTTAGCACTCGATAAACCTGAGTCAGAGCTGCTTCGTCAGGTCGTTTTCCTTACAGACGGAAGTATTGGTAACGAGTCTCAAATATTTAGACTTATCGAAAATAAACTGGGCAATAACCGACTGTTTACTGTTGGAATTGGCTCCGCGCCCAACAGCTACTTCATGAATAAAGCAGCTAACTTTGGTCGAGGCACTTACACTTATATCGGCAGTATCAACGAGGTCCGCTCACAACTACAAAATCTCTTTAAGAAGTTACGCCACCCAGCCTTAACTGACTTGCAGCTAACTGGAGCAAAATCGAGCACCATCGATCTCCACCCTAAGGTGTTACGTGACCTATATTTAGGCGAACCGTTATTCGTCAGCTACCGCACGGAAAAAGATCATGCAGTCAGCCTAAAAGTCTCTGGCAAATCGGACGTTTATGATTGGTCGAGTAATATTCCTGTCGTTGTTAATGGCGATGATAAAGGTGTTGCCAAATTATGGGCACGCCAAAAAATCGCCTCTATCAACAGCAACTTTGATTTAAGTTATGATGACAAGCGTCAACAGGTTATTGATACAGCTCTCGACTTTCAGCTGGTGAGTGACTTTACCAGTCTAGTAGCGGTCGACAAAACACCCGCAAGAATTCGTGAAGCACTAAAACCGCTACGCTTGAAGAATCCTTTACCGAAAGGCTTTAAAAGCAAGCATGGCTACCCACAAGGTGGAACCATCGCTAATCTCGCTTTATTCATTGGGATATTAGCGTTGCTCTTAGCTCTTGCTTATCAACTGATGTTTAATCGCCGTCGTAAAACCTTTCAGCACGATAATGCTTGAGTATTGGATACAACACTCATGATAAATTTTTTACGTAAATACGGTATCATCTGTGCCCTACTGACCATTAGCCTTGTTGCTTTTGGTCAGGCGGGTTACATCAAAGCCAAAGCGATGTTGGCACAACACTTATTGAACAATGCCTGGGAAGAAACGTTAAAAGATGGTAAGCCCCACAAACCTTGGTCATGGGCAGATACATACCCAGTCGCCAAACTCGAAGCTCCTAGCCAAAATATTGAGCAGATCGTTTTAGCCGGTGCCTCTGGCCGTAACTTAGCTTTCGGACCTGGCCACGTCCTTTCAAGCGCAAAGCTTACGGAAAGAGGGCATGTTGTCCTTGGAGGGCACCGCGATACTCACTTTGAGTTTTTGCAATATCTAAAGATTGGCGATTCCCTAACAATGACCAACAAAAAAGGTAAGAAGATTCATTACACAATTACGGCCTTCGAGGTGCACCACATTGAGAAAGATACTCTTTATGATCGTGGCGACAATCAAATAACGTTAATAACCTGCTATCCTTTTAATACGCTGGAAACAGGCAGCCCTTTACGATATTTAGTTCATGGTGAGCGAGTAAAGAATTAATCATAGCTATTTTAATAAGAATTTAACTAAACACTCATGCATCATCTAACTCAAAAAAATCTTTTGCTAGAAGTTGTTGTACTGTTAATATTGTTCTCGACTCAGGCATAAATATCTCGCGGGCACCACCACCCAATGCTGCTTCTTTAAACGCTCTTACTTCAATTTGTGTATAACCCCCTTCAATCTCATCAAGAAGATGAAGATAAACAACGGGACTAGGTCTAAAGAAACTTTTACCCCCTATCTCTTTTATAGCTTGAGCAAATATCTCCTCTAGCTTTTCAAAGTTTCCAATAGGAGTCCTTGGATGTGACGCAGGCTGTAAAGAACTTTCAATAACTTTCCCGCTATTGAGATCAGTTACTTTTAGTCGCCCTTGGGTCACCACAAAGTAAAGGCGCAGGTTGAATCCAAACATATATTTTATCCTAACTCCCTGTAATTAAGCCTTATACAATTAGGCTAAGCTATCTTTTCTCAACCACAGCTAATGTTAACCGCGAAATACAGCTTAGCTTATCGTTAGAGTCATACAGCCTAATTTCCCAAACTTGTGATTTACTACCACCATGAACTTGCTCTGCTCGGCCTCTAACAACTCCCGAGCGCACGCCTCTTAGGTGATTACCATTCACTTCTTGGCCTACACAAATATATTTATCCGGATCGATCGTCAGCATACCGCCTATCGAGCCAAGCGTTTCCGCTAGCACAATATTAGCTCCACCATGAACAAGTTTATAAGGCTGAAAGGTACGGTGATCGGCTGGCATAGTGCCTTCAACATAATCGGCACCAATCTCAGTTATTTCAATTCCAATATGTTCAAGAAGCGTTCCTTCGCTCCAGCTATTTACTTCTTCTAAATCAGGTTTTTTAAACCAGATACTCACATTACCCTCCTGATTTAATTATCAATTTTATGCAACTCAACAAACTGATAACGATATTCGTTTTTCTCATCAGGCTGATGCTTTTCGCGTGACACTTCTTTCCAGTCGTGGTGAGTCCAGTCGGGAAAGCGTGCATCGCCATCAGTATCTAGATCAATAAACGTGAGGTACAGTTTGTCGGCTTGTTCGATCATTTGCCCGTAGATATTTGCACCACCGATGATCATGATTTCTTCTTCACCGTCGACAATTTCAAGCGCAGCGTCCAAGCTAGTCACGACTTCGCAGTGCTCATTGTGGAAGTCTGAACGATAGTCGGGATTACGGCTGATGATAATATTTTTGCGCCCTGGTAATACCATGCCAATTGATTCATGCGTCTTACGTCCCATGATAACGGGTTTACCCAGAGTCACAGCTTTGAAGTGCTTTAAATCGGCAGGCAGGTGCCATGGCATTTGGTTTTCTTTGCCAATCACTCGGTCATTAGCCATAGCGACAATTAAGCTGATAATTGGCTTCTTCTTTTCATCAAGAGAGTTCGACATGTTACACCGCCACAGGCGCTTTAATGTGTGGGTGGCTTTCGTAACCGACGATTTCAAAGTCTTCAAAGTCGTAGTCAAACAATGAGTCAGGCTTACGTTTAATTTTTAACTTTGGTAAAGGCAGTGGCTCACGTGACAACTGCTCTTTGGCTTGCTCGAAATGATTGCTGTATAAGTGCGTATCACCACCCGTCCAGATAAACTCACCGACGTCCAAGCCCGCTTGCTCCGCCATCATGTGCGTTAACAATGCATACGACGCAATATTAAAAGGCACACCGAGGAAAATATCAGCGCTGCGCTGATACAGCTGACACGATAATTTGCCGTTAGCAACGTAGAACTGGAATAAAGAATGGCAAGGCGGTAACGCCATTTCATCAGCCACACCTGGATTATAAGCCACCACCATGAGACGACGACTATTTGGATTATTTTTGATTTGCTCAAGCACGTTACTGATTTGGTCAATCGTCGAGCCGTCTGGCTTCTTCCAGGAACGCCACTGCTCGCCATAGACCGGGCCAAGATCACCATTCTCATCAGCCCACTCGTCCCAAATCTTTACGCCGTTATCTTTTAGGTACTTAATATTAGTGTCGCCATTTAAGAACCATAATAGTTCATAGATAATGGAGCGAAGGTGTAACTTTTTTGTGGTGACAAGAGGAAAGCCTTGTTGTAAATCAAAGCGCATCTGATAGCCGAAAACGCTTCGGGTACCCGTACCGGTTCTATCACCTTTATCTTCGCCACTTTCGAGTACATGGCGCATCATGTCTAAGTATTGTTTCATAATTTAAGCTTCACCAAAATTATTTCGTATCGGGAGTCTTATAGGCTTTAACCAGCCAATATACACCAATCGCAATCATTGGAATACACAGCACCTGCCCCATGGTTAACCATGAAATGACCTTCCCTAAGTGTGCATCAGGTTCGCGGAAGAATTCAACACCAAACCTAAAGACGCCATAGCCAATTAAGAATACTGAAAATACAGCTTTTCTCGGTCGCGGTTTGGCAGAGTAAAACCAAACGATGAGGAATAAAATAAGCCCCTCAAAAATTGCCTGATATAACTGCGATGGGTGGCGCAATAAGCCTGCTGGGTCTTGTGGGAAGCGAATCGCTAGAAAGAAGTCCGAACTAGCTTCACGGCCCCATAGCTCTCCATTGATAAAATTACCTATTCGACCGAACATCAAGCCTAATGGTACTAGCGGCACCATAAAGTCAGCCACATCAAAAAACGGTTTGTTATTCTTGCGGGCAAAATACCAGCCTGCCGCGATGACACCTAGCAATCCGCCATGGAACGACATGCCACCTTCCCATATTTTAAAGATATACAGCGCATCTTCAGCCCAAAACTCTAATCCATAGAATAAAACATACCCAATGCGGCCGCCTAATATGACGCCGATGAAGCCAAAAAATAGAAAGTCTGATACTTGCTCAGCAGTCCAGCCGGAATGGGGTTGTTTTGCTCGGTATGTTCCCAAGCCCCAAGCTGCCAAGAAGCCTAATAAATACATGAAGCCATACCAGTGCAATGCGATAGGACCTATTTCGAACATTACGGGGTCTATTTTTGGGAAGTCCATAACTCTCTCTTACTCTCTATTTTTAGAATTCATTATTTTATTTTCAGTACGTTTACATTTCAAAACGTTATATATGGTCGACCATAATTTTCACGGCAACGATGATCAACAGCACCGCAAATATACGCTTTATAACTTTAGTCGGAAGTTTATGAGCCAAATAAGCCCCAACTGGCGCTGTAAGCATTGAGCCAATTGCTATTGCTACCATTGCTGGCCAAAACACATAGCCAATATGATTCGCCGGCAGTGTCTCAGTTCCCCAGCCAGTGACAATATAGCCAACAGCAGCAGTTATCGCCAGAGGAAGGCCACAAGCGGCGGCTGTGCCAATAGCGACCACCATTTTTTCCTTATGATACAGCAAATATGGCACCACCACACTACCACCGCCAATACCGACCAGCGATGAAATAGCGCCCATCACAATGCCCGCTGGTAGTCGCTGCTTACCTTCTGCGTTATCGCCTTTCGCTTCTGGGTTAGCACCTGATAGCAGCTTCATACCGACTAAAATGGCGAAGATACTAAACACCCACGCCAACCAATCCGTGTGCATATATTTCGCAATCACAGCACCAAGCAAGCCACCAACGGCAATGCCCGGAATTAATACTTTCAGTAACGGAAGGCTGACTGAGCCTCGCTTATGATGTGACCGAGCGGAAGATATCGCAATAAAGCATATTGTCGCCATAGAGGTGCCCAAAGCTACATGCATCACATGCTCTGGCGGCACGCCCAGTTGAGGCGATAGCCATATCATTGCAGGAACTATCACCATCCCACCACCGATCCCTAGCAGGCCAGCTAAAACACCATTGAATAATCCCAATGCCACAAAGGCCAAAAGCCATAGAATCTGAGTGTCCAAAATATGTCTAAACGTTATTATGCGAAGATAGTTGATGTCTGATTATGGCATAAATCCCAGCGCTTTGAAGGCCTTTCTTTTGCACCTTAGCTCCGCTGCTTTATCGCTCGACATGCTTACGATATGATGAACTTACACATTTGATAAATAAATAATTTCATGCGCAGATTTAGCGAAGCCTGTGAACGCAATCAAGGGCCTATTTTAGACCTCATCAAGCAATACCTGACACACAGTAGTGAGGTGCTTGAAGTTGGCTCAGGAACGGGTCAACACGCCGTTTGGTTTGCTGGCGCCATGCCACACTTAACGTGGCACACCAGCGACCTTCCAGAAAATCACGGCTCCATTATTGCTTGGCTCGAAGCCAGTGAGCTCCCCAATATCCGCAAACCACGAACTTTGAATGTGGGTCAGCGAGTTTGGCCCGTGAACCAAGTTGATGCAGTCTTCACCGCTAATACATGCCATATCATGTCATGGGACAGGGTTAAAGATTTATTCGAAGGCGCTAACCGTGTCGTTACACCAGGTGGCTACCTGTTAATTTACGGTCCTTTCAACGTCAATGGCAACTACAGTTCAGAATCCAACAGAGAGTTTGATGCATTTCTCAAAGGGAAAGACCCTGAAAGTGGCATTCGTGATTACGATGATATGAACCGGGCCGCCCGACACAATGGGTTTCAGCTGGTTGAACGCCATGAAATGCCTGCGAATAATATGCTGCTAGCTTATCAAAAAAGCTCTTCTTTCTAGTGCTCATCACATAATTCACCATATTTAAGACACAAAAACCTCTTTTTTACCCGCTCTAATACATTCTTTAAAATGGAGGTTTAAATGTTTATCAAATTTATTATCTTTTGTTTCCTAGTATCAGCAAGCTCTAGTCTTTTAGCATGCGGAGGATCTAACTCACCAATAGTTGAGAATCTTGCTCTAATACTTTCTTCCGGACTTATTCTTAGCTGTTTTTTCCTTTTGCCACTTGGAATCATCATGTTCAATACCAGTAATTCCTCTCGATATCTGTGGCTATTTTCTGTGTACTTCATAATAGCTGTATTTACCGTAGTAACGATGTTTTTCGTAAATAATAATATGGCAGCATATTTAAGCTTACTACTATGCCTGCTTTGTACTCTTCCTACATTCCACACCGTTTATTTGGCATATAAAAAAAGAGCAGCTGATTAGCTGCTCTCTGATTCTTTATTTGAGTTGTTAGCTCTATATGGATGTCGAGGTCTGCGACGTCGGTTCCCTTGGCGCTGTTGATTACCACCATTATCATGTCCGCTCAAAGCTTGCTCTTGCTTATTATGGCGAGAGCCACCACTTTTCTTATGTTTCTTTTCAGGGCGATGGCTAGACTTGCCCTGCATTTGAAAACGAAACATAGGTCCCATCAACTCTGAAAGCGCTGAACGATATACATCGCGCTTAAAATTAACGACGTTCCTTACTGGGTACCAATAATTTACCCAAATAAAACCATCAAATTCAGGATGGTCAGTCGCTGCGAAATCAATCTTACTTTCGTCACTCACCAGCTGTAACAAAAACCACTTTTGCTTTTGGCCAACACACAGTGGTTGGGAGTTCTGGCGAATCAGTCGTTGCGGCAATCGGTACTTGTACCAATGCTGCGTACTCCCTAGAATACGGACATCATCTTTTTCAAGGCCCACTTCTTCGTATAGTTCTCGGTACATTGTCTGCTCTGCACTTTCGCCCGGGTGCACGCCCCCTTGCGGGAACTGCCACGATGTCTGTCCAAAACGGCGCGTCCAGAGTAACTGGCCTTGGTTGTTACAAATGATGATGCCGACGTTGGCCCTAAAGCCGTCTGCGTCGATCATCTATTCATCCAAATCATAAAACTTTGTTATCATTGTTCCACATACCGATGCTTTCGACAATAATAAATTATGCAGTACGAAAACCCACAGGCCTTACTAGATTACGCTCAAAGCTTTGCTGGCTTTACTTTGGGCGAGTTATGCGAGCGTTATAAAGAGCAGATACCTCAGCAGCTTCTCCACAAAAAAGGCTGGGTAGGTCAGTTTCTAGAAATGGTTTTGGGCGCTACATCAGGTTCATTGGCACAACCAGACTTCCCAGAGATTGGCGTTGAACTAAAAACACTGCCAATTGATGAGCAAGGGCGTCCCCTTGAATCCACCTATGTTAGCGTTTTGCCTTTAACAAACATACAAGGCCTGCGTTGGGAAAATTCTGTGGTTCGCCATAAACTGATGCATGTGCTGTGGATTCCTATAGTCGCAAGTCGAAAAATCGCTATAGAAGATCGCCAA
>CATNCP010000034.1 GCA_950096615.1 uncultured Kangiella sp. | reverse complement strand
CAAGTCTTTATATTGCTAGGTTCGGACCATTTTATAAGAATGTGACAATGTATAAATATTCCATGATAAGCGGCCTTTTAGTGGCTTCTTTGGGCTTCGCGGCGCAGGCTGAGGAGAAGAAAGAAGAGGCTAAGTGGGACGTTAACAACCCTCCTGGCGAAGCGGTATTTGCCGAATTGAACGTGACTGAAGGTACTTGGATGAACCTTGATGTCAGCCCAGATGGCGAAACCATTGCCTTTGATTTGTTGGGTGATATCTACACTATGCCAATGTCCGGCGGTAAAGCGACGAACATTACCAACAGCATGGCGTGGGATATGCAGCCTGATTTTTCTCCCGACGGTTCACAGTTGGCTTTCACCTCGGATCAAGGCGGTGGCGATAATATCTGGACCATGAATTTAGACGGCAGCGAACAAGCCCAGGTGACGAAAGAAAGTTTCCGTCTATTGAACAATCCTAAGTGGAGCCCAGACGGCGACTATATCGCTGCGCGTAAACACTTCACGGGAACGCGCTCGCTTGGTGCGGGCGAGATTTGGTTGTATCACAAATCTGGCGGTAGTGGCGTCCAGCTCAATAAACGTCCTAACGAGCAGAAAGATTTAGGCGAGCCAGCTTTTACACCTGATGGCCAATACGTGTTGTATTCTCGCGACTCGACTCCTGGCGGCTATTTCGAGTACAGCAAAGACTCGACCAAGCAAATATATAAGGTGTACGCGATTGATCGTGATACTGGGGAGACTGAAACTTGGATCGACGGCCCAGGCGGCGCAGTTCGTCCAGAACCTTCTCCAGACGGTAAGTACATCGCCTTCGTACGTCGTATTAGTGGCAAGTCAGCGCTATTCCTACAAGATCGCGAATCAGGTGCAGAGTTCCCGATTTACAAAGACTTAGAACGCGACATGCAAGAAACATGGGCCATTCATGGAGTTTATCCGAATTTTTCATGGACGCCAGACAGCGAACAAATCGTGTTTTGGACAAAAGGTAAGTTGCACAAAATCGACATTGAGTCGAAAGAAGTTGCGCAGATTCCTTTTGAAGTTAACGATAAACGCGAAATGCGTGCCGCGGTTAAGCAGAAAAACCCAGTGGGCGAAGAGCGTTTCAACGCTAAGATGCTACGTTGGTTGCAGGTATCGCCAGAAGGTGATCAAGCGGTATTCCAAAGCTTAGGTAAGATCTACACGGTTGATTTACCAAACGGCAAACCAGAGCGTTTAACTCGCCAAAATGATCACTTTGAGCTTTACCCAAGTTACTCCGCCGATGGTGATGACATTATCTACACCACCTGGGACGATAAAAAGCTAGGTACAGTGCGCATCGTTTCTTCAAGCGGTGGTCGTGGCGACGTGATTTCTGATAAACCGGGGCATTATGTTAATCCAAGCTTAAGTCCGGATGGCGAGTTTGCAACTTATCAAGCAATCAGCGGTGGCTACATTACGAGCCCGTTATATTCAAACGATACGGGTATTTTCAGCGTTAACCTTGATGAAGAAGAAGTGACTAAGGTCAGCGACTCTGGCTCAAATCCTTTCTTCGCAGGCTCCAATGATCGCGTATTCTTCTCAACCACTAAAGCCAATGGTGAAACCTACCAAGGCAAACTAGTAAGTACTGACTTGAGTGGTAATAATAAACAAGAGCACTACGCGGGCAACTGGATTTCAGATTTCGCCATTTCGCCAGATCAAAAGTGGTTAGCCTTTACCCAGCGCTATCAAGTTTACGTCACACCATTCGTTAAGAGTGGCGGCGCGATTAATACAGGGCCTTCAGCACGTAACTTGCCAGTGAAGCAATTCTCAACCTTCGCAGGCTCTAACCTGGCATGGTCAGAAGACGGTACTGAGCTGTCGTGGTCACTTGGTCCAACGCTTTACCAACAAAAATTGGCTGAAAAGTTCGACTTCTTGGCCTCTAGTGGCAAAGATAACGACAAAGCCAGCGAAGGCACTGCTCGTGAAACGATAATCGAACTTCCGGTCAAAGCTGATAAACCTCAGGGTGTTACAGCACTAGTAGGCGCAAAAGTCATAACCATGGAAGGCGATCAAGTCATCGAAGATGGCGTGGTTGTGGTTGAAAACAATCGCATCAAAGCCGTCGGCAACCGCGATGAAGTCAGTATCCCATCGAGCGCTAACACGATTGATGTTGCGGGAAAAACCATTATCCCCGGTATCGTCGATTATCACTGGCACGGCTCTTACGCTAACGATCAAATTCAACCAGAAACAAACTGGAATGCTTTAGCGTCGTTAGCTTTTGGTGTCACCACAACGCATAACCCTTCTGCTGATACGGAAGCGGTATTCTCGGCGAGCGAAATGCAGAAAGCAGGTTTAATCACGGCACCTCGTATTTTCTCAACGGGTACGATCTTGTATGGTGCAAACCACTACATTACGGCTGAAGTCGATAGTTTGGATGATGCAAACGGTCACTTAGAGCGCATGAAAGCTGCAGGTGCTTTTTCAGTAAAAAGCTACAACCAGCCGCGCCGTGACCAACGTCAGCAGGTTCTTGAAGCGGCTCGCAAAACAGGCATGTTGGTAGTGCCAGAAGGCGGTTCTTTGTTCATGCACAACATGAGCATGATCATCGACGGTCACACCACTATCGAGCACTCGATTCCTGTCGCCCATATCTATGATGACGTTAAGCAATTATGGAGTCAGGCTGAAACAGCCTATGTACCGACGCTTGGCGTTGCTTATGGCGGTATCTGGGGTGAGCGCTTCTGGTACGACAAAACCGACGTTTGGAAGCACCCGCTTCTAAGCAAGTTTGTACCGCGTGAAGTTCTTGAGCCAGCCTCTCGTCGTCGCTTTAAAGCGCCTAATGAAGACTATAACCACGTTAATAACGCAACGGTTGCCAAAGAACTGCAAGACTTGGGTGTGAAAGTTCTGGTCGGCGCTCACGGTCAACGCGAAGGCTTAGCTGCCCACTGGGAAATGTGGATGTTTGGGCAAGGCGGCATGACACCATTAGAAGCATTGCGTGCTGGCACCATCGACGGCGCCATTATGCTTGGCATGGACGATGAGCTCGGCTCATTAAAAGCCGGTAAACTGGCTGATTTAGTGGTGCTGGACGCTGATCCAATGGAAAACTTACGCAACTCAGACAAAGTCAACATGGTAATGCTAAACGGCAAGTTGTATGACGCAGAAACCATGAATCAAGTTGCACCGAAAGAAAAGGAACGTCCAGCCTTCTTTTTTGAGTAAAATGACTGACTTAGAAATGTATCAGTAAGTACAAATCTGAGTTTGTTCAACTTTTAACCAGGTAATGCGCTATCGCATTGCCTGGTTGTTCATTTTTCACAGGGATTGGTGTAAAGTGCGGACTATAACTATCAATCTAATAAAAAGGGAACTCGTGTACATCTATAGGAAATGCATACAGTTTGTATTCTTATGTTTGCTTAGTTGTAATGCGTTCGCTTTTATAGTTCCCGACATAGCTGCCTCACCTGGCTTTTCTTCTAATTCCTCTTCAAATATTAACTCCAGCGCTTTGCAGCAACAGTTGTATGGCATGGCTAATTTATCGGTTCCTGAGCGTAAGCAGGAAGCATTCTATTTAAAGATTACTAACCTGCTCAATAAACCCGACTTAGACAACCACTCTGAAGCTTTGGCTAATATTTTGATGGCCAATTACCACATCTTAAATGGCGATGCTTTACGTGCGAGAGAATTTCTTTCCATAGCGCAGCCGCTCGTTCAAGATGTTGATGAGCTATCGCTCAACCGACAGTACCAATACGTCAATGTGTTCGTCTTACGTACTGAAGGCGATATAGAAAAAGCCCTATCCGAGTCAGAGCGCCTATATGAAGATGTCAAAGATACTTGGGGCCTCAATAAGCTTGGGGATTTAATTTTAGAGAGAGCCTACATTACCTCCCTACTCTCTCGTTATAAAGAAGCCATCAAATTACTCGATTTAGCGCTCGACTATGCTTTAGAGTCTAACGACCCTTACCTTATCTCTGAGACCTATAACGTTTTCGGTATTCTGTATAACTTCCTCAACGATACTCAATCCGCCATCATGTACTTTGAGAAAGCGGTTGAGGTAATGGAGAAACATCCAGCCTTAGTCAGCAATATCTATTTCTATGCTAACCTTGGCGACTCCTACCGTATTAATAAACAATACGATAAAGCACTAGAACTGGCTCAAAAGGCCCGTCGCTTGGCGATACAAGAAAATGATATACCGCTTCAGGCGTTCACTCACCAAGTGGAAGCTAGAATTAATACCGATACAAAGAAGTACTCCGCCGCCATTGAACAATTACGTAAAGCGAAGCAGCTACAGGAACAGGTCGGCGAAAAGCTCTTTGGCTATGAATTGCAGACTGACTTTGCCTACGCACATCTAAAGCTAGGTGAGTTAGATCGAGCCGAACAACATATCGAATATGCCATAGAAGAAGCAGAGAAAGTCGCGGCTCTGGATGACTTCTATCTGAAAAAACTTCGTGCTGAAATTAGTGCACAACGTGGTCAGTATGAAAATGCTTACGAGTTACTCGCTGACTCCTTTAAGACTTACCGCAACGCTTTTAACGATAACCTCACATACGTTTCAAACTTGTCGCGTGAACAGCTTGATCAAGAGCGCTTATCTTTTGAAAACAAGCTACTCGAAAAAGAAAACCAAATTAGTAATAAGTTTGTCGAGCAATATAAAGAGTACAGCGTGTGGCTGATTACTCTGATCATTTTAATGTTACTGTTGCTGTTGATTTGTTTCTGGCTAATCATGAAGTACCGCAGAGTGGCGCGTCAAAATGAAGAAATGGCCTTAACTGACAACCTGACTCACTTGCCAAATAGGCGCCAAGTGTTCCGTAAACTGGATAATGAACATCAACGTACGACACTTGATAAAACTATTTATAGTTTAATTATTTTTGATATCGATCACTTTAAAACAATTAATGATCGTTTCGGTCACCGTATTGGCGACAAAGTGATTAACCGTCTCGCCAGTATCACGCGTCACACATTGCGCGATAACGATACGATAGGCCGTATTAGTGGTGAAGAATTCTTAATAATTTTGCCAGATACCAATATCGATGACGCGATTCAAATTGCTAATCGTCTCAACGACCAGTTTGCCAATGCAGACTTTGAGAGTCTCGCTGACGGTATTCATTTAACTGCCAGTTTTGGTGTCACTGAATATACGCCTGATGATGAGAACCTAGATATGGTGATTAATCGTGCGGATAGACTTTTATATAAAGCCAAAAAAGAAGGCCGAAACCGGGTGGTTTCGACCTCTTATAACGATACTAACGAAGATTAACTCTCGTCAGTTTAGCTTTAGCTCTATGTTTGTAGATGTGAACGGAGCATCCAAGCCGTTTTCTCATGAACCACTAGGCGATCACCAACAAGGCTAGCTGACGATTCATCATCGGCTTTCTGCGCAGTTTCTAAAACTTGACGAGCCGTTCTTACAACCGTTTCGTGACTATCGACCAAGCGCTCAATCATCTCTTCGGCAGGGATATCGCCTTTCACTTCCTTAATGCTCGAAAGATCGGCAAACTCTTGATAAGTTCCTGGAGACAAAATGCCCAAGGCACGAATACGCTCAGCAATTTCATCCACAGCTTCTGCTAACTCTATGTAATGTTCTTCGAACAATACGTGTAACTGCTGGAAAAATGGACCGGTAACATTCCAGTGGAAATTGTGTGTTTGCAGGTACAGGGTATAAGTATCCGCCAGTAAGCGAGATAGCCCCTGACCAATTTCTTCACGTGCCTGTTCTTCGATACCGATATTAATCGCTTTATTCATTCAATCAATCTCCTTTGCTTAACTTATGCTACTATCTTAACGAATGACCAATAATATATAAAATTAATCTTTTAAAAGAATGTAATATATTATTCCTATGATTAGCCAATTTGCTTTAGAAAAGAGCCGAAAAAGACTAAAATTCGCACAATTTTTTCAATCATATACCATATACATTGAGCCATCATGACAGATTTCAACTTCGACAACTTTGATCGTAAACTCGACGCTCTTGGCCTACGTTGTCCAGAGCCTGTGATGATGGTACGGTTAAATGTACGCAAGATGGAACAAGGCGAAACACTATTAGTCATCGCCGACGATCCATCCACTACGCGAGATATCCCTAAGTTTTGTACCTTTATGGATCACCAGCTTCTCGCTAGCAGCACTGACGAGATGCCCTATAAATACTTAATCCGTAAAGGTTTGCCTTAGGCCGCTTAACCATAGCTAGTTACATTAGCTAGCCACACTAGGTAGCCACATTGAGTAACGATAACGAACACAGCTCCGACTTTAATTCGATTTTAAGCGAAATATCCAAAGCTCAAGATAATAATAAACTGCCGCCTGTCGATAAGTGGGATCCAGACTTCTGCGGTGATATGGCGCTGGTCATTAAGCGCGATGGTACTTGGCATTACGAAAACTCGCCCATCGGCCGTCAGCGTCTGGTCAAACTGTTCTCTACCGTACTTAAAAAAGAAGACGACGATTACTTTTTAGTCACACCGGTCGAAAAACTCGGGATTAAAGTCGAAGATGCGCCCTTCTTAGTGATTAGAATGGCGGTTGAAGAAACCGACAAAGGCCCCGTTATCGTCTTCACAGATAATTGCGATAACACCATACTCCTCACCGAAGACAACCCTCTTTGGGTGGAGCAAGATCCTAAAACCGGGGAACCTTCGCCTTATATTGTTGTTCGCAAAAACTTACATGCTTTAATTCACCGCAATGTCTTTTATCAATTGGTCGAGTTAGCCGAAGAACGCCTCATCGACGACCAAAAACACTTAGGCGTTGTCTCTGCTGGCCAGTTTTACAGCCTTGGTACTATCTAAACCGACGCATAACAAAAGAATATCTCATGCCTAAATTTCAACCTTTATCCAAATTTACCCTTAGTTGCTATCTCATTGCGGTTATTATGATTGGTTTTATCTTAGCCAATGACTATTGGGGCTGGTTTGAATTCCCCGTAAAGCTTCGCGTGGGTCTTCTTGTAGCGGCCGTCATTATTGGTCTTTCGGGCTCATTATTCAGTATCGTTAAACAACTTAAAGGGATGTTTCAAAGCAAGCGATAGCTATCAATGGTTGAAAAACACATTCGCGACGCCATCTTTGTAGGTAACATACATCAATTTTGGTGATTCATGAAAGTTCTAATGATATTAACTTCGCACGATCAACTGGGCGACACTGGCAACAAAACTGGCTTTTGGCTGGAAGAATTCACCTCGCCTTATTACGTCTTCAAAGATGCAGGAGCTGAAATAACCTTAGCTTCGCCTAAAGGTGGTCAACCACCGCTCGATCCAAACAGTGACGGCGACGATGCACAGACTGAGACCACCCAGCGCTTTAAAGACGACAAGGCAGCCCAAGAACACTTGGCTAGCACTAAAGTATTGTCGGATATTAACCCTGATGACTACGATGCTGTATTCTATCCAGGCGGACACGGTCCATTATGGGACCTCGCTGAAAGTGCTGATTCAAAAGCAATTATTGAAAGCATGTATCAGGCTAATAAACCTGTTGGTGCGGTATGTCACGCTCCAGCTGTGTTCAAGAATACGAGTGACTCACAAGGCAACGCACTTGTTTCAGGTAAGAAAGTCACTGGATTTAGTAATTCAGAAGAGGCAGCCGTTGAGTTAACTGATGTCGTACCTTTCTTGGTGGAAGACATGCTACAGCAAAAAGGCGGTAACTACAGCAAAGGCAATGATTGGGAATCCTTTGTCCAAATTGATGGCAACTTAATTACAGGTCAAAACCCAGCCTCATCAGCAGAATCGGCTAAAGCGGTTCTGGCGCAGTTGGGATAACTCCTAGCAGCCTATTGCTATAACGCTAAGCCACTGGGTTTCGATTCAGTGGCTTTTTTATTGCCTATCTGATCGCAACGAAACACTCTTCAACATGATCATTAACCATGCCCGTGGCTTGCATAAAGGCGTAGCAGATGGTGCTGCCAACAAATTTAAAGCCATCTTTTTTCAGTTGTTTCGCCATCGCGTCTGATTCAGGCGTAGTGGCAGGAACATCTTTTAAGGTTTTCCGATGATTATTAACAGGTTCACCACCCACAAACTGCCACACATAGTCTTTAAAGCTTTGCTCTTTAGTTATCTCTAAATAGCGCTGGGCATTGACGATAAAAGCATTCACTTTCAGCTTGTTTCTTATAATTCCAGCATCATTTAACAGCTGTTCGCGCTTTTTATCGTCATATTCTGCAATCTTAACCGGATCAAAATTATCAAACACTTTACGGTAGTGTTCGCGTTTCTTGAGTACCGTAATCCAGCTCAAGCCTGCCTGAGCCCCCTCCAGACATAGCATCTCAAACAACTTTTTATCGTCATATTCGGGGCGTCCCCACTCGTTGTCATGGTAGTCAATGTAAAGTGGATCATCACTCACCCAACCGCAGCGCTTTTTTGACATTATGATTCCTTAAATTTTTCTGTCGCTAGTCTTTGCTTTTGGCCGAGTAGCTGGCGTTCCACTTGGTGCCAAAGTAACCCGCCACCACCAGCAGAATTAATGCAAAGAATGCTGAGACATACACTAACAAGTTAGGATTCCCCGCACCGTTTTTGACCATGATCGCGATATAAGCCCACACACCAACCATGGGATAAACAAAAATAGCAGGCGCTAAACCTTTCTTTACCTGCTTAAAGCTAAGCACAAGCGCGAACAAAACTAGACTCAAGGCGCTTTGCATCACGCTAAAACTAGGATCGCTCAGCCAGCCTTCTCCATTTTCGTTGACCCAACCAATATGCACTAACCAGGCTGACTCATTCGCTACCAACGCCACACTGATCCAGCCAAAATACAGCGCTAAAGTAATGTTAGCACTCACAGGACGAGGGCGTTTATCGAGCACAGCGAGTAATAAGCTGACGAAAATCCCAGCCATGACCACTAAAGACCAACCAATCAACAAATAGGACCACACTACAGTCCAAGCCACGGTAAGGGTTAGCGCTATGGTTAACCAGCAGTTATAACTATAGTCGCCCTCTTCTTTGCTGGAAAATGCCAAGCGAATATCTTTTATCGCGATGACCACCAACATGACGAAGATAATGCCCCAAATAGAGAAGGCATATGGTGCTGGCGTGAAAGCAGTGGAGAGTCCTTTGCTGACGGTCGCTTGCGTCTCGCCATTAATCCCAACAATACTGCTGTAATAGCTAATAAAAATCACGGCTGCGACTAATATCAGGTTGGTAATTGCTCTAATCTTCAACATTTGTGCATTCTCCTGAATTTGTTGGCTTTCTAGGTTAGAAAATAACCCAAATTGCCGTATAATCCGACCTTTAATTAGGATCTGATCCTAGTATTCTTATTCATCACCTTAGCGAAGGCATACTTGTGACTCAAGCTAACGAAAGTACAAAAACATTTCAGGGGCTGATTTTAACCCTGCAAAACTACTGGGCCGAACAAGGCTGCGTCATTCAACAACCGCTCGATCTTGAGGTTGGCGCTGGCACCTTCCATCCGGCGACATTCTTACGCGCTATTGGCCCTGAGCCTTGGAGCGCGGCATACGTGCAACCTTGTCGTCGACCAACCGATGGGCGTTATGGTGAAAACCCAAACCGATTACAACATTATTATCAATATCAAGTTGTTATCAAGCCTTCCCCGCTTGATATCCAAGAAATGTACTTGGGCTCATTAAAAGCCATCGGTATTGATCCGCTTGAGCACGACATCCGCTTCGTGGAAGACAACTGGGAATCACCAACGCTTGGTGCTTGGGGTCTCGGCTGGGAAGTATGGCTCAACGGCATGGAAGTGACGCAATTTACTTACTTCCAACAAGCGGGCGGCATCGAGTGTAAGCCGGTCATGGGCGAAATTACCTACGGTTTAGAGCGTATCGCCATGTACCTACAAGAAGTCGACAGTATTTATGACTTAGTGTGGACCGATGGCCCACTGGGTAAAGTTTATTACCGCGACGTGTTTCATCAGAACGAAGTCGAGCAGTCAAAGTACAACTTTGAACACGCTAATGTGGATAAATTATTCGAGCTGTTCGATTACTATGAGTCAGAATCTAAGAACCTTATCGACAATAATTTACCGCTACCAGCCTATGAGATGGTGTTGAAAGCCTCTCATACCTTTAATTTGTTGGATGCTCGTGGCGCTATTTCCGTTACTGAGCGACAGCGTTTCATATTGCGCGTTCGCACGATCGCCCGCGCGGTGGCTGAAACCTATTACGCGGCTCGTGAAGAATTAGGCTTCCCGATGCTTAATGGCGAATCGCCACAAGACGCACAGAAGGAGGAAAAATAATGACATCCTCTAATCAACATTTTTCTGATCTATTATTCGAATTGGGAACTGAAGAACTGCCGCCGGTGAGTTTGAAAGCCTTGCGCGATGCATTAAAAACAAATGTAGCAGAAGCCTTAACGGCTCAAGACTTCAGTTTCGAGTCGATTGAAAGTTACGCCACGCCACGTCGCTTGGCGTTAATCGTGCGCCAGTTAAGCGATGCCCAGCCGGATAAAGAAGTCGAGCGTTTAGGGCCAGCTGTTGCAGCTGCCTTTGATGATAATGGCCAACCGAAGCCGGCGGCCGTTGGTTTTGCAAAATCTTGTGGCACTGAGGTTGATCAGCTTGAACGTATCGCTACTGATAAAGGCGAACGCTTAGGTTTTACCCTTTCGCAAAAAGGCCAGCCTCTAAGCGAGTTAATAGAACAAATCCTTAATAGCGCCCTAAAAAAGCTGCCGATCCCTAAGCCAATGCGCTGGGGTGATAGCTCTGCACAATTTATTCGCCCTGTTCATTGGGCAGTGTTGTTACATGGCTCTTCAGTGCTTGAGGCAACAATCCTAGATACGAAGACTGGCAATATTAGCCGCGGTCACCGCTTTATGTCTGAAGGCGATGTGTCGCTACATGACGCTGACGACTACGTGAATAAGCTCAAAGCCGAGCATGTGATTGTCAGCTTTGAAGAGCGTCAGAAAATCATTGAACAACAAGTCAAAGACGCTGCCGACAAAATTGGCGGCGTGGCACAAATCGAGCAAGGCTTGTTGGATGAAGTCACTGGGTTGGTTGAATGGCCAGTCGCACTAACTGGCGAATTTGATACGGAATTCTTAAAAGTTCCAGCTGAGTGCCTAGTGTCGTCCATGGCAGAGCACCAAAAGTACTTCCACGTGCTGGATAACGACGGCAACTTAATGCCTAATTTTATTACTATCAGTAATATCGAAAGCTCAAATCCTCGTGTGGTGATTGAGGGTAACGAGAAAGTTATTCGCCCTCGTTTAGCCGACGCCATGTTCTTTTACGAAAAAGATCAGCAAACCACACTCGCCAGCCAGCAAGAGCGTTTGAAAAAAGTGGTTTTCCAAAATCAGCTTGGTTCGGTACAAGAAAAAGCCGAACGAGTAGCAGAATTAGCTAAAGCGATTGCACCACAAGTTGGCGCTGATCCCGAACTGGCTCACCGTGCTGGTTTGCTGTCGAAGTGTGATTTGACCACACAAATGGTCGGTGAATTCGACAAGCTTCAGGGCATTATGGGTACTTACTACGCCCGCCATGATGGCGAAGACGACAGCGTTGCTATCGCCATGACTGAGCAATACTTACCGAAGTATTCTGGTGATGCGCTAGCACAAAACCCAGTTGGGCAATGTATCGCTATTGCTGATCGGGTTGATACTTTGGCTGGTATTTTCGGCATCGGCCAAGCCCCGAAAGGCGCTAAAGATCCATTCGCGCTACGTCGTGCCTCCATCGGTTTGTTAAGAACCATTGTTGAAAATCAATTGAATTTAGACCTCGACCAACTCGTCGAACAGTCGCTTAGCCAGTTTGATGGCAAGCTGACCGATGAGTTAGCCGCTGAAAAGCTACTCAACTTTATCTTTGACCGTTTCCGCGCTTGGTATCTTGATCAGAACGTCAGCGCTAATACAGTTAGCGCAGTTATGGCGCTTCGCCCGACGAAGCCCTTAGACTTTGATTTACGAATCAAAGCGGTGCAACATTTCCAGACGCTACCCGAATCGGAAAGCTTATCAGCCGCCAATAAACGCGTGAAAAATATTCTCGCTAAGGCGGATATTGAGGTGCCAGATACGATCGATACTGGCCTGTTACAAGACACAGCTGAAAAAGCTTTAGCCGACACCATCAGCAAAGTCGACGCCGAATTAGCGACTATTGATGATTACCAAGAACGCTTAACACGCTTGGCCGCACTTCGCGACGATGTTGATGCTTTCTTTGATAATGTCATGGTGAATGCAGAGGACGCAGCAGTAAAAGCAAACCGCCTTGCATTGCTCAAGAAGCTGGAAGGAATGTTTGGTTCTGTAGCTGATATTTCTTTATTACAAAGCTAACTGATGATCGACTGGTCAACGAAGAAGGTCATTATTCTGGATCGTGATGGTGTCATCAATCACGATTCAGATGCCTACATCAAGTCAGCCGACGAGTGGGTGCCTATCGCTGGTAGCTTGCCTTCTGTAGCGAAACTGAATCAAGGGTTTAAAGTCGCAATTGCCACCAACCAGTCGGGTATTGGACGCGGCTTTTATGATGAATCCGTGCTTTCAGAGATGCATCTCAAGATGGCTCAACTGCTAAAAGAGCAAGGCGGCCACATTGATCACATTGAATTTTGTCCGCACCACCCTGATGATGGCTGCGACTGCCGTAAGCCCAAACCGACCATGCTAGAGCGTATTGCGACTAAGTTCGGCGCAATGCCGCAACAAGTCGTGTTTGTTGGTGACTCCAAGTCAGACTACGAGTGCTCGCAGAACTTTGGCTGCGATTTCGTGTTAGTGTTAACTGGTAAAGGGCTTAAAACTTTAGACAAGTTGGCAGGTAAAGATATCACTATTGAAAAAAGCTTAGCGAAGCTTGTAGAGGAAATCCATTGAACACTTTAATCGTCGGCACTGGCAAACTTGGTCAGCGTTTTTATAACTACTTGGTCAGTAAAGGCGAGCAGCCTTACACCTTATCGCGCTCGGAAAAGTCTTGGGCGGATAACCATATTCAGTGCGACTTACTCAAAGTCAGCGATACTTTGCCGGAGCTTCCGAAATTGGATAATGTTTACATTATTCTGGCTCCTGATGAACGCACTGAACCAGCTTATCGCCAAACGTATATCCATGCCGTATCGCGCTTGATTCAAGAGCTTCATAAGCAACAAACTGAATTTCACTGCACCTTCTTATCGTCTACCTCAGTCTACGAAGGCAATATCGAACCACTGATTGATGAATCCGTCAAGCCGAAGCCAGCAAACTTTAAGGGTAAGTCGCTGCTTGATGCTGAGAAAAGTTTGCAAAACCTTCACCCTGTGACTTCTATCGTCCGAGCTTCTGGACTTTATTCAGCAGAGCGAACGAAGTTGATGGAGAGTTTGTTCGATAAGGATAAATACCACGAGCCTAAATGGCTTAACCTCATCCATGAAGACGATTTGTGTTATTGGTTACACCTTGTCGGCAAGCGTGAAGTTAGCCTATCAATAGCCTCCGATGGTACTGCTTTTACCCGTCAGCAACTTCAAGATTATCACGTTGGTGGCGAACGCCCTTCAGAGCAACCGGCTAAACAATATCACTCTGTGCTGCTTAAACGAATTAGTCTTCAATTTTCTAATATTTTTGAGTGGATTGATCAGACTAAAAAGTAATACATTGACCATTCTTGACATTTTAGGGAGTGATCCACTGGCTCGATCTGTTACAATTTGTGCCGCTAACCCCCCCTAAAGATATAGACTTGCGAGATTTTTGATTATGACAATGAAAAAGAATTTAATTGCTTTAGCACTTTGTGCTGCTGCTCCTGCGGCATTCGCTGACGGCCTACTTTCTGATGCACCAGAAGAAGGTCATCAAGGTAATATTGATCTTGGTTATATCAGCACATCGGGTAACACTGAAACAGAAAGTCTTAACGGTGCATTCGACTGGGTAGCTCGCGCTTCCGAGAATTGGGCAACAGGCATTCAAATTACAGGTGTCAGCAACTCAAGCGAAGATGAGCGTGACGCTGAACAGTACACGTTTGCTTGGAACAACCGTTATGACATCAGCGAGAAAAGCTTTTTCTACGGCATACTAGATTATAAAAACGATTACTTCGGTGCTTATGATTATCAAGCGGGCGCATACTTAGGCTATGGTCACCAGTTCTATAAAAGCGATGACGGTCACTTCTCGCTAGGTATTGGTCTTGGTTACCGTATTAATGCCGTCTTCATCGGTGAAGACGAGAAAGAAAGCGTGATTCGTGGCGATCTAGATTTTGCTCACCAGTTGACGGACAACGCTCGCTTTACTCAGACGGTGAGCGCCGTGTGGGGGCAGGAAGTTGATACTTATGTTTCTCGTTCTGCGATTTCGACGAAAATCTCTGAGAATCTAGCCATGAAGTTATCATACTTAGTGAACTATAACTCAGTGGTTCCAGCTGGCGCTGAAAAAACTGACCGCACTACAACTGTTGGTATTAGTTATAGCTTCTAAACGTCAGTGTCATACTAAAAAACCGGCTATTAGCCGGTTTTTTTATACCCATTATATTCTGAGTCCAGACTAAGCTTCGACCTAACCCTCTAAATGCTCGTTTTTAAGACGCACATAATTATCCGCTGAATACTTGAAGAACTTAATCTCTTCATCCGTTAATTTCCGGATCTTCCGTGCGGGAGAGCCAACCCACAAGAAGCCACCCGTGAGCTCTCTGCCGGGAGGCACTAGGCTATTTGCACCGATAATCGCATTCTCACGAACAATGGCGCCATCCATTACTACGGCTCCCATCCCAATCAAACAATTATCTTCAATGGTGCAACCATGAAGGATCGCTTTATGCCCTACCGTAACGTTATCGCCGATGATTAAATCATGGCCTTCTGGATCATACGGTCCTGCATGAGTGACATGACAAACAGTGCCATCTTGAATACTGGTGCGCTTGCCAACGCGAATAGCATGAACATCCCCGCGGAGCACAGCCATTGGCCAGATAGAGCTATCTTCGCCAATTTCAACGTCGCCCAGCACTAGGGCGGTATCATCAACAAACGTTTTATCGGCAATTTTTGGTGTTTTTTTCTGGAAAGTACGAATAGTCATAGACTGTGTTTTCGATAAGCTTGCCCCATTTTAGCGGTAAACTCGATAATCGCAAAATAAAACTCCTGTGATCATTTGACAAACCCTACCCACGGGCTATTCTAAGGAAGGACTATATTGAGTAAAAATAATTATTATGGGGTTAAGGGTAGCTTTGGAGCAAAGGATTAAGCCACTAGATAAACAACTTATCAACAGTATACTGGATGATGATTATGCAGCTCTTTTGCTCTGTAATAAGCGTTATGTCATTAAAGTGGTGTCGATTGACTCTGTTATTTCTCCAAACCTGCTATTAGGCGAAGAAGTTGCCAGCATAGTACCAAGCTCTATTCTCGATGGGACTGACAAGCGCGCTATAGTCAAGTTACCCAAGCTCGACGCTGATAAAGAGTTTTTATTATCCGCACATAAATTAAAGCAGGGCGAATCCTTTGTTGATCAAGTCTTGACCCTACAGGTGTTGCCACAGCTTCATTCAACCAACTCAGTACAGAAAGACAGCGTCAGAGACTACAAAGAAACGATTCTGAAAAACGCTCCAATATTTATTTATGTTCTTGATTACCAAGAAAAAATATTCACGGACGGTCTTGCTAACTACGCCAAACTCCTCGGTTATACTGAAGCAGAAGTTTTAGACATGCCAGATGGCGTGTACAGCTTTATTCACCCCGAAGACATTGCCGTGGTTGAAGAACAAGAGCAAGCTTTGCGTCGTAGTGATGATAGAACAGTAGTTCCAGTGGAGTTCCGCTTACAACACAAAAACGGTGACTGGTTCTGGATTCAGGTTCACAGTACTATTTATTCTCGCACCGCTGATGGCGAACCGCTGATTGAGATCGGCTCCATCCACAAAATGGATAAAGATCACGAAGCGGAGCTTGCCCTACAACAAAAAGATAAATACTACCGGACGTTGGTTGAGAATAGTTACGACTGCATTCTTATGTACGATAAGAATGGCCTAGTCACTTACATCTCGCCATCCGTCACTCGCGCAACAGGGTATAGCGAAGAGGATCTTTTAGGAAAAACCTTAGAAGGCTTCATTTACGAGGACGATCGCGAAGATGCTAGCGTTAACCTACGCTACGTCGCGGAGAACCCGGGCTCCTCGTCAGTCGTTGAGCGACGCATTCGCCACAAAAACGGCGATATTCTTTGGATTGAAAGCCGCTTAGCAAACCATCTCGATGATCCCGACATTCAAGGCGTGACCATCAACTTCCACGTCATTACCGGGCGTAAAGAAGCAGAGAATGAGATTCACCGTCTGGCTAATTTTGATACTTTGACCGGCCTCGCCAACCGCCACTTATTGCAAAGTTGCTTATTACGAGACATCGAGAGTTGCGAAGCCAAAAATGTCAGCCTAGCTTTTGTTTATATCGACCTTGATAGGTTTAAACAAATCAACGATACATTAGGTCACTCAACGGGAGATCAGCTTCTTATTGCCGTTACTGAGTTCATGAAGAAATGTATCCGTAGCGGCGACACATTAGCCCGTATGGGCGGTGATGAATTCGCTATAGTCCTACCCAATGTCGAGACTGAAGAAGCCCTTGCCGTTGCCGAGCGACTACTGCGCTACCTTAAAAGCCCTATAAAAGTCGGCTCTCACCGTGTTCAGTCTGGCGCCAGTATTGGCATCAGCATGTATCCTGATCACAGCGATAATGCTGAAGACCTGTTCCGCTATGCCGATATGGCAATGTATTCCGCTAAATCTGAGCGTAATCAGGTTCAGTTCTACAAGCGCAAATACAGCCAGCAAGAAAACAAGCGCCGCTTGATAGAAAAAAAGCTCAAAGTCGCCATTGCGGAACGACACCTGCATCTCTTTTACCAACCGCGAGTTGACATCAATAGCGGTAAGATTCGCAGCGTAGAAGCTTTATGTCGCTGGGATGATGCCGAAAGCGGTAGCATACCGCCCAATATCTTTATCCCGATTGCTGAAGAAACAGGTTTAATACATGAGCTCAGCCAGCTGGTGATGGAAATGGTCTGTCAGCAGTTAGTTGACTGGCACAACACTGGGGTTGATGTCACTATTGCCTTTAACTTGTCGGTAAAAGACCTCAAGTACTTCGATCTTGTGCATAATCTGCGAGACACTATTAATCGATATGGAATATCAGGTAAAATGCTGGAGGTGGAAATCACTGAAAGCGCAGCCATGACGGATGTGATCAATACAGTAAAAGTTCTTAAACAACTTAAAGAGTTTGGTATCAAGATCTCAATTGACGATTTCGGCAAAGGATACTCTTCATTGGCCTACTTGAGCCAACTACCTGTGGACAATCTTAAAATCGATAAGTACTTTATCTCACGCCTAAGCCCAAACTTTAAAGATCATATGGTGAATCTCAATATCATCCGCACGATCATTTCTTTATCGCAAAGCCTCAATCTCAACACGGTTGCCGAAGGTATAGAAACCCCAAATCAGTACAACACCCTGAAATCACTGGGCTGCCACATGGGACAAGGTATTTTCTTCTACCACCCTATGCCAGCTAATCAACTGTCAAAGCTGCTCCAAAGAGAAGCTCGTTTAGCCAGAAACACCATTAACCAATAGGCTAGCTAAGCGGTCTGTGGATTTGGTTAAAGACTTTTAATTTTGGCTATAGTAAGCTGATCCTTTCCTTATGCTAAGTATCTAAATTTCAAGGCTTTATAGCATCATGAACATAGCTATTGCGAGTTGCTTCGACCTCCCAGACTGGGAAAAAGATGACGTTCCATTTTTTAAAGAGTTAGCTGACGTTGGTATTGAGTATCAAGTTATTCCTTGGGACAGCGAAATCGACTGGAGTCAGTTTGACGCCTGCTTGCTTCGTACCACCTGGGATTATCAGGAACGCATTGATGAATTCATGAGCTGGATTAACCATGTTAGTACACAAACCCAGCTCATCAACTCAAAAGACATTATTGAATGGAATAGCCACAAGCGGTACCTGCGCGAACTTCAACGTGCAGGAATCGATATAGCGCCATCCGAGTGGTTAATGCGAAGCCAGCAATACGATATTAGCAAGCTGATGCAGCAGCATGGCTGGGATAAAGGGTTTATTAAACCTTTAGTCGGAGCAAATGCGCGCGAGTGTTTACCTTTTGATAATAACGCCGCTGGTATCGCGCAGGCACAACAGCACGTCGACCGCTTAACCCCCACGGAAGATCTAGTGTTACAACCTTACTTATCCAACGTAGAATCGTTCGGCGAAACTTCCGGGATTTTCTTTGCTGGCCAATACAGCCATGGCACCCGAAAAGTTCCTGTCCAAGGCGATTTCAGAGTACAGGATGATTACGGTGCTAGTGATTATGTCTATCATCTTTCAGAAGAAGAGCAGGCGTTAGCCCAGAAAGCCATCGCCTATGTGACAGATAACATGAGCTTGCCACTTTATGCCAGAGTAGACTTCCTACACCATAAAGACGGAGCGGTTTATGTCAACGAGGTTGAGCTTATAGAGCCCTCCCTATTCTTTAGGCATGGTGGTAAAGAGAGTTGCCAGTTATTTGCTCAAAACCTTGCAAAATTCATAAAGAGCACCCATTAATCACGTATTACAACAGTTAAAATGAAGTCCACGGAGTTAATCATGAATAAATTATTAGGGATTGTATTTGCAGGCATCTTAGCGATGCAGGGCTGCAATGATCAGCCAGTAAAACCGCAAACCGATATTAAGCCTAACAAAGAAACGAAGGTTTCCGATCCACTACCAAAAGCTGAAGAGAGCGAACCGTCGCAACCTGAAGAGCAAAGCGCTCACGAGGATTACACCCCTGCCCTTTGGAAAATTGAGCATAACGGCAAAACGTCTTACCTTTTCGGCTCTATCCACATGGGCGATAAAAGTATGTACCCTCTGCCAAAGCCGGTAACCGAAGCCTTCGCAGCCAGCGACTCACTAGCCGTGGAAATTGATTTAGGCAACGTTGATCAAATGGCGATTGCGCAAAAAGTCCAAACCATGGCGATTGATCCTGAAAACCCTCTTCCGACGGTCTTAAAAGAAGAGACGTTAACAGAGTACAACGAGTACTGTGCAGAAACTAAAAGCCCTTGCGCTATGTTCAGCTCATTCGAACCATGGTTCGCAGCCATGACCCTTGAAGCACTTAATATGCAGCAGTCCGGCTACAGCGAACAGTATGGTGTCGACATGTACTTTTTGGAACAAGCGCGTAAAGACAAAGACATTATTGAGTTAGAAACTATCGACTTCCAACTTGATACGCTGGATAGCATGCCACTAGAGCTACAAGACGCTTTCTTATACTCGGTAGTGACTAAAGAGGCTGATGAGAATGATAAGCTGGTTAAGGCATGGAAATCAGGCAACGTCGAAGCTTATGTAGAAAATAGTTTTGAAGAAGCTAAAGAAAGCGGCATTGACGAAGAAGACTACCAGTACTTCATGGAAGCGCTACTGTATAACCGCAATAAAGGAATGGCTGATGGTATCGCTGAGCATATAGAACAAGGCAAATCGATATTTGCGGTTGTTGGCGCTGCGCACTATGGTGGCAATAAGAGCGTTAACCATTACCTTGAAGAAAAAGGTTATACCGTAGAAAGAGTTAACTACTAATTTCAAACTGTTCGATCAAAAAAGCCCAGTACCAACTGGGCTTTTTTATTACGTCTAATGATCTTACCTACGAATTTAACGCATAGTTACGAACTCTTCCGCTGATGTCGGGTGAATAGCTACAGTATCGTCCAAATCGGCTTTTGTTGCGCCCATTTTAAGCGCAACAGCAAACCCTTGTAGAATTTCGTCAATACCATACCCAATACCATGAATACCTACCACACGCTCCTCTGGCCCAGCGCAAACCAACTTCATTTTTGTCGGCTCACGGTGCTGCGTTAACGCTGAGTACATCGCAGTGAAAGAGGAAGTATAAACCTTGATGTTCTGATCACCATAAATTTCATTAGCCTCAGGCTCGGTCATACCCACAGTACCGATAGGCGGATGACTAAAGACAACCGTCGGAACATTTGTATAATCTAAAAACTCATGCTCTTTATTATTGAATAAACGCTCACATAAGCGACGGCCAGCCTGAATAGCCACAGGAGTTAAGGCTAACCGCCCTGTATTATCGCCAATGGCATAAATGCCTTTCGCGGTTGTGTTCTGGTATTTATCAGTCTTGATATTGCCTTTTTCATCTTTCGTCACGCCAGTATGCTCAAGCCCTAAGTCCTTTGTCGCAGAAGCGCGCCCGATAGCCCAAACTAGCGTATCCACCGGACCAACCGTGTCACCGCTTTCAAGGTGCAATATCAACTCACCTGAGTCTAACTTCTCCACTGAGCGTGGAATGCTATGCGTATGGAGCTCAGGGCCAGACTCGCGCATCACATCAACCAGAGTGTCGGACAGCAAATCATCAAACTCCCGCAATGGTTTATGCTTTCTTACCACTAGGTGAGTGTCCGTGCCCAAAGCGTGGAAAACCCCAGCAATCTCTACCGCGATATAACCAGCGCCAACCACTGCTGCTCGCTTTGGCTGCTCTTTCAGTTCAAAAAAGCCATCAGAATCAATGCCATGCTCAGCGCCTGGAATGTCAGGAATAATTGGGTAACCGCCTGTAGCAATAACGATATGCTCGGCTGTATAACGTTCACCGTTGACTTCAATAGCATTTTTACCGACAAACTTAGCGTAACCTTCAATCACATCGACTTTATTGTTACCAAGGTTACGTTCATAGCTTTGATGAATCCTGGAAATGTATGCCTCACGACTTTCAACCAGCTTTGACCAATTAAACTCCACGCTGTTTGCATCAAAGCCATAATCAGGAGCATATTTAAAGGCTTCAGCTATTTGCGCGCCATACCACATGGCTTTCTTGGGAACACAACCAACGTTTACGCAGGTACCACCCAATGCTTTGGCCTCAACAATAGCAGCTTTCGCGCCATGCATAGCAGCTCGGTTTGCTGAAGCAATACCGCCACTACCGCCGCCAATAGCGATAAAGTCATAATGATGCTTATCCTGGTTTTTGGTTTGTCTATCAGTCATGGTTATTTTGGTCCAATTCTGTTTATAATGTGCTGATTATAAACACATTAAGTTAATATTTAGAAGCTACTCAAATCACAGGGACGACCATAAAAGGCGAAATGATTTACTACGAACTGGAACAGTTCACATATCGATGCCGTGAGATAGTTTCATTGTTAGCCTTAACTCAATAAGTTGTCACTGTGAAAATATATTTTGATGTTGCCTATTTGTACTATTTGCCGCACTTTGAGCCTGTTATCGATGCTCTGCTTGAGCAAAATAACGCGACACTCGAGCTCGGTGTTGTGTTTATTTCCTCACCTCCCGAGGCCATTATAGAGTCTCTGCAGAGTAAAAATGTTACAAGCAAAGTTATTAACGCTGATGAACGACTGAGTTTCTACCAGCAACAAAAACCCAATTGGGTTATATTCGGGCACGCTGCAGAAATCGCTGAAGACTTAAACGCACAGTGTAACACGGCCCTCATTCTTCATGGCTTAGGCCCTAAGTCAACGTATTACAATGCATCAAGTGCACCAATCCAGTATCGCTTTGTTGAGTCAGATGTTAGAAAAGAGCGTTTACAATCACTTTATCCCGACAAAACATTTATCAATACTGGCTACACCAAACTTGATCCAGCAGTCAACAACAGCTCAATTAAGCTCGATCTAGAGTCACTAGGGCTGGATCCTAAAAAACCAACGTTGCTTTATTCCCCAACATTCTACCCAAGCACCATTGAAAACTTTCCAAAGCATTGGCCACAAGACTTCAGTGACTACAATATTCTTTTGAAGCCGCATTATTTGTCCCTAATAAAATCAGCTTATAAAAAGCAAAGGGAACTGCTAACCCATTGGGCGAGCTTTGATAATGTTTACTTAGCCGATGTCAGTGAGCAAAGCTTAGTGCCCTTTATGGCGACGGCCGACGTTATGATCAGTGAAACTTCATCAGCGTTATTTGAATTTATCGCACTGGATAAGCCCGTCATTATTTGTCACTTTTTAAAGCTTCGCTGGGGTTATCGTGGTCTCTTAAAGTTCAGGCTAAATAAGCGACTATCAGATGACTACGAACTCTTTCAGTCTATGGGTTCGAACATTAATCGCTACTCAGAACTGCATGACGCAGTAACAAAAAGTCTGAATGGGTCGGCTGATTATGCCGATGCTAGGCGCTCTATTACTAAACAAGTAGTGGGCAATGTCGATGGCCACAGTTCTAGAAGAGTGGCAGAATTTTTATTAAACAATTCAGCATAACCCAGGGTTATACAGTATGCGCGTTATCACTTTTGGTACTTTTGATGTTTTTCACGTTGGTCATGTCAATATTCTTGAGCGTGCTCGTTCGTTCGGTACGGAGCTGTACGTTGGCGTATCTTCCGATCAACTCAACTATTCCAAAAAAGGTCGCTATCCCGTATATTCTGAAGAAGATCGTATGCGAATCATCAGCGCCCTCGCATGCGTTGACTTTGTATTCAGCGAAGAGTCTTTAGAGCTAAAAGCCGATTACATCAAGCACTACAACGCAGATATTTTAGTAATGGGAGATGATTGGCAAGGGAAGTTTGATGAATTCAAAGATATTTGTGATGTTAAGTATTTGCCAAGAACCCCCTCAATCTCGACCACCGAGATTATTGAAGTGGTTCGCCATAAAAACCCAACAAAATAATCACCAAAGTAACCTCGTTTATGGATAAAATCCCTATTAGCGTTTTCATTATTGCTCAAGACGAAGAGCAACATATTGCTCGTGTTCTTGATAGTTGCCAACAATTTTCAGAAATCATCGTGGTCGATAGCGGTAGCTCCGATAACACAAAGTCGATTGCGGAGTCGAAAGGCGCTAAGGTTTTGCACCATGACTGGGTTGGGTATGCCAAACAAAAACAATACGCGATGAGCCTCTGTAAAAATGACTGGGTTCTCAACCTTGATGCTGATGAAGAGTTAACGCCAGACATCACCCAAGAGTTCAAACGCTTTGTCAGTTCTAAGCATGATTTCGTTGCGCTAAAATGTCGTCGTAACGACATCTTTATTGGTCGTTTCTTCTCCAAGCTCACCCGCTTACCAACAAACACCCGATTATTCAAAAAAGATCATGTTCAGTATTATATTGATAACCTAGTTCATGAAGGGCCCGAAATTAAAGGAAAGCTAAAACACACAAGCAAATTTTTTAATCATTACGGTTATTCGAACATCGATCAACTTACTGAAAAATATAACAAATACTCGACATTAAAAGCTCAAGAAAAATTTAACAAAGGAAAAAAATCCTCTCTCCTTAAAATCGTTCTGATTTATCCATTGGAATTTATCAGGAATTACATTATTTACCGTTATTGCTTTTCTGGTATCAGAGGCTTTATTTTTGCAAATTTATCCGCATATTATGCTTTATCGAAAGAAGCAAAACTGTATGAATTAAGCAAAACATCCAAGTAGGTATTTATGTCGAATCCATTATTGAATCTAACATCCCTTCCACCCTTCAAGCAGATTGAGCCATCACACATGGTGGAAGCGATAGAAACTATCATTCAGGATAGTAAAGTTGCTATTAATGAGCTGACCGACAAACTCAAGCCAGATAGTATTACTTGGGACAACTTCGTAAAGCCACTTGAAGATATTAATGATCGTCTTGATAGAGCGTGGAGCCCAATCAGCCATTTAAATTCAGTCGCTAATTCAGATGAGGTTCGTGAAGCTTATAATGCCTGCTTGCCCCTGCTTTCTGATTACGGCACGGAAATGGGACAGCATCTAGGTTTATATAATGCAGTGAAAGCGCTAAATGGAAAAGCTGAAGCATTAAATCTCGACAGTGTGCAAAAGAAAATACTGAAGGACGATCTCAGAGACTTTAAACTGTCTGGGGTATCGCTTAGCGATGACAAGAAGAAACGGTACGGTGAGATTCAAAAGCGCTTATCAGAGCTAACGTCTAAATTTGAACAAAACCTACTTGATGCCACCATGGCTTGGCATAAAGACTTTGAGTCTGAAGATGCTCTTGACGGGTTGCCAGAGTCTGCAATCGCAGCGGCTAAACAAACTGCTGAAGCTGCAGGAGTAGACGGTTATCGTATCACCTTAGACTTTCCATCCTACTTGCCTGTGATGATGCATGCTAATAACCGTGAGTTACGACAGGAAGTTTATACGGCGTTCTCAACAAGAGCCTCCGATCAAGGACCGAACGCGGGGAAGTTTGATAATAGCGACCTAATGCCAGAAATCCTTACTCTTAGACATGAATTAGCGAAACTCTTAGATTTTGAGCATTATGGTGAACTGTCACTTGCAACAAAAATGGCTCAATCAACAGACGAAGTCATGAGCTTCTTAACCGAGCTAGCTTCAAAATCCAAGCCTCAAGCCGAGCAAGACCTACAAGAGCTCACGGACTACGCTCGTGAACAACATGGTATCGAAGAGCTTCATGCATGGGACTTAGCTTACTACAGCGAAAAACTTAAAAATGAACGCTACAGTATTTCTCAGGAAGAGTTGCGTCCTTGGTTCCCTGAAAACCAAGTGATCAAAGGCATGTTTGAAATAACTGGTACACTTTTCAATATTAAGTTTCGAGAGCGTGAAGATGTCGACACTTGGCATGACGATGTGCGCTTCTTTGATATTTACGACCTCAACGATCAATTTGTTGCGAGTTTCTATATAGATTTATATGCACGCCGTAATAAACGTGGCGGAGCATGGATGGCTGACTGTGTTGGTCGTCGCGGTACAACTGGCGATGTACAGAAACCTGTTGCCTTCTTGACCTGTAATTTCAACGGGCCAGTCGGCGATACCCCAGCCCTATTTACTCATGACGAAGTCACCACTTTGTTCCACGAGTTTGGCCACGGCTTACACCATATGTTGACGGAAATTGACCATGCCTCTGTTGCTGGTATTTCTGGCGTGCCTTGGGATGCTGTTGAGTTACCCAGCCAGTTCTTAGAAAACTTCTGTTGGGAGAAAGAAGGCTTAGCTAAGATAGCCCGCCACTATGAATCTGGCGAGCCCCTTCCAGCCGAGAAACTAGAGCGTTTGCTCGCTGCTAAGAACTTTCAGTCAGCAATGCAGATGGTTCGTCAACTTGAGTTCTCGCTTTTTGATTTCAAAATCCACAGCGAGTTTGATCCTGCTAATCCTAATCGTATTCAAGAACAGTTAGATCAGGTTCGTCAACAAGTATCCGTCATACAACCACCAGAGTTCAATCGCTTCCAGCATAGCTTTGGCCATATTTTTGCCGGAGGTTATGCCGCTGGTTATTATAGCTACAAGTGGGCCGAAGTATTGTCCGCCGATGCTTTCTCTCGATTTGAAGAAGAAGGTATTTTCAACCCAAAGACTGGCCATGACTTCCTAACCAATATTTTACAAAAAGGTGGCTCCGAGGAACCGGCTGAACTGTTCAAAGCATTCCGTGGTCGCGAGCCGTCACCCGATGCATTATTGCGACACTCTGGCATAGGGCAATAGTTGAATAACAAAACCTTACTCTCTATTGATAATGGCACGCAAAGTTTACGTGCCATTATTTTTGATGTTGATGGCAATATTCTTGCTAAAAGCCAAATCCCTTTTAATGACTATCAGTCTCCTCATCCTGGCTGGTATGAGCTGAACCCTGAAATTTTTTGGGATACACTTTGCTTGGCATGCCAAAGGTTGAGATCTACCGCCAAAGAACACTTTGATAATATCCAGGCAATTGCCGTCACGACTTTGCGTAATACAGTTGTTAATCTCGACGCTGAGGGACGCCCATTACGCCCAGCCATCATATGGACTGATCAACGAAAATTTGAACACTCTCAACCGCTAAAAGGATATTGGAAATATCTCTTTCAGCTAGCAGGCCTTAATGCCACTTTAGACAACTTTCAGTCGAGCTGCCAAGCCGCATGGATTGCTCACCATCAGCCTGAAGTATGGCAAAACACTCATAAATATTTGCTCTTATCGGGCTACCTTAACTTCCAACTAACCGGAAACTATAAAGATTCCGTAGCATCCCAGGTGAGCTACATACCCTTTGACTATAAACATCACCGCTGGGCCAAGCCCTCAGATTGGAAGTGGCAAATCGCGCCAATAACCCCTAATCAGTTGCCTGAGCTGGTTAAGCCTGGTGACCTCATTGGTCATATACAGTCCAATGCCGCTCAAAGCACCGGCTTACCTCAAGGGCTACCGGTCATCGCAGCGGGCGCCGACAAAGCTTCTGAAGTATTGGGTTCGGGCTGTTTACAACCCCATCAAGCCTGCTTAAGTTACGGTACTACTGCGACCATTAACGTAACCAGTGATAAGTATATTGAGCCGGTACGATTTATTCCTCCGTACCCTTCTTCGATTGCTGACTCCTACACTTTAGAATTTCAAATCCACCGTGGATACTGGATGGTTAGCTGGTTTAAAGAAGAATTTGCTCATGCTGAGAAATTATTGTCTGAAAAATTAGGTGTTGCTACTGAACAAGTTTTAGAGGAATCCGTTTCTGATATACCTCCAGGCTCTGATGGTCTCATGTTACAACCTTACTGGTCTCCTGGCGTTAAAGTACCCGGGCCAGAAGCACGTGGCGCAATAATTGGGTTCAAGGACTCACACAGCAAAGCACATGTTTACCACGCTATACTAGAGGGAATTGCATACGGTTTACGAGAAGGATTAGAAAACATAGAACACAAGACTAACCAGAAGATTGAGCAGCTATATGTATCAGGTGGCGGCTCACAAAGCTCGACCAGCATGCAACTCACAGCCGACATTTTTAACAGAACAGCCGTTCGGCCTCATACCTACGAAACATCAGCTTTAGGTGCAGCTATTAACGCCGCTGTTGGTATTGGTATTTATAATACGTACGCTGATGCTTCCGACGCCATGTGCAGACAAGGGAAAGCGTTCGAGCCAATCCCTGAAAACGCTAAGATCTACCAGAAGCTGTATCAAGAGACTTATAAGCGTCTCTATAAACAGCTAAAACCACTGTATAAAAATCTGCACAACTTAAATTAGCCCCTGCTAGCCAAATTCTCCGTCGAAATCTCTGCACCAACAGCGGCAGTGTTATCGTTTTCTTCAGGCACTATTGCCAAGGATGAGTCATTGGTGAATATCGTTCTACTCCCACTCTCTTCGGGTGCATGCGCTAATTCCGATAACGCAAAAAATCCCCTATCCTCACCATCAATATGCGATTGATGAACATAATTCTTATAGATATATTGCTCGTCTTCCTTTGGGAAAGAGTTGTTATTCAAAACTGACAATGCGTAATCTGTCAGGTCTTTAGGGATATTATGATCATCATTATTTGGTAACTCCTTAAGAGGAACACCCGATATTGTTGCTTTCATATGCATCAACTGCATATAAACCTTGGCCAAATCATTACTGACGGTCTTGGTTCCATACAGCCATGTACTATCTCCCCTTAGTTTCTCCGATACTTTGTAACCCTTTTGCTCATACATTCTTCTGATATTACCAATCTCTGAAGCTGTATAGTGTTCGATTTCTTCGAAGTTGTATCGTGTTCTCCTAGTGGTATTAATTTTCACTAGTAAATTTGATATTTCAGAGTCCTCTGCTTCGTTACTATAGCCACCACCTATATCCGAATGAACACCAATAAAACTTTTTTGATTTATAAAGCCACCATCATTTGGTTCTAAACTACTTAATGGAAAATTTTCACGTATTTCATCTCTAGCTGTAAAATGCTCTATATAATCAGCCGAAGCAGCGCCCAAATGAAAGTTAAAGTCTTTAATAATATCCTTGTAATAAGGGGCTTCGACTTCCATGCCATCCAAAGGGTTGACTACATGTTTTTTTACTCCTTGATACTCTCTAACTTCATATTGATTAATATTATCTCCAGCTCGATCCTTCGATAAACCAAATATTCCAGACCAGCTAAGAGCAAAGGAGGCAACAGTATCAAATAAACCTATAAAACCAACTTTAACATCAGGGCCTGCGGCTCTATCATGAAGCTCATTAACGAAATGTCTTGCTTGAGCAGCTCCGCGACTAAAACCAAAAACATCAACAATAAACTCTTTAGCACAAGGTCTCCTGTCAAAATACTCTGCGACCTCTTTTATAGCCTCATGTACTCGCTCTATTCCACCCTCTCCCTTAGCTTTGCCTCCATTTTCATCGTCCTCACCGTCAATTGTGCCAACTCCATTTTTGTAAATCCAAAAATATTCTTCTAATTTTTCTTCATCTTCCCCTTGTTCATACATTTCAGATAACTTTGCTATGTTAGACATTGAACCATTATTTTTATCATTCTGTTTATTATTCCCTGTCCCATCAAAAAATACCCCAACTCTCATTATCCAAGGGCATTTCTTAGGAGGTTCATTTGGGCTATTTCTTTCCTTACTCACTTTTAATTTCCTTATTTTTGTCAGCTTCTGGATACCACTTATTAAATGTTTTCATGGGCGCTGTGTAATACCCAAGAGCTCTTAACCGTTCCCTCCTTGCATTACAATCAAGTATGTAGTCCTCGTCCTCTTCGTAGTACTTATAGTCTTCAACTACATCATTAGTTTTAACTCCAGTTCCTTCCGCTAGTATCATCACCTCACTCTGAGACTCAGGGTATGCACTTTTTGCTAGCTTGATCCAAACCTTATGATCTGGCCTGAAATCTATAATGATTTTTGAACGATGAAGCTTCTTCTCATAAACCTTCTTCCAAGGAGGATTTATCAGTAATTCGTTAATTATCTCGCTATCTGGCATTTTTATGCTCGCCTTCATACGCGCTTTTTCTCTCCATGAATACCAAACTAGGTCTATCGATTCCTGGGGCGCTATAGCACTATATGGGGGGCTTGATATGCCCCCGCCACCATTGATGTTACTCGTTCCACAACCATGAGTCCCTGTCGCATTTGAATGCCACTTACCATCGACCACAACCTCCTCCAGCTCAAGACTCGCCTCCGAGTTGTTATTCGAAGCAAAGTCAAAATACCTTCCATCCGCTTGTTCTTGATCGCCTTTACAACTTGTCAGAATACTTAAGAGTACTAGACTTAGTATCAAGACATTATTAATCGAATATTTTCGTAACATTCTTTAGCTCTTTATTTTCTCTGGGAACGAAACTTTAGGCGTATTTTTATCAATCCAGCGATTTGCGTCTCTGGTCCGGACGTAAGGTGAGAAGTTTGAGTCGGTAATGAATCGAATTAAGTCATCACTGACTGTTGAGTCTTTCAAAAAATCTTTGCCAATCTTACACACTATCTTTAAGTAGTCTTTGATTAAATATTCATTACCAAATCCTAACTTCTTTGAGTCTCTAACCACGCTATCCAGCCAAGTTAATTGTTCCTGCTTTGTAAGCCCATTCCAAAATCCAGAAAATTGAGTATCGATCTCATCTCGGCACTCTGTTAAGAATTTTTTATAATGATTTTCTGTAAATAACTTCTGTATTTTGTTTTTTGACTTGTCAGACATTACTCATCCTTCCTTATTCTATCTTAACCAGAGGGTCTCCCTTATCAATGAATCCACCTATAGCAGTTTTGTCACCTTTGCGTGCAACAGGTTTACCGTTGATTTTAACTACGCTTGAGCCCTTAACAATAACATCGGTAGAATCATCACACTGCAATTTGTCACCAACAACAGCAACGGGAACACCGTTAACAGTCACTTTCGCTTGACCACTGATAATTGGGCCATTTTTATGCTCGCTACTTTTAGTCCCTTTACAAGTATGCGTATGCCCCAATAGTGCGATTTCCTTCATTCTACACTCCTCTTTCTATGCTCTGCTGTTAATAGTTTCGACTAAATTGATTCTTTCACTACTAAATGAATTAGTATCAGTATCGTTTCTCCTATAAGTGATTATCTCTTCTGGAGTACTGTCTTCCACTATTAGTGATCTACATTGCCCAAAGAAATTTTCTAACTCACCATCTTCCTGCAATATATCTATGTAATCCCGAAGTATCGATGGATCATAAAATCGAAAAAATCCTTTCACTTCACTGTCAGGTATTTTTGTTTCCACTTTCTTTGACCAGAAGTCTAGTAACTCCTCTAAAGATTCCCTAGATTTCAGTATGAAGCCTACACCATTCCCATAGAC
>CATNCP010000033.1 GCA_950096615.1 uncultured Kangiella sp. | reverse complement strand
ATCTGATGAAACTTTGCTGACAATCATAAGCTAAGCATGATTTTTCTTCATCTTTTCAAGAAAGAAATCTCAAAATACGGTAAAATCGCCACAAAATTGTCCTAATCCCCATGATTTTGTCAGGGTTAGGGATGTTTCGGTGCTCAATAAGCTTGCACCAATAACCCCGTAAACATTTGCCGAAGCGACTACAAAATTATAGTGCAAATTGGGCAAGGACAGCCCAATTTAATCAAAACGAAACAGGACGTTTCGTTTGGTGGCACGTCATAATTTTTAGTTGCGAGGGAAGCCGAAGGCCTAATGTTTGGGGCGCCCTTTCTTTTCGCCCTTTTCTTTGGGTGTGCAAAGAAAAGGATAATAAATACGTATAGAGATTTAGCACTATGAATGTCTCAAGTGCAGATAACGGGAAACTTGGTTATACCCCAATTCAGAATTTAAGGTTTAATTTATTATGCCAAAGAAAAAATACAACGCGTTCTACGCCCAATCCGGCGGCGTAACAGCAGTGATCAACGCCACAGCCTGTGGCGTAATCGAAACAGCTCGTAAATCACTCAACATCAATAAAGTCTACGCTGGTCGTAACGGTATTATCGGTGCTTTACGTGAAGAATTGATCGACACCAGCAAAGAAACCAAGAAAGACATTGCTGCACTAAAGCACACGCCATCCGGCGCTTTCGGCTCGTGTCGTTACAAGCTAAAAAGCCTTGAAGAGAACAAAGCTGAGTACGAGCGTCTAATCGAAGTGTTCAAAGCGCATGACATTCGATACTTCTTCTACAACGGTGGCGGTGACTCGCAAGATACCGCGCATAAAGTGTCTCAGCTCAGCGAAAAGATGGGCTTCCCGATTACTTGTATCGGTATTCCAAAAACCGTGGATAACGACTTACCGATCACTGACAACTGCCCAGGCTTCGGCTCGGTGGCTAAGTACGTCGCGGTTTCGATTCGCGAAGCGGCTTTCGACGTTAAGTCGATGGCGGAGAGTTCGACTAAAGTTTTCGTGATGGAAGTGATGGGACGTCACGCAGGCTGGATTGCTGCGGCAGGCGGCTTAGCTTGTGAAAAAGATGGCGATGCACCACACATTATTCTGTTCCCAGAAATAGCATTCAACAAAGAAAAGTTTTTAAAGAAAGTTGAGCGTACTGTTAAGAAGCATGGCTACTGCGCGATTGTTGTTTCTGAAGGCGCGGCTTATAAAGACGGTACTTTCCTTGCTGACGCAGGCACAGTGGACGCTTTCGGTCATAAACAACTTGGCGGCGTAGCGCCAGTAGTTGCAGGCATGATCAAACAAGAGCTTGGCTATAAATACCACTGGGCAGTATGTGATTACTTACAACGCGCAGCACGTCATATAGCCTCTGAAACAGACGTTGAGCAAGCTTACGCCATGGGCCAAGCAGCGGTTGAGTTTGCTGATGCCGGTAAAAACGCCGTCATGCCAACTATCGTTCGTAAGAACACCAAGTCGTACCGCTGGACGGTTGGCGAAGCGAAGTTAGCCGACGTTGCCAACGTTGAAAAAATGATGCCACGTAAATACATTTCACGTGATGGTTTCGGTATTACCGAAGAATGCCGCGAATACTTACAGCCACTAATTGTCGGCGAAGCCTACCCGCCCTATAAAAACGGCCTGCCACAATATGTGGAACTTAAAAACGAGCTGATTAAGAAAAAGCTTAAAACTAAGTTCGATATTTAAGCACTTCACCTGCTAACTAAAAAGGCCTCTGTTGAGGCCTTTTTTATGCTAATAATTTACTCTGACCCCATTATTCTATGAGGGAGGAAAGCTGGGGAGTAACCAAGTAGTTTCTCGTACCAATTCTTCGCAGGCTCAAACTCACCGACTGGAATACCTGAGAATAAGTCGCCCATATTCTGACTCCTAACTTTATATTACCTTAAGTTAACGGGTTTAAAGCAAATTCACCATACTTACTTAAGCCCTAATAATTTACTCTGACCCTATTATTCCGGCACGCTCTGCCTCGTCTAATTTCTTTATGGCAAACTCACCCCTTTCAGATACAGCGTGTGATTTATCTGAAGCAAAGCGTTCGGCAAACTCTCTGGCCTTTATACCTAGATTGCCCAACTCTCGTATTAGAATCTCTGCTGAAACACGCCTTACGATGGACGAACGATCTTCAGATGATCTTTTTAGTAATTCTATTAGTGGAGTTTCAATTTCTAATTTCCGCTCGCCAACAATAGGTTTTAGTCTGCCTTCACAATACCTTATATCAGTCCACACCCACTTTCGACCTTCGATCCATGCAACCCGCCCTTCAAATAAGCTGCGGTATGCCTTAGCTCGAACCGAAGGCTGAATAGCGGATATCGCTATTTCTTCAATTCTTCCATCAAGAATCGGAGTGCGGCCAAGCTGAGAAAAGAGTGATGGCATAGGCCCTGAAGCGGACAAAATTAATTTAGACCGAAGGGACTTTGCTATCTCTTTTTCACATATAATTTTCAGAAGAACCTCTTTGTCTGCTTCTTCTATCCTACCCCATGAATTCCAATTGGAAAGCGCGACGCATAATGCCTCTACTACATATTCAGGATCAGTCGATCTTGCCAACTCAAGGAGCTTTTCCCTCGCTGCTTTACGAACTTGGGGAACCCAATCGTTGAGTCTTCGGACTGCTAGAGAAAAAAAGAAAGTATTCGGAGCAGCCCCAGACAAGGCCCGAAGTGTTTTTTCACGTTTGTAACCATCCCAGCTAATAAGATCAAGCCAAGTTACTAGTTCCTTTGGCTTTGACCACACCTTCCACTTAGGGGGTATAGATTCCCTTATGGCTGAAGAAAATTCTGAACGAATGACTCGTTCCCAGTAGTCAAAACTCGAAAGAGGCAACTGAGACGTAACTTCAATTAGTTCAGACATATCAGCGACTACTTTGCCACCTGAATTTATTGAGCTAGAAAATGCCCTCACTGCTGAAATAATCTTATCTTCCATAATCTGTGATTGTTGCACCTGCTATTCTTGCCTCTTAACATTATATTACCAGACAACGCCGGTAACCTTTTGATTTTAAATTATTTATTTTTAATATCCGCTTTCTGGTTAATACCGTATAAAACCGGACATCGATGTCGTGTTTGGGTTACTGATAGTAGCAAGATCAGTAGGTTAGGGAAAGTATGTGAGCGGGAAGGTTATCTCACAAGACGTACAGCATATATTTATATTAAAGACACTTGATCCCGCGGTTGAACCGCGGGATGACAGAATAACTAGTTCTCTGAACCTTGATCCATATTAAATTCGATCTTGACGGTTTGGCCGACGCTGGCAATGGGCTGGCCGTTGGTCATGGCGGGTTTGAATTTCCACTTACGTAAGGCTCGGGTCGCTTCTTTGTCAAAAATCTTACGAGGTTCGGAGTCTATAACGGTTATATTCGACAAAGTTCCGCTGGTATCAACGTCATACTTGAGCAGCATAATTAATGGGGTCAGAGTAAACCAAACATACTTAAACATTAATAATCTACTCTGACCCTATTATTCCTTAAACCCTAATAATTTACTCTGACCCCACTATTCTGCGCCAAGCAATATGGGCAATATATGATTTCTGCTTAGTCGATGATGCGTTGCATTCTTATATTTACTATCGTGGGCATTTAGCAACAGAACGATTAAAAGATCTTGATTCGTCACAAACTGAATCAGCGCGGTGTAGCCATAGTCAGTACTGCCACCCATCTGAACAATTGGCTCACCACTTATTTCGACCTGAGCTAAACTACCTAACAACCATCGTTCGTTCGCCTCAATAAAAACTGAATTTGACGCCCCAGCAGGGAATATCATTCCGTTTTTAAGTGCAGCAGACCAGGTAGCCAAATCATCAATTGATGTAACCATACCACCAGCACCAACTAGCGCCCAGGTTAAGCCCTTTTCAAAAGTGGTACTACCTTGGTCATCCCCCCCGTAACCACGAGCCATGTTACTTACTGTTATTTGTTGATCTTGATAGAAACCGGTGTTGCTCAAGTTTAATGGGGTCAATAATTTATCGTGAACGTAATCCTGAAAAGGCTGCTCGCTCACTTTCTCGACAATAGCCGCCAATAGAGTATATCCCGCATTGGAATACGCAATTTTCTCGCCCGGCTTAGCAATTAACGGCATAGATAAGATTCTGCGTTCAGCCTCGACTTTATCCATCAACTCGAAGTCAGAATCATTGTGAAAGTTATCCAAACCACTTGAATGCCCCAAGAGCTGCATAATTGTTATCGGCTTTACTTCATCAGGTGCTGTTGGATAAAAATCTCCTATCGTATCTGAAAGTTCCAACCTTTCGTCTTGGGCAAGTTGTAGCACCGCAGCTGCAGTAAACGTTTTCGCAATTGACCCCATATCAAAAATAGTGACAGCACTATTCTTCACAGAGCCTTCTCTGTCTGCGTAACCATATGCACTCTTAAATAAAACAGCATCACCCTCAGTAACCAGAACCATTCCATCAAAAGTACTCGCCATGTGTTCTCGCTTAAGCTCATCGGCCAAATTCATGACAGCCCCGTTATCAGACTGAGTGATTACAGAAACATTGCGATAGTCAGATGTGGCGCTACAACCTGAAATAGCCAGAACAAATAAAATTATGGTTAGTCGATTCATAATATTCCTAAGTTATCTAACATTACAATAGTGGGCAATGTTGATAACCTTTTGATTTTAAATTATTTATTTTTAATATCCGCTTTCTAGTTAATACCGTATAAAACCGGACATCGATGTCGTGTTTGTTTTACTGATAGTAGCAAGATCAGTAGGTTAGGGGAAGTGTGTGACTGGGTAGGTTATCTATCAAGACATGTGGCATATTTTTATTAAAGACACTTTATCCCGCGGTCTCACCGCGGGATGACGAAGTAATAAGTTAACTCACTCCTGATCCATATTAAATTCAATTTTGACTGTTTGGCCGATGCTGGCAATCGGCTGCCCATTGGTCATAGCGGGTTTGAATTTCCACTTTCTTAGCGCTCGCACGGCTTCTTTGTCAAAAATCTTACGAGGCTCAGAGTCCATCACGGCGATATTAGACAAGGTGCCGCTGGTATCGACGTCATACGTTAACAGTACCCAGCCTTCAAGTCCTCGCTGTTGTGCCACAATAGGGTAATTGGGCTGCGTGCGGTACATGGGCATGGCTTCGGACTCTTGCGAAAAGTCGACGGCGGGAACACCGCCTAAACCATCAGGCAGGCCGATAACATCTGGCGTCTCAATAGACACCCACTCTTCTGTTGGAGTATCAATCTCGCTTGAGTCGATTGGTTCTCCGTCACTGTTCGGCGCGGGTTCAATCGCTGGTGGTTGTAGCGGCTTTACTACTTCAGGTGTCGGCTTAGGCTTTTCCTCAGGAATGGTTATGTCACTCAGCTCTACCGTCTGTGGCGTCTCTTCTTCTTTAATTTGCTGATCTTTAATCAGTAGGCTCATAAAAAATAACAAGCCAGCGGTAACAAGGATGGCAAGTAGGACAGATACAGTTGTTCTCATATTTTTCCCCTTTTTATAGTGCTTTCAATTCTATAAACGCCTAAACCAATAAAAGGGGTTAAATTTTTTGCCATTTGTTTATAATTAGTTCAATGACTATAGATAATAACCATTGAGAATCATAATAACGACGAAGGATCGGAGCGCTTGCCATGCTTTTATTACCAGCTGAAAACGGTATTTCTAAGAAAAACCCACCCTATTTAACGATCACGTTAATCTTGATCAACATCATCGCTTATATTGTTCTACAAACGAATGACAATAAAGTGTTCAGTGATGCCAGCGAATACTATGTGAAATCAGGTTTATTGGAACAAGAGCGTGAGGTATTTGAAGAATACGCTTTAGAAAACCGCAACGAGCTCTACCGATCGATTCATAACAATCAGTACTTACCTGACGGGTACTTAGTGCAGCTCATTCTGGCAGATAAACATTTCACTCATTACATTAAAACACTCAGTAGCTACTCTTTAGATTGGCGGCAAAAGCGCGAAAATGTTAATGAGACTTTAGAAGACTCATCACTCTACAGCTACGCTTATTATCCTTCTGAGCCGAGCGTCTTTACCGCATTTACTCACATGTTCATGCATGGAGGTATCGAGCACTTATTGGGCAATATGCTGTTTTTATTTCTGTTCGGATTCAACTTAGAATTGCTTCTCGGCCGAGGAAAAATGCTCGCTTTGTATATCGTTTCAGGCTTAGCCGCAGTAACATTCTTTTCAATAACCACCACCGATAAATATGTGCCATTAGTCGGTGCCTCTGGCGCAATAGCTGGTTTGATGGGTGGTTTTTGTGGTTGGTATGGCTTAAAGAACATCCGTTACTTTTATTGGCTATTCGTGATATTTGACTACATTAAGCTACCCGCCGCTTTAGTGTTTTTCTACTTCTTAGCGAAAGAATACATCATGTCAGTTATCAGTGATGACAACGTTGCTTATATGGCTCACTTCGGTGGTTTAGTCGCTGGCTTTATCTGCGCGCTACTATTTAAATACTTACCCAAGAGTGATTCTGTCGACAAGGACACTGAGGTTTCTGTTCCTGAAGTAGACACTCATCCATTGAAAGCTAAGTATGACGAGGCCTGCTCAGCTTTTCAGCAGCTGGAGTTTGATCGTGCGAGAACCTTATTGTCACAACTGATCGAGCAAGACCCACAGAACATTGATTATTATTCAAAGCTTTACGCACTCGAAAAAATTAATCCAAGCTCACAAACATTCAATGAGCTGTGTAACCGTATTGTTCTACGAAGTGTCAAAGATCATCAGTTTGCTAAGTTAGCGGACGTTGCTTTAGGCGAATTAACCAGTAATGGTCAGGGATTGAAAGCGCTACCAGCGGAAACGCTGATTCAGTATGCGTCACACCTTGTTCAAAAAGGTGAACTACACCAAGCTAAGCCGATCATTAACTTCGTGGTTAAACATTATGATTTTAACGAGCAGTTACCGAAATTACTGTTCCAGTTTGGTTTAGCCTGCGAGAAAAATGATGATCACATGACTTACAAGAAAGTGTTCACGTATCTCAGCAAAAAGCATTCAGATACTTTTATTGGTGAGGAAGCAAAAAAGGCTTTAGCTAATTCTGGCTAAAGCCTTCACAAGTCTTGAGCTTGAAGTAGTTAGGCCGATGGAGCTTTTGGCTGCATAGACTGACATACTTGTCTTAGTTGCTCAGTTTCTTTTTGGTGAGAGCCACGAGGATATTTGCTGAGAAGCTTATTGAGCATTTGTAACGCACTGGCATCATCATTCATCACTTCGGACTCAAAGCGGGCACGAGACAGCATTAACCATGGCAAATTAACGTCGTTCTGCATCTTCTCATTCACCGAAGCTAATGCATTGACCTCTTCCAAGTAACGCTTATGCTTCATTTGATTCACCAGCACAGCACGAGACTTTGCATTCATCGGCTTAAAACGCGGTTCAAATGCAATAATCTCTTGGTATAAGCGTAGGGCTTCAACGCCGATCGTCGATAAGTTTGGATTCTGGTAAAAATTATTAGCGGCTTTTATCGCCCCAGCCGGATTTCGACGCACTATATTTAATCGTACTAAACGCTCTAAAGCTTTAACCGTGTGTCGCTTATCTTGCGCCAAATCATAAAGAACATCTTCAGCATCTTCAAAGCGCCCCTCTTGAATATAAACATCAGCCTTGGCTAATAACCGTTTTTCAAGGGCTGCATCGCTGTCGGTATCCAGCAAGTTCTCTGCATCAATGCCGTAACCCAGTTCATTGTGGTACTGAAACGCGACGTATCCAAACATACTAAACTTTACGATATAAAAATACGCCAACGCAGCAAATAGCATTGGGTAGGCGATGGCTTGTGGTAACCAAAAGTGCAATTGGCTTTGTGCGAACTCAAGCCCCAGATCAATCAAGAAGGAAAAGCCAAATAGAAGCAGATAAGGCCAGCCAATCGCTTTAACAGAACTCGCTATTCGGGCGGGGTTTATCGCTGAAGTGACATGTTTTTCCATAGCCAAGACAATAAGCATGGCTGGTGTGGAAAAAGAAACTATGGCTATATAGGGCAGTACAAAGCCGGTGCCAAAAGCGGTGACACCCAAATACCCCAGTCCAAACAATATTAAATATAACCCGATAACCTTTCCGGTCATTGAATCGGAATTAAAGGTTAGAGCTTCATCATAACTCGGTGCTTCAAACTTCCCCCTCGCCGTTTTCGTCAGAACAGTAAACACATAACCGATGCCGATGGAGTACAAGGTAAGTAAGAGCACTATCTGTATCATCCAGATAGGAATAAAGTCTGTTAATAGCCCGATAACAAAGGCAATGCCCATGTATGTCAGTAAAAAGTTATAGGCATTCTTTTGCCAAGGATATTTATTGAATTCAGACAGTTTATTCCAGAAAGGCGTGACTTTATCGCTGACGCCGTATGACTCGAGGTGTGTTCGACACAGCAGGCAGCGTGGCGCAATTTCACGCTCATTGATATCACAGCAATTTACGCAAAACGAAATATCACACTGGTGGCAATACCACTGCGCTTTTTCTTGATTATGGTATTTACAGTTCATTCCCTGTTCCTATTGGTTTTCTATTATTTTTATGTTGGAGATAATGTTTAACGTTTCACAGTTTAGCAAAGCGGTCATTCAAACTCACCCAGTAAATCGTGTTCATATCATTAGGATTGATATTAATGTCACAGAAATAAAAAAGCACCGATGGCGAACCATTCGGTGCTTTATAACTAGCTGATAGTACTTATAAAAGTGGTGCAATCACTAAAGAAACAATCGCCATCACATTAATCAAAATGTTCATCGATGGGCCAGAAGTATCTTTAAACGGATCGCCGACCGTGTCGCCGACCACTGTTGCAGCGTGGGTTTCAGAGCCTTTGCCGCCATGGTTGCCCTTCTCCACAAACTTCTTAGCGTTGTCCCAAGCACCACCAGCGTTCGCCATCATCAGCGCTAAAGCTACAGCGCTGATTAAGGCACCGCCCAACATACCACCAAGCGCTTCTGCTCCTAACAAGAAACCTACTAATGGCGGTGACGCTACGGCGATAACACCCGGTAGCACCATTTTCTTTAAGGCTGCGGTAGTCGCAATATCCACACATTTCTTAGTGTCTGGCTCAGCCGTGCCTTCCAACAAACCTTTAATTTCACGGAACTGACGTCTGATTTCATGGATCATGGCAAAAGCCGCATCACCAACCGCCGTCATGGTAATTGAAGCGATTAAGAAAGGAATGACACAACCGATAAACAGCCCCATCAACACAGTCGGATCACCAATATGCAGCATAAAACTTGATCCGCGATGGGCTTCGAGCGTTTCGACAAAGGCTGCAATAATCGCTAAAGCCGCCAGTGCCGCGGCGCCAATAGCAAATCCCTTACCAATCGCTGCCGTCGTATTACCCAGCTCATCGAGTGAGTCGGTGATTTTTCTCGTGTCCTCACCTAAGCCACCCATCTCTGCGATACCGCCAGCGTTATCCGCTACCGGACCGTAAGCATCAATCGCCATGGTAATACCCACGGTCGCTAACATTCCTACCGCAGCAATACCCACGCCATATAAGCCCGCCAGCTCAGTCGATATATAAATAATCGCAGCGATGGTTAAGATTGGTAAGACAACCGATTGCATACCCACTGAAAGCCCCGTAATCATCACGGTCGCTGACCCCGTTTCACCGGACTGGGCAATTTTGCGCACAGGCTTTGCTGAGGTGTAATATTCAGTCACGAGGCCAATAATAATTCCACCAATAGCGCCGCAAAGCACTGCTAACCAAACATTGATTGAAACACTCATGGCACTGAGCAAGAAGTATCCAGTGATAATAAAGAGTATCGCCGAGCCGATAGTGCCCACCCGCAATGCCACCTCAGGGCTTTTACTCGACATGAGTTTAACCATGACGATACCAATGATCGAACAAATTAGTCCGACCGAAGCCAAGGCCAACGGGGCTGACATTAATGCATTTTTGGTACCTAGATCTGTGCTGACTAAGGTTGCGGCTATGGCGATTGAGGCGATCATCGAGCCACAGTAGGACTCAAAAATATCCGAGCCCATACCGGCAACATCGCCCACGTTATCGCCCACGTTATCGGCAATAACACCTGGGTTTCGTGGGTCATCTTCTGGAATACCTGCTTCGACTTTACCCACAAGGTCTGCCCCAACGTCGGCTGACTTGGTGTAAATACCACCACCAACACGGCTAAATAAAGCTACTGAAGAGGCGCCCATGCCGAAGCCATGAATATAGTGTGCGCTCTCAGGATCAGAACCGAAATACCAATATAGAGCCCCCAGACCAATCAGTCCTAATGACGCGACGCACAACCCCATAATGGAGCCACCAAAGAAAGCAACGCTTAACGCTTCGGCTGCTCCTTTGCTATGAGCTGCAGTCGTGGTGCGCACATTCGCTTTGGTCGCCGTATACATACCAATATAACCAGCTAATGCTGAGGAAACGGCGCCTACGGCAAATGCGAGCGCAGTATTCGCGCCCAGCGGAGAAACCCATAGTATAATAAGCAAAATGCCCGCAAAAATTGCGAGCATTTTATATTCTCGGTGCATGAAGGTCATGGCACCTGTATGGATAGCGTCTGAAATTTTCTTTATCGAGCTATCACCTTCAGGGTATTTCTTGACTACGCCATAGATAATAAAAGCGATAATCAAACCCAGCACGCCGAGTGCCGGCGGCAGATATAGCATCTCTTGCATAAAGCCCCCAATTGTTTTATCTCATTGAATGTTATATAAATTTTCTTTTTTGCAAATTCAGTCTATAGCAGTTTTATCAGTTGTACAATTTATATACAAGCTGATTGTTGATTAACCAATTTATTTTGTGAACAAAGACCGCTATAATACGCGCCCTCTGGGGGCTACTGCCCCACGCACTAACACGCAAATAAAGGTAAAGTAATGAGTTTGGATAACGTACCTGCTGGTAAAAACGTCCCAGAAGAAATTAATGTAATCATCGAGATCCCTGCCCACAGCGATCCTATTAAGTATGAAGTGGACAAGGACACAGGCGCTGTATTCGTTGATCGTTTCATGGCGACTTGTATGCACTACCCAACCAACTACGGTTATGTGAACCAAACTCTGTCAGCGGACGGCGATCCAGTTGACGTATTGGTACCAACACCATTTCCATTAATTCCTGGTTGTGTCATTCCTTGCCGCCCTGTTGGCGTTTTGAAGATGACTGACGAATCTGGTGAAGATGCGAAAGTTGTTGCGATCCCTACGGGTAAATTAAGTAGCATGTACCAAGGCATCCACGAAGTTGACGAACTTCCTGAATTGCTACGTAACCAAATCGAGCACTTCTTCCAACACTATAAAGATCTAGAACCAGGCAAGTGGGTTAAGATCGCAGGTTGGGAAGGCGCTGAGTCTGCTAAGAAAGAAATCTTAGACAGCATCGAGATGTTCAAAAACAGTTAATCTGTTTAAGACTACCTCATTAAAAAGCCCGCAACATTATTATTGTTCGCGGGCTTTTTTGTGTCTGAACGGTTTGTGGCAATATTTTTGTGACAAAGAACGTGACTCTAAACCACTAGCTGACGCAATAACTGTCGTTCTTTTTGGTACAACCAAAATAGGCGTTGCTGCAAACGTCCACTCTGTGGTTTTTCAGCTAACGCATGACGATATTGTTGTTGTGCCTGTCGCAGGCTTTCTAGCGATGCCAAAGTCTTAGGCGACACCATCGAATCACTCTCATACACCATGTGCCCAAGCTTTGCATAATAAGCCGCATTCGCTTGTTGTAAGCTTTCGATAGTTAACTGGTATGCTTTTGGAACTTCTTGTTGCTCTGAAGCACCTTCTCCAGTTTGCGCCACTGGGTTAACAACGTCTACCGAGCTTTTATCCTGCTCGAAATACCATGGTGATAGCGCTGCAATAAATACAGCACAAGCTGCAATCGCCATAGACCAACGCGAATGAGGCTTTATACCAGCTTTGTTATTACTCAAAGCATCGCTCTCGATACTCTGCTGAATCTCTGCCCAACGATCTGGCGCCTTCGCCTCGCTAGGTAAATTCTGTAACTGTTTCAATAAATCGTTATCTTGATTCATCATTATTTCTCACTCGCAGGGTCTAGTAACTCTTTCATCATAGAACGTGCGCGGTTCAAGTGGGCCTTACTGGTACCAGCGGCGATATCCAGTTGCTCTCCAATTTCTTGATGGGTCATCCCAATTAAGTCATGCAACACAAGTACATATCGTGCTTGCGCTGGAAGTTGAACAATTGTTTTCTCTAGATCAATCTGCGTACTGTTATGACTGGCAGAAAGGCTTTGCTCAAATTCTCGCTCCCAATCATGGTCATACACTAAATCTAAGGTGTTCTTTCGCTTATCCGCCAACACGGTGTTAACCGCAATACGATGCAACCATGTGGAGAATTGGCTATCCATTTTAAATGAAGCTAATGCCTGCCATGCTTTAATAAAGCTTTCTTGCATAAAGTCTTCAGCGCGACCTCTGCAACCACTCATTCTTAAGCATAACAAAAAAACTTGGTTCGAATGATGCCGATATAAAAGTTCAAACGCGCTCACCGAACCTTCCTGTGCTTTTTTTACAAGCCCAAGAATATTCTCCGGTTCAATCGTTGTAACTTCAATCGCTGACAAAAGGGATTCTGCATGCTGTTTTCTAATTAGATGATCATTACAGCAAAAAGGTTTAAACACAAAATAAAAAAAGCCCCGCATTGGGGAGCGGGGCTAAAAAAGAGTCATTTCTAAATGAAATTGGGGAAGAACATGACTCATTTGGCATCCATGCCAACTACTATTCAACTTCTATAGCGTACGAAAAATAATCAACACTGATACTGTAACGAGACCGACGTGAAGTTTTCGTCAATGGTAAACGTTACTTTAAAATCAATAAGTTGGAGTGATAATAAATAATTATCTAAGCAATGGGTTTATTATGATTCAAACAATATCGAAGGGAAAATTAATTGATTCAATGCTCATGATAGATAAATACCATCATGAGCATTGTTTAAGAATTAGCCGCGCTTGAGTAACTCAATCAGATCAATGATCGCAGCATTAGCACGTGATATATAGGATGACATAACCAATGAATGATTTGCCAAGAATCCAAACTCACTGCCATTAACAATCATCGGGCTCCAGACGGTTTCTTGCGTAGCTTCGAGCTCCATGATGGTTTGCTGGAACGAGGCTACCGCATTTTTGTCACGCAGAACGCGCTCAAAATCATGCTCAACAGCCTTTAAGAATTGAATCAGAGCCCAAGTCGAGCCACGAGCTTCCCAAAACACATCATCGATCTCCATCCATGGTGTACGAACCGTCACCAACTGCCCTTTGCCTGTCGACTGTTGCGCAGAAGGATCATTCGCCAGATCGGTGTTCATTCGAGTACGCCCAACGCTCGCACTTAGTCGCTGCGAAAGTCCACCAAGACGTTTACTGACCAAATACAGCCACGAGCGTAAATTATCGGCCCGCGCGTAAAACTGAGTCTCCGTGTCCGCAGGATCGGTTAATCGATCACGGTAATCACGAAGCAAATCCACACCTTTCTGGTACTCGCGCTCTGCTCTTGGGAACATCCACTTCTTATGGTGTATGTTAAACGCAGGCTCAGCGAATTTTAACGCTTCATCTTCTAAAGACTGCGACTGTGAGCGACTGATATCGTTACGTAAGACTTGGGTAATATCACGAATCTGAACTAATGCGCCGAATTCATAGGCGGGCATATTGTCCATAAAGACGCTTGGCGGCAAGATGTCATTGCTTAAGTAGCCACCGCTCTTGTTTAAGAGTGACTCAGCAACTTGCGCCACGGTTTCGACGGTGACGTAACCAATCGGTGGCTCACCAGGGAATTCCTGACTCAGCTTTTTAGTATCAACAGGATCTGGCTCCGAACTCCAAATAAAGATAAAAACCAGCATCAAGATCAATAATGCAATCAATCCTGCTAGCACCCATGTCCACTTTTTACGTTTTTTCGCCGTTTGTGGCTGAGTATCAAAATTCATAGACCGCCCTAGTTCTACTGATTTATGCTATTGATTAGCATCGCGCACTTGAGCGCTAACATCAAGCGACGGCTTGTTTTCAAAGTGTAACGTGATGTTATAACTGTCTGCGCCATCAGACATATCAAGCCCCATAATCATGACGTGTTTTGCGCCTGGCTTAAAGCTCACTTCTTTATCAATCACCACCTTATCTAAGTGCTCCATCTTAGCCATGTCGTTGACGACTTTGGTTTCATGCATCATGACATGACCAGCACTATCCATCGCTACGCCCGTTAATGTGACCGGACTACCAGTATGGTTTTTGATGGTCATGAAAGCTGCGGTATTGGGTACGCCTGGCGGCATTTTACGCACCCAAGCATCCGTAACTTCAACGCCCTCTTTAGGTGTTTCGTTACTGCATGCGAAAAGCGACAGGCTGATTAGCGTCATCAAAAGAAGGTTCAAAGAAATCTTTTTAAAAAAGTAGCGTTCCATAATAATTCCGTTGGCAAACTTGCTTAAAGTCGTTATTGTACTTTGAACTCCCAGCAAACTCTATGCTTGTGATGACAACACTTTTTCCAATACCTGAAGCACCGCTCATCCCAGTACTCGGCAGCGAACTCACCTTCCCTGTCAGGCGAATATACTGTGTTGGTCGTAATTACGCGGCTCACGCCAAAGAAATGGGCCATGATGAACGAGAACTTCCTTTCTTCTTCACCAAGCCAGCGGACTGCTTAGTGATTAACCCAAAATCGCTATCCTATCCTCCTATGACCAACGAACTACATCATGAAGTAGAACTGGTCATTGCCATTAATCAAGAAGTCGTGGAAGCAAACCAACATCAGGCTGCCGATAGTATTTACGGCTACGCACTTGGCATTGACCTAACCAAACGAGACATCCAAAGCGAAGCCAAAAAGAAAGGTCGCCCATGGGATCTGTCCAAAGGCTTTGATCAGTCAGCGCCAATATCGTCAATACAGCCAATTGCTGACCTTGAGGAAATCAATAATGGCCTGATAGCCTTATCAATTAACCAAGAAAGCAAGCAGGAAGGCCAGCTAAACCATATGATTTGGTCGCCTTCTGAGGTCATTGCCGAACTGTCGAAACATGTGACTTTAAAGCCGGGTGACTTGATTTTTACTGGCACGCCATCTGGCGTTGGTGTTGTTGAACGTGGAGATAAAGTTGAGGCTAAACTCAACCAAGAATTGAGCCTCGACTTTTATATTGAATAACCTTTGAACAGGTGACGTTAGCGTGAAGTGCTTGCTGCTTGCTCGCAAACACTTCACCATTTCCTAAAGGCTTTTATAGATAAACGTTATGATTTGGTCAGGCTTAATAAAAGCTTGTCCATTTTTCTCGTCATACTCCGCACTAGGCTTAGCCTTGATGACCTGCTCTAGACTCTTTCCTTTCTCTTTTAGGTTTGACACCTTGTCCCTAATATCTTTTAGCATAGCAACGTATGCTTTCATATCAGCGTGAGTTGCCATTGGTCCGTGGCCAGGAATGATCTGAGTGTCTCCATCAGCTAACGCCAACCCTCTTTCTAAAGCAGCAATGAAGCCGTTGATAGAGCCACCGCTATCGGTATCGATAAAGGGGTAACCAATATTGAAGTACGTATCGCCCATGTGCAATACATTATCTTTTTCAAAATATATAATAGCATCACCGTCAGTGTGGGCTCTCGCCACATGATACACACGCATATTATCGTCGTTTAAATGCAAGCTTAATTCGCTATCGAAAGTTACCACAGGCAAAGCGACATCTGGCGAAGCTAGCACTTCCCGATCAAAGAAAGCCATCACCTGATCACTGGCCATGCGTTTGCGGACGTTATCGTGAGCGACAATAGTAGCGCCAGCTTTCCCAAAGTTTTCATTACCACCTGTATGGTCGCCATGCCAATGGGTATTAATGACAAATTTCACTGGCTGGTCTGTAATGTCATCAATCGCTCGATTAATCTTTTCCGTTAAGGGAGCATACTGATCGTCAATGATATAAACACCATCATCCCCAACCGACAAACCGATATTGCCACCTTGACCAAATAGCACATACAGGCCATCCGATAACTGCTGAGTTTTAATCTTAATTTCAGGACGTTTCTCACCGTGCGATAACGCACTAGAAGCTGCAAACATCAAGGCTAAACCTAGAATTGAACCCGTTCTTTTCATCATGATCATTTGATCCCCTTTTTAAAATCGTGCTTATACATTACCACAAGGTCACACAAAAACCGTCAATTACGACAAAAACCTGATGTTCAACAAAAAAGACGCCAAGAGGCGCCTTCTTTTAATCAAAGCTTTTAAGCCAGACTTTTACAACCAATCAGTTAACACAAACCCTACGCCCAGTCGGTTCACGTGGCGGTTGTAGTCAATCAAGCTTTCACCATACCCATTAAAGTATTGGACATAACCTCTTAGCTTGCCTTCATCATCAAGCGGGAAGGTCCAATCAAACTGGAAAGCTCCTTTGTTATCACTACGCAGGTTATTCCTCAGCATAATTCCAAAATTATGTTCATCCCACTGGTAAGCAGAATACAACTCAAAGTAACCCATAAAATCATCAATATCAGGATTATCATCACCATCAGGATCTAACGGATCAGTTTTTCTGTCTTCAGGGATACGCCACCAAGGCTTAAAAGCCAAAACCCAGCGATCTTGTTCAAATGCAAACTCCGTATAAATACGATTCCAGCTACGAGAGCCTAACCCCGAGCGACCATTCGATTGATGCGACACGCCCATTGAGAAATAAGGGATTTGCCAGCCTCCCAGTTGCCAGTCAGTTGCCCATGCGGCGAATACTTCCGGCTCATGATTGGTTTCACGAAATGGACTGGATACGTCTTTGTTGTAGGCCTGCCAGTAAGACTGCCCGGTATAGGCGAAAAATAAAGCACTATTTTCGCCAAACGGTTGTTCCCAGAACGGTGTTTTAAAGCTCACCTGAAATTTCACTTCAACATTGTCTACTTGCCTTTCATCACCACTATTTTCCAAGCTTTCCTGGTTTGGTGAATTATTAAAAGTCACTGGAAGTAAGTAGTTTGGCTTGTGTGGAATAATCGCAAAGCGGTTATCACGAACTCGATACTCCATTCGTAGCCGCTTTTTTAGTAAAGCAGAGCCCTCTTTAGGGTCTTCTTTCTCATTGTTTTCAGACGCAACCTTCTCTGAATCAATCTCTTCTGAAGTTAGAAGTTCTTTACTAGGTCGAAAGATAGCTAAATCACTGCGCTCTTCGCAATACCCTTTAATATCTTTAATCGTAGTATCATCATCAGCTAACTCAATTCTCTGTAATACACACTCATCATAATCAACACGAGCTTCCTTCTCTGCTTCGCTTGCGGCGAACACTTCACTCGACAATAACAGTGATGACGCAAATAGCGACAAAGACAGAGGGGTCAATCGAAACGAGTAACTCATGGGACAGTTCCTTACTTAATTTGTGTAAATTGTAGCAAATCGAAGCAATTGTTCTATGACAAAAATAAAAAAGGGCCTCGAAAGGCCCTTAATCTTGCTATATTTTACAAACTTACTTACAGCTTATTGGCCTCGGCATCAACTTCGATAATATCGTAGCCCAGTTTTTCTAAACCAGGCATAACCGAAGCTTTGTCACCAACGACAACGATGATCATGTCATCAAGCTTTAAATGCTCTTGAGCCAAGCTATTCAGCTCTTCAAGCTCTATCGACTGCAAGATATCGCTTTGCTCATCAACATAGTCTTCATCTAAGTCATACGCCATGATCTGCCCCAAGAAACCAAGCTTCTGGCGAGGAGTCTCGTAATCACGAGCATCGCGCTGACCTAAAGAGTTACGCATGAACTCAAGTTCAGCTTCAGTCATACCGCTGTTATGGTAAGCCTTCATTTCTTTCAAGAACTCGATAATAGACTTATCCGTAGCGTCTGTTCTAACGCCAGCCGACGCAGTGAAATAGCCATAATTCTCACTTCCGCGGAAGCCTGAACGTGCACCATAGGTATAACCTTTATCTTCACGAAGGTTAATGTTGATGCGGCTGTTGAAGGCACCACCTAAGTTATAGTTCATCAGGTTTACACGGTAATATTCACCCGTAGCATCATAAGGAAGCGCTCGCTTACCAATACGAATTTCAGACTGAGCAGCACCTGGCTTATCAACAAAGTAAATGGCTTTCTGTAACTCAGGGAAAGGCTTCATTGCAACCTGTTCCGCTTCACCACCTTCCCATGAACTAAAGCGCTTAAGTTTGGTGCTCAACGCGCCTTTTTCCAAGTCGGAAACCGCAACAATAGAGCTAATAGCAGGCGTATAGTAAGTGTTATAGAAGTTTTTAACATCTTCTAGTGTAATGTTATTAACCGTCTCGATAGAGCCTGACGTAGGGTATGCAAATGCATTGTCAGTACCGAACAACAACTTCTGGTACACATTGCTAGCAACAACCGATGGTTGTTTCGCTGCACTTTTAATACCTTCAATCGTTTGCTCTTTAACACGCTTGAAGTCAGCTGGATCAAACTTTGGTGCGCGTAACTTTTCGTTAGCGATTTGCAAAGTACGATCTAAATTTTCGGTTAAGCTTTGAATCGTAAGCTGCGTATACTGCTCACCTGATGAAATGCTCACCGAGCTTCCTAATTTTTGCAGGATGTTACTTAGCTCTTCATTAGAGTAATTTTCCGTCGACTCATTCAGCATACTGGCTGTGATGCTCGCCAAACCAATTTTGTTTAACGGATCATTTGAAGAACCAGTTTTGATTCTAAGGCTAATGGCTGTAGTAGGCGTTTCATCATTAATCGCACCTAACACATCAATACCATTAGACAATTCACTACGCCAAATTTCTGGCACTTTAATCGTTGGGTTATCGCCCGCTTCAGGCATGACACTACGATCAAAGTCATCTTTAGCGACTCGTAGATTCAAATCAGCTTCAGTCACTTCTTTATACTCAGGGATATCACGTGGTGATGCCGTCCAAGTATCTTCATGCGCAACCATAGCCTTCATACCTTTCGGTACAACGCTCATAATCACGGCATGCTGACCTTTAACGTACTTTTCATAAACACGCATCACATCAGCTTCGGTCACATTTTCATAACGCTCTAACTCTTTTTGGATCAAGTTAGGGTCGCCTTCAAACGTTTGGTTAGCGGCTAATTGAGAAACCTTACCTGAAACGCTTTGTAAGCCATAAATCAATTGAGATTTGATGCTAGATTTTACACGCTCGATATCGTCAGCTTTAACACCGCGCTTTTCGAACTCTTTAAAACTATCGCGAATAGTCGCTTCAAGATCCGCTAAGCCTTTACCTGACATCGGGTTTGGCAACGCATATAACACAAACTCACACGCCAACTCTTTACAGCCATGGCTAACACTGCTTTGTACAGCCATGCCGTTTTTCACTAAGTTTTTGTATAAGATTGATGTTTTACCTTGACCAATAATAGACGCCAAAACATCTAATGGCGCTTCATCAGCATGCAAGCGACTGACTGTTGGATAAGCCATATACAGCAGAGGCAATGACACGTTGTCTTCCAAAGAAATGTAACGATCAGCGTCTAGCTCAACCTTAGTCGGTTTCGGATCTTTAACTTCAGGACCACGTGGAATTGAGCCGAAATACTTCTCTACCCATTCCAACGTCTGCTCTTCATCAATGTCACCACCGATGGTAAGAGTCGCATTGTTAGGCCCATACCAACGTAAGAAGAACTTCTTAACATCGTTAACATTGGCACGATTCAAGTCTTCCATATAGCCAATTACAGGCCATGAGTAAGGATGACCTTCTGGGTATAATGCCTGCGCTACACGCTCACCTAAACGACCATAAGGACGGTTATCAACGCGTTGACCACGCTCATTCTTTACTGTTTCACGCTGAACTTCGAATTTTTTCTGAGTTACCGCGTCTAGCAAAAAGCCCATACGGTCTGACTCTAACCACAACATCTTTTCTAACTGATTAGAAGGTGCTGTTTCAAAGTAGTTAGTACGGTCTGAGTTAGTTGTACCATTCAATGTACCGCCAGCTTCAGAAATGATTTTAAAGTGCTGTTCATCAGCAACGTTTTCAGAGCCTTGGAACATCATGTGTTCAAAAAAGTGAGCAAAGCCAGACTTACCAATATCTTCACGACCTGAACCAACATGGTATGTCACGTCAACATGTATCAAGGGATCACTGTTATCTTCATGCAAAATAACTGTTAATCCATTATCTAGAACATATTTTTTATATGGGATGACCAATTTATCATCTTGTTGTTCGACGACCTCAACCAGGCTTACACCTTCAGATACTTCTGTCTCTGTTGATGGTGAGGAAGCGCAACCGATCATGCCAGCTACTAATATCGTAGTGATTGTTTGTTTAAACATTCTAATCTCCTCCAAAATGGTGGCTTTATTATACAGACAGACGTCCAGAAAAGGGGGCAATACATATTTTGATACACTTTTGAAAATACTGATACACAACAAAAAAAGCCCCAGCAGGAGCTAGGGCTTTATTGATAAGTTCGTTTAAAACTAATTCTCTACTTCTTCCTTGAGTGCCTGAAGCCCCTCTTCATAAGTTGAGCCTAGCATAGAGTCTAAAAATACACCGAAATAGCGTCCGACTATATTATTCCCAAAGTCAGCATCAAAGCTCCAGGTGACCTTAGTTTCTCTTGGGCCGAGTTCTTCTAACTCAAAGGTAGCGTATCCAGGCTTTGGATCTTCTCCAAATAAAAGCTCTGTTTTAACTAATTTTGGGTAAGTACTTTCAACAATTTTCTGGGAGCCAGTACCCAATTGAGCATTCTCACTATCCCAAGACATCATTGCACCGACGCCTGAATCAGGGCCACTGAACTCGTATTTAGCGTCAGGGTCCATCTTGTACCATGGTGACCAGTTATTGTAGTCATCAAACGTATTTACTTGCTGAAACACCTTATCTTGTGAAGCGTTAATCGTTATAGAGCGCTCTACATGCGCAGTTTTCGGTAAGAAAAAGCCCACAATAATAATAGCAATCGCAAGAACTGCAATGACGATGAATAGATTTTTAAGAAATTTCATAGCTCCCCCTAGAGCAATACAGACCTAATTACTTTAAATCAAAACAATGCAAATGTGCAAGAAATAACCAATATGACGAATCTTAGGTCTGACACTCTTTATTCTTATTAGCCATGTGTTGTTCAAGATAGTCTGGAAATTTATCGGGGTAGATAGGGTTGCCCAGTTTTTCACGTTTTTCACGCCAATAGTTAAATAATCGCCCCTGAATATTATTGGCTTCCTCTTGTATTTCTGCTAATTCAATTTCGGGATACTGCTTAGAGAATTTTTTCATTAAATCCTTTTTTTCATCCGTAAACTGGAAGCCATCCATCATTAAGGAATCATTGATAAACACTTCTTCTATTAATTGTTCGTAGGCTAGACTCACCATCATTGCATTTTTAATGCTTTCAATATCTTTTCCGTGCTCAACTTGTCTTTTGAAAATATGATGGTGCAGTAGCTGTAACTCAATAATTCCACCAAGTTTCCCCAGCGTTGCAGAATCAAGTAGGTTCTTTGAGCCATATTCCAAAGCCATCATATCTAACTGATGATTGTCGATAGCTTTTTTTCTTTCAGATTGGCTTAAGCTCCTAGAGCGGTTGAGCTCATTAAAGTAAATCCCCAAACCGCCCTTCCAAATCAACTCAGATCCATAGTGAAACATCGCATTGGGATCGCCTGCATCCGCATAAGACTTCACCGCTTCAAGCTGCATCTTCTGGAAATGATGCTCTCCCGAAAGTTCGGCATCATTGATATACACCTCCGCGAATATATCATTAATTCTTTGCCAGTTTTCATGTTGCTGATAGCGTTGATGACAGCCGATATTAGACTCTTTTTCGTTGATATTGGCGTCCACCTTCTCAGTAACGGCTCTTCGACTATCTTGCACCAACTTCTCCGTGACTTGAGACTCTCTCTCATTAACTTGAACCTCTTTTTTGAGCTTCGCCTTATTCCGATGGAGACTGCCAGTATCGGATATCAAATAATAAAGTATTAAAAATGCCAGCAGAAGAGTCCCTAAAATTATAATGATTTTCTTCATTTCATTACCCTACATCTTATAACAATGACTACTTTGAGCTTTTTCGTATAAAGCCTCTTCTTCATCAGTAAAAATGTCTGGGTAGACTTCTAAGCCATAATAGTTCCTATCTAAGCGATAGACATGCTTCTCGATGCTACTTTCGACTAAAGGCATGGCATCATCCACACCAGCATCAGGCATGCCAACCTTGATATATTTTTCGATGGTGTACCATTTTAATCTAGCTTCTTTAATGAGTAGAGAATCTTTTTCATAAACATTCATCCGCATAATCCATAAAGGCGGCTTCTAACTCGTCTTCAAACAAGTCTGGGTGCAGCGGCTTATTATGCTCTAGGCGCTTTTCTTTCCACTGCTTTTCTAGCTCAGACAGGAGTTGTTTAACTTTAGTATTTAACTGCTCAGAGCGCTCCTCGCTCTGCATAAACTCTTCATAATTATAGACAGTACTGATTTTATTCTTTATCCGCTCTTCGAATCTCATATTTGCAATTACGGATGGATCATTTCTGTGGATATATTCCATCAGTCTTATATGTGCGACTGCACTAGCTAAAGTATCAATCGCATCCTTGTCACGACCTTCTCTAATTTTAATTTGGCGTGCCAGAAAGGTTTCCATATTAGCAGTTTCTAGTATGGCCCCCACTCTCCCTTGTATTGCCGCTCTAAAGGCGTATTCTTTGCCATGATTAAACATTTCAAAATTCGGATCATGCTTTTTCAATACTTCCCATAATTCTTCTTGTGTTAGCGGTTTTTCTTGGTTTACTGGGTTACGATAGCTTCCAAGCGCTTCCTTCCACATAACTTCTACCCCATAGTGCCACATAGCTGATGCCTCGCCGTTATCGGCATATGACCTTACTGACTCTAGAGGCAATTTCTCATAAGTGCTATCACCCACCTGGGCGTACACTTCATTGTAGGTTTCGAGAGATAACTCTCTATACTTTGTGATATCAGGTGAGTTTGCCATTTGTTCACAATGGCTTTGTGTTTCTGCATCGACGGTATTTTCAGTCTCTACAAGCTCTTGTTCTGCCTCTTGTATATCATCTGAAGATAAGCTTTCGTTAGAAGTATGAGTACTGCCTTGGGCTTTCAAGGTTTCGTTTTGTTGTGGGGTGTCTTGTTGAGCACCTGACTGAGTCTCGTCAGACTGAGTAATGAATATCACAACAGCTATGATGGCAGCTACAAAGATTCCGACTATCGCTATTTTTTTCATGATTCCTTTCCTCTGATTATATGATGGTTATCTAGATAACGGTGCTACTTGAATAGTGTTAGCGCCTCTTCGATCACCTCAAGCCCAGCACCTTTCTTGTAAGCATTTTCACTTAAGTGTCTGCGCCAAAGCTTACCTTTGGGTTGAGCATAAAAGAGTCCTAGTATGTGTCGAGTCATGTGTCCAAGGTAAACATCTTGGTCCAGTTGGCTTTGGACATAATTACAAAATTCTTCGGCGACTTCAATTCGACTGGATATATCATAGTCCCGACCATAAAAACGATTGTCTACTTCCGCTAAGAAATAGGGGTTATGGTAAGCTTCACGTCCTATCATGGCCCCATCTAAATGCTGCATATGGTCTTCGACCTGATCTAAAGTGGTTACACCACCGTTCACGATGATTTCTAAGTCTGGGAAGTCTTTTTTTATTTGATACGCAACGTCATATTTTAAAGGCGGTATTTCGCGATTCTCTTTGGGACTCAGGCCTGAGAGCCATGCTTTTCGTGCATGAATAATGAAAGTTTTGACGCCAGCTTTACGCACGGTATCGATAAAGGTATGCAGGTGTTGGTAAGAGTCTAAGTCATCAATACCAATACGGGTCTTTACCGTTGCCGGAATACTGACCACATCCGACATTGCCGCCATACATTCTGCAACTAATTCAGGCTCAGCCATGAGACAAGCTCCGAAGCGTCCATTTTGCACACGATCACTCGGACAGCCGACATTAAGATTAATCTCATCGTAACCATAGTCTTCACACACTTTGGCACAATGGGCGAGATCTTTGGGATCGCTGCCACCCAGCTGGACAGCGACCGGGTGCTCCTCATCGTTAAACTTAAGATGACGCTCTTCACCACCATGAATGATAGCGCCGGTTGTGATCATTTCTGTGTAGAGCACCGCATGTTTAGTGATACAGCGCATAAAACGACGCTGGTGACGGTCGGTCCAATCGAGCATAGGAGCTATACAAATTTTACGGTCTAAGGGTGCTGTCACAATAAATACTTTCTAGGAATTCCAAGTTTGTGGCGGTATTATATGATGCTTTCCGCTCAGACTCTAACTTTGCTCAACAGGAAACCCATGACCAACAGACTTTTTTTAACCACTATCGCTCTCGTCAGCTTGATGTCTGGCTGTGCCACCCTCTCTGAAACAGAGTGCATTTCTGGAAACTGGGAACAAATCGGCTATCAGGATGGTAAGTCTGGGCGAGATAAAGATTATATTTTAAACCACGAATCTGCGTGTATCGAATATAACGTTGAATTAGATCGGTTAGCTTACGAGCAAGGCAGGCAGGACGGTTTAGAACGCTACTGCACTTCAAGCAATGGCTATAATAGAGGCTTTCGCGGCAGTCACCCTAACTTAAGCTGTCATAGCCATCAATTCCCACAATATTATGACGGTTTGTACCAAGGGTTCGTAGTTCGTTTCGATGACATCCAGCATGAACTCAGTGAAGCGCATAAAGAACATGACATACTCAGTGAAGTGTATCGACGTGTTGAAGACGATGAGGAAAAGCAGCGCATTGATAACGAGCTAGACGACCTCGATCAGGACATTAGTTCTCTTCAGCGTGAGCTACAGAAGGTTGATGACTTGATTAACCGTTACCGACCTTATCATCAGTAAATAATGACTTTCTTTATCAATAACAAAAAAGGGGCTTTTGCCCCTTTTTGCATCAAAACTATCTATAAAGTCTCTCTATTAAAATGATCTATGGTTTCCATTCAAACTTTTTAAAAGCATCATCAACGGGTGTTTCTGCAATGTGATTTACATAGTTACTCATTACTTTTTGTGAAAGCCCCAGAATAATCTCTAACACTTGTTGCTGACCAAAACCCGCTTCATAAAATTTATTTAACTCTGCTTCGCTGATACGTCCACGGTTTCGAACGATACTTAACGTGGTGTCATGTAGCACCTGGAGCTTTTCTGTTGGCATCGACTTTCGATCACGTAGCGCTTCGATCAAGTCGGCATCAACATCCATGGAGTGGGCAATACCTGTATGCGCTGGCACACAGTAGGTGCACTCATGCTCTACATTAATCGTCTGCCAAACCACCGTAAGCTCGTCTGCATTAAACGAGCTATTTGCAAATAACTCATGAAGCGTTTGATAACCTTCTAAAATCCCTGGCGATTCAGCCATAACCGCGTGCAAATTAGGAATCATGCCATAGGCTTTCTGGGATTTTTCTAACAGCGGCTTACTTTTTTCTGGCGCAGAATTTGTATCGTGAAATGTAAACTTGCTCATGTTTATCTCCAATTAATCGGTTACTTTCGAGAAAGTATGACTTAGTGAGATCAATATAACTGGATTTGAACGATCGTTCAAGGTAAAATTGAACAGTCGTTCAAGAAATTAGTGTGGAGTATAAGCAATGCCGAAAGCAACTAGGTTTGATCACCAAACTGTGGTCGAGAAAGCCACCAATCTGTATTGGGAAAAAGGCTTCCACGCTACTTCTATGCGCCATTTACAGGAAGTCATTGATATGAGGCCCGGTAGCATCTATGCCAGCTTTGGCAGTAAGGAAGGGCTTTTCAGGGAAGCTTTGCAGCATTATGCCGATTTAAGTTTGGCTCAACTGGCAATACACACTCAGAACACAGACTCGCCAGTTGGCGCACTTAAAATGTTCTTCAAAAGCGTTGTCATAGATAGCCGCCATACAGCCCCAAGTAGCATGTGTATGTTGGTTAAGACTATCTCCGAATTAACCGATGACAATAGTGAGTTACTGGCAGAAGCAAAACGATTGTTATCTGTAATCGAACAGTCGCTACAAGATATTCTGCAGAAAGCCAAGGAACATGGGGAGTTGTCTGAGTCCGAAAATACGACGCGGTTAGCCCGCTATTTACAGATGCAACTAATGGGACTTCGAGCCTACGCTAGAACCACTGATAGTGATGCCTTACTTACTCAAATGATTGATGATATTTTCGTTCACGAACCATTCTTGCTTAAGAGTCGTTAACCATAAAAAAAGCGAGCCTAAGCTCGCTTCTTTATCTTATAAAAACTTTTTACTGATTTTTTAAGGCTGCGATCCTTGCATCCAGCGGCGGATGCGACATGAACAGATGACCAAACTTTTCCTGGAAAGAGCCTGTACGTCCATTCTTTAAGCCAAAGGCCGTAAAAGTTTCGCCCATATCAGAGGGCATATTGTACTCAGCTTTTAACTTTTCCAAGGCGCCAATCATGGCTGTTGAACCGGCTAATTGCGCTCCGGCTTCATCAGCACGGAATTCACGTCGACGTGAGAACCACATCACTACCATGCTCGCCAAGATGGTCAGGATAATCTGTGCAATCATGACAGAAATAAAGTAACCAATACCATGGCCTTGCTCGTTCTTTAAAATCACACGATCGACGAAATGACCAATAATCCGCGAAAAGAACAATACGAAAGTATTCACCACACCTTGGATCAAGGTAAGCGTGACCATATCACCATTAGCAACGTGGCCCAATTCATGCGCCAATACCGCACGGACTTCATCACGGTTCATACGCTGCAATAGCCCTTCGCTAACAGCGACTAAGGACTTATTTTTGTTCCAGCCAGTAGCAAACGCATTTGATTGCGGCGATGGGAAAATACCCAGCTCAGGCATGCCCACGCCAGCATCTTTAGACAAAGACTCCACCGTGCTGACTAACCATTGCTCAGTTTCATTTTTCGGCTGGTCAATCATACGGACGTGCATAAACTTCTTGGCCATCCACTTTGAGGCCAGTAATGAAATGATTGAGCCTGCAAAGCCGATAATAGCACACCAAACCAATAACGCCGTTAAATTCAGATCAACGCCGTTCTGCGCCATGATGCTATCAAAGCCAAAGAAGCTGAGGACAGCACCAGCCAATAATAAAATTGCAAAGTTGGTTAATAGAAACAAACCAATTCTTAACATCGAAGTCTCCAAAAAAAGATCAATTAACTGTTTTAATTATGGGGGTAATGGGGGGAGTTACAAGTAAATTCCGCGGCGACTACTTCATCAATTTGTAAATATTCATGTCGCGCTATATCAAATAATTAAAAATCAATAACTTAACTAACCAATAAAAACCTAGAATCACGATGATAGATAGTACGACCCACTTCCACTTCGGTTGATACTTCTTCATATTCAAGCGCTTATATGGATAACGACCTTACGGTTCTGAGCTTGATGACGATGCTCCCATAGGTAAATTCCCTGCCAAGTACCTAGAGCTAGTCGACCATCAACAATGGGAATGCTTAAAGAAACATTGGTTAAGATGGCCTTAATATGCGCAGGCATATCATCAGGCCCTTCCATGGTATGAGTGTATAAAGGATCATTTTCAGGAACCAGCCGATTAAGCCAGTTTTCTAAATCGGTTTTAGCGCTGGGATCTGCATTCTCTTGGATGGTTAAACTACAAGAAGTATGCCGTACAAAGAAGTGACACATCCCTGAATCCACATTTTGCTGACCAACCCACGACTCAATTTTATCGGTAAATTCGTAAAGCCCTTGGCCTTGAGTTGAACAGGATAGAGTTGTTTGCTTCGCCACTATTTACCTCCTAAGATATCGAGCCTCGGTATTCAAAATGGACGCGGCCTGTAACCCCACAACTTAATGTGTAAGGAATAGTATCTGCATGAGCCGCAACGACTTCAGCAGGTAATTCTTTACCCCACAACACAACTCGATCACCAATGTTATCGCTATGCTCAGGGCCTAGCTCAACCGCTAACATATCCATCGATACTCGCCCTACTAAAGGCACTGTGCGCCCGTTAACCCAAACTGGCGTGCCATTTTTAGCATGTCGCGGGTAACCGTCGCCATAACCAATAGCGACCAAACCTATCATGGTATCTTTTTCTGCGAACCAGTGTCGGCCATACCCTGTCGACTCACCTTTTTTAACGTGACGAATCGACATGATTTGCGACTCAAGGCTCATGACTGGTTGTAAGCCATAGTCAGCCCCAGTTGTTTCCACCATTGGTGAGCAACCGTAGAGTATCAAACCTGGGCGCACCCAATCAAAATGAGCACTCTTAGCCTCCAATATTCCAGCAGAGTTAGCCATCGAACGCTCTAAGATTAAATGTTTCGTGCTTTTCAAGAAAGTGTCTAGCTGTTGGGTAGTGAAGCTATCCTTAGGATCATCCGCACTGGCGAAGTGCGACATTAACCGAATAGGCTTATTGATACACTCAACTTTAGTTAAATCTTTTTCAATCTGGGGTAACTCTTCGACCTTAAATCCAAGACGGTTCATACCTGAATCGATTTTAAGCCAGATGTTTAATTTTTTATTGGTTTTAAGTCTCTGTAAGGCTTCAATTTGTGGGCTGTGATGCACCACTAAATGTAAATCGTTATCGACTATTTTAGGCAGCTCTCTTTCTTCAAAGAAGCCCTCAAGTAATAAAATAGGTTGTTTAATTCCGGCGTCACGAAGGGTGTAAGCTTCAAGCGGAGTTGCTACAGCGAACATTTCTGCATCAGGCAGTGCTGTTGCGATATGCGCCAAACCATGTCCGTATGCATCCGCTTTAACCACTGCAATAACGCGGCTTCCGGACGCTATCTTTTGAATAGTATTAAAGTTATGGCGTAGAGCATCGAGATCGATAATAGCCTTAGTCGGACGCATAGAGCCTCAGTGTTGATCTTGGCTAGGCTTAATAGCCTTCGCCCATGGCTTCATAATCATTATGCGCCAAATTGTCGAAGCGAGAATATTGGCCTTGGAAACTGAGTTCGACCGAGCCAATAGGACCGTTACGTTGTTTGCCGATTTTGATTTCGGCAATACCTTTACGCTCGGTTTCAGGATGATATACCTCGTCGCGGTAAATAAATAGAATCAAATCCGCATCCTGCTCAATCGCACCTGATTCACGCAAATCTGACATCACTGGGCGACGATCACTACGCTGCTCTAGGGAGCGGTTAAGCTGTGATAGTGCAATCACGGGAACTTCGAGCTCTTTGGCCAAAGCTTTCAAAGAGCGAGAAATCTCACTCACCTCTAAGGTACGGTTATCGCTCATGCCCGGAACCTGCATCAACTGCAAGTAATCCACCATGATCAAAGCCACGCCACCATGCTCACGTGCTACGCGTCGCGCACGAGAGCGCATCTCTGCGGGCGATAAGCCCGCCGTGTCATCTATCAATAATTTGGTGTGGTTCTTAAGTTGTAAAACGCCACTGTTAAACTTATCCCAGTCTTCTTTCGACTGAATCTGTCCACCACGAATTTTATTCTGTTCAAGACGGCCCAACGACGAAATCGAACGCATAATGATGGATTCGCTCGGCATCTCAAGACTGAATACTAAGACTGGTAAATCGCTGGCTAACGCCGCATTTTCCACAATATTCATCGCAAACGTGGTTTTACCCATCGACGGACGTGCCGCGATAATCACCAAGTCGGCTTTCTGTAAACCCGAGGTCATGTTGTCCAAATCCGTAAAGCCTGTCGACAAACCAGTGACACCACCTTTCGTCTTTTGGATCTGCTCAATACGCTCAATAGTCGACTTTAGAATGTCTTCGACTTTACTTGGGCCTTCGCCACTGGTTTCGCGAGACTCCGCAATAGCAAAAACCTTTCGCTCAGCTAAATCTAATAGCTCAGCTAAACCTCTCCCCTGCGGATTGAAACTCGCATCAGCGATTTCATTCGACGCCGAAATCAGCTGACGCATGATCGCTTTTTCACGGACGATCTCAGCGTAAGCTCGGATGTTAGCAACCGTTGGCGTGTTCTGAGCGAGCTCACCTAAATAGGCTAACCCAATATCCGCCTCACCAAGTTGTTCAAGGTGCTCGGAAAGAGTAATCACGTCCATCGGTTTGGCCATGTTGGCCAATTCAGCCATCGCCTTGAAAATCTCACGGTGATTTTTAACGTAAAAGTCCGTCGACAGAAGGATTTCTTCTACCTTTTCCCACTGATCATTGTCGATCATAACCCCACCAAGCACTGATTGCTCAGCCTCGATCGAATGCGGAGGAACTTTTAAGTCTTTGATTCTATTGTCAGATTGTTGTGCTGATAGCATGGTTTGCTTCTATTATTAAAATGGACGGTCAATCAATACAAAGTAAGCCAATGAGCCTACTCAAAACTATTCTATATAGTAACAGTTTTTAGGCAATACAATAAGTCTGTGGATAACTTCTGGATAAGTTAAGTCTATAGCAACATTAGCTTATTCCCTCAGCTATTTTTAGTTATGATACAACCATGAAATCAATCATTCTCTTCGATGGCGAATGCGTTTTATGCTCTAAATGGGTGCCTTTTGTCATCGAACGCGATCCCAAGGCTCGATTCAAGTTTTGTTCAGTGCAATCCCCAAAAGGACAA
>CATNCP010000032.1 GCA_950096615.1 uncultured Kangiella sp. | reverse complement strand
GCGCCTAGAATCAAACCAATCCAGAAACCACTATCTTGGAACTGTTGACCAAATGACATGAATTCGAACTCATCGAAGATTGGTAAATCATCTTCCAGCTCAGCTCGTTTTTGCGAAAACTCTCTAGCTAAAGAGTTAAACGGTGCAACAAGCGCCTGCACTACGCCGAATAACTTCTGGCCAAGGAACGATGCGACGTTTGCTGTTTTGAAAACCATGCCTTCAGCAATCACAACCAACACCGGCGGCACCGTTGCTACTAAGAAAGGAACTTTTTTAGTCCAGCTAGATACCAGCAATAAATATCCTACAAATGGTATTGCCCAAAACATTGCCATATAGATAGCAGCAAATTGATAGGCGGCAACTTTAAAGAACCCTGAGTTTGCCCATAAAGCACTCCAAGCATCGACTCCCGACAACCAAGCAAATATCGTCCCTACTACTAACATCATGATGTTTGTTGCAAGTATAATTAACCAGTAAATCAAAGGAGCTACCACTGCAACCGACACAAACTTCGAAATCACTGTTTGCGAATCTGATACCGGCATTGACTTCCAGAACAAGATACTTTTGTCTTTCCTGTCGTCATACAACGCGCCTAGACAGTAAAAGAATCCAACAATCGCCAAAACAAGGTAGTATGTGTAAACGCCCGAGTATAGTGCGCTTTGGGTTGCGAATGCTTTAATATCTGGGTCAACAGATACGTCATAAAGCTTGAATAAGCTGCCCAAATCATGTGAGCCATATTCACCGGTCTCTATGCTACCTGTTGAAGCAATAATTAACCCTAAGACAGCTGTAAATAACGTAATCCCAGTAATGACCAAAGGCACCCATACAAAGCTGGTTTTGCTTTCCCAGTATTCACGCTTTAACAAAGTTACGAATGTATTCATGCCACCTCTCCTTGCGCTTGGCCTTCAACTTGACTCTGGCCTCTCATCTTAGCCACGAATAAGTCAGCAACACTAGGCTTGCGAACCTTGCCAAGTTCTTCTACCTGGCTGCGTTCAACACCGTTGAATAGGCATACTTTTTGACCGAAAACTTCACGTACATTCATTGGGTTCAAAGCCATTGCTGCTGCTTCAAACTCTTTCTCGACCATAACTTCAAAGTAAGACTGCCCCACTTCTTCCATGCTATCGTCTAGCACAATCTCACCATCTTGAATAAACACTAAGTCGCTCAAAATATGCTCTATTTCTTCGACTTGGTGCGTCGTAATAATAATGGTTCGGTCAGAATCAAAGTAATCATTCAATAACGTTTCATAGAATGACTTGCGATAAAGAATATCCAGACCCAGCGTAGGCTCATCGAGAATCAGTAGATCAGCATCAATCGCCATAATCAAAGCTAAATGAAGCTGGGCGACCATACCTTTTGATAAAGCCTTCACTTTACTCTCACGCTTGATTTTTGTTTCCTTGAGGTACTTTTCGCATAACTCACGGTTAAATTTAGGGTGGACTCCCTCCACAAAATCAATTGCCTGGCTCACTTTGATCCAGCGTGGCAATACCGCCACATCAGCTACGAAACATACACGCTTCATAAGTTCATCACGCTGTTTGTGAGGATCCAGGCCTAATACTTTCAAGTCCCCAGAGTAGTTGGTCAAACCCAGTACAGCTTTTAGTAACGTCGTTTTACCGGCGCCGTTTGGACCAATCAAACCTAAGATTCGACCTTTTTCTAGTTCAAAGTTGACGTTGTTTAACGCTTTAAAGTCACCATACGACTTATTAACGTTATTCGCCGAAATGACATTAGCCATTATCCGATTCCTCCTTATCGAGCGCATCCAGCAGCTCTTCTCTTGTAATATTTAAGCGTTTTAATTTTCTCAATAATGCAGGTAGCTCGGTGTTTAAAAACAACTCCCGCTCCTGCTGTAATAATTTATTTTTTGCGCCATCTACGACAAACATACCTAACCCTCGCTTCTTTTCAGCCAACTGATCATCCACTAACAACTGGTAAGCTTTTGAAACGGTAATCGGATTCAGCTTATATTCTGCTGAAACATTTCTCACCGATGGCAAAGCTTCGCCTTCTGCTAGGTTCCCCTCAAGAATCATGTTCTGCACACGATCCCTCAGTTGGAGGTAGATCGGTTGTGAGTCATCCCACTGTATTTGCATACCATCAATACCTTATTCGTCACAGGCTCATTATGTTATCAGCGCAAGGCTGGTCCATATCGGCCTTCCTAAGAGTCAATATGACCGCTGAATAGCAATAATGCCTTACTGTGTCATACCGATATGGTGTTATAGTTACATATAACACCTAACCAGTAAAGCACTTTTGTGAATATTTTTTATTCTGAAGTAAAATTAAGGGATGAATATCCCCCGTTAGAAGCGTAAACTATCGCCTAAGTTTAAGAGTTTCTAATATAAGTAATGGCTTCACAAAGCAATAAAAGCATTCAGCTTGCCTCTAATATCTTATTGATAATTCTCACCATTTTGTGTGCAGTAGGTTTATTAAAAGCTAGCTATGCTTTGGCTGCAGGGCTCGCTTGGGGCTGGTTTTTCTCGGGTTCACACCAGCTCCCACTCGGCTCATGGGCGAGCTTATTACTAAAGGTCGCTATTGTATTGCTGGGCTTTACCCTTCCCTTTGGGGAGCTCGTGACTAACGCCGGAGACAGCTTTTGGCTCACGGTTGTTGTGATAGCCAGTGCCATTATCCTTGGTTTACTGATAGGTAAGCTATTCACGCTTGATAAACACCAAACTTGGCTGATTAGCTCCGGCACTGCGATCTGCGGTGGTAGCGCTATTGCCGCAGTCGGCTCGTCTATTAAAGCTAATCACCAGCAAATGGTCGTTTCATTAGCCATTGTTTTTCTTCTTAATGCAGTCGCTCTATTCGTTTACCCAGCTGTTGGGCATTGGCTTGAATTAAGTCAGCAACAGTTTGGCATCTGGGCTGCGCTTGGTATCCATGACACCAGTAGCGTGGTCGGTGCTGCTGCAGAATACGGAAAAGAAGCGCTAGAAATAGCAACAACCGCTAAACTCGCGCGAGCTTTATGGATTATTCCAGTCGCATTGGTCGCTTCTTTCGCCGTAAGTTCTGGCAAGTTTAGATTAACTATTCCCCTATTTATTATCTTTTTCCTTCTAGCCAGCAGTGTTGGCAGCTTTATCAATCTTGATGCTTTTGCCGAATACATCCAGCCTGCTGCTAAGAATTTATTCGCCCTAAGCCTTCTTTGGATGGGCACTAGCTTAAATAAACAGGCGATCAAGACTATTCCTGTTAAAGCCATGTTGCTTGGAGTAATCTTATGGATTGTCTTATCTATCGCAACCCTGGCGGTAGTTCTTTATTGGTAAAACAACAGAGGCTTTATGTTTGCTTTCCAAAACACTCCGCTTAATCGTCATGGCGAAGTTCGCCATACCGAAGAGTTCATCAAGCCGTTACTGGAGTTACCCAACACCTTTTTCCTGCCAGTGCATCAACAGTCTATAGTTTGCGCTCGTAGCAAAAATCCTGACGTCGATCAAAACGGGCAGCCTCTTTGGCTTCAGTCCCAAGAACTGAAACAACTCATAGGATCATACCAGGAAAAACACCTTATCTACTTAGGAGAAAGTGATAGTAAGCACTACTTTACTTTTCGCCTAAAGTCTCCTGATAGCTTACAGCACATGGCTCAACTGCGTCCGGAAGCTGTGCTTGAATTATGCGGCCTTCGAGAATTATTTAAGCAGTTACCACCGGAGCAGGCACACTTATGTAGCGTGGCTGTGGCGATGGAACACTGGCATAACACCCACCAATATTGTGGTTTTTGTGGCCACGAGACTTATTCCAACCAAGCAGGCTTCGTCCGTAATTGCTCGAATCAAGACTGCCAGAAGCAGCACTTCCCAAGAACCGATAGCGCCGTCATTTGCGCCATTACTTATCAAGACAAGATATTGCTGGGTCGACAAACATCGTGGCCTGAGAAGCGTTACTCGGTCATAGCGGGTTTTGTCGAACCAGGCGAAACCCTAGAGCAAGCGGTTGCACGAGAGGGTTACGAAGAAACTGGCTTAAGACTTAAGTCTATTGAATATTATCGTTCTCAACCCTGGCCGTTTCCACAGTCTCTTATGGTCGGCTTCACCGCTGAAGCAGTAAGCCCTGAGATAAAGCTGCTGGATCGAGAGCTGGAAGAAGCGCGCTGGTTCTCACGAGAGGCGTTAACTGCTGCGGTTGAGGCAGAAGAACTGGTATTACCTTTCAAGTTCTCAATATCGAGAGAGCTTATAAATCAATGGCTTAACAAAAACTCATAGACTTTACGGATGTTTGAGATACAAAATATCTTGAATTGGTTCACATTTTGGGGTAAGACTATAGAAACAGTATAAATAATAAGCAACACACCGCCATAGCTGAAATACGGAAATTCCTCTTCCATGCTGGAAGAAGGTGACAATTACATGTGTCAAGGAGGCTATAGGCCATGTCAAAAATAACAGTTCTAGCAGGCGATTTCCCCAGAGGGACTGGGTACTTCACATTCCGCAATTTCACATTGCCGGGCGACAAAAACCACTACTTATGCGAAACAGTCTGTGTCAGCCAGGTTGAGTTTATCAATACCGCCAACCCTAAAATGGCGTTATTGCTAAATAACGATCCTGAAGCTGTTGAAGAAATACAGCTTGAGCTCGAAGAAAAGATAAAAGTAGCTGACGAGCATGACGTTATTTTTATGGTGAGGTTATCCGATCAGAGGCGCTTTATAGCCGAGACCGATGATACTACTTTTCATAAGATAAAAAAGTCGATGAAAGAAAGTGTTCGACAAGAAAGTTCTACGGTCGCTAACAGCGCATAGTCGCTAACAATGCAGTTTTAACTTATGGTTCAAGCAGTTACGCTTTAAACCTAAGTCAAATTTGCACAAAATACTAACCCTGTCTCAACTCTCTAATTCAAAGAGTCGATTTATTTGACTGTTCATTTTTCGTCCTATACAAATAATTAAAAGCAACTTTTAAATACATCTTTTTAACAGCAACACTTAATTGGACCAAGATGGATTTAATCGTCACTCACTCAGTTTAAGGATTATGAGGTCAGAATATGTCGAAACTCACCATAATAGCTGGGGACTTCCCTACTGGAATCGGTCGCTTTACTATCAGAAACTTTACCTTGCCAGGCGATGAAAACCATTATCTGTGCGAAACAGTGCCAGCACAGCAAGTGACTTTTATTGATGAGGCTACCGAAGAATTCCTTTTGCTCCTAGATATTGATGAAGACACTAAACAATATATATCGGCTCCAGGCGATGATGTTGTTTTCTTTATGGTGAAACTGAAAGACAAAAGGCGCTTTATCGCTTCGTCCGATCAGCGTACTTATAAAAAAGTGATTAAGGCAGTAGAAAAGGAGGCCAATATTTCACCAGTGCTTACCTCGACGGCAGCCTAAGGGCTTAAGCTCTATCTGCAGGGAATGCAGCTACTTCGGTCAGATCACTTAGCTCTAATAAAATCATAATAAGACGATCAAGACCTAGGGCTACGCCAGCACACTCGGGGAGGCCAACTTCTAGGGCTGTCAAAAAATGTTCGTCTATGGACATTTGAGGCAGCCCATTTTCTTTACGCCATGCATTATCCATCTCAAAGCGTCGTCGCTGCTCGGCAACACAGGTTAATTCACTGAAGCCATTCGCTAACTCAACCCCTCGCCAATACACCTCAAAACGACATGCCGTTTGAGGGCTTTCAGGATCAAGCTTCGCCAACGCAGCCTGAGAAGCAGGATACCCATAGATAAAGCAGACCTCATTTGCCTGTCCAAGCTTAGGTTCAATCTGATCCTCAAATAGCAGCGCTAAATAATCGTCACTTTCTAAGTCTTCAGGTAGGTCACCCAACAAGTCTCCACTTAGCTCTGCTAGCTGAGGCACGGTAACTTTAAAAGGATTAATCTTAAGATATTGCTCAAAGACGTCTTGATAACTGAGACGACTAAGCTTTAATGGCTTATGAGATAAAGTATTGAGTAACTGAAAAACCTGTTCCATCAACTGGTAATGGTCAAAGCCTTCAACATACCACTCCAGCATCGTAAACTCAGGATTATGTCGAGCACCGACTTCATCCTGACGAAATGCCTTACAGATTTGAAAGATAGAACCAGAACCCGCTGCCAGCAAGCGCTTCATCGCATACTCAGGCGAGGTTTGCAGAAAGCCCTCGCCCCGCATAAAATCTTTTACTTCAAAAGACTTCATGTAGCGATCCGTCACACTATGGCGACTTAGCAGTGGTGTTTCTACTTCAAGAATGTTCCGCTCAGAAAAGAACTCGCGAACCCGCGCCAATATTTTAGCACGTGCTTTCATAGTTTCGATTGAAGCAGTTGGTTTCCAGTTAGACATCTTTATAATCTCTAACGCACAAGCTATGTGAAATGTACTGTAACGTACAAAATAACTCTAGAACTATTATCAATGCCACGCCCTTCTATTAGCTACTTGCTTCTTGCTCTCTGGAACTTATCTCGAGTTATTGACGTTTGAACCCTAGTGGTTTTAACTGGGTACCCCAACTCATATTCTATTTTCTCAATATATGCACTTTTATCATTTGTAGCAGCAATATACTTTTCTGAGAACTTAAGGATTCCATACTCATAAGAATAAAAAACATCAAATTTATTATCCTTGTTAGTATCTACAAATGAATAATCAACCCAGCCATTTTGGTAAAAAACTTTAGTATCGGGATAGCCATCAAAGTTATTATCGTAAGTAGTCTGAATAGGTAAATTATCTTTGTAGTTAAATTTGTTGCTCACATCAGTTTTCAGATCATAATTCCTATCAATAAACTCATAGAAATACTCTTTATAGTAATCATAGGTTACATCTGGATGCCCGTCACCATTGTAATCGATACTATTACCTTGAGAGTCAACTTCTAAGCTCTCGCTCCCCGTGAATCCAGTCAGTAATAACAGGGCTACAACAGAAACCATGAGTACGCGCATTATTGAAATATTCCTTGTTAAATTTGGTAATGAAAAATAGTCCGAAGTGAATTTCAAACTATCGACCAAAAGAAGTTTCCTACAAGTCAGGACTTGTCTTTTCTTGTAACACGGAGTCAGTTACAAAACACCTAATGGAGATGAAATTTGCTTGGACGAAGCGGATAATAATTATTTTGTGGAGTTTACGAATAGTAAATGAGCAAAAAACAATTATTATCCAACAAAGTTCCAAGTGAATTTTGGCCCATTAGGCGCGTGAAACGTACTCACCGTTTCGCGTATCAACCTTCAACTTATCGCCGATATTAACAAACAAAGGCACTTTTACCACAGCACCTGTGTGCATCGTCGCTGGCTTCGAACCACCGCCCGAAGTATCACCGCGCAGGCCTGGGTCTGTATCTGTAACTTCTAGAATGACAAAGTTTGGTGGCGTTACACCAATTGGGCTACCGTTCCATAAGGTCACTTGGCATTTATCTTGCTCGATCAAGTAGTTCTTGGCATCGCCTACAGCATTGGCGTCAGCCTGTACTTGCTCAAACGTATTCGGATCCATGAAGTACCAGAATTCACCATCGTTATAGATGTAATCCATATCGGTATCTATAACATCAGCAGTTTCTATACTTTCGCCAGATTTAAAAGTTTTCTCAACAGTTCGCCCTGTTAGTAAGTATAATACTTTTGTTTTACTAAATGCTTGGCCTTTGCCTGGTCGAACAAATTGATTATCAACTACCGTGCATGGTTCGCCATCGAGTATCAATTTGGTACCATTGCGCAGGTCGTTTGTGGTAATTGTTCCCATGAGTTCCTCTAACACTTGATATATTTATGATTCAAAACCTGCAGATTTTAACGCGAAATGACTCTTATTGGCAGGACAATGAGTGGAAAAAGTTGCTTTCTGGGGCATTTTCCACACCAATAGAGCTATTAAAGCACTTGGATCTTGAGCCTGAGGGTTTGCCCTACCTTACCCTCAGTGATCACGCCTTTGCTCAAAGAGTCCCCTTGCCGTTTGTGGAACGTATGACAAAAGGCAATCCCCATGACCCACTCTTGCTTCAGGTTTTGCCTTTAGCAGAAGAAAATAGCGCCATGCCAGGGTATGTTGCCGATCCGCTGGATGAGCATGATAGCGCATTACCGGGAGTGCTTCATAAATACAAAAGCCGTGTACTGGTCATGTTGTCGACAGCCTGTGCCATTAACTGTCGCTACTGCTTTCGCCGTGAATTTCCCTACTCGGATAATCAGCTGGGCAAGTCGCAGTGGGGAGAAATTATTGATTACCTACACCAACACCCAGAAGTTAACGAAGTGATCTTAAGTGGCGGCGATCCACTGGCCGTTACGGATAAATATTTAAGCGATTTTATCCGCATGATAGAAGGCGTTGCGCACATTAAGCGACTAAGAATTCACAGTCGCTTGCCCGTCGTTATTCCCCAGCGGGTCACCTCTGAGCTGGTAAACACCTTAAAAAATTGTCGCTTACAGACTGTTTTTGTCACTCATATCAATCATCCCAATGAGATAGATCAGCTCTTTTCACTCGCCATGGAGCGGTTGAGTCAGGCGGGCATTTCGCTGCTTAACCAAACGGTATTGCTTAAAGGCATCAATGATGACGCTTCCGTATTGGCAGAGCTAAGCGAGAAGCTGTTTGAGAACAAAATTTTGCCCTACTACCTTCATTTACTTGATAAAGTTACTGGTGCTCATCATTTCGATAGCAGTGAAAAGCAAGCCAAAATCATCATGAAACAGCTGCAAACAGAGCTGGCGGGATTTCTAATTCCGAAACTTGTACGCGAGGAAGGAGGAAAACCGCATAAATCTTGGATTGATTTAGGCAATAATAATCAATAACTTAAGCAGAGAAATGACTAGCACCCGCTCCCCCTTTTCGCTAATATAGAAGTTAATAATTGGCCAGTATTATAAGGGGAAAATGGTGGCGCTAACGAAAGGAACTTTGGGATTGACCGTTCGGGTCAAAAACAGTGCGATGGTCGCGGACATCCCTGCGACAGTCAAAGCGGCGAAGCAATGGGTTGACGAGCTACCTGTCGCTGACATGGGTGAGACAGCATCCAAGCTTTTTCATTACCTATACGACTTAAATCAGTCTCCTTTACCACCCAAAGTACGCTTGCAAATCTTAGAAGCGATTAAGCCTTCTTGCCTTAATACGTTAAATTCCTTAGCTACCGTTTATATTCACAGTCCGCTTAAATACTCACAAAAATTACAGTCTGCTTCAGAGCTGGTACATGCCATAGCATCTGAAACCGTATTCGGCTTCAATACCGTCATCGAAGATCTATACACCGATACGGGTTCGCTAGAGAAGTACCAAAAAACGATACTACCCGCCGCATGCGCTAACAGTCTCCAATTTCAGAGTTTTATCCAGCTACAACGCTACCAGCTGTATAAAACAGTGGGGGCAAAGCTTTGGGTTCAGCAAAACGTTATCTACAAACTGGCACAAGAACATGACTTGTTGGAACATAAGTTAAGAAAAGATTCCGCTCCACTTGTGAATATCAAAAAGCAATTATTAATAAACCTGATTTTGCCTGTTTCCAACCCTTACCAGTTGAAACATGGCGAAGTTAACGATGTGTATAGCAGTTTGGAAGAGCTGGCTGACTTAGCAGAACTCCAAATTAACAGTACCAAAAATTGCTTATTTGCCTACCTACCAGATAGCGATATTCCACCGCAGCCGGTCAACTCCATTGAGCAAGAAGGCCAAACTGTCATAGGCCTGAATTTAAAGGCATTATCAGAAACGGTTGAACGAAGCCTTAAGAATGAGTCCGGTGGTTTCTTTAGCCGCTTTACGAAGAAAGCTCCAGAAATAGAGTTAGACTCTGAGCTTTCTGAACACCTCATTACACACTGGACTAAACAGCTTAACCGTAACTTTATTAGGATGAACTCTCAGGCCAAAACGGAAGTTGCTATTGGCCTAGCAGCCTCACATCACTTTTTAGTGGAAAAGCTTGGCCAAGAAGTCCAGCAGCGCTTTTTTGGACAAAAGAAAAGCAGCCATACTAATATTGAGCCTGATTCATTGCAGCTTGAGCAGGAAGAAGACAGCCAGCATAGCTTTGTGTGGAAAAATCGTTCAAGCTCCTCAACTCTGAGCGGAGATCAGAAAAAGGATGCTTTTGCTTCAATCTATAAGCCGCCAAGCCAGGAAGATAAGCAACATAAAATGGAGGATAAGCCCTTCAAAAACATCAAAACCAAGTCTCGTTACCAGTGGACACAAGGCATGGTAAGAGATGTTAGCCCTGCAGGATTCTGCCTAGGTTTTGAAAAAGCACCTTCTAGCTACGCAGAAGCCAACGAGCTTATTACGATAAAGAACATTAAAAACAATCAAGAACAGTACAATTTGGGAATGATTCGCTGGAATCGATGGCACAAAAACTCAGTATTCCTGATTGGCGTTGAAGTTATTGCTCCCGAGGCCACTCCCGTTAGAGCAACACTGGACTGGGACTATGCTAAACCGGCCTATCACCATAACGGCCTACTGTTGCCCGAAATGCCTAATGTTGGTATTGATGCAACGGTTGTTCTTCCCCCTCTTGGTTACCGCTCAGGTCAGACAGTGGCAATTTTGACACCAGACGACGAATTCAAACTCGAGCTCAACAAAAAAATAATCGAAACGGATAACTTTATTCAGTTCCAATTTAGCCGGAAGTAGGCGTTCTTGGGTCACAAACTTGCGATTGTAACAATTGTTAATTATTGTAGAATCTGTGGCCTAGTTACAGTATGCCCCAAAGAAACCAGATAGAATATTTCTTTGGAGATCAATAAATAACAAACAGATTGCAATGATGAAAGAAAAGGTAAAACAGTCCCCAATCAATACACTCATCTTCTCCTCGTCACTGAACGACAGTGAACAGGTAGCCAGCCATCTGAAGAATATGGGTCTGCCTGTGCGACACCAAGTCGTCGCCGACAGCGAGCAGCTAAAAGATGCCCTAGACTCCAAACATTGGCAACAGGCTATATTTCTCGATGAGCTTGAAAACTTACCGGTTAAGCAAGCGTTGAAGCAGCTTAAAGCTCAACCTATAGCTGTGCCTGCAGTTCTTTTATCAACAAACTACAATGAAGAAAAGCGATTTGAATATATCGCACAGGGACTGAAAGACTATATACCCGCTAAATCTCTCGACTTGCTTTCTACGCTCGTGAAGCGAGATCAGCAGCTTGTCAATTCACTTCATTCCTTAGAGCAAGCTAATAAGATTGTTTACGAAACCAATAAACGCAACGAGTTACTTCTCGACAGCTCCAAAGACGCCATTGCTTATATTCATGAAGGCATGCATATCTACACCAACCCGACTTATATCAAGCGGTTTGGTTATGAAGAAGACGAAATCATCGTCATGTCCATTATGGATATTATAGCTGAGGATGATAAGGGTTCGATCAAGTCTTTACTCAAGCGTCAAGCACAGGAAGGCACTGAGGTCAGCGAAGTCTTAAAAGGCAAAACAGCAGACGGCGAAGAATTTGAAGCTGACTTTATCATCAGTTCGGCTATTTATGACGATGAAGAGTGTGTACAACTGTTGGTCAGAGACATTGGCGATCAACAAGAGTTGATGAAAAAATTAAAAGAAGTCAGTCAGATCGACCAGGTCACTGGCGTTCTCAACCGCCCAGCCTTCATGGACCACCTGAAGCAATCTGTGGAGACCGCGAGAACGGCAGACCATAATGCATTACTTTACTTGATTGAAATCGACAACTTCACCAACTACCGTAGTAAGTTTGGTATTTCTGACTGTGATGTATTATTAAAAGATGTGGCCGACTGGTTACGAGACCATTGCGACAGCAGTGATGTGTTAGGACGTATCAGTGATACCAGCTTCGCCTTAATGTTAAGCGACACCCCAAAAGCACCGACCGAACTTCCCAAAAAACTGATTAAAGATATCGAAGGTCAGCTGTTTGAGGTTTCTGGTCAAACTCTGAAAATCACTTTCAGTATCGGCGGTGTGCCATGCACTGACAACGAGGTTGAGGCGAGTAAACTGCTATTGCATGCCACTACTGCGGCGCACAACCTTCAAGACAAAGGCGGTAACAACTACCAAATCTTTAATCCATCCATTGATAGTTTGCTCAATGATGAAGAGCGAAAGATTTACGAGGAATTCACTATTGCTCGTGAAGAAGGCAATATGACCTTGTTCTATCAACCAATGATGAGTCTAAAAGGTAGCCCTAACAAGCAGTATATGTGCTATTTCCGCTATCAGCTGAGAGACGGTGGCTGGGGCCTCGGTGAAGATATTTTCCACATCTTTGAAAAGGTCGGTATTGACGCTGAAATTGATAAGATTACTCTCAAGCATGCGCTTAAGGTGCTAGCTAAAGATAAAGCTGAAAATAATAACAACAAATTATTTGTTGCCCTAAGCCCTAATACCTTATTACGTGAAGACCTAGAAGAGTGGCTAGAAAAGCTCATTACAGCCGCAGGAATCAATAGCGATAACCTTATTTTAACTCTGAAGGGACACACAGCTCAGACTTATTTAAAGAAAGTTATCGAACTAAAAGCTAACCTGAAAAAAATTGGTGTTCCTTTCTGCTTATCAGGGATAGCAACGGATAATAGCGAAATCGTTCGCTCAATTCGTCCGCAGCTGGTTTCTTTTGCGCCCAACTTTATTGAAACGTTAAAAGAACACGGCTCCGAAAAAGTACAGCCAATCGTCAATGCGGCGTCAGAAATTGAGGCAAAAACCATTATTACCAATCTGGAAGATGCATCCACTTTGGCTCAGATTTGGCCTCTAGGCATTGATTTTGTGATGGGTAACTATGTTTCAAAACCTATCACAAAACTTAATTACGACTTTGCTGACAGCGACTTCTAATCGCAGTAAGCTAATAAAAAAGCCCGAGTTATCCTCGGGCTTTTTTATTACAACAACATTTTAACTAACTGCTTGGTCTAGTCCTTTAAGAATATCGATCATGCCGTCCATCCCTCCCTGTTGAATCACGCAGTCCGCTCTTCTTCTAAGGAAGGGTTTCGCCTTATATGCAACGCCAAGACCTGCTACCTCCAACATAAAGCTGTCGTTTGCGCCATCCCCAACCGCTAAAACCTCTCCATTTTCCAATCCTAGCTCTTTCTGCCACTGTTGTAGTTGTATCGCTTTTTTTTCAGCATTGATAATAGGTTTTACTGCCGCACCCGTTAACTGCCCTTGATTAAACATTAACTGATTAGCTGCAATTTTAGTAATAGGTGCTTTAGAACACAGCGCCTCTGCGAACGGTACAAATCCACCTGAAGCAATAGCCACTGTAGCTCCTTGCTCAGAAAGGTAGTTGATGAATGCTTCAACTCCAGGATTAAAACTTAGCCGTGATTTCACTGCCTCTACGGCCTGCTCGGACATGCCTTTTAATAAGGACAACCGCTGCTCAAAGCTCTGATTGAAATCCAGCTCTCCGCGCATAGCTGCTTCTGTAATCTCAGAAACTTGTAATTTAACACCGGCCTCACATGCCAGCTCATCAATCACTTCCATCGGTATTAACGTCGAGTCCATGTCGAAAACGGCCAACTTTATTGGCTTCACACTCAGCAAGCGACAATAGTCAAATTTAAGGGTCTGGGAAGCGGACTCAACAGCAGACAAAAGACTTTCTTTATGGCAACCATCATCCACTGAGAAACTCACTTGATAAGCATACTGATAAACCTGTAACTTAATATCTAATTCCTTAATAGACATGGCATCCAAAGCGCTACAAGAACTCTTAAGCTCATTTTCTACTAGCTGAACCTCAAGTGGATTTAGTGTGAATAGAAGCCATTCTGCTTTTAGTTTATGAGTCATCGAATATCCAAATCTCTAATTAAGGCACATTTTCCAGTGCTACTAAGTCAATAAATCTATGATATATTACCAGCAAAGCTAAACTCTATGAATGTCTGTGAGTAAACAAAACAACAAACAGCGTAGCTACCTACAAACGATTCGCTTGCCTGTATTGATCTCAACTGCGATAACGATCATGGCGTTGTGTTTTATGATCTTCTCTTGGCACCAAGAAGCCCATAACCACCAAACCCAAGAGTTTAGCCAACACTACAACCAAGGTATGGCCGATCTCAGCGCTGCCTTTTTGGGGCATCTCATAGAAGATGAAAATACTGATGCCATAGAATCTATTGGTCAAAGGGTAGCCTCTAACGACAATATTCAACAGGTCGCTATTTACAGACGAAATGGCGAGCTTGTGTTCTCTGCCGGTAATACCGATCAAGCCCACAGCGATCCTGTCATCGCAAATATCGCTTACGAAGATAGCTATAATGGCTACTTAGTCATTTACTTTGTTGATGCAGAACACTTTACCAACAGTGAGCAACCTTTATGGTTCAATAGTTACGTGCTGTGGTTGTTCGGGGGGATTTTATGGTTGATTATCTTTCTGCTATTAAACATAAAGCGAGGTAAATCAAGACAGTCTAAAGCACAAAATAATGCTGACACAAGTAGCGAATCTGCGACACAGCATAATGGTCAACTACTCAAAGAACTTATTAAACGTAACCGACAACAGCTGCAGAATAAATCCATAAAACACTCTTTAGTGATTAAGGCTGATTGGTCTAAATTAACCGTCAAAGACAATACTCAGCTGTTACGAACTCTCAGCCGCTGGCTCCCACAAAACGCTATGCTAGCAACTCAATTTAACCATGGATTATTGGTATTGGGACTCGATGGAGACAAAGGGCCGCTGAGCCGTAATGCCCTGCATGCTTTAGAGCGTTGTTTTCAGCACATTCAATTAGAACCCAAAATATTACTTCATCGCTTAAATTTTGATCGTGATATCTATCAAATGTTTTTTGGCATCATTGAGCCAGGCGTTTGGTACGAAAAGGCATTGCAAGAAAAAGACAGCGACTATAACTGGCCAGCCAAAAAAGTCATTGATATTGAATTAGACAATCACGACATCATTGAGCTTTGTCGTTTAGAGGAGCCTGACGCTGAACAACGAGGGCTGATCGAGCGTCAGGTACGATTTTTAAGCGATGACTAGTTAGCCGCTTCAACTTCCATAGAATCTACACGCTGGAACCCTCTAGGAAGTTTGCTACCACGACGACCTCTTTCACCGCGATAGTGCTCAAGATCTTTAGGTTTTAACGTCAAATGACGCTTACCTGAGTAAATCACTAAGCTATCATCTGAAGCCACCACCGCTACCGACACCATAAACTCTTCACGGCTTTTAGCGCGGGCGGTAGGAATGCTGATAATCTTATTACCCTTCCCTTTTGCCAGCTCTGGTAAGTCTTCCAGTGGAAACACCAGCATACGACCTTCGTTTGAGATAGCGACACAATACAGCTCACCTTCACTCGGTACACGCTTTGGCTTCAGCACTTTAGCGCCAGATGGCAAGCTTAGGAAAGCCTTACCGTTCTTGGTTTTTGATACAAGATCACTAAACTTTGCGATAAAGCCGTAACCTGCGTCGGATGAAAATAACAACTTATCTTCATCCTCACCCATGATGGTCGCTAGAAACTCTGCTCCAGCGATAGGGTTTACGCGCCCAGTAACCGGTTCACCCAAGCCACGTGCCGAAGGAAGTGTGTTGGCCAGCAATGAATAACTGCGTCCAGTAGAGTCTAGGAATACTGCATATTGATTACTCTTGCCCTGTGAAGCGTCAAGGAAGGTATCGCCCGAACGATAATTCATTCCAGCAGCATCAATATCATGCCCCTTGGCGCAACGCACCCAGCCTTTCTCCGACAACACAACAGTAACAGGTTCGGTCGGGATCAAGTCAGTTTCCGATAATGCTTTAGCGTCTTCACGTTCGACGATAGGCGAACGGCGCTCATCCCCATGCTCCTCCACCACTTCCTGAAGTTCTTTCTTAACAACGGTTTTCATGCGTTGCTTTGAGCCGAGAGTTAACTGCAACCAATCCGCTTCATCTTCGAGTTCAGCTTGTTCACCTTTAATCTTCATCTCTTCAAGTTTCGCTAAATGGCGTAACTTTAATTCTAAAATAGCTTCAGCTTGCGTGTCTGATAACTTGAAGCGCTCCATTAACTTAGGCTTCGGCTTATCTTCCGTGCGTATAATATGAATCACTTCATCAATATTAAGATAAGCTATCAGTAAACCATCCAAGATGTGAAGGCGGTCCATCACTTTATCTAAGCGATACTGCAACCGACGTCGAACCGTTTCTAAACGATACTCCAACCACTCTTTAACAAACATTTGCAGGTTTTTAACCTGTGGACGACCATCAAGACCGATCATATTCATGTTGACGCGGTATGTTTTTTCTAAATCTGTCGTCGCGAATAAGTGCTTCATTAACTCATCGGTATCAACCCGATTCGAGCGCGGCACTATAACCAAGCGTGTTGGGTTTTCATGATCGGACTCATCACGTAAGTCACTCACCATAGGCAGCTTTTTAGCCTGCATCTGACCAGCGATTTGCTCCAGAACTTTCGAACCTGATGCTTGATGAGGTAAGGCAGTAATGACGATCTCGCCGTCTTCTTTTTCAAAGTAGGCGCGCATACGGATAGAGCCACGCCCTTTCTGATACATTTCCACGATATCCGCTTTTGGCGTGATAATCTCTGCATCGGTTGGATAGTCAGGGCCTTGTACATGCTCCATTAAATCTTCAACCTTTGCTTTTGGGTTATCCAGCATATGGATACACGCATTAGCTACTTCAGTCAGATTATGCGGTGGAACATCTGTCGCCATACCTACGGCAATACCTGTCGTACCATTTAAAAGTAAGTTCGGTGCCCGTGCAGGTAGCACTTTCGGCTCTTTCATAGTGCCGTCAAAGTTAGGAACCCAGTCAACCGTACCCTGCGAAACTTCTTTTAATAAAACATCAGAATAAGCCGCTAAGCGAGATTCGGTGTAACGCATTGCAGCGAACGACTTAGGGTCATCCGGAGCGCCCCAGTTACCTTGCCCATCAACTAACGGGTAACGATAAGAAAATGGCTGCGCCATCAACACCATAGCTTCATAGCAGGCAGAGTCACCATGCGGGTGGAACTTACCTAACACATCACCAACGGTCCGCGCAGACTTCTTATATTTTGCAGTCGCCTTTAAGCCAAGCTCACTCATGGCATAAACGATACGTCGCTGCACAGGCTTTAAGCCATCACCAATATGAGGCAAAGCGCGATCCATAATGACGTACATCGAATAGTTTAAGTACGCCTGCTCAGTAAATTCGGCTAGAGAACGTTTCTCAATACCTTCGTAATCTATTTCTTCCACGTTAACTCACTATTCGTTTAAATTTCGATTTCGGCTTTATTGCCTTTTTCTTGTAACCAGCTTTTTCGATCAGCGGAGCGCTTTTTGGATAACAGCATATCCATTACTTGCTCGGAATTATCACCACCGTCAATCGTCAACTGAACCAAGCGACGGGTTTCACGCGCCATCGTTGTTTCACGTAACTGTTTTGGGTTCATCTCACCCAAACCTTTAAAGCGCGTAACCTGAATCTTGCCGCGTTTCTTTTCAGCTTTTATACGATCAACAATGCCTTGCTTTTCATCTTCATCCAACGCATAAAACACTTCTTTTCCAATATCCACACGATAAAGCGGTGGCATGGCTACATAAACATGTCCGGCTTTTACCAATGGCTTAAAGTGACGGACGAACAGCGCACACAGCAAGGTCGCGATGTGTAAACCATCAGAGTCCGCATCCGCTAAGATACAGATTTTGCCATAACGCAATTTTGATAAATCATCGGTATTCGGATCCAAGCCGATAGCGACTGAAATATCATGCACTTCCTGTGACGCCAAGATTTGATCTGGCTCCACTTCCCACGTGTTTAAAATCTTGCCTCGCAGTGGCATGATCGCTTGATACTCTTTGTCTCTGGCTTGTTTGGCTGAGCCACCCGCAGAGTCACCTTCCACCAAAAACAATTCACTGCTCATGCTGTCTTGACCGACACAATCTGCCAGTTTGCCCGGTAATGCGGGCCCTTGAGTCACTTTCTTGCGCACAACTTTTTTGCTCGCGCGCATACGCTTGTGTGCGTTACTGATAGCTTTTTCTGCTAACGCATCACCAATAACCGAGTTTTGATTTAGCCACAAGCTAAAGGCGTCCTTAACGGTGCCTGACACAAAAGTCGCGCACTGACGTGAGGATAATCGCTCTTTGGTCTGGCCTGAGAACTGCGGATCGTCGAGCTTTACTGACAGAACATAACTGATTCGGTCCCAAACATCGTCAGCGGTTAACTTAACGCCGCGAGGCAGCAAGTTTCTGAACTCGCAAAATTCACGCATCGCTTCCAGTAAGCCGTTACGCATGCCGTTAACATGCGTACCTCCTTGAGCTGTTGGGATCAGGTTAACGTAGCTTTCCGCCAAACATTCACCACCCTCTGGCATCCAAAAGAAAGCCCAATCTACCGCTTCGGTATCGCCCGAAAGCGAGCCAGTAAAAGGGTCTTCAGGCAAGCGTTCAAAACCACCAGCCTGTTCAATCAGATAGTCCGTCAGCCCGTCTTCATAGTGCCACTCATCTTTTTCGCCACTGCTTTTATTGTCGAAAATTACTTTTAAGCCGGGGCACAAAATGGCCTTGGCTTTGAGTAGGTGCTTGAGCTTAGAAATAGAAAATTTAGGGCTATCGAAATATTGGGGATCTGCCCAGAACTTGACGCTGGTACCAGTATTTCGCTTACCGACTTCGCCGGTCACTTCAAGGTCTGATGACTTTAAGCCGTTCTCAAAGGCCATTTCATACTGTTTGCCATTTCGCTTAACGGTTACTTCTACACGGGTAGACAGAGCATTAACGACAGAAATACCAACACCATGCAAACCGCCGGAGAATTGATAGTTTTTATTGGAGAACTTACCACCAGCATGCAACTTGCTCATGATGAGTTCTACGCCCGGAATACCCTCTTCAGGATGTATATCCACCGGCATACCACGGCCATCATCTTGAATTTCAAGCGAGTTATCCTTATGCAAAATAACTTGGATTGTTTTTGCATGACCTGCTAACGCTTCATCCACACTATTATCGATAACTTCTTGCCCCAAGTGATTCGGGCGCGAAGTATCGGTATACATTCCAGGACGTTTTTTAACAGGGTCTAAGCCACTGAGGACTTCAATATCATCAGCAGTATACTCTTTATTTGCCATATATTTTTATGTTCTATGTGATTTGTGCTGGTTGAGTCTATAAGACGCTATATATTGTTATATCGCCTTATCCTATAAAGGCAGATCTCTTTGTGCAAGCAAAATATTTTTGCGAAGGATATTAAAAGAAGTGAATCGAATCTGAGCAGTATTTGAGGCTGTTAGTACCCTGAAATGGCCATATTGACCGACGGTAAATAGTTGTCAACACGAAAACTATTCACTGTAATTTGCCCATCGCTAGCACAGTCGTATAAATTATAACCAGGTTTTTCTTGGCTGGCAGAAAAGTCAGCAGAGTGCTTTTTGAACTGAACACAAGTCGAAGGAACTGAACAATAATTAATATGCTTATGGTGACGATCCGTAGATTGGTGAACGTGTCCAAAGGCACACATCTTGACCTGTGAGTGCTGCGACAACAAGTTAACCAGTTGCTGACCGTTTTCAATACCAATCTGATCGAGCCAATGACTTCCCACAGGGATAGGATGATGGTGGGTGAAGACCATGGTCGGTAAATCTCGGTTATCCACTAAACATGACTCCAACCAAGACAGCTCCTCTTCCGATAAGTTACCATACACTTTACCGGGAACATGGCTGTTCAGCATCAATAATTGCCAATGCTCGGTAATCATTTGCTCAGCAGTCGTAAAAGGTGACTTGGATAGGTATTGTTTTAGTTTTGGCCTTTCGTCGTGATTGCCGGCCAAGCTCAGCACCGGCTTGTTAAAGGGTGCCAGGTAATCAACGAACTTCTGATAGGACTCAGGCGTGTAATCTTGAGAGATATCGCCAGTCACCACAAACAGGTCTGGAGTAATGTTACGACGCCTAATATCGTCCAATACTGCCTGCAAACTTTCATTGGTATTCACACCAAGCAAAGTCGACGAATCATCCGCAAATAAATGTGGATCGGACAAATGCAGTATTTTCATATTAGAGCGTCCTACAAAAAGACGCGTTTGCTCTTGACTCAAACCGTACCCTCTTATTACTTAATTGTTATTATCGCTTGATTTCTAATCAAAAAAAACCAATTGGGTCTTGTATAAACTGTGAGATTGCCCAAATTCCAAACAAAAATTTAACCATTCTGACAAAAATCGGTTGAGTTGAATTTTTTCATCGGGTTGTTTCATCTGCTCATTAGGATAGGGGAATACCGGAGGAAGCATACCTTTGTTCAATCCAGACAGGACTTCTGCTACCTTAGCATCATGGTACAAGCGGACTAAATAACGTCGCTTTAGACCGACTTGCGCCGACTCCTGCTCTAATTCATAAGTGGCGGTATGTTGGCTCTGCTGTTTCAAGGTAATTAACAAATTTGGCTGATTGTCGATAGCTATAGAGAAAGACTGGCCGAGTTCAACCTCAGCCAAGTTCACAATCCGAGTCATTTTGGCATAATTGTTAGCACAAAGAGCCATAAACTCTTTTAGATCGGGAATGTATTTACGTCTAACTCGTGTCATTTTTCTCTCAATTACTCTTTATCATTCAACCATTACAACCCTAACGTTCCCTCATTCATTAAAAACCATTGTACCGCAATTATAGCCATGGCGTTATTAATACGCCCCTGCTGCAACAGTTCTAACAGCCCCGCTCGCTCCATGACCAGCACTTTAATGTCTTCATGTTCGGTCTCTAATCCAGCAAACTGAGCTACATCATCACTATCCACAATCCCTAAGAATAAGTCCACATATTCAGTTGTCCCACCGGGGCTCACCCAGTAACCCGGCAAGGGCGTTAAGGACTGAACCTCGCACCCCGCCTCTTCCTGAGCCTCTCGACTGGCCACCTGCTCAGGGCTTTCCCCCTCTTCAACCATTCCCGCAACAATTTCAATTAACCATGGAGACTCATCGCCCGGCATAGCTCCAGGGCGACACTGTTCAACCATGACAAATCTATCTTTCATGGGATCGTAGAGCAAAACACCAACCGCGTTACCTCGCTCAAAAACTTCTCGCTCAACCACAGGACTCCAATCACCTTGGTAGCGACGATGCTGATAGCGGTATTTTTTCATGGAAAAGAAGCCTTGGTAGAGCTCCTCTTCAGCAATAAACTTTACGTCATCCTTTGTAAACTGCGTCATTAAACACTGTCCTCTCTATGTTAACGCTCCAATCTTTACCTTAGCTTAACCAAATTGAGCATATCACTCTTTCATAATCTGTTACACTTAGCGTGTTGTTTGAAATATCAGAAATGACTATTCTTTGTACTTATTATTAGGTTATAGAATCACAATGAAAAGTCGTAGGACTTTAACTAAGTGAGGTAGTGATGACAAGCGCAGCAACCGACTTTGAGATCGCTAGGCATAATATGGTTGAACAGCAAATTAGGCCATGGAATGTGCTCGACCAGCGTGTGCTGGATAAGATTCATGGTCTTGCTCGTGATAGATTTGTGCCCAAACGTTATAAATCTATCGCTTACGCTGACACTCAAATTAATATCGGCCATAGCCAGATCATGATGACGCCTAAAGAAGAGGCTCGAATGTTGCAAGCTTTGGCGATAAAACCTACCGATACTGTGCTTGAAATTGGGACAGGAACTGGTTATTGCACAGCACTACTAGCTAGCCTAGCCGAAATGGTTTATAGCGTTGATATCATTGAAGAATTTATTGAAAAAGCGAGCAAGGTAACCGAAGAGCTCGGATTGACTAATATTGAATTTGAAGAAGGTGATGCCGTTAATGGCTGGCCTCACCACAAACCTTATGACGTTATTGCTATTACTGGGAGTTATTATCAACTCCCTGAACAATACCTTGCTCACCTGAAGGTTGGCGGTCGCTTATTCTGCGTTACTGGCACTGAGCCAGCAATGAAAGCACAGCTGATTACTCGCTTAAGTGAAGATGAGTGGCACTATGAAAGCCTATACGAAACCGTAATACCCAGCTTAATTAATAGTAAGCCTAAACCTCAATTTGATTTTTAATACTGCAGTTATGGATACCACTGTAGAAACAAGATAATACTGAAGAGACGATTTTGATGAAAATGACAACAACTTATAAAGTTCTTGCAGCAGCACTTCTTAGCGGCATAGCCAATGCCAGTATCGCTAATACCGACTTACTCACGGTTTATAAAGACGCTTTAGCTAATGATACGCAATACAAGATTAGCGAAGCGAATCTCAAAGCTACCGAACAAGATTATCGCATTTCTCGCTCGAGTTTATTACCTCAGATTGGTGGTAGCGTTAGCCGTTCACGCTCCGACTTTGATAACGAAGGGCAAGGTCTTGATGGAAGCCCATCGGATCCTTTTAACAGTGAAGTGAATACGACGACTTACGCCATTCAACTCGACCAAGTGTTATTTGACTGGGGGCAGTGGATCGCTCTTGACCAGTCCGAAATGCGAGTTAGAGCAGCTGAATTAACCCATGCATCGAACTTACAGAGTCTAATGCTAAGAACCACACAGGCTTATTTGAACGTTTTAGCGGCGGAAGAATCACTTGAAATCACTCAAAATGAAAAGTCAGCCTTACAAAAGCAATTAGACCTAACCCGTGAGCAATACGAGTCTGGCTTAGCCAATGCAACTGACTTCTTAAATGCTCAAGCCAACTATGACCAGGCAGTCGCCAATGAGATTAATCAAGAAACGGCCCTTATTAACGCTCAAGAAGCGCTTAGAGAAGTCACAGGCCAATATTATAGCGAGCTAGAAGATGTCGGTAACTCCATTTCTATGGAGTCACCGAAGCCAGCTAATATGGATGATTGGATGCGAGTGGCCACAGAATCAAACCTTGGCTTAAAAGCGCAACAAATGAACGTTCGTGTTGCCCGAGATGAAGTAAAGCGTAACCGTAGTGGCCACTATCCAAGGGCGAATTTCAGCGTCAATTACTCAGACCGTGACAGTGATACCGACCGTGTTTTCCCACAAGGTGTATCAGGCCCAACGCCAGCACCTCCAGGTTCAACCTTCACGTCATCCCAACTTTCAGATGGCTATCAGGCAAGCGTCACAATATCTGTGCCTCTGTTTTCAGGGCTTCGCACTTCTGCTCAAACTGAGAAAGCGAAGCAGAGTTATTTACGAACCACCCACGAGCTGGAGCAAAACACTCGAGCTATCCAAAAGAACGTTCGTTCGGCTTATACAACACTAGAAGCATCTATTCAGTCATTCAACGCCAACACGCGAGTTTTAGAGTCAAGCCAGAGCTCTTTAGAAGCGACACAGGATGGATACCAAGCGGGAACACGTAATATTATTGATGTATTACAAGCAACCCGGGCCGTTTATGCTGCCGAGCGCTCTTTAAGTCAGGCTAAGTTCAATTACTTGATTAACGGCTTAAAGCTGAAGCAAGCCGTTGGCACCTTAACCGAACAAGACATAGAGCAAGTCAATCAATGGTTAGTTAACAACTAACAGTTCTCAAGAGCCTTTCTCCTCGCCAAATATTCAGCGTTAGAGGAAAGGCTCTAACTCCTTAACAGTGCGCTTTAATGCGCCTCGGCTCTTTTCAACAACCTTTTTAGCGTTACTTCCCACTGCATTTCTTCGGTTTTCATTCTCCAGTAAATCAACGACCAACTCACTGATTTCGCCATCAGTTGAAGCTTGCAAGGCTCCGCCTTGACTTTCTAACTCATGGAATATTTCTTGGAAGTTGTGCACGTAGGGGCCTGATAGAACGGGCTTTCCTAACATCGCAGGCTCAATCACATTGTGCCCTCCAATTGGCACAAGGCTTCCCGCAACAAATGCTACATCAGATAACTGATAAGCTAACATCAACTCTCCCATGCTATCCCCCAAAAGCACATCTGTCGATTCACGCCACGTGTCAGGCTGGGAACGTCGCGCAAAACTAAACCCACTCTCTTGTATCAAATGCTCTACTTCATCAAAACGCTCAGGATGCCTAGGCACTATAATTAACTTTGCTTGAGGAAGCTTTTCCAGCACCTTTTTGTGAGCTAATAATAAGATCTGGTCCTCACCTCTATGTGTACTTGCTGCTAGCCATACTAGCGTTTTCCGTTCACTCCATGGCAGGTAGTAACCATTTTCTTCATTAACATCGAATGCTTGATCAAACTTTATATTTCCCGTCACCCTACTCCGCTCGGCGTCCACTCCCAGGGAGATGAATCGCTGAGCATCAGCCTCGCAAACAGCTAAGACTAAAGAAAAAGCACTCATCATTTCATTAATTAAAGACTCTATTTTTAAGTAATTATTGGCGGACTTGCGAGACATTCGAGCATTTGCCAAGATAATAGGGACGCCAGCCTTTTTCATATGATATAGCCAATTCGGCCATAATTCCGTCTCCATAATCACTAATACACTCGGTTTAATTCTTTTCGCAAAACGCTTTATAGTTCCCGGCAAGTCGCACGGAGAATAGTGATGAGTCACCCTATCACCCATATCTTCGAGAATTAATCTGGCTCCCGTTGGTGTTGTGGTTGTCACTACAATATTTAAATCAGCTTTTTCCTCTAATAGTTCATTGATAATAGCTTTGGCAGCAATAGATTCGCCCATCGAAACTGCATGAAACCAGATGGACTCTTTTTTTTGGCGTGCGACAAAGCCGAATCGCTCACGCATTGGTTCTCGGTATTGGGGGGGTTTGAAACTCTTATAAACCCATCGAATACACAACAAAGGTGCACAAAGATAATAAATAAATGTATAAAGATAACGTAACAACTAGGTTTCCTTTTTATTCTTTTCGAGAGTACTCTTCTCGGAAGTACTCTTTTTAGAGATATTCTTACCTGCCTTTTCGGCATCCTGCTTCGCTTTCAGGGCTCGCTCTTTCCTAACTTCTTTGGGATCAATCAATAACGGTCGGTAGATTTCAATCCTGTCTCCATCATGTACCGTATCACCCAACTTAGATAATCTGCTAAAAACACCAACTTTATTGTCAGCCAAGCTAATAGAGGGGTGTTGCTCCAAGACTCCTGAAGCTTCTATTATCTGTTTAATAGTGGCCTCTGCATTAACAGTAACGCGAAGCAAAGTCTGCTTTTCAGGAAGAGCATAGCAAACCTCAACATTGATCCTGTGTTCATTTTCTTGCTCTGCTGCTTGCTTAGAATCAGACATTCGTTACTTCCTAGCTAACCATAAACTTGTTTTGCTCGGTCGGAGAAAGCTTCGACAAAAGACTCAGCCAGATGATTGAAAATACTGCCAAAAGCCATACTAGTTAGCATGTTAGAGAACTCAAAGCAAACTTCTAGCTCAATCTTGCAAGCTTTTTCATCCAATGCCGTAAAGCTCCACTGTCCTGTTAAGTGCTTGAATGGACCATTAACTAGCTCCATATCAATACTACTATAGGGGTTATTGGTGTTTTTTGTTGTAAATTGCTTCTCAAAACCACCTTTAGAAACCGCTAAGCTTGCAACAACCCGGCCTTCACCCCTCTCTATTTCTGCCGCTCCAGTACAGTTAGGCAAAAACTCTGGGTATTTATTAATGTCATCAACCAGTTCAAACATCTGCCTAGCTGAATAGGGTAATAAAGCTTGTCGCTTGATCGTTTTCATAATTACAACATGATTTCAAAGCAGTAATGACTTGGCGCAATTGTAACATCGCCCTTTTAAAAAATCCTAGCCTATTGAGACATAAGCCATTGAAGCCTATAATCTCAGCATCAGTAAACTTAATGTTCAATAATCACTAAGAGATTATCTGTGGCTAAAAAAGGTAAGAACAAAAGCTCTAGTAGCGCGATAGCATTAAATAAAAAAGCGCGTCATGACTACTTCATTGAAGAAACCTTTGAAGCAGGCTTAGCCTTGCAAGGGTGGGAAGTAAAGAGCCTTAGGGAAGGCAAAGTCAATTTAGCTGAAAGCTATGTCTTGCTGAAAAATGGAGAAGCTTTTCTTTTTGGGTGTCATATATCACCACTGATTAGCGCGTCCACCCACGTGGTGGCCGACCCATTAAGAACTCGTAAACTTTTATTACACAATCACGAACTAGCAAAACTATTTCGTGGCGTAGAACAACAAGGCCATACAGTAGTAGCTCTGAAGCTATACTGGAAAAAGTCCTTGATAAAGTTAGAGGTTGCGCTAGCAAAAGGTAAGAAGCAGCATGATAAGCGAGCAACCGAGAAAGAGCGTGAGTGGAATAAAACAAAAGAACGTATTATGAAGCATAGTGTGTGACACAGTTCTTAAAATAACTGGTCAGCATACTGACACTTCCAGATTCCTGCTACTATGATTTGTCCGTAAATTACTAGGAAATTGAACGATTTGAACGCATCACATCATCAACCAAACACAGTATCAGCTTCGCTTAAGCTTTCTGCTGTTGCCATTGCAATATTCCTAGCTGGCTGCTCTTTTAAAGAAGACAGAAAAGATATTGTCGTGCCCATTATCGATGCGACACCCTCACAACCATCAGACTCCCAGCTTACTGACAAACATAATGATAAGCCTAAACTTCCTAGCACTTATAACTATGTTGTACGTTCAGGAGATACACTCGGCACGATCGCACAAAAGTATCTTGGCTCATCACAACGATACGTTGAGCTGTTAGAACTTAACGAGTTAAAGCCTAGTGACGCGATCTATGTAGGACAAAAGCTTAAACTTCCTACTAACGGCCTTACTGTACCTAAAGATGCAGAGCTAGAGCCCGCTGAAGGTGAAACTACAGTAGCGTCTCAGAGTAGTACGGATTTAGAACTTGAGAAGTTGATAGAAGCTCAAGAGTACGAGCAAGCTATAAGCTGGATCACCGATCAACCGGGGCTTTCTGAGAGTCAAGCCTTACAAGGTCAGTTAGTCGACATCGCCGTGATCCAATCGAAAAACTACAAAAGGCAACAACGAACCAGTGATGCCGAACAGTTATTGTCTTCATTGATCAGTGAAGCTCCCTTAAATAAAGCGAATCAAAAAGTATTGATCTCGGAACTGTCTACTCTGAAAGCAGAGCAAGAGCTCATTACTGCCAAACGATTTTCTGATCAGTCAAAGTTTGATAAGTCTTACGACATCTTATTAGTTGCTTGGAATCAAGTAGGCCAACCTCTTGAAGATAATATTTTGTTCACCACCACTAGGAATAAGGTTTCAGAGCACTATCACCAGAAAGCACTCAGACATTACAGAAATCAGGAACTGGAAGATGGACTTAATTACTGGAATAGGATTTTAGCAATCAACCCCAATGACGATTTAGCTTTGGTGTATAAAGATAGAGTAAAAGCACTGCAAAATAAGCTAGAAAACCTTTGAATCGATTAAGAACACTTAACTAGAGCCCTTATTGTTTGTTCTCACTCGCCTTGGCAGTTGGCTCTTCAGTACTCTCTGTTTTGGTACTCTGTTCTTCTGAGCTCTGTTTCTCGGGCTCCTGCTTTTCAGGATAATCAAGCAAAATAGTTTTATCGATTTCTGTTAAGTCACTCAGTGAAGGATCCATTTCATTGGGTCCCATATGTTGAGTCTTCGTTAAACCAGCCAGTTTATGCGTTAGGTCATTAACCTCTTGCTGTAAACGACCAACTTCATCATGAGTATCAATTTTAATAATATCCGACTGTCCATGCGCTCGTATATCTTTAATGACTTGCCTGGTCTTATTAATTCTTTGAGTGAATTTATTCGCCAACCAGTAGACCCCTGAGAACACCGCTAACATAATGACAAACATCCACACAATCATAGCTAACAGCGATGACCTAGTTGCGCTAATAAGGTTATTGCGGCCTATTGCAATACTAGCAAAACCAATCTGTTTGTCTTGAAATGATATTGGGGTATCAAAAAGAAAAGCTTCTTGTGAAAAATCTTCTAAGTTTTCGAAAATCCTTGCGCTTCCTGCATTGTTTTTTAATACACTACTTTTTAAAGGTTTATACTTTTTGCCAACTTGCTGCTGATTACTGCTGCTTTGTACTAAACCATCCTTGTTACGAATCGACAAATACAGGATCTCAGAGTTCTCCACAATATCTACCGTAATGGCTTGTAGCGCTACATCCTCTCCTAACAGTAAAGGCTCTGCAGTCTCGCTAGAAATAATTTGGGCCATTGAACTGCCATAATCATAAACTAGTTGATTCATCAAAGTGTTTTGTTTGTTATAGACCCAGATCATTCCTAAAACCATCACCACCAATACTAGAGATGATAAGGATATTGCCCAGCGAGCTCGCATGGACACAAAATTGATGTTGCCAATTCCTTTTCGCTCTTGCTCAATCTCTTCTGACAAGGCATCGAGTTCTGTAATAAGCTCTTCTGTCTGTGTATAACGTAGGTCTGGATTTTTTTGCAATAAACGGAAAATAATACTCTGCCAAATAAAACCCTGTTCAGAATAAGCATTCAATGGTTTTGGGTTTTGCTGAAGTACTGCCTGCATCATGGCACCATAATTAGCAGCCTGAAAAGGAAGCTCACCTTTTGTGATTTTATAAAGAATAACACCTAGCGAATAAAGGTCGGTTTTGAAGTTTGTCTCATTTCCTGAAATTTGTTCAGGTGACATATAAGCAGGCGTTCCCATAACTTTTGCCTGCTCTTCTTCGCTTTCAGCTTCCAAAAATTGGTGCTCAATCCGAGCAATACCGAAATCAGTAATTTTAAAGCGCTTTCCACCCTCAAGGACAAGAATATTCTCAGGTTTTATGTCTCTATGAACTACGCCTTTGCTATGAGCATAATCTAAAGCATCCGTTAGCTGCTGAGCAAGGTCCAGTGCCTCACTTACTGAGAAACTCCCATGCTCTGCTAGAAAATCATCTAGGTGAATCCCTTCCAGAAGCTCCATAGCGATATAGGGTCTATTTTGCCAAATCCCTACATCATAAATCGTGACAATACCCGGGTGACTTAAACCGCCTGCAGCTCGGGCTTCTCTTAAAAATAAATTACGATATTCATCTTCCTCAACCAAATCATGCTTCAACAATTTAATGGCGAGAGAGCGACCAATATCAGGATCTTTAGCTAAATAAACTACTGACATAGCGCCCCGGCCAATCTCTTCGATTAGCTCGTAGCGCCCTATAGTTAATTTATCAGACATTAATAGTAATTATAGAAACAACCAGATGAGTACACCTATGAGTAACAACGCAGCTACGCCCAAAGATCCCACCAGCATCCAGTTTATTTCGGCTTTTTCATCATCATCTTCTTCTTGTGAGTCAACTAGCGTAAACAAGAACTCTGTGTGTCCCACTTGGATTTTATCTCCAAACGTTAACTCTCGCTCTGAAATTTTCTCACCATTAACAATAGTGCCGTTCGAAGACAACAAGTTTAAAATTTTCCAATCACCGTTATAGTAAGTAATTTGAGCATGAGTTGACGACGCTGCAGGATCATAAATCGTCACACTATTACCTTTGCCGCGACCGATAACATTCTTGCCGTAGTCCAAAATAAATGCGGTACCGGCATGAGGCTTCGTTGTAGCTAACAACGCTGGGACTTTTGTTCCATCATCCTCTAACTTCTGAATTTCAGCGGCTATCATCCTATCGACTTCTTTAGAGTCAAAAACAAGTGTTCCCTGTGGCCCAGCCTTATCTTCTCTATACCCTTTTGTCGGCTCGGGTTTGTTTTTTGACGGATCTTGTGACGACATACTTACCTCACGTTAACCTATTTTTAATAATTCTTTGATTTGCTCGATAAAACTCTTTTTCTTCTTCTTTCTCGCTTTTTTAACCGGCGACGAAACAAGAATAACAGAAACATTATCGCTACCCCCGTTTTTACATGCAAGAGACACCATATACTCTATTTTTGCTTGGTTATCCCGCTGCATGCGTAAAGCACCTATTAGCTCAGTCCGTGATAGCTCATCATATAAACCATCACTAGCCAATAAAAGATGCTCCCCATAATCCCACTCTCGAGTAAAAAAGCCAATATCTAATTGGTGGTCATTTTCGATTCCCAAACATTGGGTTATAACGTGACGTTTTGGATGATGCTTGACCTGCGAAGGCTCTAGCAAGCCTGCATTCAGTAATTTTTGCACCAAGGTATGATCTTCGGTCAGTTGAGTTAACTCCCCTGTCACTTCATTCCAGAGGTAAGCACGGCTGTCCCCGACCCATGCTATATCATAAGTGTCATCTTTAGAGTGAACAGCAACAACTGTTGCTCCACGCTCCTCTTCTTCATGTCGATTATATGCCTTTATAACCGAGTGCGCCGAGTGCACTGCATTGAATAGATTGGATCCATTAGCAACTGACTTACGGATTTCTTTAACGGTATAAAGACTGGCCTGCTCACCCTGCTTAAGCCCGCCAACCCCATCAGATAACAACCACAAGCCTAGTTCTGAGGAACCATAAACTTTATCGTCATTATTCTCGCGAGAGACACCTTTATGAGACAGCATCGCCGACTCAAGGCGCTTATTATTTTGCTCTGACATTAACCCTCCTACTTTATCCCACAAAGTGTAACCTTTTGTTAAACATAGGAATGTTAACCAAGCCACAAATTACTTTCAGTAGTATTCCACTTGAATTCTCTATACACAAGCTCCATATCAGTTATAATAGAAAGTACCACGGGGACGAAACGGCTTCGACGTGGATTACAAAACTTTAGGTGCATGTCGAGATGTTCAGCGAATCTCGTAAAATCAAAGCTGAAAACTTATAGTTGCAAACGAAGACAACTACGCTTTAGCCGCTTAATAGGCTAACTGTCTACTCTGAGCGTCCTTGGTAGGAGCTAGACAGTCATATACAGGGACTCGCAGGTAACTGTGCTCGGCAGCCAACTGTTAAACTTACCTCGAGATCGCCTTTGAAAGCCTGACCATTGGCTCGTCATTGGTTAACTTAAAGATGGTTCTAAGCATGTAGATTCTGAAGCGGCGGATTCGCGGACGCGGGTTCGACTCCCGCCGTCTCCACCAAATAAACAAAGGCTCACCGTAAGGTGGGCTTTTTTTATTTGGATGCTTGATATCAACGAGACCCCGTAGAAGGGTTCGACATAATTGTCTGGAACAATTTTGAATAGCTTTAGCTAACCCTCGCTTGCGAGGGCGAGGCTCAGGAAGAGCTGAGTAACCCCACCGGCTCCACCACATTATAAAAAGGTCACTTTGAAGTGACCTTTTTGGTGCCTAGAGCAAGTTGTGAGAGTAATGTGTTAACTGAGCTAATTATTTCATTAACTGTTTAGCTCGTGCTTCAACACCAGGGTAATCTTGTTCACTAAGATGCTCGCTCAGTTCATTAAGACGTTTTCCTAGCTCGGCTAATGTACTAGCGCTAACATTGATGTGCCCCATTTTACGACCTGGTTTCACTTTCTTTCCATACCAGTGGCTACGAGCGCCTGCCGTTGCTAATACCTGATGAGGTATAGCGTCATGCCCAAGCACATTAATCATGGCGCTAGGCCGCAATAAGTCGGTACTGCCTAGCGGTAAGCCAGCAACGGCACGCACATGATTTTCAAACTGGCAGCAATAAGCGCCCTGCTGTGTCCAGTGTCCGGAATTGTGAACTCGAGGCGCAATTTCGTTAACCAACAACTCACCACCAACATCAAAAAACTCAATCGCCAATACACCAACATAATCCAGTGCTTCGGCTAGTTTATGATAGGCATCGATCGCTTGAGCCTGAATAGCTTGGCTAACGATCCCCGCTACTGATAACGTCAAAACGCCATTGGTGTGTTCATTTTCAGTAACTGGATAGACTTTGACATTACCCTTCGCATCACGTGCCCCAATCACTGACACCTCACGGTCAAAGGGAATCATCTTTTCACAAATAATGCTATGCGTCGGGTCTTTATCTAAAAAGGCCTGCATTTCTTGCCAAATGCCGTCGGCTTGCTCAGCGTCTTTTAAGCGCCACTGACCTTTACCGTCATACCCTGCCTGACAGGTTTTTATCACTAAAGGCAGCCCCAAATCACTGATAGCTTGCTCTAGATGACGGCGTTCCGTAACAAGCACATACGGAGCACTTGGTACACCAGCCCCATCCAGCAAGGCTTTTTCTTTAGCACGATCGCCACCGCATTCAATCGCTTTTCTGCCAGGGAAAAACTTACCACTCTGCTCACACAGTGCCAGAACATCTGCTGGGACGTGTTCAAACTCAGCCGTGATACGGTCGCTGGCTGCTATAGCTTGCGTTAAGGTTTGCTCATAACGCTCACCAGTAACCGGGTGCAAGACTTGCTTACTGTTCACATCGTAAGCTCGAATATGAATATCTAAAGGAGCGGCTACAAGCGCCATCATGCGCGCTAGCTGGCCTGCACCGAGTACTAACATTTGCATATAAAGCTCGCTATTCGGCAGGGTTAGGGTTGGCCAAAATGGTATCGGTTTGCTCGCTACGGAACTGGTCAATTTTTGCGAGCAACTCTGGCTGCTGACATCCTAAAATTTGTGCTGCTAGCAAGCCTGCATTTGCCGCACCTGCGTCTCCAATGGCTAATGTCCCAACCGCAACGCCTTTCGGCATTTGACAAATCGACAGCAACGAGTCGACACCATTTAAAGCTTTGGACTTCACTGGAACGCCCAATACCGGTAGCGAAGTAAAAGCCGCAGCCATACCAGGAAGGTGGGCAGCGCCGCCGGCACCGGCAATGATTACCTTAATACCACGCTCTGCGGCAGAAGAGGCATAATCAGCGAGTAATTGAGGAGTGCGGTGCGCTGAAACAACCTT
>CATNCP010000031.1 GCA_950096615.1 uncultured Kangiella sp. | reverse complement strand
TGGTAGCGGGGGCCAGATTTGAACTGACGACCTTCGGGTTATGAGCCCGACGAGCTACCAGGCTGCTCCACCCCGCATCCATGTCTCTTACAAAGAATCCCTTATTGATAATCTCTTATAATAAGGCTTCTTTCTCAAGAGTACTTATTAGACTCTGGTACGACTAATAAGTTTGGCTATTTAGCCCTTGTTTCGGTAGGTGTCTTTAGAAGTCCCTACCTCAACGTGGAACGCATTATACTCACTTAAATTGCTTTGACAAGTGGTCTGACATAATAATTTCAATAAATATTCAAACGTCACAAGTACTGGAATGCTTGCTCGCAAAGCTCCATCAATTTACTCGGGAAAATCCCTAGACCAACAACGGTTAAACTACTCAAACCCAGACCCAGCCTTAAGCCTCTGGCGGCAATGAGCTTTTGATCCGATTCAGGTTCATCAAAGAAAATGACCTTGACCACTTTGAGATAATAAAAGAGTCCGAGAATAGACATGATAGCTGCAAAAATCGCCAACCATACGAACCCTGAGTCTAATACCGCTAGGAATACTTCAAGCTTGGCCCAGAAACCGACAAAAGGTGGCAATCCAGCCATAGACAGGAATAGCACACTGATCAAAAGACCGCCCCAAGGGTTCTTACGGCCCAAACCTTTTAGCTCATCAATATTCTTAACGTCATCAATGCCCTTCCCTAAATAAATCAGGCAACCGAAACCACCCAACGACATGATGGCGTAACTTAATATATAGAAGAACGAAGCAGCGAAACCTTCTGCCGTGCCAGTCAGAATACCCAGTAAGAAATAACCAATATGGGCGATAGCTGAGTAGGCTAGTAAGCGCTTGATATTAGTTTGTGCCAAAGCAACAAGGTTACCTACTAACATCGACAAGCAAGCGAGTATAATCAATAAACTCTGCCAGTCTACGACCACACCGACAAAACCATAACCAAATATACGAATGGCCAGACCAAAAGCCGCGACCTTGGGCGCAGAAGATATAAAGGCGGTAGCCGACGTTGGTGCACCATCATAAACATCCGGTACCCACATCTGGAAAGGTACCGCGCCAAACTTAAAGGCTATCGCCACCACCATAAAGACTAAACCAAAGCGTAGCGTTAAACTCGATTCGTTATTCGCAATATAAGCGGCAATATCCGTTAGATGGATTTCCTGTGTCACGCCATAAACTAGCGACATGCCATACAGCAAGAAACCGCTCGCTATGGCGCCCATCACAAAGTATTTAACAGCCGCTTCCGCAGACTGGTATGCATGACGCTGCATAGCCACTAAGGCATACAATGACAGCGACAATAGCTCTAGACCTAGATACAGCGTGAGTAGACTGCCGCCACTAACCATCACCATCATGCCCAACACGGCAAATAAGTGTAATAAGTAGTATTCACCTCTTAAAATCCGCCTCGGCAGAATATAAGGACGAGCAAACAACAACGCTAACATCGCCAATACAATCACACTGATTTTGATAATTCCGGCCATCGGGTCGAGAATAAAGTGTCTATCGTATAAGTGGTATTGAACGTCTGGAAACTGCACCATACAGATAATTGCAGTACCGATTAACGCTAACTGGGTTAAGCGATAGGTCAAGTTCCGGTCTAAGTCTTTCGAAAAAACATCGATCAGCAGTATGATACAGGCGGCTGTCAGCAAGAACATTTCAGGAAGTAGATGAATTAAATTATGAGTCACCTTAACCTCCTAACTTGCTGGTGCTGGTGAATTGCAGTAACTGCTCGATACTCGGCTGCATGATATTAATCAGGAACTGGGGATACACGCCCAAAGCGATAACCAGTACGGCCAAAATTATTAAGACAGTCTTTTCTCTTAGATTAATATCATCCAAGCGCTCAACTTTGTCGCTGGCAGCTTTACCGAGAATCACTCGCTTGTAGAACCACAAGCTGTAAGCAGCTCCAAGCACTAAAGTCAGCCCCGCAAACAAGGCAATTCTCCAATCAGCTTGGAATGATGAAATAATCACGAAGAACTCTCCCACAAAGCCTGATGTCCCTGGTAGCCCGGCATTGGCAAAAATAAACAGCATGAGTAAGGTGGCAAAAATCGGCATGCTGTTAACAACACCACCGTATTCACTGATTTCACGGGTATGCAAACGGTCGTAAAGGACACCAATCGAGAAAAACAACGCCCCCGAAACAAGGCCATGAGAAATCATTTGTACCATCGCCCCCTGCAACGCCATTGCTTGCGTATCAACATTGGTCAACTGCAGAATGACGAAAGTACCTAAAGTGACAAAGCCCATGTGAGCAATCGACGAATAAGCAATCAGCTTTTTCATATCCTTTTGCGCTAAAGCGACAAAGCCAATGTACACAATCGCCAGTAATGACAAAACGATAAGCACATTCGCATAAGCCGCCGACGCATCGGGCGTAATCGGCAGGCTAAAACGTAAGAAACCGTAGCCACCCATTTTCAACATGATGGCGGCCAAAATAACCGAGCCTCCTGTCGGCGCTTCGACGTGTGCATCTGGAAGCCAAGTATGAACCGGTACCATTGGAATTTTAACCGCGAAAGCAATCAGGAATGCCCAAAATATCCAGCTTTGCTCATTACCACTTAACGGCATATCCTGCATTGCGCTTATGGAAAAGTCTCCAGCCTCTCGCCCCATGTAAATAAGGGCTACTAGCATGAAAATTGAGCCGAAGAAGGTATAGAGGAAGAACTTGATAGTAGCGTAAATACGGTTAGGGCCACCCCAAATTCCGATCATTAAGAACATGGGAATGAGCATGGCTTCCCAGAATACATAAAAAAGAATACTATCTTGAGCTAGAAAGACGCCATTCATCGCGCCGGTTAATAATAACACCGCTGCAACGAACTGAGTCTGACGAAACTTTATAGAGGCTGTCGAGCCAAATAACACTAATAAATTAATAAGGCAGGTTAGCACTACCAGCGGTAATGCAATCCCATCGACACCTAACTTATAGCCAATATTCAGAGAAGGAATCCACTCTCCCCGTTCAGCAAATTGAAAATCTGCAGTGGTCGTATCAAACGCAATCAAAAGCCAAAAACTTAAGGCCAGCACCAACAACGAAACTGCTACGCCAAAACGTTGGCTCCAAACCAGCATTTTATCGCCTGGGCTTAATAGCACCAGTATTCCGCTTAGTAACGGAACCCAAATCAATAGACTTAAAACGGGCAACTGCTCTAACATAATCTTTTATTATCCATCCCGCGCTTTACCCTCTAAACAGTAACCATGCTAGAAAGGCAACTAAACCTATCAGCATGAATAATGCATAATGATATAAATAGCCGGTTTGTAATTTACGCACTTTCAAGGCGATACTTTTCAGTGCGTTTGAACCGCCATCAATAATACCTTCGTCGATAATCGCTTTATCGCCATACCGCCAAAAGACTTTTCCCAACCAATGACTGCCCTGAGCAAATACTTTTTGATTAAACTCATCAAAAAAGTACTTTTTCTCTAACAGCTTTTTGAGGGGTTTTAGGAATAGCGCCCACATAGTAATAAAGCGTGGCGCCCAACCGTAAACCACGATAGCGATAACCACTCCTGCCAATAACATCAAGAATACTGGGCTCATCAAGCCATGTATGGCAAAACTAATTGCGTCACTAAAGTGCTCTTCAATTGATGCCAATACATCATGTTGATCTAGCACAGTAATCGAATCATTGAAGAATGAGCGGAAAACGACATCTTTAGCAAATACAAACCCAGCCAAAACGGATGGGATTGCCAAAGCGATTAACGGCCAAGTAATCACGCGTGGCGATTCGGTTAAGCCATGAAATTGCTCTGGTTCCATGCGTGTTTTGCCATGGAATACGATCAGTAAGAGGCGGATGCTGTATATCGCGGTCACTAGTACACCTGCCAATACCGCAAAATAAGCAAAACCACTAAAGCCACCTTCGGCGGCACTTACCGCTGAAATAATAGTGTCTTTTGAATAAAAACCTGAAAAAAGTGGCGCACCAATCAATGCCAAGGTTCCGAGCAGGGTACACCAATAGGTAATCGGTAACTTTTTATACAGCCCACCCATTTTGCGAATATCTTGCTCATGATGCAGCGCCACAATAACCGAACCCGCGCCAAGAAATAGTAAAGCTTTAAAGAAGGCGTGAGTGAACAGGTGGAACACCGCTGCCGAGTAAGCCGACACACCCAACGCCACCACCATATAACCGAGTTGAGACAAAGTTGAATAGGCAATAATGCGCTTTATATCATTCTGCACAATCGCAACCAGCCCCATGAATAGTGCCGTAATAGCACCAATCAGAGTCACCATTGCCAATGCGGTTTCTGAGAACTCGAACAAAGGTGACATCCGAGCAACCATAAAGACGCCAGCCGTCACCATCGTTGCTGCATGAATCAGCGCAGAGATAGGCGTTGGGCCTTCCATAGAGTCAGGTAACCACACATGCAACGGTACCTGCGCAGATTTGCCCATGGCACCAATAAACAAACAAATACAAATAAAACTAATGGCCGACCACTGTAACTCTCCCCAAACGGCAAAGCTATGATCAAGTCCCACTAACGCCAATGCATTCACTTGCTGCTGACTTTCCAGCGAGACTAACTCCTCGGCCTGCCCCATCGTTTTAAAAATTGGCGCATAATCAAAAGTGCCGAATAATAGGAAAATGGCACCGATACCTAATAAAAACCCAAAATCACCAACGCGGTTCACCAAAAAGGCTTTCATGTTGGCAAAAATTGCGCTGTCTTTTTGGTACCAGAAGCCAATCAACAAATAAGACACAACGCCTACAGCTTCCCAGCCAAAAAACAACTGCAAGAAGTTATTCGACATCACCAGCATCAGCATTGAGAATGTAAACAGTGAAATGTAGCTAAAGAAACGCTGATAACCTTTGTCGTCGTGCATATATCCGATGGAGTATATGTGTACCATCAAACTGACAAACGTAACCACCAACATCATGATTGAGGTCAAACTATCGAGTAGAAAACCTATCTGGATGGTGACGTCACCAAAGCTCGCCCACTCATAGATCGTGACATCAACGGCTGTCGCATTGCCCCATAGAAAACTAAAGAACCACTTGGCCGAAAACACAAATGACACCAAGACACCGATGATTGTGATGCGATGCGTGGTCACTTTGCCCAACTTCTGGCCCAATAAGCCTGCCAAAATAGCACCCACCAGAGGGGCTAACACAGCGATCAGTAGTTGGGCTTGGATGGTCATTACCCTTTTAACTCCTTCAGCTCGGCAACATCAATTTTCTTATTGGTTCTAAAGAGCACCACTAAAATAGCTAAGCCGATAGCGGCTTCAGCAGCAGCCACGGTCAAAATAAAGAAAACGAATATCTGTCCCACTTCATCGCTCAGGTAGCGTGAGAAAGCAATAAAGTTAGTATTCACTGCCAACAACATCAACTCAATGCACATGAGTAGCGTGATGACATTTTTCCGATTAATAATGATGCCAACCACACTGATGGAGAACAGCAAAGCACTAACGACTAGGTAGTGGGTTAAACTCATGCCTCATCTCCTTTTTTCTTGGCTTTGGTTTTGGTCTTGCGCTTACGTTTGGACTTAACGTCAGTTTCTTTGCGTAAATGCGCGTCTTGTCTTGGCCCAGACTCCATACTCACCACACGCAAACGTTCTTCTCTGCTGGCTTGATGCTGCACAGGAACACTTTGTCCTCGACGATCTCGTCGCCCCCTGAAAGTCAGGCTAATCGCAGCAACAATTGCTACCAGCAAAATAACGCCAGCCACTTCAAAGGCATAGAAGTACTCGGTATACAGCAACTTCCCAAGCACTGTAACATTGCTGTATTCTGCGCTGTGCTTGGCTGGCTCAGGCATTTCACCTAAAACTTCGCTGCGTATCACCCAATAAATAGCACCAAACAACGCTAATGCTACCAATATCCCAAGAGGTAAGTACCGGGTAAACCCTGATTTTAAGCTAGCATAGTCGACGTCTAACATCATGACGACAAACAAAAACAGCACCATCACGGCCCCGACATAAACCAAAACTAACGTGACCGCTAGAAACTCTGCTTCCAGTAGCATCCATAGCACGGCTGCCGAGAAAAACGTTAGGACTAAACAAAGAACGGCTTGCACTGCATTACGCACCGTAATAACGCCCACTGCGCCCAGTACAGTCAAGGCTGCAAATAGATAAAAGACAATAGACTCAACGGTCATCGGCTCACCTTGAACCCATTATCAATGCTGTGATTATCGATATTTCGCATCTTGCTTTCTGTCCTCAGCAATTTGGTCTTCGTATTTATCACCAATCGCCAATAACTGTGCTTTGGTTAAAATATTATCGCCGCGTTTCTCAAAGTGATAATCCATCACTCGTGTTTCTACAATCGAGTCTACCGGGCACGACTCTTCACAAAAGCCACAGTAGATACACTTAAACATATCAATTTCATAACGCGTCGTTCGACGTGTACCATCATCCTGTCGCGGCCCCGCATCAATCGTAATCGCCGCCGCAGGACATACTGCTTCACATAACTTACAACCAATACAGCGCTCTTCGCCATTGGGATAACGGCGCAACGCATGCAAACCACGGAAACGTGGAGATTGTGGCGTTTGCTCTTCTGGGAACTGTATCGTGACTTTACGACGCCACAAGTGCTTCCCGGTAATTCGTAACCCCGTTAATAAATCCTTAAGGGTGTAACTCCTGAAAAAGTGCTTTAGTTTCGACATCAGAAAACACCTCTTCCGCTAAACCACGGGCCAACGCCCGCTTTAATCATAAAGGTTAATATCATCAACCAAACCACCGTGACGGGTATAAATACCTTCCAACCCAGACGCATGATTTGATCATAACGATAACGTGGGAATGTCGCCCGCAACCAGATCATTAAGAATAAAAAGAATCCTGCCTTAAGCAATAACCAGGCCATACCTGGCACCCAGCCCGTGATATCTTCAACAAAAGGAATTCCTTGGAAAGGATTGAGCCAGCCGCCAAAGAAAAACAGTGCCGTTAACACCGAAATTAAGATCATGTTAGCGTATTCAGCTAAGAAGAAGAGCGCGAATGAAATTCCCGCATATTCGACATGGAAGCCCGCCACAATTTCAGACTCACCCTCTGGTAAGTCAAAAGGTGCGCGGTTAGTTTCTGCCACACCGGAGATCCAATAAATTACCAGTAGAGGTAATAATGGAATCCAATACCAGTGCCAGAAACCACCCTCTTGCCCCTGAACAATTTGTCCTAGGTTCATGCTACCGGAAGCCATCAACACACCAACCAGCGCGAAGCCCATCGCAATTTCATAAGAAATAATTTGCGACGCCGAGCGTAACGAGCCAATCAGAGCATATTTAGAATTCGAAGCCCAGCCCGCGATAATCACCCCATAAACCGCAATCGAGGTCATCGCCAAAATATACAGCAAACCCACGTCACTATTGGCTAAAACCAGTTCGGCATCAAATGGAATCACAGCCCATGCTGCAAAAGACGGTGCAATAAATAAAATGGGCGCTAATAAGAATAATCCTTTATTCGCACCCGACGGCACCACCACTTCTTTCATTAATAGTTTGATCACATCCGCGATTGGCTGCAACCAACCTTTCGGCCCCACTCGGTTTGGCCCCACACGCATCTGCATATAGCCAATAATTTTACGCTCTGCATACGTGGTGTAAGCCACTGCTAAAATAAGTGGCAACAAAATCAAACCAATTTTGGTTCCAATAATGAAGAAGTCGATGATGATATCCAACATCAAACGCCTCCCACAATATTATGGAACGGACTTAAACGAGGACGCTTTAATATTTCTTGGCCTTTAGCCAAAGCGGTGTCTTGCAATGAAGGCGAGCGACGTAACCAACCATCAATTTGATACATATTGACTGGACGCGGAGCGAATCCATCGCGTGGCAAAGTTTCAGGACATTGCCATTTCGGCTTAATTCGGTCGCCGACGGCGCTTAAGCGGCCTTTCACTTCTTTGCGTACATCCTCTGCCGATACATAGTCGAAGTTTTTGAGGTTCAATAAATTACCCAACACTCGCAACACTTTCCAAGCTGGCTTGGCTTCGCCTGGTGCACTCACCGCTGCGGCGAAATCTTGCCATAACCCATTCACGTTAACGTATGAGCCTGATGTTTCTAAAAAGCTTGCGACTGGCAATATAACGTCAGCATACTCAAACGCCTCATCATCCGCATGACAAGTCATTGAAACCACAAAGTCAGCCTGTTCCAAGCTCTCTCTTGCTTTGTCCGCAATCACCGACTCTTTGCCTGGCTCTGTTTTTAATAAAACATACCCTTTTTTGCCCTGCTCGAATAAATCTTTTATGTGCTGCCCATCTTGCTCAACATCGGCGCCCGCCGGACCACGATGTGGAATCGAGCCAGCAAGATATGCGCCAACGCTATTGCCACCATGTGGGAAGAAGCCATATGACGAGCCGGACAAGTTAGCGATTGCCTTCGCTAATAAGCGAATATGGCCTGCGTAACTAAACTCTAAAGCGCTCGCGCCCAAGATAATGCTGGATTTCTCACCCTTTAGAAGCATTTCAGCAATATTACGATGCTCATCACGAACGGTGATTGGCTCCAGTAACGTCTCAAGCCCTTCAAGATCCATCGCATCAGCCCACTGCTCTTTGTCGCTATCGCCTTGGTTTTGATACAAGTATTTAGTTATGCCCGCCAACTGACCGAGCCAAGTTTCAGCATCAGTGATGATTTCATGATCAATATCAAAGTTGTGATACAGCGGATATAAGCCGATGGAAGCGATATTGCCGTAGCGAGTTGCTTTCCTCACTCGCAACGAAGCCAATGGCTGCTCTTTACGTAAGTTGGCACCAATGAGCAAACAGGCATCTAAATTTTCCAGCTCTGATAAATCAACCCCTAACTCAGGGTGCAACGGCTCAAATTTTTGCCACGCAAAATCACTGACTCTTAAACGGTGATCAATATTGTTTGAGCCTAATCCACGCATGACTTTTTGCAGTAAATACATTTCTTCCGTGGTAGAGCTTGGGTGTGCGATAGCGGCAATCTGTTCCGAACCATCGGTTTGCACCATCATGTTGAGCTTACTCGCTGTTCGTTCTAACGCAGTTTCCCAATCAACTTCTTTCCATTCGCCATTATGCTTCAGCATCGGCTTTAGTAAGCGCTCGCTTTCCTCAAGCGCCTCGTAAGAATAACGGTCTCGATCAGACAGCCAAACCTCATTAACCGCTTCATTCTCTTTAGGTACGACACGAATCACTCGATTGCGTAACGTGTGCACGTGCAAATTAGCACCAATACAATCGTGAGGCGATACCGAGTCCCGTTGCGCCATTTCCCATGCCCGTGCCTGGTAGCGAGACGGCTTTGCCGTTAAAGCTCCCACTGGGCACAAATCAATAATATTACCGGAGACTTCAGAATCGACCGACTGCTCGATAAAAGTGCTGATTTCCATATGTTCGCCACGGCCAACAGCACCAAGCTCGCGAATACCGGCAACTTCCCGCCCGAAACGGACACACCGCGTGCAGTGAATACAACGCGTCATTTCAGTTTCGATTAAAGGCCCTAAATCTTCGTCCACTACAGCGCGCTTCTTTTCGCTGAAACGCGAAACATCATTTCCATACTCAAGCGCTACGTCTTGTAGCTCGCACTCACCGCCCTGATCGCAAATCGGACAGTCGAGCGGGTGATTGATCAATAAAAACTCCATCACAGACTTTTGCGATTCTTGAGCAAAATCCGACTGAGTTTTCACCACCATGCCGTCAGAGATAGGCGTTGCACAGGCGGGTAAAGGTTTTTTAACGCCATCGACTTCGACCAAACACATCCGACAATTAGCAGCGATGGATAATTTTTTGTGATAACAAAAACGAGGAATGGTGATGCCGTGCGCATCCGCCACTTCAATAATCATAGAGCCCTGCTCGGCTTCTATTTTTTTACCATCAATTTCGATTGAAACCATTGGCTGTTTACATCCTCGTTATATCAATAATGTAAGAGCGGTTAACTGGCTTTTCGGGTTTTCTTGCCCAACTCAGATTGCTCAATTTTGTCCACAAACTCTTGCTTAAAATACTTTATAAAGCTTTGCACTGGCATCGCTGCTGCATCACCAAGCGCACAAATAGTACGCCCCATAATGTTGCCTGCAATTTCATCCAACTTATCTAAATCGGTTACCTGCCCTTCTCCACGCGCTATTCGAGCTATCATGCGCGACATCCAGCCGGTACCTTCACGGCACGGCGTACATTGGCCACAAGACTCTTCATAGTAAAAGTGCGCAATACGCCCTAACACTTCGACCATATCGGTATCTTCATCCATGATGATGACAGCGCCCGAACCGAGCATAGAGCCTGCTTTACCCAGCGCATCGTAATCCATGGTGATATCCATCATCACATCAGCTGGCAATACAGGCGCGCTTGAGCCGCCTGGAATAACCGCCTTCAATTTTTTACCGTCCTTCATGCCGCCCGCCATTTCGAGCAAATCTTTGAACGGCGTTCCCAGCCCTATTTCATAATTACCCGGTTTATTAACGTGACCCGAGACAGAGAAAATTTTAGTGCCACCATTGTTTTCTTTTCCCAAATCTAAGAACCACTGACCGCCTTTCTCTAGAATAATAGGGACGGATGCATAACTCTCAGTATTGTTCACATTGGTTGGCCGGCCAAATAAGCCGTAGTTTGCGGGGAATGGTGGCTTAAATCGCGGTTGACCTTTTTTGCCTTCTAACGATTCCAGTAAAGCAGTTTCCTCACCGCAAATATAGGCGCCGGCACCGACATGACTGTGTAAATCAAAATCGATACCAGATTGCAAAATATTTTTTCCTAAAAAGCCTGCGTCATAAGCTTCTTTCAGCGCTTCTTCAAAGCGCTCAATCGGTTCATAAAACTCACCACGCATGTAGTTATAACCGACGGTTGCGCCCGTTACATAACCCGCAATCGCCATACCTTCGATCAGCTGATGTGGGTTATAACGCAGGATATCGCGATCCTTGAATGTACCCGGCTCGCCTTCATCAGAGTTGCAAACCACGTACTTTTGCCCTGGCGCATGCTTAGGCATGAAGCTCCACTTCAACCCCGTGGGGAAACCCGCACCGCCTCGGCCACGCAAGGCGGACAGTTTGAGTTCCTCAATAATTTCGTCCGGCGGCGTTTGCTCCGCTAAAATTTTGCGCCACATAGCATAGCCACCCGCCGACTGGTAAGTCGCCAGTGTCCAAGGTTTGTCTAGTTCTAGTGTTCTAAAACAAACTTCATTTGCCATGCTTATTTCAGCTCCGCATTCTTAATCATGAACTCACTTTAATTCACGAATAAGGCTTGCCACCTTATCGAGATCCAAGTTCTCGTGGTACTGCTTGTCTACTTCTAACATCGGTGCACCGCCACAAGCAGCCATACATTCAACTTCTTTTAACGTAAAAATACCGTCTTCCGTAGTTTCTCCTGGGCTGATACCCAGCTCATCTTTAAACCACTTTTTGATGTCGCCACTGCCAGCCAACATACACGACACATTGGTGCATAAAGAAATAACATATTTGCCAGCCTCTTTTAAACGGAACATCGAATAAAAGCTGGCGACTTCGTATGCTGCAATTTTAGGGCACCCTAAATAGTCAGCGACCGCATCCATTAATTCTTGTGTAAGGTAGCCATGCTCTTCTTGCACGATACTCATGATCGGAATAATCGCAGCACGCTTCCGCTCGACGGGATACTTGCTGACCCAAGTTTCCACTTTCTCAAAGCCATCGGCGCTGAGTAAGTCTTGTAATATTTGTGGATTTGCATCAGTCATGAGTCATCAACCTAACGATCAATTTCGCCAAAGACGATATCTTGCGTGCCGATAATTGCGACCACATCGGCCAGCATGTGGCCTTTCACCATTTCATTCATCGCCGACAGATGCGCAAAACCTGCCGCGCGGATTTTGACGCGGTATGGCTTATTCGCTCCGTCCGACACCATATAAACGCCGAACTCGCCTTTCGGGTGCTCTATCGCCGCATAAGCCTTCCCTTCAGGGACACAGTATCCCTCAGTGAATAGCTTAAAGTGATGGATAAGCGCCTCCATATCATCTTTCATGGCTTCACGATTAGGTGGCGTCACTTTATGGTTATCCAACATCACAGGACCAGGATTGTCTTGAAGCCATTGAATACATTGCCGAATAATGTCGTTCGACTGTCGCATCTCTTCCATGCGAACCAAGTACCGGTCGTAGCAATCACCCGCTTTACCGACAGGAATATCAAACTCCAACTCATCATAAACTTCGTAAGGCTGCTTTTTACGCAGGTCCCACTCAACACCTGACCCTCGTAACATGGGCCCAGAAAAACCTAACTGTAATGCTCGCTCTGACTGCACAATACCAACCCCTACGGTACGTTGCTTCCAGATACGGTTCTCAGTCAGCAAGCTTTCATAGTCGTCAATACAGCTTGGGAATTTATCAGTAAAGTCTTGTAGATAATCAAGCAAAGAGCCTTGGCGATTAGCATTTAACTCATCTGCTTTCTTTTTGTCCGTGAACGGCGACTCTTTATATTGCGGCATACTCTCAGGGAGATCACGGTAGACACCGCCTGGGCGGAAATAAGTCGCATGCATTCGTGCGCCACTAACCGCTTCATACGCGTCCATTAACGTTTCACGCTCACGAAACGTGTATAAAAATACTGTCATGGCGCCGATGTCTAAACCATGAGCCCCGAGCCACATTAAGTGATTCAATATTCGTGTAATTTCTGCGAACATGACGCGGATATACTGCGCACGCTTAGGTGGCGTAATCCCCATCAGTTTTTCAATCGCCATGACGTAAGCATGTTCGTTGGACATCATGGACACATAATCCAAGCGATCCATATAACCAATACTTTGATTATAGGGCTTACTTTCAGCTAACTTTTCAGTCGCTCGATGCAGCAAACCAACATGAGGATCGGCACGCACCACCGTTTCGCCATCCATCTCAAGGATCAGACGTAATACACCATGAGCAGCCGGGTGTTGCGGGCCAAAGTTAACCGTATAGTTGCGGATTTCAGCCATTGGTTCCTCCCTGCTCAGGTGCAGCCACATACACCGTGCTATCTTTTTTCTTACGAATCACTCGAGGCACCAAGACTCTTGGTTCAATAGAGACAGGTTCATAAACACAACGGTTTTGCTTCGCATCAAAACGTAACTCAACATTTCCAATCAAAGGGAAGTCTTTGCGGAAAGGATGTCCCACAAAGCCATAGTCCGTTAAAATTCTGCGTAAATCTGGGTGGCCAGAAAAAAGCACTCCAAACAAATCAAATGCTTCACGCTCATACCAGTTAGCGCTTGCCCACACATCAATCACCGAAGGGATTGTCGGGCGATTTTCTTTAATAAAACACGTCACTCGCAAGCGACGGTTATGAGCAATAGAAAGGAGATGATAAACCACAGCAAACCGCTCTCTTTGCCAAGTTTTCTTAACCGGTTGGTAGTCCTCACGGCCACGACTGAATCCAGCGCCCGTCGCTTCAGTGGTCGCCCACTCATCTTGGCCGTAGGTCAAGTAATCAACAACGGTTAAGTCCATCAGCTGCTCGAAGGCAAGTTCGTCGTGTTCGCGTAAAGTCGCGCAGACCTCAAGCAAGTCGTCTTTACCAACCTCAATAGTGACTTCACCAAGCGCTTCTTCGCAAGCAACTAGCGAATCTCCAAATACCTCACCAAGCTGCTTAACTAAAGCTTCAGGCACTCGTCACCTCGCTTGCGTCTGATGATTTATCAGCGCTGTCTTTCGTGCTTTGGTCATTCTTATTTCGGCGAGAATTACGCGCTATAACCGTCTGCCGCTTAATTTTATTCTGTAGCTGTATAATTCCATAGAGCAATGCTTCTGCCGTCGGAGGACAACCAGGCACATAAATATCAACGGGGATGATTCGATCGCAACCACGAACCACAGAGTAGGAATAATGATAATAACCACCGCCATTAGCGCATGAGCCCATTGAAATGACCCACTTAGGTTCTGGCATTTGGTCGTAAACTCGGCGTAACGCCGGAGCCATTTTGTTGGTCAGGGTTCCAGCCACAATCATCACGTCAGATTGGCGAGGGCTTGGACGAAAAATGACACCGAAACGATCCATGTCATAACGAGCCGCTCCAGCATGCATCATTTCAATCGCGCAACAAGCAAGACCAAAGGTTACTGGCCACATTGATCCGGTGCGCGCCCAGTCCAGCAAATCTTGGATGCTGGTGGTCACAAATCCGTCGCTATTTAATTGTTCCTCTAAACCCACACGTTACTCCCACTCTAAAGCGCCTTTTTTCCATTCGTAGGCGAAACCAATGAGTAACAACAGTAGGAACACGCTCATAGAAATTAAGCCGAACCAACCGATGTCATCAAGCACTACTGCCCATGGAAACAAAAAAGCGATTTCGAGATCAAATATGATGAAGAGAATAGCAACCAGATAGAACCTTACATCAAACTTCATTCGAGAGTCTTCGAAGGCATCAAAACCGCATTCAAAAGGTTTACTCTTAGCTTCATTTGGCTTGGTCGGACTGGCAAAGTAGCCAACCAACAGTAAGCCTCCTCCGAATAGTAAGCCTATTAGGATGAAAACTAGAATGGGTGCGTATTGTTCTATCATAGGTCTAAGTTGTTTGCCTCAAGGTTTATTTACCGTCAGCGTAAAATGCAACTAACAAAGATAAATAGCCCCTAACTTGTTATTAATCAATAAGATTTAGGCATTTACAACGAATACCTTACCAGTAGATTTTTAGTTTGGCTAGTGGTGTTTGATATACACCCAGAACACCTTGGAAAGTTTCCACAACTTCCAGAGCCTTGTGCCTCTTTTAAACCCAACGAATGTTAATTTTTGTGAGCCATCTCACTTTTTATTGCAAATTTGGGTAGATTCATTAATATGGGGAATGGAGGTAGTGAGACAAAATCTATGTTCGGCTCATTATTAAAGTTTTTAGGATTTCAGCCAAAGCCAGAAGCAAGGAAAACAGCTTCTCGTTCTTCTGTTACCTCACATAAACTCGAAAAGAAAAAAATCCCTGTTGGTAAGCTTGCCAAGGGCATGACCGTGATTGAACTCGACCGACCTTGGACCGACGTTCCAGTGATGTTTCAAGAAGTCACCATTGAGTCTGAAGATGAAATCGAACTGCTACAAAAATATTGTCAGCACGTCTTTATCGACCATCACTCCTATAAAACAATCTACGCACAGCAGCTGCTCGATAAAAAACGACGCCCGATTTATCAAAAGCCGAATTTAACACCGCGACAAGCCAGCGTTAGTCTCCGTGAAGAAATGCCTCGCGCACAAAAAGCCTTTGATAAATCCCATCGACACATCAATACGCTGATGCGGGATGTCCAGCGGGATAGCAAAATTGATATTGAAGGCTCTAAGGAACTTGTCTCTAGCTGTGTTGATAGCATTCTCAGTGATGAAACTGCCATGTTTTGGCTGTCCAAGATTAAAAGTAAAGATGAATACACTGCTGAGCACTGTGTACGAGTAGGCATTTTATCCATTGCTTTCGGTAAATACCTTCAACTGCCAAGAAAAGAATTAGAGTTACTCGGTTTGTGTGGCATGTTGCACGATGTGGGCAAAATGAAAGTGCCACAGCATATCCTTAATAAAGAAGGTCCGCTCACCGAAGATGAGTACAAAATCGTCAAAGAACATACGGTCTTGGGCTATGTTTTCTTACGCAACCACGGCGGTATTGATGAACGGGTTTGTACAGCGGCCTACAACCACCATGAACGCATGAATGGGCGAGGCTATCCTCGCAAAGTGGCTGCTGAGCTATTATCGACCTATGATCGCATTATCGCCATTGTCGATAGTTATGATGCCATGATCAGCGACCGCTGTTATCGCAAAGGCATGTCGCCTTCAAGAGCCTTATCCCAACTGTATAAAGGTCAAGGCGATCTTTATGACGAGCGCCTCATCAAGTTGTTTATACAAATGGTCGGCGTCTACCCAGTGGGCAGTTTAGTCGAGCTGAACAACGGGCAGGTTGGCGTGGTGCTTTCAGTTAACGAAAATAGCAAGCTGGAGCCAGTTTTAGAGTTAGTCACAGACTCTAATAAACAGCGAATTAAGCCAAGGTCCATCGATCTTACTAAACATCCCAAAGATGAAGATGGACAACCGTTGCGTATTGTACAAACCCTTGCGGACAACGAAGTAGAGTTTGATTTGGAATCATTCATTCAAGGCATCAAAGGCGCCGCTTAAAGCCGTAACCGCTGAGTTCTATTTGTAATAATCTCTTGATTCACCTACAGTAAGCACAATTCCATCGGCCCTTGTTATTTCATGTCAGAGCATTCCGTTCAACAGATCTCTTTCCCAGTTCCTGCGTGGGCAAAAAATACCCATGTGCAGTCGTTATTGGCCACCGTCAAGTTTCGACGTAAGAGTCTAAAAAAACGCGCCAAAACACTTATAGAGAATAGTCATGAACATATTATTGAGTGTGAAGATGGGATCAAGCTGCAAAGCTTTGTCGCACGAGCTGCAGCGTCTGAGAATGCTCCCTTAGCGATTTTGATTCATGGCTGGGAAGGAAGTCATGAGTCTCTTTACCAGCTATCCACAGCTCACACTTTGTATCAGCTGGGATTCAATGTCGTCAGACTAAACCTCCGCGATCATGGTAGCAGTCACCACCTTAATCCCGACTTGTTTCATTCCAATCGAATTGACGAAGTGGTTCAAGCAGTCTTCCAAATCCAACAACAATTTTCACCGAGTAAGACCCTGCTGTGCGGCTTCTCGCTGGGTGGGAATTTTGCGCTACGAGTCGCCAACAGAGCTACAGAGGCTAACATTCAGCTGAATAAAACCATCGCTATTTGCCCAGCTCTCGACCCAGCCGATATATTGATTAAGCTAGAAACCAGTCTATCGCTTTACATCAAATACTTTATGCTGAAGTGGAAGCGCTCAATTCGCAAGAAACAAGAACTATTTCCAGATCTGTATGACTTAGATGAAGACCTGAAAACCGACTCCATGCGAGAGCTGACTGAAACGTTAGTGAAGTACTATGGTGACTATGAAACCATTAATGATTATTTTGATGGCTATAACATTTGTGGTGATCGTTTGAGTCATATAGCGACACCAACAACGGTTTTAATGAGTAAAGACGATCCGATTATTGAGTATAAAGACATATACTCACTACCTGATACGGAGCACTTCACTAAATACCTAACACAATACGGTGGCCATTGCGGTTACATTAAAGACCGCAGGCTGAGAAGTTGGCTGGATGATTTTATCGTCGAACAGGCTCAGCCCCTTTTAGATAGAAGCTAAGCCACAATGAAGAATATAGCGTAGCTAGTAATCTGCAGGATCTGTGGAATAAGTTACTGCAACACTGATTGCAATCGTTTCACCTAAATCTGCGTCCAGTGTTACTTGGATCGTTTGTCCAACCGTACTAATCCCACTACAACTGGCGCTGGGCGCGCAAGAAACACTGTCGATAGTTACGCCATCAGGAACAACATCGTTAATAACCGCACCTTGCACATCCGCTGGGCCATTATTAGTAACATTGATGGTATAAGTTCTACTCACACCAGGTTGATAGTCGCCTAAGGTGTCACTCTTAGTCACACTGATATCAGCTGCGCAAGGATAACGCTCAGCGCCAGCCACCTGCGAACCACCGTTACCACTGCTTGAGCCATGCGGTTCATTACGCGTAGTGGTCACGCCTGCAGGGCCACCAGTCACGTTAACACTCGGCATGCCAGCTCCTGGCGAATAAATCAGGTAGCCACCGCCACCACCGCCGCCTGGGCCATGCATCGCATTTGCGCCATTATCAACAGGCCAACCGTCACCACCTTGGCCGCCAGATACATCCACGCTTACGTTCCCTAAGCCTGAGGTCGCCGTTATAACCACGCTTCCGCCAGCACCAGCGCCACCACCACCATCGTTCAATGTTGAGCTGACGCCATTAGCGCCGCGAGACACTAGATTCAAACTACCGCTGACTAGGTTGGAGCGGACAATAATAATGCCGCCGCCATTACCACCGTGAGGCTGTCCTGCGTTATTTGCCAGTCCAGCACCGCCACCGCCGCCCATAACAATGCGCGATAAAGTGGATGGGAAGCTCTCCCCACCAATACCACCAACATTTTGCGTAGCAGGATTAAGATTCCAACCGGCTCCACCTTGCCCGCCTAAACCAAAATTCGCACCGCCGCCACCGCCAGAGTCGTTGCCTTGATTACTCCATTCGTTTCCGCCACCTCCGGCATTTCCCGGCGCTCCTCGCCCATAATCGCCGCCTGGATAACCGTCAGCGTTCGATAAGCCATTTGTGTCCACGACTAAAGTTCCGTTATAAATATACTGGGGAGTTCCCGCGGTGCCTTCGCCCTTGCTCGAGTGCCTCAAGCGAGTACCATTGTTATTATTTCCCTCTGAATCCACGTAAAACACCCGGTTTGTAGCATTAGCAGCGTTACCGGTTAGACGATGGGCTGCGCCACGGAAGCCTTGCCCCGTCGTACTCACAGTCCCTCCTGCACCCGTTAAGGTATTGGCTACATCAATCGCCACAACACCACCTTTACGACCATCCCATGCTGCAGCTGTGACAGTTCCCCCGATGGTCACGTTGTTGTATTGTGGAACTTTTATCACCTGAAAGCGGCGTTGTCCGCGTGTTACTGTTGCGTTGGCATTCACATAACTGTAAGTCAGCCCCTCGCTGAGAGTGATGCTTGAACCAGCGGCAGCCGTTACTCGCGCATACTCATAACGTCCAGTCTGGTTTAACGCTGTATAACCTCGTCCGGAAGTTCCGCCGCCGCCATAGGCGTTTGAGTTAGCCGCGTTAATCTGTGTATCCTGCATTTGCATGATGATAATTAAATCACCCGCTGACAACGGCTCCCCTGCGCCACTACTAGCGCCGACAGTGATTGAGGTTGCACCAGCAGCTACGCTACTAGCCCCTTCAAAATAGGTGTTAACGACGCCTGATATAGATTGATCACCATCGCTGCCGGGCAAAGAGCAAGACGCAGCATGGACTGAACCAGCCCAAGTCCACAACAGTGACGCCAGAATAAGTGAGTTAAATGCAGCAAACCATTTTTTCATGATAATTCTCAGTTAGTTACTTGCATTCCAACACGCAAGGGATGAATTTTTTGTCGGCAACTTTTATTTTAATTAATTATATCGACTCAATTGTATCCCACAAGCACAAAAAAACCGCCCGGAGGCGGTTTAAATCATAATGTTTAACGCTGTTCTTTTTTGCGCTTATAGTTGCGCTTAATTGAGAGCTCTCAACTCAATTCGAGCCGCAGCCCCATATAAGTGTGACGCATCGCCCTCAACATCGCCTTGAGGATTGACTGTTGGCCACAAGGTTCTTAGCTCTAATAACAACGCTTTAGTGTTCGCTATATCAGAAGCGGCTTGCTTCTTTTGCTCGTCACTTAAGCGCTCCAATCGCTCAATCGCAATTTCAGTGAAGCCGTAAGCATCTTGGTATTCATGAACATTCACAATCTCGCCTTTTTTAACACCAATCGCATATTCATCAGCAGCTGTGCGGATCATTTGGCTGATACTCAGCAAGGTTTCTTTTGCAGTCATCGCTGACATGCCTTCGCTCTTGGTGATGGCTTTGAGCAACTGCTCGTACGCCGCTTCAACGGCTTCATCGCCTTGCTCGTTGTTAACAGCCTCGGCTAAAGTCGATAACTCTTTCGCAAACCCATCGACACCGCGTGCTTTGAACACTGGCGGTAGCCCAGCATAAAGCTCATCTTCAGGATGCTTCATGTGAGTCTTAGCCATAGCAATATGATCTTCACGATACAGCTTCAAACCTACCCACAAGTGTCCACGAATTAAGCCTAGATGTGCTAAGTAGGCGGCATTATCAGTGCTTAAGTCGACGGAGGCGCTGCCCTCACCCTCGCCTTCACCACCTTCGCCGCCTTCTCCACCCTCGCCGAGCGACATGGCTGAATAGCTGACGACGTTGCTTGATAATGCGGATAAAGTCTCAGCATCATCCTGTACTGCGGTCGCAGTTGCGGCACTGGTCGCTAACAAAGCAGTACCAACACCAGCCCATACTTTACGTGTCTCAAAGCGTTTTTTAGACATTGAGTTACCTTTTAATGTTTAGAATTGATATACTGGCTATGATTTCATAAATGCGAATAATTCTCAATACATAGTTCATTCTATAGACTCACACGCTATGATTTTACATATTGAACACGCCATAGAACCTGCAACCCTAGACGTCATTAGCGACTCTTTAGCTAATGAAACCTTCGTAGACGGACAAGAAACGGCAGGAAAGGCGGCTAAGCAAGTCAAACAAAACCGTCAATTACGACTCAAAGGCGATAAACCTGCTCCACTGAAGATGTTGCTGACGCACCTAAAAGCCAACCCCGTTTTTAAGAGCGCCACTTTTGCCAAAGATTTTGTCAATATCATGGTTAATCAATACCAAGCCAACATGGAGTATGGTTTGCACATCGATGATGCGCTAATGGGACAAACTCGCACTGATATCTCTTTCACCCTGGGACTAAGCCCAATCGACTCTTTCCAAGGCGGCGAGCTGGTTATTGAAGATACTACTGGAGAACGGAGCTGGAAACTCGGGCGTGGCGATTTATTGATTTATCCTAGCCATTATTTACACAAAGTGAATCCTGTACGTCAGGGGCAAAGACTCGCCATGGTCGGCTGGATACAAAGTCATGTCAGAAGCCCAGAACAACGCGAACTGCTTTTCGATTTAAAGTGCTCCATGTCTGAAGAATTTGAGCAACGTGGCAAAACCAGCCAGTATGATCGTTTAAGCAAAAGTTATAATAATCTTTTACGGTACTGGGCTGATTAGCCTTTTCAAACTCCCCTATTAATTTCCTAATACATTTACCAATAAAAAACCGCCCGAAGGCGGTTTTTTTAGTATCACATCAATCTATCGTTTATAGGATATAAACAAAGATAAATAGGAATACCCATACCACGTCAACAAAGTGCCAGTACCAAGCACCTGCTTCATACGCGAAGTGATCTTTTGGCGTAAAGTGCCCTTTTGCACAACGTAGTGCCATTACGATTAAGAAAATCGTACCGACCGTTACGTGCAAACCGTGGAAGCCGGTTAACAAGAAGAATGTCGAACCGTAGAAACCACTGCCTAGCGTTAAGCCCATTTCTTGATATGCGTGGATATACTCTTCCACCTGAAGCATCATGAAGATAACACCTAACAACGCTGTGATTGACGTGAAAAGAATCAATGTTTGGCGATTCTTTTCAATCAACGCGTGGTGTGCAATCGTTAACGTGAAAGACGAGAACAATAGGATTGCCGTGTTAATAGCTGGCAGGCCCCATGCACCCATCGCTTCCCACGTAGTAGGAGCACCGTTGTTCAATTCGCCTGGCGTTGAAGTCATTGGCCAAGTTGGCACGAAATCAGGATATAAGAAGTCGTGGGTTGCAGCATTGTTACTGCTACCGCCTAACCATTCCATAACCAGTACACGGCCGTAGAATAACGCACCGAAGAATGCTGCGAAGAACATTACTTCTGACGTGATGAACCAAATCATACCTTGACGGAATGAACGGCTCATCTGGGCGCTGTACAAACCATCGTGAGATTCACGAATCGTGCTCGACCACCAAGTCGATAGCATGTAAATCATTACTGCTAAACCTAAATACAAGATCCAAGACAAGCTTGAGTTGCCCTGTACCATATGGCCAGCACCGAATGCTATTAATAACAGACCAACCGAGCCGATAACCGGCAGCTTGCTCTGCTCAGGTACATAATACTTTTCGTATTCTGTATTTTCTTGTTCACTCATGTTTATGTCTCCGTTAAAGACGTCGCCACTTGCGGTTAAGCTATTGCGCGGCTTGTAGTTGTTCGTCGTCTGGCGTGACGTTATGCAATGTATACGCCAACGTAATCGTGTCGTAACGCTCTGGAATGTCCTTATCGACAAAGAAGCGCATTGGCATTTCTTCACTTTCACCCGCGGCTAAAGTCTGCTGATTAAAGCAGAAGCATTCCGTTTTATTGAAATACTGAGCCGTTAAGTTTGGCGAAAAGCTCGGAATCGCCTGACCAATCATTTTCTTACCAGTACGATTTTTTACTGCAAAAAGAACTTCGTATTCTTTACCAGGATGAACCACGATCTCAGTTTTAACAGGGCGGAAATCCCAAGGCATGTTGGCCTTGTTGATGGTCATGAATTGAATCTTAATTTCACGACTGGTATCCGGCTCCTGTTCTTCGTAAACCGCTAGGCCGTTTACTTTACCGTTGAGGCCCGTGATCTGGCAAAAAACATCATACAAAGGCACCATCGCAAAGCCAAAAGCAACCATAATGATCACAACGACGAATAACTTCTTAGTCATCACCTTGTTTTCAGTTTGTGTTTGCTCTTGGCTCATTGCTTTAACCTCGGTTACGTCTTTGCAACTTTTATCTTAATACAAGTCTATTAATCGATCTTAGGTGGCGTATCAAACGTGTGATACGGCGCTGGCGAAGGCATGTGAGTAAACTCAAGACCTTCTGCACCTTCCCAAACTTGGTCAGTTGCTTTTTCACCTTTCTCTAGGATACAAACTTTAATTAGAATCCATGCGAAAAGTAACTGCATTAAACCAAGACCGAAAGCACCAATACTCGACATCATGTTGAAGTCTGAGAACATGATCGCGTAGTCAGGAACACGACGCTGCATACCCGCAAGACCTGAGAAGTGCATTGGGAAGAACGTCAAGTTAACGAATACGATCGATAACCAGAAGTGCCATTTCGCCAACTTCTCGTCATACATACGACCAGTCCACTTTGGCAACCAGTAGTAAACCGCTGCCATAGTACCGAAGATCGCACCAGGGAATAGAACGTAGTGGAAGTGTGCTACTACGAAGTACGTATCATGATACTGCCAGTCAACTGGAGTCATCGCTAGCATCACGCCAGAGAAACCGCCGATCGTAAATAGAATCACGAATGCTAGAGCATAAAGCATTGGTGTTTCATACGTAATCGAACCTTGCCACATGGTCGCGATCCAGTTAAATACTTTCACACCGGTCGGGACCGCAATCAACATGGTCGCAATCATGAAGAATAGCTCACCTTTAACTGGCATACCCACTGTAAACATGTGGTGTGCCCATACGATGAACGATAAGAATGCGATTGACGCTGTTGCGTAAACCATTGAAGAATAACCAAACAGTTTCTTACGGGCGAACGTCGGGATAATCGCAGAAGCGATACCAAACGCTGGTAAGATCATGATGTAAACTTCTGGGTGACCGAAGAACCAGAATACGTGCTGGAACAATACTGGGTCACCACCACCCGCGGCATCGAAGAACGATGTGCCAAAGTGACGGTCAGTCAACATCATAGTTACCGCACCTGCTAGTACTGGCATAACCATAACTAGTAAGAATGCTGTAATTAACCAAGTCCATACGAACAATGGCATCTTCATTAGTGTCATACCAGGTGCACGCATGTTGAATACGGTAACGATAACGTTAATAGCACCCATTATGGATGAGATACCCATCAAGTGAACACCAAAGATGAAGAAGTCAGTCGATGGAGGACCATAGGTTGTTGAAAGTGGCGCATAGAAAGTCCAACCGAAGTTAGGCGCACCGCCTTCCATGAATAATGATGATAACAACAGACCGAACGCTGCAGGAAGAATCCAGAAGCTCCAGTTGTTCATACGTGGTAGAGCCATATCAGGCGCACCAATCATCATTGGAATCAACCAGTTAGCCAAGCCCACTGTCGCTGGCATCACGGCACCAAATACCATGATCAGACCGTGTAACGTTGTCATCTGGTTGAAGAAGTTCGGATCAACGAACTGTAGTCCCGGTTGGAAAAGCTCGGCACGGATAACCATTGCCATAGCACCACCAATCAAGAACATGATGAACGAGAACACTAGGTACATAGTACCAATGTCCTTGTGGTTGGTCGTAAACAACCAACGCGAAATACCTTTTGGTTTATGGTCAGCCATGATTACTCCCCTCCACCATTTTTAATATCGTGAATTTCTTGAGGCTGAACTTTATCACCGGTGTCGTTACCCCAAGCATTACGCTCATAAGTGATAATTGCAGCAATCTCGGCTTCAGTTAGCTGGTTGCCGAACGCTTGCATTGCCGTACCAGAAACACCATTAATAACAACATCAATGTGCTGTTCAACAGTACCTTCACCTGTCACCATTTCAGTACCAACTAGCGATGGGAATGGACCATTACCTTCACCGTTAGGCATGTGGCAAGAAGAACAATACTTGTTGTACGCTGTTTCACCTTCAGCCATTAGCTGGCTCATAGTGCGCTCGTTTAAGTCAGGGCCAGCTTCTGCTTCAGCCACTTTCTCAGCGTACCAAGCTTCGTATTCCTCTTTAGGAAGTACTTTTACTACGATAGGCATGAAACCGTGGTCTTTACCACAAAGCTCCGCACACACACCGCGGTAAACACCTGGCTCGTCGACTTTCGTCCATACTTCGTTGATGAAGCCTGGAATCGCATCTTTCTTCACAGAGAAATCAGGTACCCAGAAAGAGTGGATAACGTCATCAGCTGTTACTAAGAAGCGTACTTTTGTATCCACAGGAATAACCAATGGATTGTCGACTTCTAATAGATAGTTTTCATCAGTAATTTCTGTACCAGAGAAACCAGAACCCGCGTTCACAGACTGATCACGTGAAGCTTGGTCTAGGTTTGAGAAGAAACTTACGTCGTTGCCTAAGTTGTCATCGCCATCAATGTACTTGTATTCCCACTTCCATTGATAACCTTTAACCATTACCGACAGCTCAGAATTACTAGCGTCTTCCATTTTAATCAACAGACTTACCGCTGGAATTGACAGCGCAATCAAGATGATGAAAGGAATAACAGTCCAGATAATCTCAACAACAGTGCTGTGAGAAAACTTAGCTGGGTTAGGGTTTTTGCTTTTACGATGCGCGAACATCGAATAGAACATAGCGCCGAACGTGATAACACCGATCACCACACAGACCCAAATAACGATCATGTGCAGATCGTAGACTTCTCTACTGATCTCAGTCACACCTTCACGCATGTTGTACTCTTGACCACTACAACCACTCAGAATAACAACTGAGATAGCAGCAATAGCTAGAGCCATTTTGCGGAACAATGACATGCTCTTCTCTCCACTACAGTTTACCCGCGAATGCGGAACTTATTATCAAACAAAACGTCCCAAACACTGAAAAGCCCCGTTCCCCTAAAGCGAAACAGCTCAGCAATGACTTGGGTCAAAATTTAGGGCGCCATTTTACTTGAGTAAACTCAGAAAAACTAGGTGATCTGTAATAATTCCTAACACTTAAATGACGAAAAGCGGTGTTTAAAGGCTCTCTAGGCGTTGATACAGGGACTTATCAACGGAATAATCAGGGTAAACTTGTTTGAATTTCGACCATTGTTCTTTGCTTTCTGCACTTTTATCCGCCTCTAACAATGAACGGATCTGTTTTATCCACTCTTCCGCAGGCAAATAAGGCGCTTCAGCAACCTCTCTTTCCCCTTGGTAGAACTCAGCCTCAGCGTCTAAATGATTCAAATCATCTTTTTCCTCCGCGGCCTTAATACGGGAGCCGAGCACAACGATTTTCTCTACATCACTATCCGTATGGTCCATTTCAGCTTTATTCGCTAGCAACTGCTGCTTTTGGTCTGCTGGCTCCGACACCTCAGCAAACGCGTCTTCAACTATCATCTGCTGCTCTTCAAGCACTAATGGCTCAGCGGCCAACTCTCTCATTTCTTGCTGCTGACTAATTCGCGCAGCTTCATCTCTTTTAACGCGCGCTCCGGTTACAGCCACTTTTTTCATTGCTTTGGCTTGCACCTCTACTTTCTGCCTTGCCGCCAAGCGCTTCTCAGCCATCACCTCTGGAGCGACTTTAGCTGGAGCCGAAGACACTGGCTTTTGGTCAGAAGCGCCATCACTAAAAACGACAACACTCTCTTTAGATTCAATGGCTTGTGTCATATTTTCTGAGTCAGCAATATCGTTTGGGTGATAATAACCCAGCTCAACCATAAAACGAGCTATACCAATGGTCACCACAAAAGCCGCCGTTACTGACACCGGTAACTTCAACCGATCCCACCAGCTGCGCTTGCTTGAAGCCTTTTCACGAGAATCCACTTCTTGTTGAGCCATGGCCATAATAGAAGCATCCAGCGACGACGACGTGGTCTCATCACTGGCCTTATTATAGGCTTCGCTCAGCTTTTTAGCGTCTCGCTCAGCTAATTTGTCATGCTCATTATTCATATCGTTACTCATGATGTGACCTCAGGATTGGTACCCAGCTCACGTAAATAATGCTTCAACTTATCCATGCCATACCGTAACCGGCTTTTTACCGCTTCTGGATTTTCCTGCACAATTTCAGCGATGTCATTAATCGTCATACCTGTTTCAAGCTTCATTACCACCACCTCTCGCTGTAAAGCTGGCAGTTTTTCGATAGCATGGCGAAATAATTGTTCCGAGCGTTCCAACTCAAGCTGCTGCTCGGGTGAAACATCCTGCTCATCACTGGCACTCTCTTCCCAGCCCTCGACATCCTGCGTAAATTCCTGCTGGCGGCCTTGGCTGCGGTAATGATCAATCAGCCGCGTTCGTCCGATGTGATACAAGTAAGTCGTGAATTTAGCAGAACTTTTATACGCTTTGCTATGTTTGATCAGGCGCTGCCAAGTTTCTTGAAACAACTCTTCGGCGACACTCTTATCGCTAACTTGTCGCAAGAAAAAACGTAGCAGTGGGTCCTTGTGGCGTCGATACAAGGTTTCAAAAGCCTGCATATTGCCTGAAGCAAAGCCAGCCATTAAAGCTTCATCGCTAATGGCTGACTCCTCTTCTCGACTTTTAGAATTGCTGTAGTTTGCGCTTTCTTTCAACACCGCTGCCTTTGCGTCATTATGATAGGTTCGTTCAACCTCTTTATAGTGACCGCTGACTAGGGTTTGTGCAAGCGCCTTTGTTAACGCCATTCAGTAGCTTTCTCCTCTAGGGACCATGTTCTCTAGGGCCATGTCTCTAGCGACTGGCAGAAGCCGCTTGCTCGTCCAGTAGCTGCGCCATACCAACCAACTGAATCAGCTCGCCGCGATAGCCGTCAGGATCATAGCCCTTTGACTTCTGAGCCAATGACTTTGCATCATCCCAGCCCCATTCGCCTAGGAATTGACCACCGCGTAACAGCTGTGCAAAGCCTGCCACACTAGCGGCGAAGCGAATATTATCACCGCCTTCAGCAGCCTCAACATCGCTCAGCTGTAAATAATCACGGTACAAAGTGCTTTTGTCTTGTTCAGGAAGCTTATAGCGCAAGCTAATCATGGCCGCCTCTTCCAACTTAGCTTGAGCCGCTCGCCTTTCCTCTTGCGGAAGATTTTTTCCATAGCGTAACGGCTCCATGCGCTTGCCATCAGAGTCTTGCAATACAATTTCATATAATGCGGTAACCGTATGTCCAGCTCCGATTTCACCCGCATCAACCTTATCATTGTTGAAGTCTTCGCGTTCGAGCATACGGTTCTGATATCCCAGCAATCGATACTCAGCCACCACCGCCGGATTGAACTCAACTTGGATTTTGACGTCTTTAGCAATCGTCATTAAAGTTCCAGCTCTTTGATCCACCAGTAATTTTTTCGCTTCTAATAAGCTATCAATATAACCGTAATTACCATTTCCTTTATTCGCCAATTGCTCCATCAAGTGCTCGTTGTAGTTTCCTGTACCAAAGCCTAAAGCACTGAAACTAATACCGGTTTTACGCTTACGTTCGATCATGTCGATCAGCTGCTCTCGATTCACAGTCCCAACGTTAAAATCACCATCCGTCGCCAAAATAACTCGGTTAATACCATCCTTGATAAAACCCTTCTCCGCCATTTTGTAAGCTAACTCTATTCCTGCGCCACCATTAGTCGAGCCACCAGCGGTTAAGCTATCCAATGCTTGCTCGATCTTAAGACGATCATTAGCCGCTGTCGGTTCAAGCACCACACCTGATGCTCCAGCGTAAACCACTAACGATACAGTATCTTGTTCACGGCTACCTTTCGCTAGCAGCTTCAAGGCTTGTTTCACCAAACCTAGTTTATTTGCACTTTGCATCGAGCCGGAAACATCAACTAGAAACACCAAGTTTGATGGCGGTAATTCCGTTGAAACCTCTTCGTATCCTTTAATTCCGATTTGAACCAGCTTAGCGTCGTCCTTCCACGGTGCATTCATGACCTCCGTCGATACGGAGAAAGGCATATCTTCGGTGTCAGGTGCCGGATAGTCGTAGTTAAAGTAATTCACAAACTCCTCAAGCCGAACCGCGTCGCTCGGTGGGAAATAACCATCATTTAACATGCGACGGACATTGGAGTAAGACCCTGTATCCACATCAATGCTGAAAGTCGATACAGGCTGTTCCAGCGTCGAAAAGACATCCGAAGGTTCAATCTCTTGGTATTGCTCACGATTTACGGCATTCGGGTTGCGTGGTGCAGGCATTACGATCTTCTCAGGCTGAGCGTACGCCATATCCGACGTATTGACTCGAGAGCCTGTGACCATAACCATTTCACTTTCTTCAGCCACACGTATTTCCTTACGCAGAGCTTGGCGTGCTTGAAGCTGTTTTGCCTCACGTTTCTTTTGATCCGACTTCAATGGTTTATTCGCCGCAACCTTCGGTGTGCTTTGATCATTTTCCTGATCATGAGAACTCTGGCAGGCCCCTAAGCCGACAATAACCATACTCGCGATAACACCATACTTGAACTTTTGACCCGTTTTAGTGATATTCATTTCTAACTCCTTTATAGGCAATTAATCATTATTCAGTAGCTATTAACGTGGTCGTACCTAAAAAGGGTTAACTTTTTTCAGAAAGTTGCTACAGTGAGCTCAATTAATATTATTCTTTGCCTACCATGAACAGCCAACAACTCGAAAACTTAGTCCATAAAGAAATCCCAATTACTAAAGCTTTGGATATCCGCATCGATGAGTTGAGAAATCAAAGTATTCGAGTAACCGCGCCTTTTGAGACCAATAAAAACATCCATAACACGGCTTTTGCAGGCAGTATTTATACGGTTGCCACCATTGCTGGCTGGTCGTTAGTCAGTAACCTAGCATCTAATTTGGCACTGGAAGGTTCCGTGGTTTTAGCTAAGGCCGAGGTTCAATATAAGAAGCCCATCAATGGCGATATCGTTGCTCAATGTGAGATTCAAGAGCAGAGCAGTCTTGAAACTTTTGTGTCGTCATTCAAACGCAAAAATCGGGCCCGCCTTAACCTTATAATTGATGTGGTCGAAGACGGTGTCATAAAAGCGCAACTCAACGCCAACTTTGCTTTGGTCGGACACTAAAGCGTTTACAAGAAGCTGTATAACAAGCTGGAAATTGATCATCACACATTAAGCCAGCTGTCACAAAATTGTAACACCCACCCCAGCAACACTCTTTATAATTGCGTTCAATTACTGTTAAAGCTTCCTAATACCTTGCTGGGGTTACTGCAATGAGTCACCAATTTTTTCGTCGCACCATAACTGCATTTTTTATATTTTTATCCTTACCTGCATTCGCCAACAATTTAGACATCACTCAAGAGCAAGCCGAGAAATTAGGCCAAGCAGAAATCCTCTTCACCATGAAGGGTTCAAACACCATTGGAGAGAAACTTGCACCAGCCTTGGCGGAAAAGTACTTACTAGAGCTAGGGGCCACTGAGACTGACATTATCAAAACTCATCCTGTTGAGAAAACCGTTGTTGGCACCATGCCGAGCGGAAACATTCAGGCTGTGAGCATTAAAGCTCATGGGTCTTCAACTGGCTTTAAAGCACTCGCCGATAGCGATACCGATATCGCCATGTCCTCACGTCGCGTAAAAGATAAAGAGCGTCAGAGCTTAATGAGCCAATACGGTGATCTGAAAGCAATGGACAATGAGTACACTATCGCAGTTGATGGTCTGGCGGTTATTATCCATCCAGACTTAAACATTAAACAGCTCAACACGAAGCAATTGTCCATGATCTTTTCCGGCGAGTTGACTAACTGGCGTGAACTTGGTGGCAATAATCAACCAATCAGTGTTTTCGCGCGTGATGATAACTCAGGAACGTATGACACCTTCAAGTCCTTAGTTTTAAAGCGCCATAAAGTCACGCTGACTGACAATGCCCAGCGCTATGAGTCGTCTGGCGAATTATCTGAGCAAGTGAGCTCTACCTTCGGCGCTATTGGTTTTGTGGCACTTCCTTACGTTAATAAAACAAAAGCCATTGCCGTGTCTGAAGCTGGCGTCGCCTTATCCTTTAAACCCAATAAATTTACCGTCAGCACTGAAGACTATGTGTTAAGCCGTCGTTTATATCTCTATTATCCCAGCAATAACAATAACCCTCATGCGAAAAAATTTATGGACTTTGTTCTTCAGAATAAAGCCCAAACAGTGGTCGAAAAGAACAACTTGATTTCACTTAAAGTGAATGATGCAACGGTTCGCTTTAATCGCAATTATCCTCCCCGTTACTTGAACATGATTCGAGAGTCGAAACGTCTATCTATCACGTTCCACTTTGACCAAAATCTTGAGTTAGACAATAAAGGCAAACGTGATATCGCTCGTCTTGCTGAATACGTTAAGAATCGTCAGTTAAAAGATCTATTTGTTTTTGGCTTTAGCGCAAAAAGTAACGACGCAAAAAAAGATAAAGAGCTTTCAGAGACTTTGGCAAACCAGATCACTGAGCAATTAAAAAACTCGGGGATTACTCCCTTTTATACTCAGGGTTACGGCAGCCGAGGTGCCATTGCCTCCAATGAGACAGCCAACGGTAAAGCTAAAAACCAACGCGTTGAAATATGGGTGGGGCGGTAAGTTTGGGGCGGTAAGTCTGGCCCTTTATTTATTAGCTGCCCTCTTGTTAGCTGCCTTCTTGTTAGCTACTTTCTTGGCTCAATAGGTGTTTTCTTATCTGCGTACATGATTGTACAAAAAGCCGGTGAAAGTCTATTGGGCCAATCTCTTGCGACATCTGTTGTCGTGAAATCAGATAATCTTCAGCGCTATCGCCTAGCTGAGCTAAGGTTGTTGATAGCTGGGCACTATCCGAGTGAAACCCGTTTACCTCTTGCAGCAGTCTTAACCCATCTAACAATAAGCCACAGGCCTCTTGCCTAAACTGGTTATGACAACTCAGTGCGTTAGCCTCTACTAACGAGCGAACGGCTCCGTTTAGCTTGACACAAGGACATTCACTGAACGCTTGATATAGTTGCTGGATGGACGCAGCATCGACATCATGATCAGTAAAAATATAATCTGTGCCACCCAAAACAGGCGGTAAGGATGCTCCTTTAGCGTTTTCATACCAGTCAAACTCTGGAACTGTTTCACCCAGCTCAGCATATTCAGCAGCATGCTTTTGAAGGATATCGAACTCTAAATATTCGGTAAGTTGTGACGGCAAACAAGGATCTAATAAATGATGGTAGCTTGGAAATGCATAAAATTTAAAGGTATTACTCGCAGCTACTGAGGAACACAATATGGCAGCTTTCAGCAAAATCTCTTCGCCTTTGCCTGACTCTGAGCTAGCGATTGAAATAAGGTTGTCGGAGACGACTAATGATACTTCTTCAACATGAATGTCACACTTGGGGTAAACACCCATAGGTGACATGAGTCGATACCGCCACTCGGTAACACTGTTTTCCGGTAAACTAGCCATACTTATTCCCCCAAATAAATACTTACTCAATAAAGCTTAATCGTTTCTTATAATCCTCCTTGAAGCCCCCCTTATCTAAACCCTCAATAAAAAAGGCCAGCAAATGCTGGCCTCTTCTTTAACTTTGATACTGATAGACGCTGTGATTTCCGGAAGCGTTATCAGCCGACACCTCGAGGTCTTTGATATGACCATCCTTCAGGCGATAACACCAACCGTGAACACTAAGCGGTTGACCATTTTTCCAAGCATTTTGAACGATTGTCGAGTTACAAACATTCTGTACCTGCTCCATCACGTTCAATTCACACATCAAATCCGAGCGCTCTTGCTCATCAGTAATAGGAGTAAACTTGGTTTCGTTTTTAATATAAACGTCTTTAATTTTAGTTAGCCAGTTATCAATCAAACCAAACTGTTGGTTGCTGATAGCAGCATTAACACCACCACATCCATAGTGACCACAAACAATCACATGCTCCACTTTCAATACCTCAACCGCATACTGCAGAACAGATATGCAGCTCAAGTCGCTAGTAGACACTTGGTTCGCAATATTGCGATGAACAAAAATTTCACCTGGCATCAAACCTGTCACCTGAGTCGATGGAACGCGGCTGTCGGAACAACCTATCCACAAGTACTTTGGCGCCTGCCCCTCAGACAATTCATCAAAAAATCCCGGCTGCTGCTCAACTGTTTCTGCTGCCCATTGGCGGTTTTGTTCAAGAAGTTTTTTTATGTCGCTCATGTTTCTTTCTAAATGCTGGTTAAAACTTGCCTATATCATAACACGTAATCGAATCAGTTCTCAGCATTATCAGGCTTCGAACCCTTCTCTCTGGTCATTAAGCGAATATTTACGTAGTTCTTTTTATCTTCAGTGTAGGTACCAGAACTACTGGTTCCACTAAATTCCCACCAGCCCTCTTTGCGCATATCATTGCACAAGTCACTCCACTTTTTAGTATGTTCTACCGGTATCTTCGACATCATCTCACACATGGTGGTCTTACAAGTCACTCTGAAATCTAACAGATAATTTGAATGAGGGTGGTTCATGACAAAACTTTTAATTTGTTGCCCCATCCCTAAGCCCCAGTTCAAATCCTGTTCTTCCTCTACGAGATCACGGTGTAACTCCGGCAAGTCTTTGCGCCTCTCGGGAGGATCGAGTAACTGGTGGTAGTCTTCAGGAATGTCCTCAAGGTATTCATTGCTCTGCTGGCTATTCTCATTACTTGGGAGAACTCCACCATTAGCAACTTTATTCAACTTAGATAAAGCGGCTTGCTTTGCTTGCCTCTCAACTTTTAACTGTTGCTCCACTCGTAGTAAGTCAGCCTGCAGCTTCTGTATTGCAGGAGCTCCTTTCTCTTCGACTCCAACACCAGCAGCCCTTTCAATGTCCATATCTTTAGAAACAATGCCAGCCTTTGGTTTATCCAACTCTTCAGCTTGAGTAGCCTTCTCAGTAGTTTCACTAGGTGCTTCTTTGTTCAATACTAACCAAGTTCCTAGCACCCCTACCAGCGCTCCAATTATCGAACCAATAACAATTTTCACCACTGAACCCATAATATCTCCCTCTTATTTTGTAATGTCTGCCATTAACCTAGCAGTATTTTCCTCAACGTCTACTCTCTTTACTAAAACCCGACAAAACAAAAGCTTGCCAAAGAATCTTTACAGAATACTGCGTTGCTAGCATCAATCACCTATCGCTTTTTACAATCTACTTTAGTTATTTCGGCATCAAAAACGCTATTTTTATTGTCAGATACCACAATAGCTTTCCCAGCTGATAGCTCTATTGTCAAATTCGTTTCTTGTCGCACGCCTTCCTGAGACGAGGCATAGGTCGCGTTAACCTTATTCCCCTCTAGCTCTCCTGCTAATGCCCCAACCCTTTTGTCCTTTTCTGCAGGCAGCCAATTGAATATACCCTCTGCTTTGTTGCCTTGAATGGTTAACTCCAACTCTAAAACGTCACTCAGACCTTCCGCATTCTGGTGTTGATAAACTTCTTGGAAACAATAGGTTCCATCTTCAATATTAGCTCGGTCACTTCCTTGGTCAGCACAACTCACTATCAATTGGCTCAATACAACTAAAGTCATGATACTTTTCATACGATTTCCCTTTTTCCCAATGTTTGATTGTTCCATTCTAACAGCCTACAACACTACAAAGTGGCACTTGGTTGTGATTTCTTATTATACGCTTCGCGCAAACTGTTTATGAAAGCGGGTTCTGACTTTCATGGCCGAGGCCTTCTGGCACCTTAAAAGATATTCCAGCTCACGGTAAACCTTTAGCCAGAATTAGAGTAGGCTCACCTTCACTTCACAGTAGATAGTGTCCGTAGTGCCTTCTGTATGCACCACTTTTTTGACTTCATAGCTATCAATGGCATAGTCTTCACGAGCCTTCGATACCAGCTCATCGACACAACGCTCTTTCTCAACAGCTACTTCAGAACCCTTAGGCACAACGATTTCATGCACAAAACGCTTCTCACCATCGGAGCTATAGATATCATGGTATATCTCTTTACCCGTACGGTAGGTATCCGAAATGATACGCTCAGGTGCTTTCAGTTGGACACAGGCAGTGGTCAAAAAGGCCGATATAATTAGAATAATGGCTTTCATGGGATTCCCTCTCTTATTTTGCACCGTATTCTAAAGACTCCATATATTTTTTCCACAATAAAAAAAGGCCCTGCAATGCAGAGCCTTTTAGAGTAAGTATTTAACGCAGGTGTTTTGGTTCTGTAACGCGGCGCAGGCTGTAATGAGGCTCGGAGTTGGCTTCTAGCCAATGAGCACCGTAATTAGGCCTGCAACAAAGTTACAAATCAAAACAGCCAGTTAAATTACATCATACCTG
>CATNCP010000030.1 GCA_950096615.1 uncultured Kangiella sp. | reverse complement strand
GAGTTTGTGCCTTTTTGTAGCACACCTTTGTCTACGAAGGCGTAGAAGGTGGTTGCTTGGTGTGGCTCAAACTTGGTCAGTACGGCTTTGCCGTTGACGGTAATCGTCGGTGAGCTGGAGAGTGATAAGTTTACTGGGTTTTGTGTGACCACTTTTATCACGACTTGATCCTGCTCTAGGCTTTTTAGCGAGCTTTTGCCGTAGATACTGGCTTGCTGTTTGCCGTTTAGCGTTACTATTTCAGCCGTTTTAACATCAATAGCATGTTTGCCTTGGGCTGCCAGTTTGTTGTACTGGACGTTGCTACCAGCGGCGAGGCTAGTAGCGCCAACAAAGCTTAAGGCAATCCCTGCGATTAGGCTTTTAGCGTGAGAATTCAATATCGTCCACATAGATTTCTCCTTGTGATGGATGGTTAAATTTGAATCGAATAAGGTCGATGTCAGTTAGGTCGACATTCGAGTTATTAACGATAAATGAGTGCAGCGGGATTCTGACCGTAGTCATGACGTTATGGTCGGTTCCTGGGCGATCATAAGGTACGGGTATTTGGTCGAAATTCGCGGCGTGTGTCGAGCGTTGGTTTGAACCACTAACGAGTTCTACACGGAAGTCTTGCGTTCCTGATACTGGGTTTGATCCTGCGTTGGTCATGCCGACGCGGAACGATAGGACTTCATAGCCTGAGACGTCTTGCTGCCCTGATGGAATGGCGTACTCCATGGTTGCGGAGCTTGAGCCCCAGCCGACTTGTAGTGCTTGCGTGCTGTGAACCGATGGCCCATTTACCGACCACTTGCTGACTGCTGTCGAGCTAGTGGTGTTGTCTGAACCATCTTCAACCTTTTGGTGAATTTTTTCATGGTGGAAGTGGTAGTTATTAACACCTGCGGTCGATGGGAAGCTTAAGTTTCCGCGTAGCATGTCTTGATAAACCGACTCACCTTTTAGGTGAATCAAGTTAAAGGCTGCTAGGTAGGCTTCGCCAACACGTTGTTGCTGTGCTGCTGGTATGAATTGTGGCCTGGATGGAGAGGCGTCATCGTTGTGTGAAGCCCAAACCGTGTTAAAGAAGTTGTGGTTTGCGCCATACAGGTGGAAGCCACTTTTGATCGTGTTATCGCTAATCGTACTGCCTGCACGATCATAAATACGCTGTCCTCGAATATCCCAAACATCACCATCAGCAGCGGGCAGCATCACAAAATAAGGCACGTCGCCCAGTGTATACAGTGGGTTGCTCATATCATACCGATCCGTTGGGGCGATGGAAGAAACCGCGACAATGTTAAACGCCGAGTTTTGGACATAGGCTGCAACAGATCCTTCGCCACCACGAGAGTGTCCACTGACCGCCATCTTGGTCATATCCAAATGATTGGTAAATAGACCTGAACTTGGATCTGGGTAGGTTGGGTAGGTTGCCGCGTTATTCATGTGCGACCACAGTTCCATATGACGCAAGATTAACTCACCACGCTCTGGAATCCACTGAGGAACCCAGCCGCTTAAGTCGAACGCATCAATTGATACCGCAATCACACCGTTACTCGCCAAGGTTTCCAGCAGACGCATATAACCTTCATGATTAGGCGTCCGTTGGTTAACTGGACAGTTTACATGATGCGGCTGTGGCACTGATATTTCACAAACGCGGTGATTACCGTGCTGAATCAAGAATATCGGATGCTGGCCTGCGGCAACAGGTGTATTGGTTCCAGCGACGGTCGCGGGATAACGAACGATCGCACGCAGGTCGACATCAGAAGCATTACCCATTGTCGCGAAGTAATCGTCAAAGCTGTACTCGAACTCACCAATTGCATAGCTGCCTAAGTCGTAAGGATCGTCTGCTACGATAAAGCCAATTTGCGTTGAGCCATCGAGGAAATCGGTACTATTATCGTAGTTATTGTCGGTGACGAAGTCCGCAGGCGTCATGGCTACGGTTGAGCCGAAATCGACAACCACATCGTATTCACCCTTGTTGAGAGGTGCGTGCCAGATAATGGTATCGGTACCGTTAATACAGCCGGATTTAACGCGCATGATTTCAATACCACCAGAGACATCTACGAGGTTGGTCGACCCGCCCATACCAGGGTCCCATTGTGGCGTATCACGGTGGTTTACCACGTAGTAAGCGGCATAATTACCACCTGCATGGCTTGGTTGAACGTAGGTTGGATCGACTGCGCCCCAAACGTCATCGTTTTCGTCGGCAAAAGAATCGGCAAACTCAAAGTAGGGAAAACCACCGTTGAGTTTACGACCTGCGATGTCCATCAGAGGACCGCCAGGAGGGTAGTAGAGATAAAGTACAAATGCAGTATCTTGGCCGTAAGATATGCGATCTCTTAGGTCCAGTCGATCATAATCCAGTTCGCGATCTTCGCGTTGAACGACGATGTCGTAGGCACCACGGCGTTGTAACTCTCGATCCCAGCTACGCACGGTAAAACGACCACTAGCGTCGGCTTCGACCCACTCAGCAGCAGCGGCGCTGAACTCACCTGTAATGTCGTTGACCTGATCTCCGATAGACCAACGGCGCTGATTTGGCACTAAGGATACGCGAAGTTTTTCGCCAGGCTCGAAATTTCTACCTGAGATATGCAGATCCTGTTTTTGGCTATGCATACTGTTATGCAGGCATGCCTCTTTATCGGATGGATAAACCGTTGGTTTTTTGGCTTGGATAATAGGCAACTGTAACGTTTGAATCGGCTTGCTCACTCCGAGCTTCATCGGCGGGACGCGCCCTGATTCGTCGCGTTCAACTTCGTGTAAACTGACTGCCAGACGACGTCCGGCGAGTTTTTCCGCTGCTTCATCAAAGCTGCGAAAAGCAAAAGGTTGCTCAAGTTCTCGTTTGGAACGGTAAGAACAGCCGATAACACCGCTGTGATACCACAAAACAAAGTTCGGTATTTCGCCATTAACGTTAGTGCTTACGCGGGCGAAACTTACTGCTTCTTCGTAATTATCCACATACTCTGTATCAATCCCTAAACGGACTTCATAGATGCGATTTTTGTCTAAGCCAGAAGCGGCGAGGGTGAGGGATGAACCTGTTTCTAGGTATTCTTGGACATTACCGTTATCATCGACAGGCGCTAAGCCATCGTACTGCCGAGGCGGATACTTTTCTGAGGCCTGTAAGCCGCCAGCAAAAAGTACCACACATAAAGGCACTATCCACTTGCTATATAGTGACATAGTAAAACTCCTTGTAAATGTATTCCATAATGTTTGAGGCGCTTTCTCACAAAGAACTCGCCTCTAGACTAGCTTGGCAGATTATTAGCGATATTCTATAGCTGAAAGAGGGAGTTGTTGTACGAGAAATCTGCAAAAACAATGCAACTTGGCATTAATGGTGAATCGTAAATGAGAATAGGGGGGGAAAGTTCCTGCTCAGGAGGCGTTTGGCTACGCTGCCTGAGCAGTTGTGATAGATGGGTTATTTTATACGTTTGGCTCGAAAGCGCTTATTTAGTCCTTCGATACCAAGAAGATAACTACCGAATAGTGCTTTTTCAATAGTAATAATGGGGTTGGTAACTTTATGATAAGTGCTTCTGTGATCAGTGATTTCCCACACCTGGCCATTTTCTAGCGTTACCGGTATACCTTTTTCCCACATTTTATAAGTGCCGATAGCTCGTGAACTGATTTCATCAACACTTTTAGGTTTTTTGGATGGGTCTTTAAGCTTTTCAGAGCCAAACTTTTCTTCAACGGTTAATTCTGGCTCAGGTGATTCAGTAACTGCTGGTGCTGACTCTTTGACAGTAGGTTCTGATGGCTTGGGTGTTTCTTGATGACGTTGCTCTTTCTGTTTTTTTAGAAATTTATCGTAGCACTCTAAACGCTTATTATTATCCGTAATAGCAGCGCAGTCTTCAGCGCTAGAAGCTGCCTGTAGATTTGCGCTAATAATGAATAGTGAGCTGAGTAACATAATGCGTTTAATAATCATACTATCTTCCAAACTTATCTTGATCTTGCTTGCTATCTTAACCTAATTTCATAATAATTGAACCGCTAAATTAAAGTTCTATTTTAGATTTATGTCATAGAAAGTAGGGGGTTGCGTGATAAAAGTTTTGCTAGTCGATGATCATGATTTGGTTCGTACCGGACTGAGTCGCCTTTTGTCAGATGCGGAAGGTATAGAAGTGATCGGGGAAGCAAAATCAGGTGAAGAAGCCATCACACAACAAAAAGCCCATCAACCTCATGTGGTGTTGATGGATGCTAATATGCCGGGGATTGGTGGCTTAGAAGCTACTCGCCGGATGTTACGATTTGACCCCGACTTAAAGGTCATTGCGCTTACCGTCCATGGCGATGAGCCGTATCCTAGTCAGTTTATTAGCGCCGGTGCTATGGGCTATCTAACCAAGGGCACTGACATCGAAGAAATGGTTAAGGCGATTCATTCGGTTAATCGCGGTAAGCTTTATCTTGCTGCTGAAGTCGCGCAGCAGATGGCCATTAGTCAATTCAAGAACCATGACGACAATCCTTTTTCTAAACTTTCTGAGCGCGAGATGCAGATCATGCTGATGATTACTCGTGGTGAGAAGGTGCAGAGTATCTCTGATACGCTTCATTTAAGCCCTAAAACGGTGAATAGCTACCGCTATCGACTATTCGAGAAGCTGGGTGTTGAGAATGACGTGGGCTTAACTCACTTAGCCCTTCGCTATAAAGTGATTGAGTCGCAGTAGTTCCCAGCCAGATGTCTGAATCGGACGCTCAAAACACCATTAAGCCTCAGATTAAGCAAATTCTCGCTCACCTTAGTAAAAAGCCTGGTGTTTACCAGATGCTGGATAAAGACGGTGAAACGCTTTATGTGGGCAAGGCTAAAAATCTCAGTAATCGTGTAAAAAGCTACTTCGTTAAGCAGCATTTGTCGCCAAAGACTGAGCTGTTAGTGACCTATATCGAAGATATACACACTACCGTAACGGACACTGAAACCGAAGCCTTACTGCTCGAAAATAACCTGATTAAAAAGTACAAGCCACGTTTTAACGTGATTTTCCGTGATGATAAGTCGTATCCGTTTGTCTTTTTATCGGGAGGCGATTACCCGCGTTTGGGATATCATCGAGGAGCGAAGAAAGAAAAGGGCGATTACTTTGGTCCTTTCCCGAGTACTTCTGCCGTACGTCAAAGTTTATCCTTGATGCAGAAGGTCTTTCAGATCCGTCAATGTGAAGACAGCTATTTTGCTAATCGTTCTCGGCCTTGTCTGCAATATCAAATTAAACGATGCACAGCTCCGTGCGTGAACTACATTTCGAAAGAAGACTACGCCAAAGACGTGGAAAACGTTCGTTTATTTTATCGGGGTAAAAGCGACCAAGTGATTAGCCGTTTGCAGAAAAAGATGGATAAAGCGAGTGAAAGCCTTGAATTTGAGTTAGCCGCCAGGTTTCGAGACCAAATTAAGCAGATGCGCCATGTCATGCAGCAGCAAGTGATCAGTGGAACGGCTTCCGATTTGGATGTGGTTGGCGTGGCTTATGCTTCGGGTACTTGTTGCATACTATTAGTGTTTATCCGCAACGGCATGATTGTGGGTAATAAAACTTATTATCCGAAAGTGCCCAAGCACAGCGAGCTTGATGAAATTGTGAGCTCTTTCTTAACTTTCTATTACCTCTCCGGCGCAGAAACCCCTAAGCAGGTCTTTTTAGAGAAGTTGCCAGAGGATAGCGCTACTATTAGCGAGGCCTTGTCCCAGCATAAGCAGTCTAAAGTGACGCTTAAAGCAGCTAGTCGAGGGCAAACTAAGGAGTGGCAGGACTTCGCTAATAAAAACGCTCAGCATTCGTTAAGAGCCAAGCTCAATAGTAAGTCGAACTTCACCAAGAGGTTATTAGAGCTACAAAAGGCCTTGCAGCTTGAAGCGATGCCGAAGTATGTTGAGTGTTTTGATATCAGCCATACACAAGGCAATCAAACGGTGGGGTCTTGTGTGGTTTTTGATGAGAACGGGCCTAAAAAATCTGACTATCGAATTTTTAATATTTCAGGAATTGAGCCGGGTGACGACTATGCTGCCATGGAACAGGTTTTAACGAGGCGTTACAAGCGATTGCTTGCTGATGAAAAAACACTTCCCGACTTAGTGATTGTAGATGGTGGTAAGGGGCAGTTGGCTAAAGCTGAAGATGTGTTTAATCAGCTGGATATCACGCACGTTCCAGTTATCGGTGTGTCCAAAGGTTCTGATCGAAAGGTTGGAATGGAACAAATATGGTTTCCTGGCCAACACAGGCCACTCTTATTGGACGAAGACTCGAAAGCTTTGCACTTTATCCAGCATATTCGTGACGAATCACATCGTTTTGCGATTACTAAGCACCGCCATCAGCGCAAAAAGTCAGGCACAAAGTCTTTATTAGAGGAGATACCAGGTGTAGGAGCAAAGCGTCGACAATCACTGTTAAGACACTTTGGCGGATGGCAAGAGATTGAAAAGGCCAGCCCAAAGGATATTGCTAAAGCACCGGGAATCAGCTTGTCCATCGCGCAGAAAATCTACGATTATTTACACAGTTAGCAATATTTTTGTGATTTCTTAAGGTACAATAAATCACATCTAAAGTGCTAAAAGATAACAATACTGGGACTTGTATGTGGAACATACCCAACATCATTACCTTTTTTAGGATCCTGCTGATACCGCTTTTCGTCATTTTCTTTTTTATAGACGGTGTGGCGGCACGCTGGATAACGCTCGCAATATTTTGTACGGCTGCTTGGACAGACTGGTTAGACGGTTTCTTAGCGCGCCGGATGAATATTGAATCGCCGTTTGGGGCCTTCTTAGACCCGGTGGCGGATAAGTTGATGGTGGCGATAACCCTGATTCTCCTGATTGCCCGTGAAGGCTCACCATGGCTGGCGATTCCTGGCATGATCATTATTGGTCGAGAGATTACCGTTTCTGCGCTGAGAGAGTGGATGGCTGAACTTGGCAATAGAGCCGTGGTCGGTGTTTCTGCGATTGGCAAAATTAAGACCATGTGCCAGTTATTAGCGATTTTCTTGCTGCTAATAGCATCTCCAGCTATTTTTGGGCTGCCTAAAGCCTTTGGTTATATTTTCATGTGGGTTGCGGCACTATTAACCTTATGGTCGATGGTGGTCTACCTGAGGGCTGCCTGGCCGTACTTGACAAGCGAGAAGAATGACGGATAATAACCTTCTCTTACGGGTAGCACCTTGATTTTGGTCGAAAAAACGACACATTGTTTAAGCCTTAATCAATCGTAAGAAAAGTGCAAAAAAAGTGATTTTTATTGTTGACACAAAATGATTTCACAGTAAAATGCACGCCATCAAAACGACGCGGGAATAGCTCAGCTGGTAGAGCACAACCTTGCCAAGGTTGGGGTCGCGAGTTCGAATCTCGTTTCCCGCTCCAAATTCTAAAAAACCTCGTGCTAAATAGTCCGAGGTTTTTTTATCAGAGAAGTCGGTTTTGGCTGAGTGGTAGAGTGGCTATACAGCGGATTGCAAATCCGTGGACGTCGGTTCGACTCCGGCCTCAGCCTCCATAATTTCTCTCTGATGACAGTCATCTGCCCAGGTGGCGAAATTGGTAGACGCAAGGGACTTAAAATCCCTCGGTGGCGACACCGTGCCGGTTCGATTCCGGCCCTGGGCACCATTCTTTATCTTTATTTATAAAGCTTGCTCCAAAAGACCATAAAGAATTCAAAGCCTTGCTTATGCAAGGCTTTTTTGTTTCTATTGCTGATAAAGATTCGGTTATATTGAAGAGTGGCTCCCTTATTCGTGGAGCGTAAATAAGCGGTGAGTGTTGCATAAGGCTTTGTCTGAGGTTCAGGTAAAGTTACTAAAAGAGGAAGTGATATCTTGAAGGGGGGTAGTTGGTTGTTATTTTTCTGCTGGATTTTTAAGAGTTGCTAATAAAACAGCAGACTTTAAGAATTAGCCTGCTGTAACATAGCTGCATTTATTAAAATGCGTAGACAATATTGAAACGGTTAATGTGGAAGTCTGAGCCATTACGTTCTACTCTAATATATTCCAACCCAAGTTCAGGGGTAAAGAAGTAGGAAAGCCCCAGCTCTCTATAAAGGAGCGTGTTCGAGCTACTTTCATCATTACGACGGTTTAACAGGCCGGCAGATAATACCAAGTTCTCTGTAATAGCCCAGCTGGTATTTACTGTAAGGCTGCTATTATAAAGCTTTGTGTCATTTCTACCGTATTCAGAAGTGATGGTGTCACACTCATTGAAACTTGGGCATGGGTTCAAGTAAAAGCCTTCATCAGCTTCAACAAAGAATTCATAGTCGTCACTTTTGCTACGCTCAAACTCCACATTCATAGTAAAACTATCTGTAATATCGTAATAGGCGCCGACACCGACACCATAGACATTGTAGTCACGTGTAATGTGAACGGGTATATTAGTGCCAGAAGTTGGATCAAAACGTACCCGGTCATAACTACTCTCGTGCTCCAAGTAGTCAGCCATAACATAAAAGTTATCAATAAATTCATAACGCCCTAGTACTGCCTTACTTTTACCATCATAGGAATAATCGTTGTATTGAAGCTTTACATTAGTCCATTGTTGTTCGATTGCTTGCAAGTTGGTAGAACAGAAAAGCGCAGCAATTAGTAGAAGTGATTTTTTCATATTATTCCTTGCTATTAGTTATTGGTGAGTTATTAATATTTGTTTTTAAGGTTGCGGTCAGAGTGAAATGTATAATACTGAGCTAGCTTCTGCAAGGAATGTAAATGGTATAGGGGGAGTAAGAAGACCATTTTCTGAGGTTATAGCACTAATCGCTTTAAACCTTTCAACATCAATAGTTGTCTATAAATTTACAGCTCCCAATAGGCGGTTTCGCCATAGAAATTTTTGAAGTAATCAATAAAGGCTCTGACTTTCGGCGCGAGTAATCTTGAGCTTGGGTAAACTGCCCAGATAGCAGCCTCATCAGCGAGAGGGTGGTTTTCTAGAACTTGTATTAACTGCCCCGACCGTAATTCTTTATAAGCACACCACACTGAGCAGATGCAGAGGCCTAGGCCATCTACGCTGGCATCTCTCATTGACTCTCCATTATCGACCCTGAGAGTGCCGTGGGTTTTAATTTTGTTAATATCGCCATTCTTTGTTTTGAAATACCAGTCATCTAACTGACCTAAATTGACGCATTGATGATTTTTTAAGTCACTTGGAACCGTAGGCTTACCATGTTTTTTGATGTAATCAGGAGAGACGCAAACGACTCTCTGATCTTTGGCTAATCGAGTTGCTATTAAAGAAGAGTCAGGAAGTTGGGCATTTCTAATGGCGATATCAAAACCGCCTTCAACCATATCTACGATAGTATCGCTTAGTTTTAAGTCGATAGTCAGATCGGGGTAATTATTAAGGAAGGCTTTGAGCGCGGGAATGATATGCATTCGTCCAAAAGATGCTGGCGCTGTGATTCTTAATGTTCCTTGCGGTGTTTGACTACCAACACCCACTGCTGCTCGCGCGCTTTCTATTCTTTCTAATACCTCGATTGCATGTGGCAGAAAAGCCTGCCCGTCCTCAGTTAAGGAGACGTGTCTTGTTGTTCGGTGTAATAATTTAACACCGAGTGATTGCTCTAGTTTATTGAGGTAATTGCTGGCAACAGCGGGGGATAGGCCTAGTTCTTGACCGGCTTGGCTGATGTTTTTTGTGACTTCCACTCGAGTAAATAGCTTTAAATGTTCGACGTTCATTATCAATGAAATATAAAAAGTGATTCTAATATTATCGATATTATCATTAATCGGTAATGAAAATATACTGTGTACATAATTTGATATGAGGAATTCACAATGAAAGCAATGGTAATTAATCAATACGGCGACGCAGAACAATTTGATTTAACCGATATACAAAAGCCTTCGGCTAAAGCTGGACATGTGTTAGTTAATATTAAAGCTTCTAGCGTCAATACGGTCGATACGATGATTCGCTCTATGGGCGCAGACTTACCGTTTTCTCCAAAAACTCCTGCTATCTTAGGCATGGATTTTGCAGGCGTGGTGGAAGAAGTCGGTGATGGTGTCGGGCAGTTTAAAGTCGGAGATGAAGTTTACGGCTGTGCTGGCGGGCTAGGTGACTTACAAGGGAGTCTCGCTGAATACATGGTTGCTGACGCTCAGTTGGTGGCGCATAAACCTAAGTCATTATCAATGCGTGAAGCTGCTGCGTTACCTTTAGTGGGTATTACTGCTTATGAAGGGTTAATTAGAGCTGGTGTGGGCAAAGAGCAAAAAGTACTGGTTCATGGTGGTGCAGGTGGTGTCGGGCATGTTGCTATCCAGTTAGCTAAATATTTTGGCGCAGAGGTTTATTCTACTGCGGGCAACGATAAGCATATTCAAGTTATTCAGAGCTTAGGTGGTACGGGAATCAATTATACTAACGAATCAGTATCCTCGTATGTTGAACAGTACACGGATGGAAAAGGTTTTGATGTGATCTTTGATTCTGTTGGTGGAGAAAATCTTAGGAATTCTTTTGAAGCTGCAGCATTAAATGGACAGATAGCGACGACCGTTTCCTTGGTTGAGATGGATTTATCAACTGCTCACATGAAAGGGTTGTCATTACACGTAGTATTTATGCTAATTCCGATGATTCACAACACTAAACGCGGTGAGCATCAGGAGATTTTAACGACTTTGACGCAGATTGTAGATGGTGGTCATTTATCACCAATACTGGATGAGCATGAGTTCAAGTTAGAAGAAGTTGGTAAAGCTCACACCCAACTGGAAAGTGGCAAGGTGACGGGAAAAGTCGTTATAACTCATTAAGCTTAATCGTCAGTTTAGCTGGGGGATTCAAGCTAATCCCCCACATGCATAAGTCGGTAGCAGTGAGTTAAATCTTTACTTCATGCTAAGGTTAACGTTTTTATGAGCCGGAAAAAGGTGTGCTAAAAATACCGACCGCAAGCTCTGCCCACATAAGTAAGAAGGTAAGGAGTAATAATAGGGTAACAAGATTGCGCTTAATCGAAGAACTGAGCTTGCGTATCCCCAGCTCGTAGATAAGCCCGACGGTAGTAAGTAAGCCTGCAAACAAGAAGAAGTCGCTGAGTGACCAATTCACTTCTTGGGTAAATTGCATAGCAACGAGGGGAATGGACAAAATCAAACCAATACCGCCCAACCAAAAAACACCCCTTTTAGTGTTTATGTTCATAGTTCAACATCTGCTCAGTTAATTAAGGATCGTAGTTTAGGGACTGTGGCAGCCCTTGCTCAGGTTTCTCAAGGCTCCAATCTTTGCGTTGAGCATAATCCTCAACCTGAGCTTTTTCAATTTTTCCTGTGTCAAAGCATTCATGCTAGTCCAAAAAAACACTTATCGACTAGTATTTATAGCTCATTATTGAGGCTGTTGTAGTTGTGCTGGAGCTCAAGGTGTCTTTAATCCTATTCTAAATTAGTTTATAAACTATGCCATTAATCTTCAATAACCTTAATCACTAAGGCCTTGAGTGCAGGCTTTGCTATTTTATAACGTTGCTTGCAACTTCAATTTAAGGCCAATATAGTGATTAAAAATCAGTCATAGATTGTTAAAAAATTACAATAGGGAAAACAATGACAATAAAGTTACTTCTCACCGCTCTGATGGGGTTTGCGTTATCTGGCAATCTCGCAGCTGACACAACAGTAGACATTGATCAATATTATGGTGATCAGTACATAAAAATTAAGTTTGAAAAGGGTGTGCAAAGGACACCAGCTAAAGAAATTCCAATTAGTATACAACCAAGTTCTAACTGTATATGGGTATGGGTTAGTAGGAAACAGTTACGTTGTGACTTGGAGGGAGCCTCTGCACTAGCGCCTGCATCAAATTATGAATTAATTCTAAAAGAAGGGTTGATCTATGTTGATGGAGAGAAAGTTTCTTCTATAAGGCATCAGTTTTCGACGGTGCGTCCGAAGGTACGCAGTGTTTGGGTGGAACGCTGGGAGACGCCTACTTACCCAATACTTAATGCTTACACTAATATATCGGTTGAACCCGCAAGTTTGGAAGAGTCCCTTTTCCTAAAAAGCAATAAAGGCGAACTGATTGAGTTAAAGACCGCAAAGTCAGATAAAGAGAGCGATATAAATGAACTTTCAGAATACAACATTAACACAGGCTGGATATTAACCCCGAAAAGTGAGTTGAAACTCAACCGAACATACGAGTTACTTCAAACGGCAGGCATCAGAACGCCTCATGGCAAATTGCAATCAATAAAAAAAGTTTTCGATGAAAAATTTGAAGCTTATGGAGCTTTTAAGTATTTAGGGCGAAGCTGCCGTGAGGGGTGGCGTGATCCGGTAAAGTATAATGAGCCCTGCACGGCTAGTAACAGTATTAGGCTTAATTTTAATGTGCCTGTTGATGAGTCATCCGTTGAAACTTGTTTAACATCAATTGACGAAGTCACAGATTATAGCGTCTATAACCGTATCAATTCAGAGATTACCTTATCTGTTTCCAAAGCTAATAAAGATATAAGACTGGGGTGCCTATCCGAATTGAAGGATATCTTTGGGCGACAGTTAAATCGTTCAGATATTGCGGTAAATGCTAATGATTTTTTGCCCAAGGCACATAATTTTCATGCAGAAGAGGTCCTAACCGTTGATGATCCTTTTTCTTTGTCAGTGCATACTTTAAATATAGACAATGTGGAATTAGAGTTTGATTTCCTAAACTATGAGCCAACTTATCAGCATAAAGAAATAAAAACGACTCCTGGCAAAAATACGGTAGTTTCTACAAAAGTTAGCCTTGAAGACTTTTCGGATATTACTCAGGTCTCAGGTAGGATTGTATATCGAGAGGCTGACTCCTCTGGCCCTTTATCCATTCAAAAGTCTCGTTACAACGTCCATCTGACAACAAGTGATCACGAGCTACTCGTCTTCGTTACAGACTTAAAATCGGGTAAGCCACTTCGAAATACAAAGTTTGCAGCGAGTATATTTGATGGTGATAAGCAGCTTTACAATGTCTGGCTGCAAACTAATAGGCAGGGGGTTGCAACAACTACAGGTGAAGCTGTGAAGGCTTTTAAGAATACTCCGGGTTATCGCGGTAATAAAGTAATTCTTCGCTTCGATGACAAATGGCGTTCACAAGTGTTATTAACGAGCAATCACCGGAGTAAAAGCAACATATCAGGTGAACTTGCTTATGTCAGAGACGTTTATTCTTTATACGGAGACGCCTGGATATGGGGAATTACTGATAAGCCAATATATCGACCTGGTGAAGTGGTTCACTACACGGTTTATTTACGAGAGCTTCATGATAAAAAGCTCGTAATTCCAGAGTTAAAAAAAGAGTCACTATTGTACCTAGGGGGCTGGGACTATGACTGTTATAGAATCGATGATTGTAATAGCTTTTATAAGGTCAACGATCCGAAGATCGATGAGTATGGTACCTATTCAGGGCAGGTAACACTGCCTGATACTATTGATGATGGAGAGTATTACTTAAGTATTACTGGGCCAGACGACTTTGATAGCTTAGCTTATTTCACAGTAGCTAACTATAAACCTAACACGGTCAAATTAAGCACTGAAATTAAGCAAGAGTCGTTATTTGACAGCGATAGGGTCGATATCAAAACTATGGCCGAGTACTTTTCTGGCGGCCCTTATTCAAAAGGCCAAGTCGAAGTTATGATGCGAGTGGAAGAGGCTGGCATAGAAAATGAACTGTCAGACTTTAATGAGTACCGCTTCGATGCTAATGATTGCATTGACTGTGGCGAAGCAAGATTTTTTTCAAGTGGCAAGTTAGATGAAAATGGAGTTGCGCTCAAAGCATTACCTATCCTTGATTCTAATGTGAGATATGGAACAGTAACTGTCCAGTCATCCCTTATCGGGGCTAGTGAAGAAGGAGTTGTAAGCCGAGAGGTTAAAATACCTTACGCCAGTAGGCCATACTTTGTAGGAGTGAAAGACTCCAGCTGGTCTAGCTCTTCAAACGAGCCATTTAATATTGAGACTATTGTTGTCACTCCAGATGGGAAAAAGCGAAATAATATAGACGTTGATTTTTCTCTACAGAAGTCTACCTCTCCGTGGCGATGGGAAGACGAGAATGAAGATCCAATAGAAAGCATCAGATGTATTCAAAGAACTAATCAAACCTGTACATTTATGCCTGAGGTCAATGGCTATTATGATATCTTGGCTACTATTGTCTATCCTGATGGTGAAAAACAAACTTCTCGCCTGAAACAATACTTTTATGACGATAGTGCCGATAAATCCGATACGGCTGAGATGACAATCCACGCTGACAAAAGGGTTTATGAGGTAGGTGATATCGCCGATATATCATTCAGTAACCCTTTTAAAAACGCTACAGCTTTAATTGTCGTTCATCGTAATAAAAAGATTAAGCATGAAGTCTTAAACGTAACCAAGAGCCTTGGAAGCTATAAACTAGCAATTAGTGAGGATATGGCTCCTGGCGTTGATATTAGCGTTAATCTTTTCCCTAGGGATTTAGAAGTACTCCCAAAAGATCCCGTGCAGGTAGATTTTTCCCCAAGCATCACCCAGCGAATTACGGTGACACCTCCAAAGAAGCCTAAGAAATTTGATCTAGCTGTTGATAGTGACAAAAAAAAGCCTGGAGAGTCAGTCAACATTACTATTGATAATCATAGTGACTCGATGAAATATACCATTGCCATTATTGATGAAAGTATTATCAACCAAGTGGAAAACAGGGATTTCTTCGACATCTACTCGTCAGAGTTGTCGCCAAACAAAATATCTTGGGAAAACCCTGCAAGGTACACATTATCTGAAAAGCTATACTCAAGTAACGTTATGCGAAGTATGGAAAGAGATAGATTAAATAGAGAGGCAGACTACGGAGTCGAAGCAGAAAAAATTGTGGTCACTGGATCTCGTTTGAAACGCTCAGATATAGGCTTTTCCGAGAGCAGACCTTTTTCATTGTTTCCAAAAGAGAATACACCTAATGCAAACCTGCTAAGTTTGCATCGTCCTAACAGTATGCGAGTTAAAGTGGGTGACTTAACTATAAGCATGGCCCAGTTGAGAACACTATTTAAAGAATCTGCTTATTGGAACCCAAACGTCATTGTGAGGGCTGGCGAAGAGAAAACGATAAAGGCTGAGCTTCCTGATAATTTAGCCAGCTGGAAAGTCATAGTCCTTGGAACTGATTTGAGTGGAGATATCTGGACGGAAACTTCCACTGTAAAAACACAAAAAAGCTTAGAGTCAAGACTGAGTATGCCTAGGCAGGTTTCTGTTGGCGACCAGTTTGAGGGTAATGCTACGGTAAATTCACGCTCTGAAGAAACTTTGCCCAAAATTGAGGTTGCAGCTGAGGTTAAAGCTGAAGATAAATCAGTTCTGAGTGTAGCGATCGGGACTTTCAATTTTGTATCGCCATTTGATGAAAAACAGGTAAAGTTTAGAGCTTCTGTGCCTGAAACAAAGAGCCTTACTGTAACGCTGTTGTCATCTGCAGAGGGGGCAGAGGACGGGGTGTTAAGCAAAATTCCTGTGTATGGTACTGCTATTGAGAGAAGCCAAACTTATTACAGCGTACTTCCAGAACAAAAGTCACTGCTATTGGAGGCTATACCAGAAAATGCTCATAATCATGCTGAGTTAACTCTTTCTTTGTCATCCAGCATGAGTTCGCAATTGTCGGGTGCCTATGAATATATGCAACACTATCCCCATAACTGCTGGGAACAGACGTTAAGCAGAGCTTTAGTAGCGGCTTATCAGTTAAATTCTAGTCATTATGCGGAGAAGGATGAGTCTAGGCTAAGGATGAACATCAATATGGCGCTTAATACCATGCTTCACTTTCAAGCGCCAAACGGCGGTATGGCCTTTTTTAAACCAGATGATTATAACGTTAGTCAGTTCTTAAGTATTTATACATTATATGCGGCAAAGAAACTTCGTTTACAGGGTTATGAACTTACCCCAATTGCTCTAGAAAAGCTGCAGAAGTTTATTTATGATGAATTAAAAAGGGGAGATATAGAAGAGGAGATGAGAGCGCTTCTTGCCATCTCTTTGAGTTTCTACAGTGAATCAAAGAAGGTAGCAAAACATCACGTTGAGCTAGCCTATAATTCAAGAGAAGAGCTTAGCCATGCTACTAAAGGCATTTTGCTAGAGTCTTTAGCACAGTATGAAGAACTTGCTGATGAAAGCAAAACGCTAAGTGAAGAAATATTAGCAGATACGATAGAGACGAATAAAAAGCTAGTTTTAGAGGATGATAAATCACTAGATTGGAGCTACTTTAATTTTAATGCAAAAACTTACTGCAATATTATATCGGGGATGACAGCTTCGAATATATCGCGAAACATCACTCATAAATTTGTGCGCACTGCATTAGAGTATCGCCGTGATAAGAAAGGTGACTTTGGAAATACGATTAGCAATGCCATCTGTACTATCGCCATTGCGGACTATATCAATAAATATGAGAGTCCGTCCGAGTCCTCTGAATTTCAATTTAAAATTCAAAAACAGGCTCTGGCTGTTGGTACAGACAATACCTCTAAGCCCCTTATGATAGATACTCGGGGCAACAGTCAGCTTGAGCTGGATAGGCCGAGCGGAGAGAGCGGCTACCTTGAAGCGACTGTTGAATATGAAGTAGACGGTCTAAGCTCTAAGTCTGAATCAAAAGGCTTTTCTATTGAAAGAGTCTATTCCGTTTTTAAGCAGGGGAAATGGGTGAAAGTAACTGATGGCTCCTTCAAGCGAGGAGACTGGGTCAAGGTTCAACTTAAAATAACCAACCCTATCCAAAGAAGGTTTGTCGCTGTAACTGATTATGTTCCGGGCGGTTTTTTTCCAAAGGACAAATCGCTGGCAACATCAGCTCCAGAAGCTATTTTTGATAAGCTAGAGTCAAGTTGGTATTTCAATGAGAAGCAAGTTGGAGTTAGGACAGCAAAGTTTTATGCCGATATATTACCATCAGGTCAACATCAGATAGAGTATATTTCTCAGGCGACACATCGAGGGAAGTTTTCAGCGTTACCAACTTCTATTGAGGAAATGTATGATGACGATATATATGGCTCTAGTAACTCTATGAAGATAACTGTGGAGTAGGTTGAGTGAGCCATACTTCTTAACGTGGAGAATATTTATTGGTTTAGTTATGGATCGTAGTTGAGGGACGGAGCAAGCCATTGTTCTGCTTTCTCTAACGACCAACCTTTTCGATTGGCATAATCCTCGACTTGGTCTTTTTCAATTTTTCCTGTACCGAAATATTTGGACTGCGGGTGCGCGAAGTACCAGCCGGATACTGCAGCAGTAGGGTACATGGCAAAGTGTTCGGTGATATTAAGCCCGATAGTTTCATCTGGCTTTAGCATCTCCCACAGGGTTCCTTTTTCAGTGTGATCAGGGCATGCAGGGTAGCCTGGAGCAGGACGAATACCTTGATATTCTTCTGAAATTAATTGTTCGTTACCCAGTTTTTCATCTTTGGCATAGCCCCAGTACTTCTTTCTGACCAGCTCATGCATTTTCTCAGCAAATGCTTCTGCCAAACGATCCGCTAGCGATTTTAGAAGAATCGAATTGTAGTCGTCATGGTTCTTTTCAAATCGCTCAACATGCTCATCAATGCCAACCCCTGCGGTGACAGCGAATCCACCAATATAATCGTTCAGTTGGGTTTCTTTAGGCGCAATAAAGTCTGAAAGACAATGGTTAAACTTGCCATTACGAGTTTGCTTTTGTTGGCGCAGGTGGTGCAATTTATAAGCTGTATTATCGCGCTGTTCATCGCGATAAACTTCGATGTCATCACTAACAGAGTTCGCTGGATAAAAACCAATAACGGCACGAGCAGTTAACCACTTTTCGTCGATGATGGTTTTCAGCATGGCCTGCGCATCTTGATACAGTTTAGTGGCGGTTTCACCGACAACTTCATCCTTTAGAATTTTCGGAAACTTGCCTGCAAGCTGCCATGAGCGGAAAAAAGGTGTCCAGTCGATTCGTTCAAGTAAGTTCTCAAGAGGGTAGTCATAGAATACTTTTGTACCTAGAAAAGACGGCTTAACGATGTCTTCTGCATTCCAGTCGATATCGGGCGCGAATTCTCTGGCTTCATGTAGCGAAGTCAATGTCTTCTTTTTCATACGCTGTTCGCGTTGCACTCGAAGCTTTTCGTACTCGTCTTTGTTTTCTTGAACAAAAGCGTTTTTGTCATCGCCTAATAGTTTGCTGGCAACGCCAACTACTCGCGAGGCATCAGCGACATACAGGGTTGCATGCTCATATTGGGGTTCAATTTTAACCGCAGTGTGAATTTTTGATGTGGTCGCGCCGCCAATCAGTAGTGGCAAGTCCATGCCTCGGCGTTGCATTTCTTTCGCCACATTGACCATTTCTTCTAGTGACGGCGTGATTAAGCCTGACAATCCAATGATGTGGCAGTTTTCGCTAATGGCGGTTTCAAGAATTTTATCGGTCGGTACCATGACGCCTAGATCGATGACCTCATAACCATTACATTGCAACACGACGCCTACAATGTTCTTACCAATATCATGGACGTCGCCTTTTACTGTAGCCATGAGAATTTTGCCTTTAGGCTTGTCAGCAAGATTCAAACGTTTTTTCTCTTCCTCCATGAAGGGGAAGAGGTAAGCCACTGCTTTTTTCATTACACGAGCAGACTTAACCACTTGGGGTAAGAACATTTGTCCCGAGCCAAACAGATCGCCGACCACATTCATACCATCCATCAAGGGCCCTTCAATTACATGCAGTGGCCGCTCAAACCCTTGGCGAGATTCTTCGACATCTTCATCAATAAATTCAGTGATACCTTTAACCAATGAATGCTGTAGACGTTTGTTAACTTCCCAGCTTCGCCACTCTAAATCTTGTTTACTTTTCTCACCCGTACCATCGCCTCGATACTGCTCTGCCAGCTCCAACAGAGTATCCGTTGCATCGTCTTTACGATTAAGCACCACGTCTTCAACCGCCTCTCGCAGCTCGAGAGGCACTTCGCTATAAACTTCCAGTTGTCCTGCATTAACGATCCCCATGTCCATACCAACGTTAATGGCGTGGTATAAAAATACAGCATGGATCGCTTCTCGCACCTTGTCGTTTCCACGGAAGGAAAACGATACATTGGATACGCCACCGGAAATCATGGCATGTGGTAAATTCTTTTTGATCCATTCGGTCGCTTCAATAAAATCGACCGCATAATTATTGTGCTCTTCAATACCGGTCGCGATAGCGAAAATATTGGGATCGAAAATAATGTCACAAGGATCGAAGCCCACTTGCTCGGTTAAGATCTTATAAGCCCGCGCACAGATTTCAGTTTTGCGTTTAAAGGTATCAGCCTGACCTTGTTCATCGAAAGCCATCACAATCACGGCGGCGCCGTAGCGTTGGACGAGTTTGGCTTGTTCAAGGAAAATCTCTTCGCCTTCTTTCAGTGATATAGAATTGACCACACCTTTGCCTTGAATACATTTCAAGCCTGCTTCAATCACTTCCCACTTTGACGAATCCAACATGACCGGCACGCGGCTGATATCTGGCTCCGACGCAATCAAGTTCAAAAAACGCTGCATGGCGGCGGTAGAGTCCAACATGGCTTCATCCATGTTGATGTCAATAATTTGCGCGCCGTTTTCTACTTGCTGCAACGCAACTTCAATCGCGGTTTCGTAATCGTCTTCTTTGATAAGTCGCAAAAAACGTTTAGACCCGGTGACGTTGGTTCGCTCGCCGACATTAATAAATAGACTGTCTTCATCTATCAGTAAAGGCTCTAACCCCGACAGGCGACACTTTTTATCTTGATTGGCTTGCGTGCGAGGTTGTTTGTGCTGCACTAATTCTGCGAAGTGGGCAATATGCTCAGGTGTGGTTCCGCAGCAACCACCGATAATGTTAATCATGCCATCATCGACCCACTGCATCATTTCGTGTGCCATGTCTTGTGGCGTTTCGTCGTAACCTCCGAACTCATTGGGCAAGCCTGCGTTAGGGTGAACTGAAATATTAAACTCACTAATGCGGTTGAGCTCGGTGACATAGGTGCGCAAGTCTTTCGGGCCGAGCGCACAGTTTAAACCTATCGAAATAGGGTTGGCATGGCGCACTGAGTTGTAAAAAGCTTCGGTCGTTTGTCCGGTTAAGGTTCGGCCAGAGGCGTCAGTAATAGTACCTGAGATCATGATCGGCAATTCTAGCTTGTGATCATCAAAGTATTTTTTCACACCATAAATAGCTGCTTTGGCGTTAAGCGTGTCGAAAATGGTTTCGATCAACAGTAAGTCCGCGCCACCTCTAACTAGAGCATCGGTTGACTCGTAATAGGCATCGGCTAATTGATCAAAGCTGACGTTTCGAAAGCCGGGATCGTTAACGTCAGGTGAAATACTACAGGTTCTGTTTGTCGGGCCAAGCACGCCAGCCACAAAGCGGGGTTTATCAGGCGTCGAGTATTCGTCTGCGATTTCTTTGGCTAGGCGTGCGGATTCAAAATTTATCTCCGCCGACAAGTCTTCCATGTCGTAATCGGCCATGGCAATACGAGTGGCGTTAAAAGTATTGGTTTCGATAATGTCCGAGCCAGCTTTAAGGTATTCTTCGTGAATATCCTTGATGATCTGCGGCTGAGATAGACTCAGAAGGTCGTTGTTACCCTTGACGTCGCAATGCCAATCTTTGAATCGCTCGCTGCGGTAATCCTCTTCCTCTAGGGTATATTGCTGGATCATGGTGCCCATCGCACCATCCAGAACGAGAATGCGCTGCTTTAGTAACTCTCTAATATTTAAGTTGTTTTCGTTTGGTATTGTCATTGCTTATGCGAAACCTAAAAGCTGTTTTTAGAACCCGTTGTTATAACGAGTCACTGAATTATCGGAAATATGCAATAAACTAAAAGATGTATAGACGTCTAAATAGCTTGTGGCTATAATACCACCGAGTTGGAGAAGGGTGAACCTATTTATGGTTATTTATCCCCTAGAAAAGATAAAGCTCCCTCAAAACAACATTCGACGTCATTATTGGCTAACAAGGTTCCATGGGATTAATCGGGAAACCAGTGTGGTTCTGGTACTGCCCCCGCAACGGTAATAAAGAGCGCTTCTTTCTTATTAATAGACGAGTGAGTTATTAATAAACCACTGAGTTATACAACTGAACGTATGCTTGGGAAGGTGAAGGAGTGAGATGCTTTTAAGTCCGGAGACCGGCCTTGTTAGGTGCTGAGCAGATCGGTGGGCTCTTGCTCGGTAGACAGTAATGAAATAATACTCATGCCCGCTAGAAGTGAAGAGATCTAGCAATGACAGAAACAACATTAGCGACTCAAACGTTAGTCGCTATCGCCGTCACGGCGACTTTAGGCTTAAGCGCAACGGTTAAAGCAGCAGAGCAACCTGGGACAGAAGGGGACGTTAGGGAAGATAATACAGTCGTTATTACAGCGTCGCGTTTTAAAGAACGCAATGTTCGACTGCCAACCAACATCACCATCATCTCCCAAGACGATATCGAGCGCAGCAACGCGACACAACTCGTCCAGTTATTAAAGCGTGTCGCTGGCGTCCAAGTATCGTCTGTCAGCGGCAAAACGACGATCAGTATGCGTGGTATTTCAGCTGAACAGGCGAGTAATAATGTATTGATTCAAGTCGATGGTCGTCGTTTGAATTACACGGATATTGCCGCGCCCGATCTGGAGTCTGTATCAGTCTCGGACATTGAGCGCATTGAAATTATTCAGGGTGCGGCTAGCACTTTATATGGTGATCAAGCGGTCGCTGGTGTGATCAATATCGTGACACGTTCTGGCAAGAGTAAAGAATCGAATGCCAGTCTCATTGCGGGTAATTACGGTACTGTGCAAGGCAATGTGAACCTACATCATGCGCTGAATCAGGATTGGTCATTTTTGTTGAGCGCGAACTATTTAGAGACTGATAATTACCGTGATCATAACGAGCGTGAGCAACATCAGTTAGCCGTTAAGTTTAACTATTTAACTGAGACATCGGACTGGCTGTTCGAGGTTAATACAAATCGAGAAGACTTAAACATCCCCGGTGCGCTTTTAGAATCAGACTTGGGTGAACCAACGCAGTCACGCCCAGAGTTTGCCAATGATTATGTGGATACTCAGCAAGATGTGCTGCGTATTTTTGGTCAAGAAACAATCGATAATAACTGGAAATATGCGATTGATGTCAATTATTTAGACTCTGACATCGACAGTATCAATAGCTTTGTTGGATTTCCAACCACCACAGTGAATACCACCAATAGAACTCAGTGGAGTATCTATCCACGAATTAAAGGCGAGTGGCAGACTGACAGTGGTTCGATTGACTGGATTAACGGTATTGATTATGACCATGCGGAATATGATTTTTCGTTGCTGGGGCGTAGCAATGAGCAGGAAGTCGAAAGCTTTTACTCGCAGTTGTTTTTACCGTTATCTAAAAACACAGACATTGAACTCGCAGCGCGATACGCACGAGTTGAGGACGATTTAGTGGACTTTACTGCTTATCCAGCAGGCATAAAGTTAAAAAATTCTGCTACGGCTTACGATTTAGGGTTGAGTCATCAGTTAGATAAACACAGCAAAGGCTATGCACGATTTAGTAAGAATTACCGTTTCGCCAAGGTCGATGAGCAATCTTACACAGCAGATGGTGTGATTGGCCTAGAGCCACAAACTGGTGATTCATTGGAAGTGGGTTATGAGAAAACGCTGAGCCATGGTTTTTTAAAGCTATCGGCTTACCAGTTAGAGCTGGATGATGAAATTTTCTTTGACCCATCGGCAACGCCGCCACCAGGAGCTTTCTTTCCAGGCGCTAATGTGAATGGTGGTGAGTCTGAGCGAATAGGCTTTATTGTTGATTATCAGACGGATATTACTTCTAAACTAACATCTGGCATCAACTATCATTATGTCGACGCTGAAATAAAGCGGGGCGAACCAAGTAGTCAGGGCAACAATATTCCAGGCGTTTCTAAGCATACGGTTAACGGCTGGTTTGACTGGCAGATTGATACAGTCGCTAATTGGTATGTTGAAGTTAATTATCGCGGAAACCGTTACCAAGAAGGTGATGTGGCGAATGCTCTACCCAAAATTGAGAGTCATGTTGTCCTGAATTCAGCGATAAACTGGCGCTGGGAGGAGTTAACACTGGGGATTCGTGTTGATAATTTGTTGGATAAAGAATATATCGATTATGCGCAATTTGGCGGCTATTACCCTGCGAATGGGCGAAATGGTTATGCTAAACTGAGTTATCGTTTTTAAAGACAGCGTGGAACTCTATGGCTAATCGCTTAACACAGATAACAACTGGCGCTGGTGACGGAGGCACGACACGTTTGGCTGATGGTAAACGTGTCAGCAAGTCATCGTTACGTATCGATGCTATAGGCTCGGTGGATGAACTGAATGCGGCTATTGGGATGTTTTTGGCTGCTTTACCACATCTTGATAAGGCAAGCTTTTCCGAGTTTGACGATATCCAGATGTTTTGTCAGCAGATTCAAAACGAGTTATTTAACGTAGGAGGGGAGTTAGCATCGCCTAGCAATCACTTCCTATCCGGTTCCGCTACTGACAATATTGAGCACTTTATTGAGCAATGGAATGCAACGCTACCAGCGCTTAAGGAGTTTGTCATCCCTGGGCAAAACTTGCCTTCTGCTAACGCTCACTTTGCGCGTTGTGTGGCAAGGCGAGCTGAGCGAGATGTGGTGCGGTTAAGTATAGAAGAAACTGTATCAACAGAACTCTTGGTGTATTTAAATCGTCTATCGGACGCTTTCTTTATTATCGCACGTTTAACCGGTAGAGCTGCTTCGACACAAGAGCCCCAGTGGCAAAAATGAAAGCCAGTCTAAAAGGCAATTACAAAGTTTTAGAGAGTGAGTTATGAGTAAAATATCGATTAAAACGATTACATTAGTGACTATCATTTTAGCGCTTGGCGCTTACCGGTTGTTTCCACATCCGTTCAACGTAACCCCTGTGATGGCAATGGGGCTTTTTGCCGGGACTTATTTTGATAAAAAATGGATGGCCTTTGTAATACCTATGTTGTCGATGTTTTTAGCGGATATCTTCTTGGGCTTTCATAACACCATGTTGTTCGTTTATGGCGCGATTTTGGTTGCGGTATCGATTGGCTTTTTACTCAGAGACTCTGTCAGTCCGTTGAAGGTGATCGGCGCTTCCGTGGCTGGCTCTATACTCTTTTTTGTGATTACAAACTTTGGTGTGTGGGCGGTTAGCGATTATTATCCAAACACATGGCAGGGGTTAGCAACCTGCTTCACCATGGCAATCCCATTCTTCCAACGCACTCTTTTTGGTGACCTCTTCTTCAATGGTGTTTTGTTTATCAGTTATTGGTATTTCGCCAAATCGCTAGGACGCTACACCTTAGATATTAGCCGGACAAGCAATTGAGTTAAAAAGTAAATGCTGATATTTGCAGTGTAAATTAGATTTTACTGGTGTCACCGGATGCTTTTTCGATTGAAAGACGCTCAATAACCAGAAACTCTTTAACCGAGGTTAGCTCTAGTTTCATTGATAGAGTCTGGGAGCTGTCAGTGGAAATATGCCAATGTTCAAATATTTGGCCATCATCAAGACGCGAGTTTATTTGCTCTAGTACGCTCAGCTTTTGGTACTGATTGATGAGCTTCTCGTGTAATGAGGTAAATTCAGCCGCCCCCATTTCTTGGCTAAATTGGTCGCTAAAATAACGCCAAACCAGCGAATAGTTCCCTACATTCAACGCGCGAACGAGATCGTCAACGATGCCTTGGGTGATTTTCAACCGTTGTTCTGGTGTTAATTGTTTAAGTTTTAGCTCTGAAAGTTCGGTTTTGGACATGGCTTCACAGTCTTTTGCACTTACCCCTGTAATTCAGGGTTTAAATCTCTATAATTGAATCAACGAAATCTACAATGTGATTGGGCAAAAGTCTAGTTTATGATTCATTATCAGATCCATCCTGTAAATCCTGAAGCACATTTATTTGAAGTTAAGCTCTTTTTAGAAGCGGTCGGAGCCGACGGGCAATTGCTTTACATGCCGAACTGGATCCCTGGAAGTTATATGGTAAGGGACTTTTCAAAGCATATTCAGTGGATCAAGGCAGAGAATGCTAAAGGCCAACTAGAATTAGGTCGAGTCGACAAGTCGACATGGAAATTGCCAACTTCTGACAGTCCTGTGACGGTGACTTATCAAGTGTATGCCTGGGATCTATCGGTGAGAGGGGCGCACCTTGATCAAACCCATGGTTTCTTTAATGGCACCTGTGTCTTTTTTGCCGTCTCCGGGCGCGAGGATGAAACCTGTACCTTAGATATCAGCCGTCCTGACGGCGAAGATTACGTCCACTGGCGTGTGGCGACAGGGCTAAAACCTATCGAAGGCACTAGTGAGTTTGCATTCGGTCGCTATCAAGCATTGGATTACGCCGAGCTGATTGACTGCCCCGTGGAAATGTCTGACTTCCACCTTATCAGTTTCGAAGCTGGTGGCGTGCCGCATCATATGGCATTAACAGGTCGCCATAAGGTTGATGAAAAGCGTTTAGCGGATGACCTTACTAAGATTTGTGAGCACCACATTCGCTTCTTTGGTGAAGCAGCTCCAATGGAGCGCTATATTTTTATGACCTATGTTTTGGGTAGTGGTTTTGGCGGCTTAGAGCACCGAAATTCGACTGCTTTGCACTGTAGTCGCGAAGATCTGCCTTTAGAAACGGATGACCAAGACAAGGTTAAAGATACCTATCAAACTTTCCTAGATTTATGTTCTCATGAATACTTCCATACTTGGAACGTTAAGCGAATCAAGCCAGCGGAGTTTTTGCCGTACGACACTCAAAACGAAAGCTATACGGAGTTATTGTGGGCTTTCGAAGGTATTACGTCTTATTACGATAATTTGGCTTTAGCTCAAACACAGTGCATTGATAAGGAAGAGTACTTAACCCGTTTAGCAAAAACCTTAACTTCCGTTAGGCGCTCTAAGGGTCGTTTGATTCAAACGGTAACGGATTCGAGTTTTGATGCTTGGACTAAATTCTATAAGCAAGATGAAAATGCACCCAATGCTGTCGTGAGTTATTACACGAAAGGTGCCGAAATTGCTTTCTGCTTAGACTTGCTGATACGAGAAAAAACTGACTGGAAAAAGTCGTTAAAAGATATCATGCGCCGTTTATGGGCAGAGTATGGCAAAGTCCAAAAGGGTGTTGAAAACGACACCATTCAAGCACTTGTTTTAGAAGAAACACCTGAAACGTCTCACGATGATATCAAGCAGTTTTTTGAGGTTGCGTTATACAGTACCAATCCATTGCCTACAGAAGCTCTATTGTCTCGGTTGGGGTTACGCTTAGCGTACCTGCCGCGTACGGATAGAAGTGATCGCGGTGGTTTTAAAGCTACCTTGCCACAGGATGAACATTTGGCTGACTTAGGGCTGGAGTATAAATCAAAAGCTACGGGCGTTGTGATTAAGAATGTCTACGCTGACTCCCCAGCCGGAAAGGCGGGCATCTCAGCAGGTGATCACTTAGTCGCAATGGACGGACTGCGCATTAATGCGTCAACGTTTGATCGTGAGGTTAAACAGGTGCCAGTTGGCGAAAGTATCGATATTGTTGGTTTCCGACGTGATGAACTGATGACGTTTAAGGTGGCACTGGAAGCAGCAGAATGTGATACTGCCTATATCACTTATGCTGATGACTTCGATAAACATCAGAGTAACTTTGAACACTGGTTAAACATGAAAAATTCTGGACAATAAACACTATGAAAATTGTGACTTTTAATATTAATAGTATTCGTACTCGTGCTCATCAAATGGAAGCGTTGGTTGAGAAGCATGATCCTGACATTATTTGTATTCAGGAAACCAAAGTCCATGACGATATGTTTCCCTTTGATTTGTACAAAGACTTGGGTTACCACATAGAAATTCATGGTGGCAAAGCTCACTATGGTGTGGCGACATTCAGTAAACAGAAGCCTATTGCTGTAGAAAAAGGCTTTCCTAATGATGCTGAAGACGCCCAGCGTCGAATGATTATTACCACATTCCAGTATGGTGATGAAACGATTAAAGTATTGAATGGTTACTTCCCACAGGGTGAAAACCGTGAGCACCCAACCAAGTTTCCATACAAACAAAAGTTCTACCAAGACTTGCAAGACTACTTAGAAAGTCATGACATTGAAAATATCAGAACCATTGTTCTGGGTGACATTAATATTTCGCAGCTTGATATTGATATCGGTATTGGTGAGCCAAACCGTAAACGTTGGCTAAGAGAAGGGAAGTGCAGCTTTTTACCTGAAGAGCGTGAATGGGTTCAGCGCATGTTAAGTGCTGGGCTGTATGATACCTATCGTACGATCAATCCTGATAAAGATGATAAGTTCAGCTGGTTTGATTACCGTAGCCGCGGTTTTGAGCGTGATCCTAAGCGTGGATTGCGTATTGACTCAGTGTTTGCCTGTGACTGGCTTAATCAACGTGCGGTTGCGTCAGATATCGATTACGAAATTCGCAGTATGGAGCGTCCATCGGACCATGCGCCAGTTTGGACGGAGTTCAATTTAAAGAAGTAGTAATAATTTATGACGAAAAGTTGGAAATGGTTAAAAAGGATATTGTGGGTTCTGTTAGGGCTCTTTGTATTGCTGTTTTTGGCTGTTTCCGTTTTCGTCTATATCATAAATTCCGAATCCTACCTTGAGGATTATTTAAAGGAAAACCTAGGCGTCGAGGTTCAAGTCGGTGAGCTGGACGTGTCATTACTTAGCGGAACTGTAAAGGTGAGTTCCAGCGTTATAGGTCCCAAGGATGACCCCTTCATCCAGTTTGAGCAATTAGAAGGAGAGCTCGACTATAGCCACTTATGGTCAAGCCAACTGACGGTTGAGTTGCTCCAGCTAACTAATGCAAAGGTACGCTACCCGTTCGAGTTTAAGCTTAAAGAGAGTGAAGAAAGGGCTGAGGCAACCTCACTACCGTTTGACTTTATCGATGTCGCAGCTATTGATGTTAATAATCTCGACTTTGAGTATCGAGGCGAAGTGTCGCTTTTTGCCGAAGGCGCGAATGTTAAAGTCAGAAATTTACCTGTGGCTGAAGATGGTTTTTTACTGTTTGAAGATTTACAACGACTCGTTAAAGCCAGTAAAACCACCCTCCAAGCTGAACTAAAAACATTGAGTTCAGATAAAACAGAGCTTAATCAACTGAGTTTAAATGCTCATATCGAAGAGCAAAGACTGATCATCGATGAAATCAATTCGGGACAGTCGTCTATCAACATTAATCTTTTAGACCACTCTCAAGGGATTGCTGCCGCGGCTGAAGATGAAAAGGTAACTGCAGCGGTAACGCCTGAAAAAGACGAGCTGGACCTGCCTTTTAGTGATGTCGTCATTAAAACTATCGACTTAGGCAAAACCGATCTAGCCATTCAAGATAAGCAAGAGTTGTCGATAAAGGCGATTGAAGCAGAGTTTTCTGAGTTGTTACTAGTAAAAGATAAAAAAGCCTTATGGTTAGACTGGCCTGCTTTCTACAAAGCGCAAGACAGTAACTTCACTTTAAGCTCACAATCGATGCAGTCTGATATTTTGGGCTTTGAATCCTTAAGCTTAGAAGGAGAGTTGAAGCAAGGGCAGTTTGTTATACCCAAACTAAACTTAATAAAGCCGTTAGTCAGAATTAATACAGACGACAATACAGACGAAGCGACTTCGACTGGTGAACTAGAAACTAGCGGGAGCAACGCCTGGCATTTGCCGTTTAAAGCAGCGAGTTTAGCGAATGCAACAATAGAGCAAGGCGAGCTACAGCTTACCACTGATGACGAAGAGCACTCTGTGTCTGATATCGAGGTTGAATTAGCAAATATTCCTCTAATTATGAATCATCGACCGCTTTTTGCTATTGAGTCGCTTGATGTCGGAGGCGAAGAAGCATCTGTCGCACTGAATAATGCAGCTTATTCTGGAGCTTACGGCACCATTGATAAATTGACCTCGACGCTGGTGCTAACAAACTCAGTTGCAGAGATTAGAGGTTTAGCGATAACTAATCCCGATATTCAATATCAAGTGTCTAGTGAGGCGAATAGTCAGTCAGGCCCAGCCTCAGAAACCGCTTCAGAAGCCGGATCAGAAAATAAAGGGCAATTACCCGTTTCCACTATCAGTTTGAGTAACCTAAAAGTGGATAATGCTTCTGTTGATTTGGCGGTTAATGACGACTCCTATGTGGGCGAAGGGGTGAACGTAGAATTGTCTGGAGTGCCGCTTTATGAGCAAGGCGAGTGGAGGGTAGCCAGTCCTGATAGGTGGCAAGAGCAAATCAACCTAGTAGTCAGCGCTCAGTCTGTTGAGGTACCGCAAGGACGTTTGTCAGGTTTGTCGCTCAGCTCTGAGTATGTAAATAATCAGTTAACGCTGACGCAAGTCGATCTAGCTGGCGCTGACTTAACGATTAATGCCGCAGCCGATGATGCTGACCAGTCGTCGCCATCCAGCGATAACTTGCCGATTGATTACGTACAGCTTAACAATATTGATCTGCAACAAGTGAACTTAAAGTATCAGAATGATGATGTTCGCTATCAAATAGTAGATGGTCATTTAGCACTAGGAGCCTTTCCGCTAGTAAGACAAGGTCAGCTGGTGAGTGAGCCAATGCGGCATTTCGATGGAACGGCTAACCGTATGAGCCTGAATGTTGCAGAACTGATTACGCCGGAAGGAAAGGTAACTGGTTTAGAGTCGCAAGGTACATTGCGTAACAAAGACTTGATGCTGGATTACTTGCGGACAAACTCAGCGGATTTAACCTTGAAGCAAGTAGATACTGAGTCCCCCGAGAGTGACCAACAGGAAACCTTGGAAAAGCAAGAAAAGCCACAAAAGTTTGCTTTGCGTACAGTGAAAATTGGCGATTTGAAGTTACGTAATATTAATGCTGAGTTTACTCAAGAAGCTGGCGAAGACTCTAAAACCTACTTAGTGAAGAATTTATATTTAGGGGCAACAGAATTGTTGCTTGCTAAAAATCATCAAACGATTGACCAATGGTATGGTTCACAACTTGAGAATGCGTTTACTTTAGTGGCCTTAAAGGTTGAGAAAATTGCTCAAGAGCAAAACGATGTTAATAACCTCACTGTGACAGCGGTACAAAGTGGTCAAAAAATCACCGTCGAGCCACTGCGAATGACGGTCAATGAAGCGCCGATTAGCGCGAAATGGGTGATTGACTTGAGTCAGCAGCCCTATAGGTCAAATTATATTTCTGACTTTAATAATTTGTCACTAGATAAGCTGGTTGACCCCGCTGATGAGAGTAGCGTTGCGATGTCAGGGAACTTGCAAGGTGACATTGATATTGAGTTTTCTGGCCTAGATTCAGAGTCCATAATGAACAGTCTTAATGGTAGGCTTCTAGTAAGCAATCAAACGCCTGTGACCTTACACCGTTTGAATGTGAATAAAGTATTGAGAAGCTTTTTGGACACTCAGAAGTTCGGCTTACTGGATGTTGGAGGCTTTTTGCTAGCAGGCCCGCTTGGTCTTTTGGCATCACAGGGGGTTAACCTCCAAGACACACTGAGTCAGCTGGGTGCTGATAAAGGTGACACTCACTTTTCACATTTCAATGTGGATATGGATATCAAAGATGGTGTCCTGACGACTAAAGATGTCGCCGCAGCCACGCTGAAATATCGCTTTGCATTTAACGGTCAGGTTGACTTAGGCAAGCAGGAATTTAAGGATTTTGAGTTTGATATTATCAATGAGAAGGGCTGTAGTGAGTACGGTCAGACTCTTAACGGTAGCTTGCTTTCCCCTGAAATAGAAACCTTCACTGCAGCGTTTGATGCTGTCACCGGTTCTATTACGGGGCTGTTCAAGCAAGGTGTTGGCCTGATTACAGGTGGCGCTTGTTCGGCTGTCTATGAGGGCGTGGTTCCTCATCCAGAAGATGGTGCTGAAATTATACCGAAAGACCAACAAAGAACGATTGAGCCAAATGCAGAAGGCGACTCAGAAAACGGTGCAGAAGAGGACGATGCTGATTTAAAAGAAGCCGATAACTCTAATTCTAATTAACCGTTGGCGATAGCACCTTTGTTAACGCCTTCAAAAGCTTTGACCTCTAGCTTTGCTTCTGGCTCTAAGGCTTTTAGCTGCTTGAGGATATGATGAGCAATCAACTCTACGGTAGAGTCACTTTTCATGATATGACATCGAGCTTTAGGGATTTCTAGAGAAAAATACCCTTGTTCGCTGGTGTAGGCGAAGCGGTAATAATCATTTGAACTTTCGACTTCTGGGTCAACCAAGTCTTCTTCGGTACCAATGTAAATATCTTCCCACTTCTCACTCCAGAAAGCTTCGAGCTTCTGACTTCGTTGGCCATTATCGAAAATATGAATGCGTGAACGATGGCCATGAGCAATTCGCTGGCAGTCACCGAGATGCTTCTTCAAGCCGTGGGCATAGTGATAGTAGTTACCAGTGATAGCTTCGGTACTGAGCTTAAGGCTGATTTTCGCGACGTTAGCTGGAACCACTTCTAAACATGCTTTATTCAATACTTTGATAACATCGGCCATGGTCACTTCTTCCGCGTCCAGTAACACAACAGCTTGATCAGGCGATTGGTGGTAGTAACGGTGCCCAGCCGTGTCTGATAGGGTGAGTTTCAATCCTTGCCCGTTTTTTTCAGTGTCCACGTGCTTGCTGTTGGCCGGAACCACAAACTTATGATCAACGGTCGCGTCGATGGCTTGTTTGATGCGTTTCTTCACATCACCGAAGTCGAATACCATCCCCTGATCATCTAGCTCGCCTTCCAGAACAAGGTCAACGATCCAGCTTTCGCCAACGATTCCGCGGTGAATATCAAAAAAAGCAAAGTCAATTACAGTAAGTTGGTCAACAAAGAGTGCAGGCATAGCCAAAACCAAGGAGTGGTTAACGTTTAATCTTGCGATGAATTATAGCATAATCAGGGCAAACTCTAATCAAGATTTTAAAGATGACAAAAAAATATGACTTGTACGCGCTCGGTAATGCTTTGGTTGATGTTGAAATCGAAGTCAATGAAACTGAGCTAGAGCGTTTAGGCGTTGAAAAGGGTGTGATGACACTGGTTGATGAAGAGCGCCATGATTACTTATTAGGCCACCTCAAAGGTAATATTCACCAGAGAGCATCTGGCGGTTCAGCAGCCAACAGCGTTATCGCGCTGGCGCAGCTTGGTGGTAAAGCGTTTCATTCATGCAAAGTTGCTAAAGATGAAGCAGGAGTCTTTTACTCCGATGATCTTGATGATGCTGGTGTCACCAATACCTTGAGCCAACTAGAAGGTAACGAAGGTACAACAGGAAAATGTTTGGTCATGATTACCCCTGACGCCGACCGCACCATGAATACCTTCTTAGGCATTAGTAGTGAACTTAAGGAACAAGATATCAATTATGAAGCGCTTGGCGACAGTCAGTATTTATACATTGAAGGTTACTTGGTTAGCTCCCCTGACGCGCATTTCGCAGCGATTAAAGCGCGTGATTTTGCTAGAGAGAAAGGTGTTAAGGTTGCAACAACTTTATCGGATCCAAACATGGTCCGCTTTTTTAAGCCAGAGATTGAGCAGATACTTGATGGTGGGGTCGATTTATTATTCTGTAATGATGACGAGGCTTTAGAGTACACAGGCGCCGAAAATGTAGAGAAAGCTCTAACTATTTTGTCGCAGCAAGCGAAGCAAGTTGTGATTACTCTAGGCAAAGAAGGTGCGTTAAGCTTCGATGGCGAGAAAGTACAAACGATTGAGCCATTTAATGTAAAAGCACTTGATACCAATGGTGCTGGCGATATGTTCGCAGGAGCATTTATGTACGGCTTAACTAACGGTTTGAGCTGGGCGGATACAGGGAAGTTAGCAAGCTTTTCATCAGCTCACCTCGTGACACAGTTCGGACCGCGTTTAAAGCCAGAGGCGGTGGCAGAACTAAAACAGTTTGTTGAGAAAGAATTTTCTACTCAATAAGCCATAAACCTTGTTAAGGATTAACAGTTAGAGAGTGTTTTATGAGACATATTTTTATCATGAGGCATGGCGACGCTCCTTATATAAATGGGGAGCGTCAAATTTCTGACATGGGACATCAGCAAATCAAGCAGATGACACGCTGGTTTGCTGAATACCTGTTAAAGCATGAGCTGAGGCTGGATACCTTATTGGTGAGCCCAATTTTACGTGCACAGCAAACCGCTGATACGTTTGAAGAAGCTTTATCTTCTTTAGTCGACTACCGTTGGCAGCGCCAAACAGAATCTTTGTTAAGCTCAGACTCCAATCCTGACATGACAACTCCCTACGTCGAAGAAGCGACAGAGGGCAATACTGTACTAATAAGCCATATGCCACTGGTTTCGCATTTATGGGCGGGCTGGATAAAAGGTGAGAGCCAATATTTCCCAACTGCTGCGATTGGAAATCTAGTGCTTGATAGTTCGAATAATGGCGCGAGAAAATTGGCGTTCCAAGCGCCTGAGTAAGTATATTCGAAGAATCTTCTGGAAGTCCTTTAGAAAAATAGCTAGCATTGCGTTTCTATGACATTTGTGTGACATCAGTTTTGAACGAACTAACAGTCAAAAAAGCTAACCTACTTAGAGCTTGGTGGGTAATACTGGTCTCTATTGCCGCAACAGGCAAATACAGTCTATTGACCCTTACAACAGCTCTATTTAACCGCAGCGAATCGGCCAAAAAGACCGTAAGGCCTAAAATTGACCGCGTGATTTATCGTTGGGGAACTTGCCTTGTTAATGCCGTTCGTTTGCGCTGGACGGTTGAAGGTGATTTAGAGGCTCAAGCCGAGCCTGGTCGACGAGTGATTATCGTGGCCAACCACTCTAGCGCGTACGATATACCGCTAATCTTTGCTGCGCTCCCAGGCAGTATCCGCATGATTTCTAAGAAGGAGTTATTCAAAATCCCATTGCTTTCAAGAGCCATGAAAACGGCAGAAATTCTTTCTATTGACCGCCAAAATAGACAGCAGGCGATAAAAGATCTTAGCGTGGCAAAGGCAAAAATGGAGAGTGGCATTCGTATTTGCATGTTCCCTGAAGGCACTCGATCCAGTGATGGCAAGCTTTATCCATTGAAAAAAGGAGCCATCCGACTAGCGATCGATACTGATGCGTTAATCATTCCTGTGGCGATCGAAGATATTTATAAAGTATTGCCAAATAAAAAGTGGCTACAGATGCGTTTAAATCAAAAGGTTAGTGTCAAGGTGGGTCAAGCCATTGATTGTCGTGAATTTGAGGTGGCAGATCGTAACCAACTAACAGAATTAGTATATAATTCATTATACAGCATGTTAAGCGAACAGCAGGGCGAGGTGGCCTCATGAGTGAACAAGACATTTACCAGCAAGCTGAACAAGAGTTAAGCAGCATCGCTGACTTTGTGCGCTTTGCAGCAACGCAGTTCCACCAATCGGATCTCTATTTCGGTCATGGCACTGATAATCCGTGGGATGAAGCCGTCGCCGTGGTGCTACAAATGCTTGATTTACCAGCTGATTATCCTCAAAGCATGCTGGGTGCTCAGGTGCTTACAGAAGAAAAGAAGCACTTGATTCACGCCATCAAAACTCGCGTCTCAGAGCGCAAACCACTAGCTTTCATCACCAACAAAGCCTATTTCGCTGGCTTGGAGTTCTTTGTCGATGAACGAGTTCTGGTGCCGCGTTCGCCAATAGCTGAACTTATCCATAATGATTTTTATCCATGGCTCGAAGCCGATAATCCAAAAGTGTTGGATTTATGCTGTGGTAGTGGTTGCATTGGTCTTGCTACGGCAGCTTATATCGAAGATGCAGAAGTCGTGATGTCTGATATATCAGAAGATGCGCTAACGGTAGCTGAAATCAATATTGAGCGTTTAGGCTTGTATCATAAAGC